>NZ_JARVTB010000001.1:0-610993 GCF_030208885.1 Arthrobacter sp. fls2-241-R2A-172 | reverse complement strand
CACCAGGACACAACCGAACAGGCCATGCCAAAAAATGATTCGTTGATATTCCACCCATGAGCACCCACCGCAGAACAGACGCCTGCGCAATGGGCAACACTGACAACCACCACGAACCGCATACACAGAACACGGACAGTTGTTAGCAGCTCCTTAGAAAGGAGGTGATCCAGCCGCACCTTCCGGTACGGCTACCTTGTTACGACTTAGTCCCAATCGCCGGTCCCACCTTCGACGGCTCCCCCCACAAGGGTTAGGCCACCGGCTTCGGGTGTTACCAACTTTCGTGACTTGACGGGCGGTGTGTACAAGGCCCGGGAACGTATTCACCGCAGCGTTGCTGATCTGCGATTACTAGCGACTCCGACTTCATGGGGTCGAGTTGCAGACCCCAATCCGAACTGAGACCGGCTTTTTGGGATTAGCTCCACCTCACAGTATCGCAACCCTTTGTACCGGCCATTGTAGCATGCGTGAAGCCCAAGACATAAGGGGCATGATGATTTGACGTCGTCCCCACCTTCCTCCGAGTTGACCCCGGCAGTCTCCTATGAGTCCCCGGCCGAACCGCTGGCAACATAGAACGAGGGTTGCGCTCGTTGCGGGACTTAACCCAACATCTCACGACACGAGCTGACGACAACCATGCACCACCTGTAAACCGACCGCAAGCGGGGCACCTGTTTCCAGGTATTACCGGTTCATGTCAAGCCTTGGTAAGGTTCTTCGCGTTGCATCGAATTAATCCGCATGCTCCGCCGCTTGTGCGGGCCCCCGTCAATTCCTTTGAGTTTTAGCCTTGCGGCCGTACTCCCCAGGCGGGGCACTTAATGCGTTAGCTACGGCGCGGAAAACGTGGAATGTCCCCCACACCTAGTGCCCAACGTTTACGGCATGGACTACCAGGGTATCTAATCCTGTTCGCTCCCCATGCTTTCGCTCCTCAGCGTCAGTTACAGCCCAGAGACCTGCCTTCGCCATCGGTGTTCCTCCTGATATCTGCGCATTTCACCGCTACACCAGGAATTCCAGTCTCCCCTACTGCACTCTAGTCTGCCCGTACCCACTGCAGAACCGGAGTTGAGCCCCGGTCTTTCACAGCAGACGCGACAAACCGCCTACGAGCTCTTTACGCCCAATAATTCCGGATAACGCTTGCGCCCTACGTATTACCGCGGCTGCTGGCACGTAGTTAGCCGGCGCTTCTTCTGCAGGTACCGTCACTTTCGCTTCTTCCCTACTGAAAGAGGTTTACAACCCGAAGGCCGTCATCCCTCACGCGGCGTCGCTGCATCAGGCTTGCGCCCATTGTGCAATATTCCCCACTGCTGCCTCCCGTAGGAGTCTGGGCCGTGTCTCAGTCCCAGTGTGGCCGGTCACCCTCTCAGGCCGGCTACCCGTCGTCGCCTTGGTAGGCCATTACCCCACCAACAAGCTGATAGGCCGCGAGTCCATCCAAAACCACAAAAGCTTTCCACCACCACCACATGCGTGGAATGGTCATATCCGGTATTAGACCCAGTTTCCCAGGCTTATCCCAGAGTCAAGGGCAGGTTACTCACGTGTTACTCACCCGTTCGCCACTAATCCCCCAGCAAGCTGGGATCATCGTTCGACTTGCATGTGTTAAGCACGCCGCCAGCGTTCATCCTGAGCCAGGATCAAACTCTCCGTTGAAGTAAAAAAAATCAAACAGACACAACCACACCCACCGGAAATAACGGTAAAACGCGGCTGCACAAAATTCGAAACCAGCTGAAAACCAGACCACCACACACGGGGGTGCGCAATGATCCAGCCATAATTTCAACCAATCAATAAAACAATCGGTATCAACAAACTTGGCACACTATTGAGTTCTCAAACAACAGACACTTACCGGCACCACCCACACCCCACAAGGGGTCCAGGATCGCTCCGGAGCAACTTTTCAAACTTACCCGCTGCCCGCCTCCGGGTCAAATCGGCGAAGTTGACTTGATTTTCCTTGAGGATTCATGTCGGTTTCGCCTTCCTCCACTGGGGAGCAGCGCGGGTACTAACTATACACACACTCTGCCGGCTTGGCAAAGCCCCTGTCTCAGGACGGGCTTGCCTAACAACAACGCTCCCCCACCACAGTGGAGGAGCGTTGCCTGGAAGGGGTGATTACGTGAGAGAGCGTCGGCCGGAAGGGGTGATTACGTGAGAGAGCGTGGGTCTATTCGGAGGGCGCGAACCACGAGGCCCCAAGCGGCGGAAGCGTGACGGTGAGCGCGGCCGGCTGTCCATCGGTTCCCGGCGCACTGGCCTTCAAGGTGCCGGCGTTGACGACACCCGAGCCGCCATACGTTTCGGCGTCGGTGTTCAGCACCTCCACCCACTCCCCTGCTCCAGGTACACCCAGGATGTAGTCCTTGTGCGGGCCGCCGGAGAAGTTGATGGCACAGACCAGCGGCTTGCCTTCATGGTCCCACCGGATGAAGGTGAGGACGTTGTGGTCCGCGTCCCCGCCGTTGATCCACTGGAAACCGCCGGCTTCGTTGTCGCGTTGGTACAGTGCCGGCGTCGAGGAATACAGCTCATTGAGGTCCTTGACCAGAAGCTGGAGTCCGCGGTGGGCCGGGATGTCGGCGAGGAACCAGTCCAGCCCGTACTGTTCGGACCACTCCGCTTCCTGGCCGAACTCGGTACCCATGAAGATGAGCTGCTTGCCCGGGTGCGCCCACTGGTATGCAAAGAAGGCGCGAAGGTTTGCCAGCTGCTGCCACCGGTCACCCGGCATCTTGCGCAGCATGGAACCCTTGCCGTGGACTACCTCGTCGTGGCTGATGGGCAGCAGGAAGTTTTCCGTGAACGCGTAGACCAGGGAGAACGTGATGGTGCCATGGTGCCATTTGCGGTTGATGGGGTCTTCGGAGATGTACTTCAGCGAATCGTGCATCCAGCCCATGTTCCATTTGAGCCCGAAGCCGAGCCCGCCATGGTTGGTCGGTGCCGTCACACCGGGGAATGCCGTGGACTCTTCGGCGATGATGATGGCTCCCGGGTGGGACTTGTAGACCGTGGCGTTGACTTCCTGCATGAAGGAGATGGCCTCGAGGTTTTCGCGGCCGCCGAACTTGTTGGGGCGCCACTGTCCTTCTTCGCGGGAGTAATCCAGGTAGATCATGGATGCCACCGCGTCCACGCGCAGGCCGTCGATGTGGAACTCCTCCAGCCAGTACAGCGCGTTGGCCACCAGGAAGTTCCGGACCTCGCTGCGCCCGAAGTCAAAGATCAGTGTTCCCCAGTCCGGGTGCTCACCGAGGGCGGGATCGGAGTGCTCATACAGGGGCTGGCCGTCGAACTTGGCCAAAGCCCAGGCGTCCTTGGGGAAGTGCGCCGGGACCCAGTCCAGGAGCACACCGATGCCTGCCTGGTGCAGGGAATCCACGAGGAACCGGAACTCGTCCGGGTGCCCGAACCGGGACGTCGGCGCAAAATAGGACGTCACCTGGTAGCCCCACGAGCCGCCGAAGGGGTGCTCGGCGACGGGCATGAACTCCACGTGGGAGAAGCCAAGCCACTTCACATAGTCGACGAGTTCCTTGGCCAGTTCCTTGTAGCCAAGGCCCAATCGCCAAGAGCCCAGGTGGACTTCGTAGACGCTCATCGGCGAATTGTGGGGATCCCTTTGTGCACGGGCAGCCATCCACTCTTCATCCTTGAAGCGGTAGCTCGGATCAACCACCCGCGAGGCAGTCAGCGGCGGAACTTCGGTCCCGAAGGCCAGGGGGTCCGCTTTCTCCACCCACTGCCCTTCTTTGGTCAGGATCTCGTATTTGTAGCACGCCCCTACTACAACACCGGGAACGAAGAGTTCCCATACGCCCGAGGAGCCCAAGGAACGCATGCCGTGAGAGCGGCCGTCCCAGCCGTTGAAGTCACCCTTGACCCGGACAGCCTGCGCGTTTGGAGCCCACACCGCGAAGGAGACCCCGTCCACTTCGCTCAGCGAGGACCGGTAGTGCTGGACATGGGCACCAAGGACGTCCCACAGCCGCTCGTGCCGGCCTTCGCCGATCAGGTGCAGGTCTACCTCGCCCACCGTAGGCAAGTAGTGGTACGGGTCATCAACGGTGACTGTCTCGGCGTCGTACGCCACTTCCAAACGGTAGTCGGGCACGTGGCCGGCCTGCAGCGGTTCCAGGACGGCAGCCCAGACACCGTGTGCCTCGTGCGTCATGTCCGTGCGTCCGGCTTCGGTCACTACCGCAACGGACTTGGCCAAGTGCTTCACGGTCCGGATGGTGACGTGGCCGTGATCATCCAGATGGGCGCCGAGCACGGAGTGCGGTGCGTGGTAAGCCCCCGCTGCCACGCGTTCCAAGGTCTCGGAATCCACGTGCAGTGGGACTCGGGGCCGTTCGGTACGTGCAGAGCCAGTCATGTCATTACCTTCCGCTGTAGCTGCCGCATGCTTGCCGCGGCTTGTGTTGTCGAGGATTCGTCGCGATGCGTTGACCGGGATCGACAGCCAGTCGGGCCGGTTTCGCAGCTCGTAGACCACCTCGTATAAGGCCTTGTCCAGCCACAATGCCACAAAGAGCGGCGAGCGGCGGTCTATGGTTCCGGGGGTGACGTCGCTGTACCCCTCAAGGAAGGCGGCAGCGCAGTCATCCACCCAGGTTTCGGGCACCGAGGCGTCGGCATTCTCGCGCGTGGCGGCGCCTGCGGCGTAGTCGAAGGACCGCAGCATTCCCGACACGTCCCGCAGGGGAAGGTCGGGCATATTGCGTTCGTCAATGGTGCGCAGCGGTTCCCCTTCGAAGTCCAGGATGGCCCAACGCCCTGCGCGGTCTTCCGCGCCCGGGACCCAGAGGATCTGCCCAAGGTGAAGATCGCCATGCACGCGTTGCAACTGCCCGACGTCGCGCGGGTCCAAAGTGTCCAGCAGTTCCTGAACATTCGCGTCGTAAGGCCCGACGGCGGAGGCGGCCTCTGCCCAGGACTGACGGACCCGCCTGGCAACAGTGGCGATGATGTCCGGGCCCTGTGCCTGACCGTCCAGAACGCCGAACGTTTCGGCCAGCCGGGCATGGACTGTGGCTGTCGCCGCTCCCAAGCCGCGGGCTTCCGCGGTGAAATCTTTCCCTGCCGCCGCGGCGTCGACGGCCAGGCGCCAGGCATCCTGCCCACCCAGGAGGAACTCGTGGGCGACTGTCAGCTCACCGGTGGCGGTTGCGGAACCGTTCGACGCCGGTTGGTGCCACGAGCCGGTGATCCAACCAAGCGTCGCGGGAACCTCGCTGGTTCCGGCCGCCGTCAGTGCTGCGCCCAGCTCCACTTCCGGGTTCTTGCCGGCCGCCAGCACGCGGAAAACCTTGAGGATGGCGGCCGAGTCGCCGTCGTCGATGATGACCGAGGTATTCGATTGCTCACCGGAGAGGACTCGCGCAGAAACCGGATTCCTGGGGAGCGTGACCTTGCCGTGGGTGAGATGCCCCTGCGCCAGGCTGTCCTCCAAGGAGGCTTCGCTGCGCATGAAGTCCAGCCAAGCGGAAACGAACGCGGAGTCGTACACGGCGTCGTACACCAGTTGAAGCCCTCGTTCCGGATCAGTGAACTCACCCAAAAGCGCTGTGGGCGCGTCCACGAGCGGCTGGCTGCGGAAGCTCAACGGCACCTGGACAACGTCAGTCCGGGGACCGCCGTCGGCCGTCCGGTAGGTGACTGCCAACAACACCACCTCAAACGCGGCATCATCGGCGGCGGCTGGGAGTCTGAAACCGCCCACCTGCTCAACGGCAAAATCGGGGCTCTTCACCGGGAACCAGCGCTTGGTGGGGAGCCAGGTCCGGAGAAGACTTTCAATGGCGGGGTTGTTTGTTCCCTTGCTCATCTCATCCTTTGGTCGACACCACGGGGATCGCCTGGGTAAAAGGCGACGATGGATTGGAAGATGCCGAGCGCAGCCGCAGCCAATAGAAGCTGTGGCTGCCCAGCATCACGGTCAGGTTGCCGTTCTCGCCGACAGCCGGGAAGGGTTGGCCGCCGAAGATATCGCGCAGGCCGCGGCCCGCAAACTCGGGAAGGTCCAAGGTAGCTGCCACAGGGTGCTGCGAAAGGTTGAACACACACAGTATGGTTTCGGCGACCTCCCCATCCGGATTACCGGGCGGCAACTCACGCACGTACGCCAGCACTACCTCGTGGTCGGCCTCAATGTGGCGGAAACCGCCCAAGCCGAACACCGGATGGTTCTTTCGAACGCTGAGGATCTGCCGCGTCCAGCGCAGCAGCGAACCGGAGTGCGCCGCCTCCGCCTCAACGTTGGCCATGCTGTAGTTGTAAACCAGCGACTGGATGACCGGGAGGTACAGCTTTCCCGGATCCGCTCCCGAGAAGCCCGCATTCCGATCGGGGTTCCACTGCATGGGCGTGCGGACGGCGTCGCGGTCGTCCAACCAGATGTTGTCTCCCATGCCGATCTCATCCCCGTAGTAAAGGAAGGGACTACCAGGCAGGGACAGCAACAGCGCGTTGATCAGTTCGATCTCGGCGCGGGAATTATCCAGCAGCGGGGCCAGCCTGCGCCTGATACCGATGTTCGCCCGCATGCGCGGATCCGGGGCGTACCACCCCAGCATCGCGGCACGCTCCTCGGCCGGCACCATCTCCAGGGTGAGCTCGTCGTGGTTCCTGAGGAATGTGCCCCATTGGGCACCCTTGGGGATCTCGGGGGTCTCTCGCAACGTCTCGATGATCGGCGCGGCTTTCTGGTCGCGCAGGGCGTAATACAGCCGGGGCATGATCGGGAAGTGGAAGGCCATATGGCATTCAGGAGCTTCCTCCGTGCCGAAATACTCCACCACTTCATGCGGCGGCTGGTTGGCCTCCGCGATGATCACACGGCCCGGGTAGTTCGCGTCCACCATCCGGCGAAGATCCTGCAGGAAGGCGTGCGTGGCCGGCAGGTTCTCGCAGTTGGTGCCCTCTTCTTCGAACAGGTACGGAATGGCATCGGCACGGAAACCGTCGATGCCCTGGTCCAGCCAGAACCGGACCACGTCGAAGAGGGCCTCGATGACCTTGGGGTTCTCGAAGTTCAGGTCGGGTTGGTGGCTGAAGAACCGGTGCCAGAAGAACTGGCGGCGGATAGGGTCGAAGGTCCAGTTCGACTCTTCCGTATCAACGAAAATGATGCGGGCATCCTGGTACTTCTCGTCCGTGTCACTCCACACATAGAAATCCCCGTAGGGGCCCGTTGGGTCCTTGCGTGATTCCTGGAACCAAGGGTGCTGGTCCGAGGTGTGGTTCAGGGGAAGATCGATGATCACCCGGACGCCGCGGGCGTGCGCCTCAGCCACCAGCCGCTTGAAATCGCTGATGGTCCCGAACTCGTCCAGCACCGAGGTGTAGTCCGCAATGTCGTAGCCGCCATCACGCAACGGGGAATGGAAGAACGGCGGCAGCCACAGGCAATCCACGCCCAGCCACTGCAGGTAGTCCAACTTCTCGATCAGCCCCTGAAAGTCGCCCGAGCCGTCCCCGTTGGCATCCGCAAAGGCCCGCACCAGTACCTCATAGAAGACTGCCTTGCGGTACCAGTTCGGATCGTGCTGGAGACCTGGGGCGTTCAACTCGAAGGTGTTCTTCGGAGTGAAGTACTGGCTGGGGTTTTGCGGAGAGAAACTCACTAAAGCTGCCTCCGGATGCTCAGGATGTGTGCGGGTTCAACATGGGCGTCCAGGCGGACGTAGTTGTGCTCGCCCCACTCCCAGCTCTGTCCGCTGATCAGGTCGTCCACGCGGAAGCGGCCGTCCTCGTTGAAGTCCTCAGGGTCCAGCTGCAACGCTGCCAGGTCCAGGGACACCGTGCTCTCCCGGGCGCTGTGCGGATCCACGTTGACCACGATGATCAACGTGTCCTTGGTGCCGTCCGGAAGAGTCTTGTGCTTGGAGTAGACAATGGTGGCGTCGTCCGTGCTGTGGTGCAACGTCAGGTTCTGCAGGTCCCCCAACGCCACGTGGTTCTTGCGTATGGCGTTGAGCCGCGTGATGTACGGAGCAAGGGTCCGCCCTGACGCGGCCGCACCCTCCCAGTCCCGGGCCTTGATCTCGAACTTTTCGTTGTCGATGTACTCCTCGGCACCAGGGCGGGCAACATGCTCATACAGCTCGTAGCCGGCGTACACGCCCCACAACGGGCTGGCTGTGGAAGCCAGGACTGCGCGGATCTTGAAAGCCGCCGGACCGCCGTACTGCAGGTACTCGGTGAGGATGTCAGGGGTGTTGACGAAGAAGTTGGGCCGGAAATACGCCGGGCTGACGTGGCTGACCTCGTAGAAGTACTCTTCCAGCTCCGTCTTGGTGTTGCGCCACGTGAAATACGTGTAGGACTGCTGGAAACCGGCCCGGCCCAGGGCATGCATCATGGGCGGGCGGGTGAAAGCTTCGGCGAGGAAAACGACGTCGGGGTGCTTCTTGTTGACCTTCCCGATCAGCCACTCCCAGAACCAGACGGGTTTGGTGTGCGGGTTGTCCACGCGGAAGACCTTCACGCCGTGGCTGATCCACAAGAGCACGATCCGCAGGATTTCCTTCGACAGGCCCGCGGGATCATTGTCAAAGTTCAGCGGGTAGATGTCCTGGTATTTCTTGGGCGGGTTCTCCGCATATGCAATGGAACCGTCCACACGCGTGGTGAACCATTCAGGGTTCGACGTTACCCAAGGGTGGTCAGGGGCTGCCTGCAAGGCGAGGTCCAGCGCTACCTCAAGCCCGAGCTCGTTGGCGCGGGCAACAAAAGCATCAAAATCCTCAAACGTCCCCAGCTCGGGGTGGATGGCGTCGTGGCCACCGTCCTTGGAGCCAATGGCCCACGGCGAACCCGGGTCGTTGGGCCCCGGAGTCAGGGTGTTGTTGCGTCCCTTCCGGTGCTGGAAGCCGATCGGGTGGATGGGCGGCATGTAGATAACATCGAATCCCATCTCCGCCACGGCGTCGAGCCGCTTCGCCGCCGTACGGAAATTACCGGACGTCCACACCCCGGTGTTGTGGTCGAAAACCGCGCCCTCGGAACGGGGGAAGAACTCGTACCAGGCGGCCCGACCGGCAAGGTCGCGCTCCACCTGCAGGGGGAAGCGTTCGGAAACAGTCACCAATTCGCGGATCGGAAGGCGCTCGACGGCGGCCAGCACCTGGGCGCTGAACCCGGCAGCAAGGCGCTCCTCGGCAGACTTGGAGGTGTCGGCCAGCACGACAGAAGCGGCACGAAGGGTGCGCTTGTCCGCCCCGCTGCGCCCGGCGTCGTCGGCTGCTTCGGCCAGGAGGGCTGCGCCCTCGGCGAGCATCAACTCGACGTCGATGCCGGCGGCGATCTTGACCTCTGCGTTGTGGTGCCACGTTCCGTAGCGGTCGTGCCACGCCTCGATGACGAATGACCATGCGCCAGTGCCACCGGGGGTGATGAGGCCCTCCCAGCGGTCAAGGCCCTTCCATTGTTCGCCCTGGGCGGGATTCAGGCGCACACGCTGGCGCTCCCTGCCTCTCGGGTCGAGCAGCACAGCGGACACACCAAGCTGGTCGTGGCCTTCACGGAAGACCGTGGCACCCACCACGAGGTCCTCCCCCGGCAGGGCCTTCGCCGGGAAACGGCCACCCTCCACCACCGGCTGAACAGCCGTGATGGGGAACCGGCCGAAACGAAGTCCGTCGGTGATGTCCGTTTTCGTCTTGGTTTTCAGGGCGGTGATGTTTCGCACGGTATTCGTCACAAGCACGACGTTAGCGACAAAAATCGGGAAATGCTAAGCAAACGACCTTTCTCCTCTGCGCAAGATGACTTTTACCTAAAAGAAACCCAATCCGGTTCCGACTGCCATGCCAGTCCGTTAGTGTGGCGCTCGTGAAGGCAATTCGAAGGTTTACAGTCCGCACCGTCCTCCCTGAGCCCATCAGGCCCCTGGCCCGCTTGGCGACCAACTTGCGCTGGTCCTGGCACAGGCCCACCAGGGAACTTTTTGCGAGCCTTAACCCGGCTCTCTGGGAGGCCTCGCAACACGACCCTATAGCCCTCCTGGGGTCGATCAGCCGCGAACAGCTGCAGGACCTCGCCAACAACGGCGACGTAGTGTCCCGCGTGCAGGACGCAGCAGCGGACCTGGACCGGTACCTCAGCGAACCGCGCTGGTACCAGGGCCTCGGAGAGGACGCTCCCGCCTGCATCGCCTACTTCTCCCCGGAATTCGGCATCACCGAGGTCCTGCCGCAGTACTCCGGTGGCCTCGGCATCCTGGCAGGCGACCACCTCAAAGCCGCGTCCGACCTCGGCGTGCCGCTGATCGGCGTCGGCCTCCTCTACCAGGCCGGCTACTTCAAGCAGTCCTTGTCCCGCGACGCCTGGCAGCAGGAAACGTACCCCGTTCTGGACCCGGACGGCCTGCCGCTGACCCTGCTTCGCCACCCCGGCAAGGACGGCGTCCCCGGCAAGCCAGTCCACATCTCCCTGCCGCTGCCCAACGGCCGTGAACTCCACGCGCACGTGTGGCGTGCCGACGTCGGACGCGTTCCACTGCTGTTGCTGGACTCAAACGTTCCGTCCAACGACGAAGCTGCCCGTGGCATCACCGACCGCCTCTACGGCGGCGGCGGCGACCACCGCCTCCAGCAGGAACTGCTGCTGGGCATGGGCGGCGTCAAGGCCCTCCGCGTCTACCAGGAGCTCACCGGCACGCCGGCGCCCGAGGTTTTCCACACCAACGAAGGCCACGCAGGTTTCCTGGGAATCGAACGCATCCAGGAAGCCATGTCCAACGCCACCGATCCCCTCAGCTGGGACGAAGCCCTGGCCGCGGGACGCGCCTCCACCGTCTTCACCACGCACACACCCGTGCCCGCAGGCATCGACCGCTTCGAAACCGTGCAGATCAAGCACTTCTTCGACGCCGGACTGGCGCCAGCCGTTCCCACCGACCGGATCCTGGAACTCGGCCGGGAAAACTACGAAGGCGGCAACCCCTCCGTCTTCAACATGGCCGTCATGGGCCTGCGCCTCGCGCAGCGGGCCAACGGCGTCGCCAAACTGCACGGCGTGGTTTCGCGCGAAATGTTCGCCGGGCTGTGGCCGGGATTCGACCACTCCGAAATTCCCATCACGTCCGTCACCAACGGCGTCCACGTACCCACCTGGGTGGACCCGCGCATCTCTTCCCTGGCCCGGCACCAGTTCGGCGCCGAAGCGGAAGCGCTGGGACGCTGGGACCTGGCCTACAACGTCAGCGACGAAGACGTGTGGGCGCTCCGCCGCGACCTGCGCGCCCAGCTCATCGACGACGTTCGACGCCGTCTCCGGGCGTCGTGGAAGAAGCGCGGCGCCGCGGACGCCGAACTTGGGTGGACCGATTCAGTGCTGGACCCCGACGTCCTCACCATCGGCTTCGCCCGCCGCGTCCCCACCTACAAGCGGCTCACCCTCATGCTGCGCGACCCCGCACGCCTGAAGGCCCTGCTCCTGGACCCCAAGCACCCCATCCAATTGGTCATCGCCGGGAAGTCCCACCCTGCGGACGATGCCGGCAAGAAAATGATCCAGGACCTGGTCCGCTTCACTGACGACCCCGCAGTCCGGCACAGGATCGTGTTCCTGCCCAACTACGACATCGCCATGGCGCGGACCCTCTTCCCGGGCTGCGACGTCTGGCTCAACAACCCGCTCCGCCCGCTCGAAGCCTGCGGTACGTCCGGCATGAAGGCCGCGATCAACGGCTCGCTCAACCTGTCCGTCCTCGACGGCTGGTGGGACGAAATGTACGACGGCGAAAACGGCTGGGCCATCCCCACGGCCAACAACAACGCCTCCGCCGACGAGCGCGACGACATCGAAGCATCCGCACTGTACGAGCTGCTTGAAACCCAGGTGGCGCCGCGCTTCTACGGCACAACCGTGGCCCAGGGTGCCGGTGCGGCAGGCCCGTCCGAGTCCAGCACCGAGACCGTGCCCACTCATTGGGTATCCATGATCAAGCACACCCTGGCCAACCTCGGCCCGGCGGTCTCGGCAGAACGCATGCTGCACGACTACGTGAACAACCTCTACTGCCCGGCCGCTGTTTCGGGGCGCCGCGCCGTGGCTGAATCGTTCAAGGAAGCGAAGGAACTCGCTGCCTGGACGTCGAAGGTGCGGAGCGCGTGGCCCGAAGTCGTAGTGGAACACGTGGACTCCGTTGGCGTCTCCGAGGAACCCCAGGTGGGCGACACCCTGCAGGTTAACGCCTACGTGGCCCTCAACAACCTGACACCCGACGACGTCTCCGTGGAGGTCGCCTTCGGCCGCGCCGAAGAGACCGATGAGCTGGAGGATGTGGTGGTGGCCGAGCTGGACTCCGTGGAGGACCTCGGGAACGGACGCCACCTCTTCAACGGCTCCCTGGTCATCAACCGCTCAGGCTCCTTCGGCTACACCGTCCGCGTGTTCCCGAAGCACTCAGCGTTGGCTTCCAAAGCTGAGTTGGGGTTGATCGCGAACGCCTAAGCCTGATCCGTTGCTGGCCCGCTTTGCCGTTGTTGCCCAACAACGAATTAGCGGGCCAGCGACGTTTGAGTGTGGGCTTGCTAGCCCCGAATTGCAATAGCGGGATCCTTGCGGCTGGCGACCCAGGCAGGATATATGGCACTCACAATACCGGTGGCCGTACCTAGAAGGATTCCGACGAGCCAGAGATCTGACGGCAACACAGGCGGCCAGGACTGGATCCAAGAGACCCCGAGCGTGGTCATGGTTCCGATGATGCCGCCAAGCAAACCTGCTGTTATTCCAACGATGAAGCCCTCAAGAATGAAGGACCGGCAAATCAGCCATCGACTTGAGCCGATCGCTCGTCGGAGGGCTACCTCTGCCGACCGGTTCTGAACCGTCAGGTACATCGAGGAAGCCGCAGTGATAACGGCCAGGAGCATCAGGACAAGCGACAGCAAAGCAATGAGGGACCCGAGGTCATTTGAGACACCCTGCCTGATCGACTGAATATCGGCGGTGACGTCCACCTGCGCCTTTCCGGGGTCGCTCGGCGAGTACGCCAGCGGTGCAACTTGCGCGATCGCAGCCGAGAAGCCCTTTTCAGTTCTAACTTGAATTTTTAGGTCGGTCCTGGATACGGCACGCATTATGCTGGCGTCTACGAAGACGGAGTTGGCGTACTCAGGAAAATTTGGACCGGGATCGAATACACCAATAACGGGCACAAGCCGGTCATCGATCCATATGCTCGCCCCCTCAACCGGACCCGTTTTCCTGCTATACGGGATGTCGAGCGCTTTTGCTGCCTTGGTCGAGACTATTGCGAGGGGACCAGCTCGTGGGTTGTCGAGGGCAGTCCGGCTGTTGTCGGGAATTAGCCGTATACCGAAGTCATCGAAGTAGTTCTTCGAGGAGGAATGAAGTGACAACGGCGTTTCAGGTTCCAGATCGGAAGGTCCAACCCGTGTAATACGTACGTCTGCCGGAACCGCTGAGTAAACATAGGATGCGCCAACTACATGAGGAACGCGGGTAATGCGATCTACCCCGGAACGAAGTTCATCGAAATCGCTCGGAAGCACAACAGGTCCGTCTCCGACAGTCATGGACAGAGTATCCTGTGACGCAATCGCCAGCCGAGTGTTAATGGCATTCGAAGTGGTTGAACTGATACCAAGGGCGCCAGTCATCCCGCCAATGGCGATGGCAAAGGCAAGGATGAGGAGGGTCGTTCGGATGGTACGAGCGGAGAGCGCGGTGAGCGCATCACCCCAATCATCCAAAAGGGACTGAGCGATGCGTGACGCCCATGACTGCTGGCTTGACATAACGAAGGGCGCTGGGTGGGCCGGGACCTTACGTCGCGGCCTGGGATGATTATTGGTTTCGGCGTCACTCGTGATTCGACCGTCCTGGATCTCGATCCGGCGATTTGCTTGGTTCGCCACATTCAAATCATGGGTGATGATAATTACGGTGACACCCTCGGAGTTGAGCTTCCGAAGGTATTCGATGACCCGTTGACCGTTGTCGGAATCAAGATTGCCTGTCGGCTCGTCGGCAAGGATGATCTGCGGGTGCGTTGCGATTGCTCTTGCTATTGCAAGGCGTTGCCGTTCTCCGCCTGACAGGAGTTTAGCTTGCACCATGCGCTTATGCTCCAGCCCCACGAACTCCAGCGCGTCCAATGCAGTCTCTGCTCGTTCGTCCATCGGCACGCCCTGGACCCGCAGCCCGATAGCGGCATTGCTTATCACGCTTTGGTCACCGATGACGTTAGACGACTGGAAAACAAACCCGATGGAGTCCAGGCGCACCGTGTCGAGGTTTCGTTCTGAAGCGGCTCCGGCGGCCTGCCCACGAATTACGAGGCGTCCGGAGCTGGGCCTGTCCAATAAGCCCATGATGTTCAAAAGCGTCGATTTCCCCGAGCCTGAGGGACCCACAATGGACACGAACTCACCGGACTGAATCGCCAGTGAGACGTCAGATAGAGCCGGGGGCCCGCCGCCTGGATATGTGCGCGAAACTCCTGCCAAGCTGATGGCCAATGTTTCATCGAATCCCGCTTCTCCCGCTCCATGTGCGAGGAGCGCCGATCGCGAAGTCGTCACGATATTTGGACCTCGTCCCCCTCGCTGAGATCACCAGTGACCGCGGCGAAACCTCCCCCTGACCGAAGAACCGTGATGGGGACGCGTGCTGCGGGGTCCTTTGTACTTCTATCGCCCCCCGAACTTCTGAGAACGTAAGCCCCATCGGCATCCTGTCGAATACCGGATAACGGCACTGCGAGAGCCTGTGCCGCACTACCCTTACCTGCCACAGTGACGCTTAAATTGGGGGTCAACAAGGCCAGATCTGCCTTAGTTATGGCCTCTACCGTCACGGGATATCCCACACGTTGCCCATTACCCGCATCCGTAAATGGACCTACTGCTGTGATCCGTCCTGTCAGTTCCTTCTCCGCGACCCTGATAGTGACATCCTGCCCAGTCCTGAGGGATTCCGCCTGCTGGCCCTCAGCAATGAACTCGACGAAGTTGTTTTCGGTTTGAAACGTGGCCAGAGGGCTTTGGACGGTCACTTTCTGCCCTATTTCCACCGCGGAGATTACGGTCGCGCTAGCGACGGGGAGGGCCAGCAGTTGCCTGAACGGGATCGACACCCTTTCGAGCCGTCTGGTGCCGGATTTTCCGGTGTAGCTCCTGGTTCGACTTGGTGACTCTTCTCGGCGGGCACTCGGCCGCTGTTCAAGGTGAAACCCTCGCTGGCAAAGAAAGAGGATGCTGCTGCTATGGTTGCGCTGTCCAAGTGACCAGTTTCGCGGGTGACGTACCCCATTTGCGTAAGCGCCCGTTGCAGAGCCAACACGTCATCTCCCTCATCGCCTTGAGAGAGATCCCGATACAACGGGAGCGGACCCGGCAGAACGAAATAGGGCTTGCCGGAAACTACCCCCGCAAGGTCGCCCCACTCTAACGCTTCCCCCGCCTTAAGCGTCTGACGCACGACAATTGGTTCTTGTCCCTCTAGATCGATGAGGATCGGCACTTCCGGTCCGGCTTTGATAACTCCGGCGAACGTTAGCCGATCGTCGACAATACGGTTTTCAACCTTTGCATAGACGGGGACTTCGGCCATAGAGTTCTCTGGCCGAATGACATCTGATTGATCAAAGACGCGCCCAGCCAGCAAGCCCACCCCCGCCGAAATGACTGCGGTCAGTGCCAAAAGGACGACCAGCCACCGTCGCGAGAGCCGAGTCAAGCCAACAGCTGCCGCCGCTCTCTTGGGCTGGGCATCCTTCACTGCGTCTCTTTCAACAACTTCTCAGCGGCATCCACGTACTTCTGGCTCTTCTTCTTGAGCTCAATAAGAACTGCCTCATTCTGCCTTATGAGCGGCAACTGGTAGCTTGCTTGAATATCGCCGAGCGTTTGGGTTAGCCGTACCTCCTGATTGCATTCGGCTTCAATCGTGGCGATTCGGATGCCCTCAGCAGCGTCCGCCTTCGACGGGTTTTGCTGATCTGTCCTCACCTGCAGGTCAAAGGACTGCTGGCTCGACCACATCGCGGTGGCGGCGTCCCGTCCCGGCGTCAAGCCGGCCGCTGAGATGCAATTGTCCCAGTCATCTTTGGCGGCTTTCCAGGCAGAGGTTTCTGATGCCATGCTCAGGCTCTTCAAGGCAATTTCTGCTGCAGTGCCCCCGTTCATAAGATCGTCCGGTGGAGTGATTTCATCGATCTTGCTCTTTTCACTGGCGAGACACTCATATCTGGCGTCGCCCCACGCACCCGCCTCATCGTGCTTCCGGTTCGATTGAGAGTCTTCTCCAATAAGCCGGAAGCCGTGCTGCCTCACGCGATCAACGTTCCACACGCCAAAGTTCCGGTTCTCTGCCCTGGGATAAGCAGCGTTCGGATCGTCGATGAAGCCAAATTTCTTCATGCACGTAGTCATAATGACTTCCCGCGCGAGGAGAATTTGAGAGCGATCACGAGCCGAGATTCCATACGAATCGACAGGAAACACAATCAGAGAATTCTCGTAGTCCAGATTCACTTTTCCAGATGGGTCTGGGGTGATTGGACTGTCCGCGGCCCCAGAACAGGATGAAATAGCCAAAGCTACGGCCATGGCTAGCGAGACCGAAACAAGCACAGCCCAGCGCGTCCTTCGTTCAGGAATTCTTCTCGGCACTTCCGCTTCCAATCTCACTTCGAGCGCCTCGACTGAGTCGCCTAGCCACTTCTCAGACAGCAACTTTGACCTGCAGATACTTTGATCGGCAGGTCAAAGCATGGTGGTGCTCACTCTGTGCTAAGCGGACAGAGTGCTGCTGGACTTATCCCCGATGGAAGCTGCTGATGTTGTCATTCCACGTTCCCAGGAAGGGCACGTACCAACCCATGGCGCTATAGTCGTTGGAGCTGCCGAAGCCAGCTCCGCCGTAGTTAATGTCTTGCCACCAGGTTACGTAGTAGCCGAAGTTTTTTACTGAACTCGCCTTATTGTCAAAGGACCCCATCCAGGTCGAATTGTCGGCTCCGTACGTCGCGCCGCCGTAATCATTGTTATCGTAAAAGATACTGGCATTCGCCGACTGGCCGGCGGCAAAAGGGCCCCAGTGGAAAGCGCGACGACAGCAGCCACCCGTGAGAGCTTTTTCATATTTACTGATCCTCATTCAGCTCGTGCGCCATGAGGTTTGCAATTACGTCCGCGCGTTCCCCAATTCGCAAGTGACGAGGCACATAATTGCCTCTGCAAGAATGTATCTCCCGACACTTTTAATTTCAACCTTTTGAAACAAAGGGAACAAACAAAGAAATATTCAATTTTTCGCGTCACGATTGGGCCGCTCGCACCACTTAGGATATTTCGGCGGTTGCCACAACTCAGGTGGGAACCACTTGTGACGTCGGAGCGACTAGTTCTGGAAAACCGCGATCACTGCCAGGTCCCGGCCCGCGTAACGCTCTGCGTCCTGCAGGATCTCGCAGACCACGCCGAAGGAGCGGTCCGTTCGGTAGGCCGCCGGGACCTGCCAGATCATGGTGACCGGGCCGCCGTCGTCCTGTGACAAGGCGTCCGCGTAGTCGTGCAGGGAGTCGTTCAAGGCGTCCAGGTTCACGCCGTAGAACTCGGGGAAGTCGAGGACCTGGGCGAAGACTTCCAACACTGACTGCTTGGTGTTGGCGGGCGGTACCAGGAGGGTGCGGCGGCCGGCGTCGGAGACCTGTTCCTTGAGTTCTTCAAGGGTCCAAGTGTCTGCTGAATAGATTTTCATGGGCTCCTACTTGCCTTCGACAATGAACTTGAACGACTCGTAATGGTCGGCGGTGTAGTACTTGGCGGTGTCCTTGCCCACGATGATCCGGCGTGCGCCGCGGTTGGACGCGCCGGGTGTGACAACGGTGTACTCCTTATAGAAGCCGCTCGCCTTCTTAGGGAGAAGTCCTTCGAAATTACCGAAGTTTCCATCATCTTCACCGTACGGGTACGGGCCACCCTTCGCGATCAGGGCCAGTGTCTGCCGGGCTTCCTTAGGGAGCTGCGACGCGTTGATCGTGGGCAGGCTGGAAGGGTTCGCCACGCCGGCAGCCGCCGTGGAAACGGCGCCAGGTACCGGCGTCGTGGTTTGCGCGCTGGAAGGCGTCGGCGGCGCGGTAGAGGGGGCGGTCAGGGCGCCGCCGCCCACCATGGCAACCACAAGTACGACGACGGCGATCACCAGCCCCGCGAAAGCCACCAGTTTGCTGCGGCTGCGGTTCATGTGGGGATTTCCTGTTCGGTGGGGCTACGTGCGGTAGACGTTGATGGTGTTGGCTTGCAGGATATCCCTCTCGCCCGACGCCACCAACGCGCCCTTGCGACGCTCGTGCAGCACCGATGTGGTGAAGCGGAGTTCAAACATCCGCTTGCCGATGCCCGACTCGCTCAGGATCTCGGGCAAGATCATCTTCACGTCGTGGTTGCTGCCGTTCACGACGATCAGGCCCCGGATCTCACTGTCTTCATGGCCCATCAGCAGTTGGACCGAGCGGACGTTGGGATCGTTCCAGCGGGCCGGAGTCATCCGTTTGCCCTTGTCATCGAACCACTGCAGGCTCGCGTCATTCGCCTGGCCGGGGAAGCTCTCAGGCTGGCGCCTCAGGAACCACCTGCGAAGCCTGACCAGCTCCCGTGTGGTCCGGAACATGGCGTTGGCTTCCTGCGTGCGGCTCCAGTCGAGCCAGGCCGTGGGATTGTCCTGGCAGTAAGCATTGTTGTTGCCCTGCTGCGTTCGGCCAAGCTCGTCGCCGGCCGTGATCATGGGGACACCGAAGGACAGCAGCAACGTGGCCATCAGGTTGCGGATGGACAAGGAACGGGCGGCAACAATCGCCTCATTCTCGCTGCGGCCCTCCACTCCGTGGTTGTAGCTCCGGTTGTCGCCGTGCCCGTCGCGGTTCTGCTCCCCGTTGGCCTCATTGTGCTTACGGTCGTAGCTGACCAGGTCCTTCAACGTGAAGCCATCGTGGGCCGTGATGAAGTTGACCGAGGCAAGGCGCGTGCGCCCGGATGATGCGAAGAGATTGGCTGAACCGGCCATGAGCTCAGCCAACGACGCCACGGAGCCACCCTGGCCACCGGCCTCAAAGGCGGCGCGGTCGGACAGCCAGAAGCTGCGTACGCCGTCGCGGAAGTGGTCATTCCAGTCCGACCAGCCATGCGGGAAGCGGCCTGTCTGCCAGCCGCCGTAGCCTACATCCCACGGCTCAGCGATGAGCTTGACCTCAGACAACACCGGGTCTTCGGCGATGGCTTGCAGGAACGGGTGCTGGGGGTCGAACGTGTTCCCCGCGTCACGGCAGAGGGTCACCGCAAGGTCGAAGCGGAAACCGTCCACGTGGAAGTCGTTCACCCAGTAACGCAAGGAATCCAGGGCGAGGTCCACTACCACGGGATCGCTGAAGTCCAACGTGTTTCCGCAGCCGGTGGTGTCCAGGTAGCGTCCGTGGGCGTCGTGCCGATAGTACCGCTTCTCAGCCAACCCCCGGAAGCTGATGGCGGGCCCGTCAGGTCCGGCCTCGGCTGTGTGGTTATACACAACATCGAGGATCACCTCGATGCCGGCCGCATGCAGCAACTTGATCATGCCCTTGAGCTCATCCTGCACGGCGTGCGGGCCAGCGTTCCGGGCGGCCTCGGTGGCGTAGTCGGCATGCGGGGCAAAGAATGCCGCCGTGTTGTAGCCCCAGTAGTTGGTCATGCCAAGGTCCTGCAGGTGCGCCTCATCCAAGTGGAAGTGGATGGGCAACAACTGAACCGCGGTAATCCCCAGCTCCGTGAGGTGCTGGATCATGACAGGATGCGCCATCCCCGCGTACGTGCCGCGGAGGTGCTCCGGGATGTCCGGGTGAAGCATCGTCTGCCCACGGATGTGGGCTTCATAAATCACGGACGTCCGCAAGGGCGTCCTTGGCGGCTGGTCGTCGCCCCAATCAAAACTGTTGTCCATGTGGACGCTCGTGAGGAACTCGCCCCGCTGGTCCACAGCGCGACCGTAAGGATCGAGCAGCAGCCCGGTCCCGCCGTCGTCGTCCAGGTCCAAAGCAGGAACCGGCATGGGGAGGCCAGCCTCTGCGGGTGCCTCGCGGAAACCATAACGGGTGCCGGGCGGCATTCCGGCGATCAGCCCGAAGTGCACGCCATCTTCCACATTGGGAAGAACCTGCGCGCGCCATGGGGCACCCGGGGACTGGAAGGCAACCTCCACCCGCTCCAAGTCAGGCGCGAAGACGGCCACATTCACTTCATGGTCCTGCGCATCCGGCGCACCGGAAAGGCCGGACTGGGGCGTGCTCAGTCCGAGGGGCCGGGGACGCGACGCGTCGACGGCAGCTTCTGTGTCAAAGATAGGCATAACCATTGATTGCAAGTTTAGTTCCACGCCCACTATGTGCCGCGTCCGGCGCTCATGTGACGACGTTCGGCCCAGTGAATTCATTACTTGGCATACTGGAACGGAGACAACTGGAGGTTCAATGGTGCGCGTTGCACTCGCCCAAGTCATCACCGGCCGGGATCTGACCGAAAATCTGCGGCTCCTGGAGGAGTACGCCCGCCGCGCCAAGGAGGGCGGAGCCGGGCTTGTGGTTTTCCCGGAGGCCATGATGCGCGCGTTCGGGAACTCGCTGTTGGACATCGCCGAACCCCTCGACGGACCGTGGGCCAGCCGCGTGCGCGCCCTCGCTGCGGAGCTTGATGTGGTGATCGTCGCGGGTATGTTCACACCCGGCACTCCCTCCGAGGCAGGTAAGCCGCGGGTGCGGAACACGCTTCTGGCCACCGGGCCCGGCCTCGAGGCCAGTTACGACAAGATCCACCTCTTCGACGCGTTCGGCTTTGCGGAATCGGACACCGTTGAGGCCGGTACAGACCCGGTGACGTTCGACGCCGGCGGCGTCACCTTCGGTTTGGCCACCTGCTACGACATCCGTTTTCCTGCACTCTTCACGGCCAACGCCCAACGCGGCGCCGTGGTGAACATCGTGTCCGCGTCATGGGGATCAGGACCCGGCAAGGCCGAGCAATGGCAGCTTCTGGCCAGGGCCCGCGCCGTGGACACCACCACGTTCGTGCTCGCTTGTGGCCAGGCCGACCCAGCCACCCAAGGCATCGAAGCCAAAGGCACCGCGCCCACGGGAGTCGGGTACTCCGCCGTCGTATCCCCCTTCGGCCAGGTCCTGGAATCGCTCGAAAGCGAACCCGGCCTCATCTTCGCCGACCTCGACCCCGCCGATGTCGAAGAAGCCCGCCAAAAACTCCCCGTACTGGCCAACCGCCGCGACTTCTAGCCCTCTCTCACATCCCTACCCCTTCCGGCCGTCCCTCTCTCACGTCCCTACCCCTTGAGCCCAACGCTCCTTCACATCCCTACCCCTTGAGCCCAACGCTCCTCCACATCCCGGCGAGAACTGAGCGAGCGTCCACCCCAAACAGGCGGGAAGTGAGCGAGCGTCCGCCCCAAACAGGCGGGAAGTGAGAGAGCGTTGGGTGCAGGCACGCGAAAGGCGCCGCAGGCGTCATCCGGAAGCGTGCGTCCAAGCGAGGACGGGGCCCACGCCGTCAGGGTTCCCTTGCCGAGCTTGCGAGGCTAGGGGGACGGTGGGGAGCACGCGGAGGATGGCGCTTGCGGCGCCTTAGGGCCTACTTGGCGGCGCGCTGCCTCGATACTTCGTACAGCGAGATTCCCACGGCCATGGATGCGTTGAGCGACTCCATGGCGGAATCAATCGGGATCGACACGATCTGGTCGCAGTTTTCGCGGACCAATCGGCTGAGGCCCTTGCCTTCGGAGCCAACCACGATGCATACCGGTTCGGTGGCTACGGTGAGGTCGGGCAACGAAACATCGCCGTCGCCGTCCAGGCCCAGGACGTAGATGCCCATGTTCTTGAACTGCTTGAGCGCGTTGTTGAGGTTCGACGCGCGGGCCACGGGCACGCGGACAGCGGCACCGGCGCTGGTCTTCCAAGCGGACGCTGTGACGCCGACGGAGCGACGCTCGGGGACGATCACGCCGTGGCCGCTGAACGCGGAGACGGAGCGGATGATTGCGCCGAGGTTGCGGGGGTCGGTGATGCCGTCGAGGGCCACGAAGATGGGGGCGTTGGAGATGTGCCCCTTCTTCCATTTGGCGATGGTTTCCTCGGCGAGGTCGTACGCGTCCTGGTATTCGTAGGGCGGGATCTGCAGTACGAGGCCCTGGTGGACAGCCTCTTCAGTCATGCGGTCGAGCTCGGGCTTGCCGGTTTCGAGCAGCGGGATGCCGCGCTCGGCTGCGAGCTTCAGGGATTCCTTGACGCGGTCGTCCATCTCAATGCGGATGGCTACGTGCAGGGCCTTGGCCGGGATGCCGGCGCGGAGCGCCTCGACAACCGAGTTACGGCCGGTGACCAGTTCTTCCGTTGCGCGACCCTTGGGACCTGAGCGTGCGCCCGTGCCCGGACGTGCAGGCCCGCGCTTGGCAGCCGAGCGCTCAGCCAGCTGTTTGTTCTTGTATGCCTTGTGGTAGGTCCGTTCCTCCGCCTTGGGCGTGGGACCCTTGCCTTCCAGGGCCTTGCGGCCGTGGCCACCGGTTCCGGTGGTGGGGCCCTTCTTCTGCTTGACCGACCGGCGACCATTATTGGCCATGAGATTCCATCCTTGATTTCGTGAGTAAGTCTGGAATCAAGTCTACTGACCCAATGCAATTCGGCCGTCGAGGCCCCTTGTCAGTCGCGCTTCAGGCTCCAGGTAGCGCCGTCCGCACCATCTTCGACGACGACGCCGGCGGCAGCGAGCGTGTCACGGATCGCGTCGGATGCTGCCCAGTCCTTGCTGGCCCTCGCTGCTGCGCGCGCCTGGAGTTGGGCTTCCACCAGGACTTCCAGCGCGGCGTGCTCCCTGCCCCGGGTAGCTTCGGGCTGCTTGACGGAATCCAGGCCGAGGACCTCTGTCATGGACATCACGCCAGCAAGCGCTGCCTTGGTCGCCTCCAGGTCGCCTGATGCCAAGGCCGTATTTCCGGCACGCACGGTTTCGTGCAGCACGCCGAGCGCCTGGGGCACGTTGAGGTCGTCATCCATGGCGGCAATGAAGGCTGCAGGCATGTTGGCCTGAGGTGCAACCTCGACGACATCCATGCCCACCTTTGCCGTGGCTTTGGAAATGAACCCGTCAATGCGCTCCACGGCCGCGGCAGCTTCCTGAAGCGAGGTGGGCCGGTAGTCCAGGATGGAGCGGTAGTGCGCCTGGCCCAGGTAGTAACGGACCACGCGTGGTGAAGCGAGTTCGAGCATCTCGGCCGGGCTCACTGTATTGCCAATCGACTTGGACATCTTTTCGCCTTCGAAAGTGACCATGCCGTTGTGCATCCAGAAGTTGGCAAACTCGTCGCCTGCAGCCTGGGACTGGGCCATTTCGTTCTCGTGGTGCGGGAAACGGAGGTCCAGTCCCCCACCGTGGATATCGAAACGCGTGCCAAGGTACTTGGTAACCATGGCGGAGCACTCGAGGTGCCAGCCGGGACGGCCCGCACCCCACGGCGAATCCCACTTCGCGGTGGCGGGCTCGCCTTCTTTGTAACCCTTCCACAGCGCGAAGTCGCGGGCGTCGCGCTTGCCCCGAGGATCGGCGTCGGCTGCGCCTTGCATGTCATCAATGTTCTGCCGCGTCAGGGAGCCGTACTTGCTCCAGGAGCGCACGTCGAAGTAGACGTCGCCGGAATCATCCAAGGCGGGGTATGCATGGCCGCGGTCGATGAGTCGCTGGATGAGTGCGTGCATCTCGGGGATGTGGCCGGTTGCACGGGGCTCGTAGGTGGGCCGCTGGACGCCCAGGGATTCGTAGGCTTTCTCGAATTCCTGCTCGTAGCGGTAGGCCAAAGCCCACCATTCCTCGGCATGCTTGGCGGTGGGTTCAGCGTCCCAGTCCGGGCCAAACGACTGCTGGGACTTGGCCAGGATTTTGTCGTCAATGTCGGTGACGTTGCGCACCACGGTGACGCGGAGGCCGCGGAATTCCAGCCAACGGGTCAGCTGGTCGAAAGCGATGGCGGACCGGACGTGACCCACGTGTGGCATTCCCTGGACGGTGGCTCCGCAGTAGTAGACGCTGGCCTTGCCGTCTTCGAGGGGAACGAAGTCGCGGACTTCGGCGGAGGCGGTGTCATAAAAGCGCAGGGTCACCGCTCCAGATTAGCCGATGACGCGGCGTGACCTGCCTACTTGCAGTATTCACCGATCTTGTTGAACTGCACCTTGAGCTTTTCCTGTTGCTCCTGGGTGGC
Source organism: Arthrobacter sp. fls2-241-R2A-172 (assembly GCF_030208885.1). NCBI lineage: Bacteria > Bacillati > Actinomycetota > Actinomycetes > Micrococcales > Micrococcaceae > Arthrobacter > Arthrobacter sp. fls2-241-R2A-172. The sequence continues at coordinate 586,690 of NZ_JARVTB010000001.1, read as the reverse complement.
CGCCCCCAGCGACGAGGCAGCAGCCCTGTCCATGATTGCGGCCATTTCCTTGATGGGATCGGCAATCTCCGGGGCCAGCTTGTCCCCCAGCTCGTGGTAGTGCTCAGCGAGCTGCTTTGACTGCTGTTGTTGATTGCCGTCCGGTTTGAAGGCGTCACCATTCAGGAAGTCGCAACTGGCCTTCACGTCCATCCTTGGCGCCCCTGCACAGCCACCCAGCAGGAGCGCGGCGGCAAGCCCTGCGGACAGCAGCACGGCGGGACGTACGACGCCGGTAGGTGACTTAGGCATGCGGCGCACCTTTTGCCGGTCCCGGGTGGGAGCTGGCAGCCGGGTAGACGAGGGCAGTGGCGACGGCGGAGATACCTTCGCCGCGTCCGGTGAAACCCAGACCGTCGCTGGTGGTAGCGGTGACACTGACCGGAGCGTTGGCGGCCTGGCTCAGGACCCGTTGGGATTCCTCGCGCCGGGGGCCGAACTTTGGTCGGATGGCGACGAACTGGACGGCTACGTTGCCGATTTCGAAGCCTGCCTCGCGCACGATCCGGGCGGCCTCCCCGAGAAGCTTGACCCCCGACGCCCCGGCGTACTCGGGACGGTCCGTGCCGAAGTGCGTTCCGAGGTCGCCGATGCCACAGGCGGAGAAGAGCGCGTCCGCAGCTGCGTGGGCGACGCAATCGCCGTCGGAATGGCCGGACAGCCCTTGCTCACCTTCCCAAAGGAGCCCGCCCAACCAGAGCGGCTGGGGGTCGTCGTCGGGGGCAAAGGCGTGGACATCGATGCCGATACCGGTCCGGGGCAGCAGCATGTTCTCGGCAGCCACTATCCCTCCACCCACCGGATGCCCAAGGGACCTTCGAGGAGACCTTCAGCGATGATGAGGTCCAGCGGCGTCGTGATTTTCAGTGATTGGCTCGCCCCACGAACGGCATGAACGGGGACGCCAAGGAGTTCAACGAGCATGGCGTCGTCGGTGACGGCCGCGGCCTGCTTCCCGTCGAAGAGCCCGGCAGCCTCGTGGGCCCGGAGCAGCGTAGCCAGTTCAAAGCCCTGCGGGGTCTGTACAGCGCGGAGCTCTTCGCGGGGAGCCGTGCCGGTGACCAATTCAGGGGCGATCAAGGCATCCGCACCGTCGGTCCCGGCGACAGTCTTGATCGTGTCGACCACGGGCATTGTGGGGATGACGGCTTTAGCGCCTGCGGCCAAGGCCTCGGCCACCCGCTCGAAGACGCGCTCCGGGGCCAGGGCGCGCGCGGCATCGTGCACGAGGACGAACTCGGTCCCGTCTTCCAAGGCAGCCAAAGCGGCGCGGACGGAATCGGCGCGGGTCGATCCGCCGTCGACGACCGAAATTTCAGGGCCACCGTCAACGAGGTCAACGGTGAATTCGGCGATCAGCGCGCGGAGGGCAGTGTCGCCCTGGGGCACGGCGACGCAGACCTGGCGTGCGACGTCGGATGCCACCACGCCACGCAGGGCGTGCATCAGGATGGTTTCCCCGCCCAGCGGAACCTGGGCTTTGGGCATGCCGTATCCGAGGCGTTCGCCGGAACCGGCTGCCACCACGATCACGGCCGTAACGGCGCGCTTGGAAGGATGAGTCATGCGCCCAAGGTTATGCGCATTCTGGCTGGAATACCCACATGGCGGGCGGGTTCCGTGGAACGGCGGCCACGTTTTTGGGCAAAAAGAAACCCGGCGGCGCTTTCGCACCACCGGGGCTCAATTCTTAGGAAGCCAAGACCTCGTCAAGAACGCTTGCAGCCTTCTCTTCATCCGTCTTCTCAGCCAGGGCCAGTTCTGAAATCAGAATCTGCCGCGCCTTGGCCAGCATGCGCTTCTCGCCTGCGGAAAGGCCGCGATCGTGATCACGACGCCAAAGATCGCGAACGACCTCTGCCACCTTGATGACATCGCCCGAAGCAAGCTTCTCCAGGTTCGCCTTGTAACGACGTGACCAGTTGGTAGGCTCTTCAGTGAACTCGGCGCGGAGAACGTCAAAAACGTGCTCCAAGCCTTCTTTGCCCACTACGTCCCGGACCCCAACAAGGTCAACGTTCTCTGCTGGAACTTCAATGGTCAGATCACCCTGAGCCACCTTGAGCTTGAGATACATCTTCTCTTCGCCCTTGATGGTGCGCATCTTGATTTCCTCAATTTTTGCTGCACCGTGGTGAGGGTAAACTACTGTCTCGCCGACCTCAAAAACCATGTGGACTTTCCCCTTTCCCGCAGATTAGTCTATCACGATTAAGGCATACGACTGGCATCGAACGGGCTCTCCAGCCGCGCCAATACTGGGAAAGAGGCCCAAAAGGGATTCGTCCAACCTCTTGACGTAATCAAGGAAAGATGCATCGAACAGCGAAGCTGTCGGACAAATCGTTCCCGTTGACTGCGCCACATACGTTCCCCGAATCCTTATTTCGACGGGTTTGCCGATAGGCTATGGCTGAAAAGTGTTCCAATGACTCTTGAGGAGTAGGTGTCGTGCGCAATACTGCGATGAACCCTGTCCAGCGCGGCAAGCTGGCAATTGCGGCGGCTGCAATCGGCGTCGGTCTTCTGTCCGTCACCGGCTGCGGATTCGTCAACGCCCAGCAGACTACCCACCAGTACTCGGCATCGGACGGGATCAAAGCTGATCTCGGCAAGCTGCAGCTGCGCAACATGCTGATTGTTGCTTCGGGCGAGAAGGAATCCGGCCGAGTCATCGGTGCCGTATTCAACCAGTCCAACTCCGACGCAACGCTGACCATCAGCGGAGCGGACGGCGCCCAGACGGAAATCCCCGTCAAGGCAAAGTCGGAGACCTACCTGAACGAGGAAAGCGACGCTGCCGTACTCAGCACGGCCGGCGCTGCACCCGGCGGCCTGGCGAAGGTCACGGTCCGCAGCGGTTCCGACTCCGCCCAGATCAACATTCCTGTTGTCAACGGCACGCTTCCCGAATACAAGAAGTACCTTCCGTCCAGCTCGGCAACGCCTTCGCCGTCCGGATCGGCCACGCCGTCCACCACTGCTACCTCCACGGAGTCGGCAGCAGCCGGCCACTAGCAGGCGGCACACGAAAGCCATACAACAAAAGGAAGGGTTCCGCCGCGGCGGAACCCTTCCTTTTGTTTTTTACCCGCCAACGCGCCTATGCGGGGGCGAAGGCTTACGGCTCGAACTTGTAGCCCAGGCCCCGCACAGTCACCAGGTAGCGCGGCAGCGAGGGATCCGGCTCGATCTTGCTGCGTAGCCGCTTGACGTGGACGTCCAGGGTCTTGGTGTCCCCCACGTAGTCCGAACCCCAAACGCGGTCGATCAATTGGCCACGCGTCAGGACCCTGCCGGAGTTCCGGAGCAGCATTTCCAGCAGCTCAAACTCCTTCAGCGGCAGGGACACCTGCTCGCCGTTCACGCTCACCACGTGGCGCTCGATGTCCATGCGGACAGGACCGGCCTGCACGGTGGACGTGATCAGCTCCTCCGGTTCCCCTTGACGGCGAAGGACGGCGCGGACCCTGGCTACAAGCTCACGGGAGGAATAAGGCTTGGTGACGTAATCGTCGGCGCCGAGTTCCAGGCCCACTACCTTGTCGATCTCCGAGTCCTTGGCGGTCAGCATGATCACAGGAACGCTGGAGCGTTGACGCAGTTGGCGGCAGACTTCGGTGCCCGGAGTGCCCGGCAGCTGGAGGTCAAGGAGCACCAGGTCGGCGCCATTCCGATCGAACTCCACCAAAGCGTCGCTGCCGTTGTCCACTACCTCAACGTCGAAACCCTCCTTGCCCAGCAAGTAGGAAAGGGGATCGCTAAAGGACTCCTCGTCCTCAACTATCAAAATCCGGCTCAAGCGCTGGCTCCTTGCTCTTGGGCACCGCTGGTGCCCGTTTTTTCACTCGCGTTTTGGCTCGCGTGATGGGGTTCGACGGCGGCCACAGCCGCCGGAAGTTCGTGCGCCGTGGGCGGCAGGCCGGCGTCGTCGTCCTGGCCTTCCATCTCCGGCAGGCGGACAGTGAACGTGGAACCTTGGCCGGGCTGGGACCAAACGGTCACCTCGCCGCCGTGGTTGGAGACCACGTGCTTGACGATGCTGAGGCCAAGGCCCGTACCGCCGGTGTGCCTCGAACGCGCGGCGTCCACGCGGTAGAAGCGCTCGAAGACGCGTTCCTGGTCCTCGGGAGTCAGGCCCTCGCCCTGGTCCGTGACGGAAATGGCCACGACGCCTTCGCGGGTTCTGACGCCGACGCCGACCCGCGTGTTTTCGGGCGAATAGCGGATCGCGTTGTCGATCAGGTTCCGCAGGGCCGTCACCAGGAGGTCGCGGTCACCGAAAACCAGGGACTCGGAATGGCCGCCCACCACGATCTGGATGTTCTTGCTTTCGGCTGGGAGCTGCGAGCGGTCCACGGCTTCGTTGATGACTGTGTTGATGTCCACAGCGTGCCCTTGCTGGGCCACATTGGCGCCCTGCAGGCGGGAAAGTTCAATGATGTCCTGGACCAGGGCCGCGAGCCTGCCGGATTCCTTGTGCATGCGTTTGGCAAAACGCCGCACCGCTTCTTCGTCGTCGGGCGAGGCTTCCAGTGCCTCGGCAAGCAACGAAATGGCCCCCACGGGCGTCTTGAGTTCGTGGGAGACGTTGGCCACGAAGTCGTTCCGGATCTCCTCCGTGCGGGTGATCTCGGTGCGGTCGTCGGCCAGGAGCACGATGTATTCCCAGCCGAGCATGGCAGCGCGGACCTGGACCACGATGGTGCCCTTGCCCAACGGACCACGCGGAAGCTCGTACTGTTCCTCCAGGATCACGCCATCGCGGCGGACCTTCGCGGTCATGTCCAGAAGTTGCTTGTGCACCACGGTGTGGCCGCGGACCAGGCCGTAGGCGTAGGCGGCGGGACTTGCGCGGACCACGCCATCAATGGCGTCCACCACCACGAAGGCACGCCCGACGACGGCAAGGACTTCCGCTGCGCCTTCAGGAAGCAGGGGTTCAGTGACGTCGAGGTCGACAATGCTCCGCTGGCGTTCGCTGAGCTTGAATGCGAGCATGCCAAAGACGCCCAATGACAGGCCAACGAGGCCTGCGACGACACCTATGAGCAATGGATCCACGGGTCCAGCTTATGCTGTTGAAACACGGCCGAGCATGGATCCGGGGCCAAACGCGGACGGTTCAACTAACGTTCATCTAAAGGTGCCGAACAGTTCACTGACCCCTGACACAGTTACTGGTTGGACTGTCAATGGTTTTGAGATCCGGCCCCCATCATGGGAACGGGATCTCCAAGGAAAGGACGCCTTAGTGCGCAAGGTTTTTCAGGCGGAACTTACCCAGGTAGGTGACGACCTCATCGAGATCTCCAAGCTGGTTCACGAAGCAATCACGAAGGCCACAACATCCTTCGAAGGCGCCGACGTGGATCTGGCCCAGGACGTCATCGCAGCGGACGCCCGCATCGACTTCCTGCAGAACAGCCTCGACGAGCGCGCCATCGACATCCTGGCGTTGCAGGGTCCCGTGGCCAGCGACCTCCGCATGATCGTCGGTTCGCTTCGCATGAGCGCTTCGCTGGAGCGCATGGGCGACCTCGCCCGCCACGTAGCCCAGCTTGCACGCCTCCGCTACCCGGCAACGGTCATCCCCGCGTCGATGACCCAGACCTTCAAGGCCATGGCGCAGCACGACATTGAGATCACCGCGAAGGTCATCGAGCTTCTCGAAACCCGCGATCTTGAGGTTGCCCGCGACATCCTGAAGATCAACATCGCCGTGGACGACCTCCACCTCAGCGTCTTCAAGGCGATCGCTTCCCCGGACTGGACTGAAAGCCCGTCCACCACCGTGGACGTTGCCTTGGCCAGCCGCTACTTCGAGCGCTTCGCCGATCACGGTGTTTCCGTCGCCCGGAAGGTCACCTACCTGGTGACGGGCGAATGGCAGCCCGAGGGCTTCTAGCCTTACAACTGCAGATACGACGGCGGCCGGTCACCTTTCACGGAAAGGTAACCGGCCGCCCCTGTTTTGGCGCAGCGCGTTCTTCGGCCGGAGTGCGTCTAAGGGAGGAACGACCGAGCACCCGGCGAAGAACCGCGAAGCCTTACTTTTTGCCTTGGTTGGCCACCGCGAGGATGGCCTGGGCTGCTGCTTCGGGGTCGAGGTAGGTTCCGCCCGGGGTGATGGGCTGGAAGTCCTCGTCCAGTTCGTACACCAGCGGGATGCCCGTGGGGATGTTCAGCCCGGCAATGGCTTCGTCGCTGATGCCGTCCAGGTGCTTGACCAGTGCGCGCAGGGAGTTGCCGTGTGCGGTGACCAGGACGGTCTTGCCGGCCGTGAGGTCTTCCTTGATGTCCGATTCCCAGTACGGGAGGAGGCGCACAAGGACGTCCTTGAGGCATTCGGTGCGCGGCAGTGCATCGCCGAGGTCCGCGTAGCGGGGGTCGTGGGCCTGGGAGAATTCGCTGTCGTCGGACAGGGGCGGCGGCGGGGTGTCGTAGCTGCGGCGCCATTCCATGAACTGCTCTTCACCGAACTCGGCCAGCGTCTGGGCCTTGTCCTTGCCCTGAAGGGCGCCGTAGTGGCGTTCGTTGAGGCGCCAGTCGCGCTTGACGGGGATCCAACCGCGGTCGGCCTTGTCCAGTGCCATGTTGGCGGTGTTGATGGCGCGCTTCAGGAGCGAGGTGTAGAGGATATCCGGGAGGATGTTGTTCTCAACCAGGAGTTCCCCACCGCGTACTGCTTCTTTGCGGCCTTGGTCGTTCAGGTCAACGTCCACCCAACCGGTGAACAGGTTCTTGGCGTTCCAGTCGCTGTGGCCGTGGCGCAGCAGAATCAGCTTGTAAGTCATGGTTTTTATCCTAGCCGAGGGGTCCGGTGCCGTGCCGGGCGTTACGGCGTGCGCCCCCGTTACACGCTTGGGGCGGGCATCGGACCCGATAAAGTGTTGGCCGTGGTGCAAAAAGCGGAACGGGTGGGCTCTCCCCGGAGTCGGGGCGGGAAACCGGTTGGCAACATCACCCGTGGCACCACCAACCCCAACCGGATGCGCCGCCTGGATCGTTGGCTGGCCGGGCCGCAGGCGTGGCGGCTGCGCGCCGCCGTCGAGCCCTTGGTGGTGGACCTGGGCTACGGCGCTTCGCCGACCACCGCCGTCGAGCTTTTTGAACGGCTCCAGGCCGTCCGCCCGGATGTGCGGGTCTGCGGGATCGAGATCGAACCGGAGCGGGTGCGGACCGCGAAGGCCCTCGAACGGCCAGGGCTAAGCTTCCACGTGGGCGGCTTCGAGCTCCCCGTGCCCGGCAATCCAGTGTTGGTCAGGGCCTTCAACGTGCTGCGGCAATACGAGGAGGCCGACGTCAAAGACATCTGGGCCTTGGTGCAGTCCCGGTTGGCCCCCGGGGGCCTGTTCATTGATGGAACCTGCGATGAAATCGGCAGGCGCGTCACGTGGGTGGCGCTCGATCCGGAGCGACCGTTGAGCTTGAGCTTTTCCGTGCGGTTCGGGAGTTTCGAACTGCCCTCGGAGGTAGCCGAACGGCTGCCCAAGGCGCTGATTCACCGCAACGTGCCCGGCGAACCGGTCCATGTTTTCCTGCAGGCCATGGACAAGGCGTGGCTGGAGGCGGCTCCCCTGGCGTCGTTCGGGAACCGGCAGCGCTGGACGGCTATGTGCCGTTCACTGCGCGACGCCGGGTGGCCGCTTCAGGACGGGCCAGCCCGGTGGCGCCTTGGCGAATTAACCGTCGCTTGGGACGCGGTGGCGCCAAAATAACGCTGTTTACCAGGGGCCGTATGGTCCGACGTTGCGGTTGCCGCCGCTGCCGGCTTCCTTGAGCGCGGGACGGACGTCGGCGAGGTAGACGGAGGCCGCCGTGACAGCTGCGATGCCGAACAGGCTGAAGCTGCCACCCGCGCCCCATAGAGAAAGAGCACCGATCGCAAGCGCCACACCGGTGAGGGCCAGCCAGAACGTCTTGGTGCGCTTGGAAGCGGCCACAAACAGCGTGGGCCGATGCCGCAGGCAGTCCGCGAAGGCCCACAATTCCAAGGCAAGGGCAACCAGGCCGACGATCATATAGACCCCGTAGCTGACAAGGCCGATCAAAGATTTTCCGTCCACGCCCCTTAGCCTAGCTGTCCAAAGACTTGAGCGCTTGGTCCAGGTCCGACCAGAGGTCCTCGACATTTTCGATCCCGACGCTCAACCGGACCAGGTTCTCCGGAACGCTGACCGGCTCAGCCGCGTGCCGGCGTCGCCGTTCTATAAGGGACTCCACCCCACCCAACGAGGTGGCGGGGAGCCAAAGCTGCAGGGCACGGACCAGTTCGTCCGCGGCCTCAGCGCCGCTTCGGTGGTGGTCACCGGCGATCTGGATACACAGGATGGAACCGAAGCCCTTCATCTGATCCTTGGCACGCTGGTGGCCTGGATCCGTGGGCAGGCCGGGGAAACGGATGGTTTCCACGCGCGGGTGGGTGCTGAGGCGTTCGGCGAGCGTAGCCGCCGAGGCTTGCGAACGCTCGATCCGCAGCGCCAGCGTGCGCAGGCCGCGCAGGGCCAGCCATGCTTCAAAGGGCCCGGCGATGCCGCCGTGGATGATCCGGTGGTGCAGCAGCGTGGCCCGCAGTTCCGGGTTGGACGTCACCAACGCACCGAGGACGACGTCGGAATGCCCGGCGAGGTACTTGGTTACCGAGTGGAGGACGACGTCGGAGCCCAGGCTCAGCGGCTGCTGCACCAAAGGCGTCGAAAAGGTGTTGTCCGTGACGACGAGGGCACCCACGGCGTGTGCAGCGTCAGTGAGGGCGCGGATGTCGGCGATGCCGAGCATGGGGTTGGTGGGGCTCTCAAGCCAGAGGAGGTTGGCCTTCTTGCCCTCCTCGGGGCTGATCAGGGCCTTGACCGCGTCCGTGTCCGTGATGTCAACGGTCCGCAGCTCCAGGAAGCCTTTCTCCGCCAACTCGGTGGCCATCACCAGTGAGCCCGAGTAGCTGTGTGAAGGCATGACAACTACGCCGCCCGCCGGAACCAGCGAAAGCGCCGAACTGACCGCTGACAGGCCGGACGCGTAGAGCAGGCCGGGAAGGGACGCACCCTCGAGCTTGGCCAAAGCATCCTCGAAGGGGTCCCACGTGGGGTTGGCGTAGCGTCCGTAGCCACGGTCACCGTCGTTGAGCGGGCCGGTACCGAAGTATGTGGAGGAAAGGACGATGGGCGGATTCACGGGCTCATCATGGGCGCGCTCCGGGCGGCCGGCAGCCACCACAACGGTTTCCGGAGACAATTCGGCGGCGCGCTGATCGGAGAGGCTCATGGTTTTAGCGTAGCCGCGGCCAAGGCTGTGGATGAAAGGCGTTACGCGCCTTGATGTCGGTGAAGCTCGGTAGGCTAGACGCGTGAGTATTCCGAGAGCAGGTCTTTTTATCGCCTTCGAAGGCGGGGACGGAGCGGGCAAGTCCACGCAGGCGGCCCGGCTCTCTGACGCCCTTGAGTCACGCGGACTTTCTGTGCTGCGAACCCGCGAACCCGGCGGCACTCCCATTGGCGAGAAACTTCGCTCCCTTGTCCTGGACCACGGGCACGGCACTATCGATGCGCGCACCGAAGCCCTCATGTTTGCCGCAGCCCGCGCCGCACACGCCAGCCAGGTCATCCGGCCGGCCCTTGCCGAGGGGACGGTGGTCATCACGGACCGCTACGTCGATTCGTCGGTTGCCTATCAGGGCGCTGGCCGCGGTTTGGGCGCCGAAGGCGTTTTGACCCTTAATGAATGGGCCACCGAAGGGCTGCATCCGGACCTGACAGTACTGCTCGACGTCGATCCCGCCGACGGCCGCCAGCGCCGTACCGCAGGGGACGCCGCCGAGGACCGGCTTGAATCGGAACCTGACCAGTTCCACTCCACTATCCGCCACGCGTTCCTGGACCGGGCAGCGACGGACCCGTCAAGCTACCTGGTACTGCCGGCGAACGCGGACATCGAGTCGCTGACCGCCAGGATCCTGGACCGGGTGGAGTCGTTGTTGACCGGCCACGTTCCGGACGTGCCTGTTTCGGACGTGCGTCCGTGAGTGTCTGGGACGACCTCCAGGGGCAGGCGCCCGTCGTGGCGCAGCTGAAGCAGGCGGCGCAGGGCGAAACCGGCCTCACCCACGCCTGGCTGTTCACCGGTCCCCCGGGGTCCGGCCGTTCCAACGCAGCCAAAGCGTTCGCTGCTGCCCTGAACTGCGAGCAGGACGACGTCACCCGTCGCGGCTGCGGCGAATGCGCGGCCTGCCACACGATTCTGGGCGAGACGCACTCGGATGTGACGTTCGTGCGGACCGAAAAAGTCACCATTACTATCGACGAAGCCCGCGAACTCGTGTCCAAGGCCGGAGACCGGCCAGCCACGGGCCGCTGGCGGATCATTGTGGTGGAGGATGCGGACCGCATGGCGGAGCGCACCACCAACGTGTTGCTCAAGGCCATCGAGGAACCCACGCCACGCACCATCTGGATGCTGTGTGCCCCTTCGCCGGCCGATGTCCTGGTCACTATCCGGTCGCGATGCCGTCCGGTGAGCCTGCGGCTCCCCCCGGCCTCCGATGTCGCGGACCTCTTGGTAAGGCGCGACGGCGTCGATCGCCAACTCGCCGACCGTGCAGCGCGTGCTGCGCAAAGCCACATCGGTATCGCCAGGCGTCTGGCCCGTGACGCCGACGCCAGGGAGCGTCGTTTGGAAACCGTCCGGATTCCCTTGGGGCTCCGGGGCGTCACAGCTGCCGTGATGATGGCCGAGAAACTTGTGAAGATCGCCACCGACGAAGCGAACAGCTCCAATGACGAACGCGACGCGGCAGAGAAGATTGCCCTGCTCGCGAGCCTTGGTGCCCCGGAATCCGGAACGCTGCCGCCCTCCATGCGCAGCCAGGTCAAACAGCTTGAGGATGACCAAAAGCGCCGCGCCAAGCGCTCCATCACGGACTCGCTGGACCGCACTTTGACGGATTTGCTGTCTTTCTACCGGGACGTGCTGATCATCCAGTTGGGGAACGCCGTGGAGCTGGTCAACGTTGAGCTCAAGGGCGAGTTGGAAGAGTACGCCGGTCGTTCAAGCCCGGAAACCACCCTTGCCCGGATGGACGCCATCAACAAAGCACGTGTCCGCATCACCACCACCAACGTGGCCCCGCTGTTGGCCGTCGAGTCCATGGCTACCAGCCTCATCCAGCAATAGGAGAATCCATGAAGTCCGCACCACGCCGGTTCGCAGCGCTGTGCGTCGCTCTCGCTTCCTTGCTGGTACTGAGCGCCTGCACCCTTCCGTTCATGCCCACCCCCACGGCCAAGCCGTCCACCAGCACGGTGGACCCGTCCATCGCCGCTTCGGCTCCCAAGGGTCTGGAGAAGTTCTACTCCCAGTCCGTGGAGTGGAGTTCATGCGAGGACGGATTCCACTGCGGCAAAGTCCAGGTGCCCTTGGACTACGCAAACCCAGACGCCGGCGATATCTCGCTGTCCATCATCAAGCTGCCCAGCACCAGCAACAAGCAAGGCACCGTCCTTGTGAATCCTGGCGGACCGGGCGGCTCCGGTGTGGACTTCGTGAAGGACGCAGGCAAGACCCTCCTGACGGAAAAGCTCCGCGCCAACTTTGACGTGGTGGGCTTCGATCCGAGGGGCGTGGGCCGTTCAGCCCCCGTGACCTGCATGACCGATGCCGAACGGGATGCTGCCCGCGCGAAGGTCTTCAGGAAAGACACCGACCAAGGACTTGAAGCCGCTTTTGCCTTCAACAAGACGTTGGCACAGCAGTGTTCCCAGCAAACCGGCGCGGTCCTGGGCCACATAGACACCGTGAGTGCTGCCAAGGACCTGGATGTCCTGCGCGCTGTCATGAACGATGCGAAGCTGAACTACCTGGGCTTCTCCTACGGGACTTTCCTTGGGTCCACCTACGCCTCGCTCTTCCCGGACAACGTGGGTCGCCTGGTCCTGGACGGGGCCGTGGATCCCTCCATCAGCAATGAAGCCTTGACTGCGGGACAGGCAAAGGCCTTCGAACGGGCCATCCACACCTACGTGGCCAACTGCCAGCAGCAAAACTCGTGCCCGCTCAGCGGGTCCGTGGACAACGGCGTCCAGGAGATCAGGGACCTCATCAACGCCGTGGACCAAAACCCACAAACGGCGAAGGACGGCCGCCTGGTGACCAGCAACGACTTTGTCAATGGCCTGATCCTGCCGTTGTACAACGACCAAAGCTGGCCAGCCCTCACCCAGGCACTTGACGCTGCGTTTTCCGGCGACGCTTCCCCCATGATGCGGCTCGCAGATCTGGGAGCGGACCGCGAAGCCAATGGCACCTACAGTTCCAACTCCGCCCTCGCGTTCCAAGCCATCAACTGCCTGGACTACCCCATGGTCAGTGATCCCGCCGCGATGCGGGCGGAGGAAGCCCAGCTCAAGCTGGACTCCCCCACGTTCGGTTCCTTCTTCGCTTATGGCGGTGTCAACTGCAGGGACTGGCCGTACCCGCACACACGGACACCGGCACCTGTGGAGTACAAGGGATCCGCACCAATCGTGGTGGTAGGCACAACCGGCGACCCCGCAACTCCCCTGGAATGGTCCGAGTCGTTGCGCAAACAGCTGGGAACCGCATCCCTGGTCACATGGGAAGGTGAGGGGCACACCGCCTACGGCCGCAGCAACACCTGCGTCAGCAACGCCGTCGACGACTACTTTGTCGACGGGAAGCTGCCGCAGGATGGCCTGAAATGCTAGAGGTGCCTGGCTTCGCGCTTTTCCACCAGGAGCGGGAGCTGCTTGATGGAGTCCACCACGGCGGTTGCGCCGGCAGCGCGCAGGGTGGCCTCCGAATGCGAGCCGGTCAGCACGCCGGCGATGAGCGACGCCCCTGAACGTACGCCCGACACCATGTCCGAACTCGTGTCGCCGACTACGGCCACCTCCCGGACATCGTCGAGATCCAACGCGAGCACGGCCGTCAGGATCATGTCCGGGTAGGGTCGGCCCCGTCCGGCATCCGCGGGGCACAGGCTAAGATCCGCGAGCCCCATCCAGCCGAGCGATTCAAGCACGGTATTCTGCGTGTGGCGGCCAAAGCCGGTGGCCAGGCAGATCTGCATGCCGGATTCACGCATCCACAGGATGGCGTCCTCCGCCCCCGGAATGGCGCGGACGCCGCCGTCGTCGATCATCTCGTCGTAGGCCTTCTCGAAGACCTTGTTGGCGCTCTCTGCGGTGGCTGCATCCTCAAAAAGGTGGCTGAATACCGTCATTTTCGAGAATCCCATAGTGTCGCGGGCGTAACCAAGCATGCTCTCGAACCGGCTGCTGCCGGGTTCTATGCCATGTTCCACTAGTGCCCGGGACATGGCCCGCTCCGTACGGCCGTCGTCGGTGATGGTGGTGCCCACCATGTCCACCACCGCGAGCCGCAGCCTGTTGGGTGTGTGGCTGGCGTCCGTGATCAATGCGTCCCCGGTCATTGGGCGGCTCCTTCGGCTTGTGTGCGTGGCACGGTTGGTTCCCCAGCTTCAGGCCGCCGGGAGACCGCAGCCTGAACCCGGCCCGACATGCGGGTGAACATCCCCGCAACGGCCGCCTCCGCCCTCGTTTTGACCCGGGCGCGCTGCCTCTATTACAGTTATGTCTTGCGTGATCGCCCGGGAAACCGGTGATGAACGCGGTGCTTCCTTAGCTCAGTCGGTAGAGCGTTTCACTCGTAATGAAAAGGTCATCAGTTCGATTCTGATAGGAAGCTCTGAGCAAGCCCCGGCCAGCCCTTACTTTAGGACTGGCCGGGGCTTTTTGCTGCCTAAGGCCCGTAAGCCTGACGTGGAGCGACCTCCCACGTGCCCGTACTGCCGTGGTTCCACCCTTCAGATGGGCGCTGTTCACCATCGCGCCACTTCCGGTTAATTACCCATAAGTAACTTGGGAGTTCCTGTTGAGACCCCAACCTTAAGAGGCCCCCATGAGCTCCAAAACCACCCGGCGCGCCATCACAACGGTCGCGTCCCTGATACTTGCCGCAGCGGCGATCGCCAGCACCACGGCAGCGCAGGCCAATGAACCGGGCAAGGGCGCAAGCCCCGCGGAAACCGGAACCCACCACGAAACGGATACCGCACTGGCCGACGCCTTCAACCACGTCGACCGAAACACCGCCTGGCAGCAGACCTCCAAGTTGAAGCTGAACTTCCCGACCTATCACACCGAAGGAATTGCCTACACCCAGGACCACATCTTCCTCTCTGCCGTGCAGATCACGGAACCCACCGTCAAATACACGGCACCGCAGGACGGTTACGACCGCACCCCTGGCAAGGGCATCGGCCACCTGTTCGTCATGGACCGGTCCGGGAACCTGCAACAAGACATCATCCTGGGCGAGGGCGACATGTACCACCCCGGCGGCATCGACTTTGACGGAACCAATGTTTGGGTTCCAGTCGCCCAATACCGACCCAACAGCAGCGCCATCATCTACAAGGTCGACGCCACGACCCTGGCTGTGCACAAGCAGTTCGAGGTCAAAGACCACTTCGGTGGCATCGTCCTGGACAAGCAGACCGGCCACCTGGTCGGCAACACCTGGGGCTCGCGCCGGTTCGCCGAATGGAACCTCCAGGGCAAGCAACTGTCCACTTGGGAGAACCCGAACTACTTCATCGACTACCAGGACTGCCAGTACGTCCCCAACGCCAAAATGCTCTGCGCCGGGGTAACCAACCTCCCGCAGACCCCCGCTGCAGGCGGCACCACGGCAACCTACGAACTTGGCGGCATGGCCATGATTGACCTCAAATCCCACGAGGTATCCCGCGAGGTGCCGTTCCAGCGATGGTCCACCGCCGGGCACGTGGCCACCCGCAACCCGTTCAAGATGACCGCCGACGGGAACCACCTCACCATGAAGGTCGCCCCGGACAACGGCGAAGAAGGCAACGGCACCGAAATCCTCACGTACGAAGCCGACGTCGCACCCGCCAAGTAACACCCCCAAGACCCGCCGCCCCGCGGCAATCCACACCCAAACTGAACGATTGGATACCCCATGCCTATTCAGGCACCCGTTACCCGCAAACGAGTGGCCGCCGCGACCGGCGCGGCCGCCCTCGCCGCCTCAGCCCTGGCGGCCGGACTGGTCGGATTCGGCGTGGCCCCGGCCACCGCCCTTAAAGCCCAGGGCGATACCGCCACGCCGATCAAGCATGTGGTGGTGCTCTTCCAGGAGAACGTCTCCTTTGACCACTACTTCGCGACGTACCCCAACGCGGCGAACATTCCGGGCGAGGCCCAGCAGGGCTCCGGCACACCGGCTGCCGCATTCAAGGCATCCGAGGACACACCGAAGGAAATCAATACTCTCGCCAAAGCTGGCCTGCTGGCTCCGAACAACCCCAACTCGGTCCAGCCGGCGCGGCTGTCCCCGATGCAGGCCGTCACCTGCGACCAGGACCATGAGTACACCGCCGAACAGAAGGCGTACAACGGCGGGCTGATGGATAAGTTCGTGGAGTTCACCAGCAAGGATGCATGTGCACCGAACCAGTACGGGCGCCCCGGGCTGACCATGGACTACTACGACGGCAACACCGTCACCGGGATCTGGAACTACGCCCAGAAATACGCCATGAGCGACAACCACTTCAGCACCGTCTTCGGGCCTTCCACCCCCGGCGCGCTGAACCTGGTCTCCGGCCAGACCCACGGTGTCAAGGAATTCACGGCAGCCGGCCAGCCTGTGAACCCCACCGCCAGCGACTACACGGTCCGCGTCCCCGACTCCAACGGCGTCGGGACCATGATCAATGACCCGGACCCGGTCTACGACGACTGCTCCAACAACAGCCACGCCAAGACCAGCAACCTCGCCGGCATGACCGGCAAGAACATCGGCGACCTGCTCAACGACCAGGGCGTGTCCTGGGGCTGGTTCCAGGGCGGCTTCGCACCCACCGCCGCGGCAACCGCAACGACGCCCGCTGCCTGCAAGAGCACCCATAACAACGTCGCCGGAGTCTCCAGCACGGACTACAACCCCCACCACCAGCCCTTCCAGTACTACGCCTCCACTGCCAACCCCCACCACCTGGCCCCAGCCTCCGACGCGGAAATCGGGCACAACGGCCAGGCGAACCACCAATACGACCTCACCGACTTCACCAAGGTCGTCAACAGCGACAACATGCCCGCCGTGTCCTTCCTGAAAGCCTCCAACTACCAGGACGGCCACGCCTCATACTCAGACCCGGTCGATGAGCAGAACTTCATCACCAAGACCGTCAACGAGATCCAGCAGTCCAAAAACTGGGACAGCACCGCCGTCGTTCTCGCCTACGACGACTCCGACGGCTGGTACGACCACGTCGCCGCCCAGCCCAAGAACGCCTCCAACAGCCCCGACGACGCCGCCTGGTGCCAGAACGCCGCGGCCAACGGCGTCCCCATCGCCGGCGGGTACGCTGACCGCTGCGGCCCCGGCCCGCGCCAACCGCTCGTAGTCATCTCCCCCTATGCCAAGAAAAACTTCGTGGACCACAACGAAACCGACCAGGCCTCGATCCTGCGCTTTATCGAAGACAACTGGCATACCGGCCAGATCGGCGACGCCTCAGCGGACGCCGCCGCCGGAACCATGAACGCCATGTTCAACTTCCACCACGAACGCAACGACAACGTCCTGCTCAACGAACAGACCGGCGCCATCGCCAACATCACCCACAAAGGCCACGACAACAAGCGCAACTAGGCGCCACCCGACCCACTTTGGAGAACCCATGAAATACACGAAGCTGCTGACCGCGGCCGCCATTACCGCCGGCCTCGCCCTGGGAACATCCCTCCCGGCCCACGCCTCGGACACCAACCCCCACGGCACCGACAACCACTTTGACCTGCAAGCGCACCGCGGCGGCATCGGCCTGACCGTCGAATCCACGCTCGCCTCTTTCGCCAAGGGCATCGAGACCGGCGTGTCCACCCTGGAGATGGACCTGCAGATCACCAAGGACGGCCGGGAGGTCATCACCCACGACCGGAAGATCAGCGGCCAGAAATGCAAAGACACCGCACCCGTCACCCCGGGTGACCCGTCCTACCCGTACGTCGGCAAGTACATCAAGGACCTCACCTTCGACCAGGTCCGCAGCCTGGACTGCGGCTCCCAGACACTGCCCCAGTTCCCCGGCCAACAGCCCTCCCCGGGTGCGAAGATGCCCACCCTCGCCGAAGTATTCGACCTCGCCAACCGTTACCGGGCCAGCCAGGTCAAGTTCAACATCGAAACCAAGGTCGAAGCCGGCGCACCCGAAGAGACCGCCCCGCGCGAACAGTTCGTCGAGGTGGCCCTGCGCGAAATCAACAAAGCACACATGGCAGAACGCGTCTCCATCGAAAGCTTCGACTGGGGCTCGCTGCGCCTGGTGAAGGAACGCCAGCCCGGCATCCGCACCGTCGCACTGACCAACAAGGACTTCCTCCAGGCCGGACAACCGGGCAAATCCCCCTGGCTCGGCGGAATCGACGCGGACGACTTCGGCGGGGACCTGGTGGACGCTGCCGCTTCCCTCGGCTTCGACGCTATCTCTCCCGTCCACGGCACACCACAGAACGGCACCGTCACAGACCCTGGCTACGTACCCTACGTGAACGCCGACATGGTGACCCGCGCCCACGCCAAGGGAATGCAAGTCATCCCATGGACGGTCGATGACAAACCAACGATGCGCAAACTCATGGACGACGGCGTGGACGGCGTCATCACCGACTACCCGGACCAGCTGCGGGACGTGATGGCCGAACGGTCCCTGAAGCTGCCCAAGCAATACACCCTGCAACCGGGCATGTCAGCCGCCAAGTAGCCCGACGCAGGTCTTCATTGACCGCGGCTTCGAGTTACCAGACTTGCCAACCAGATACTAAGACTGCTTAGTATGGAGGCAGCCGAACACGATCGGCTGCCGAACCAGAGGAGGAAACACCATGGGACTGGGCGACAAGATTGAGAACGCTGCCGAAAAGGCAGGCGGCAAGGGCAAGGAAGCTGCAGGCAACGCCACCGGCGACGAAAGCCTGAAGGCTGAGGGCCAGACTGACCAAGCCAAGGGCGATCTGAAGCAGGCCGGCGAAAAGGTCAAGGACGCTTTCAAGGACTGACAAGACATCACGGGAAAGGCGCGCTCAGCGAACGGGCGCGCCTTTTTCGTGCCTGCAGCTGGCTGGGTTGGAGCAGCAGACTATGCGCAGGCAGCCCGGCGCATGCGTCCCTCAGTTCCCGAGCCGGGACAACAAAACCGCGACGGCGGCAGAGACTCCCCCGGCCAGTGAACCTTCCAGCTCGGGAGCGAAGAAGGGCGAGTGGTTGACCGGGAGAGGCCCTTCAAGCCCGGCAACCGGCGTCCCACCGAACATCCAAAACACCGACGGAACACCGATCGCAGTGCCGAGGTGCCCGAAGTCCTCGCTGCCCATCATCGGAGGAGTGATTTCCACCGACTCGGCCCCCAACGCCAGCCGCAGCGCCTCCAGCACGGGAGGAACGGCGTCGGGGTCGTTGAAGCACTGCGGGAAACGGTACATTTCCTCGATGTCCGGCCCGGGTGCACCTGACGCGGCGGCCTCGGCCGTAACGATGCGACGGACCGCGGCAAGGACCTGGCGACGGACGTCCTCGTCGAACGTGCGAATGTTAAGCGTGAACTCGGCCGAGGCCGGAATGATGTTCTCCTTAAGGCCGGCATGAAAGGTCCCAACGGTGACGACGGCGGACTTCCGCGGGTCGAGCTCGCGGGACACGATCCCCTGCAACCGGGTGACCATGTGTGCGGCCATGACGATCGGATCAATGGAATCCTGCGGCTGTGAGCCGTGTGATTGCTGCCCATGTACGGTGACCCTGAGTGAATCGGCCATGGCAGCAACCGGTCCGCTGGAGATCGCGACAGTGCCCACCGGACGTGGCATGACGTGCTGCCCGAACACCACTTCCGGCTTCGGCGCCTTGTCCCATAGTCCGTCGTCGAGCATGGCAAGCGCGCCGGCTGCAGTCTCCTCGCCGGGCTGGAAGATCAGCACCAGCGTTCCTGACCAGACGTCCCGGTTGTCTGTAAGCACTTCGGCGGCACCCAACAGGCTGGCCACGTGCGTGTCGTGGCCGCAACCGTGCATGACGGGAACCACCGTGCCATCCGGGAGCGTGCCAGTGTCCGTGCTTGCATAGTCGAGGCCGGTTGCTTCCTCGATGGGAAGGCCATCGGAGTCGGCGCGGAAGGCCACCACCGGTCCGTCGCCGTTCCGCAGGACGCCCACAACACCGGTTCCTCCGCAGCGGAAGTGCTCGATGCCGAGCCCGTCCAGCTGCTCCTCGATCAGGGTGGCGGTGGCGAACTCCTGCATGGACAGCTCCGGGTGTGCGTGGAGGTGCCGGTACAACTCGTGGAGCTTGGCGGTCTGGCTGGCATCGAGGGCGGGGGCGGTAGCTGTGGCTGTCATTTGTCCTGTCTTCCTTCGCGGGTGATGGCTCTGTTCTGTGGGCTGCTGCTACTCGATGTGGATGGGCTTCGCCTCAGCGATGGTGGCCTTGCTGCGGAAGAACCAGGCCAACAGGATGGTCCCCAGAACGGCGATGGCGGTGGAAACCATGGCGAGTGACGGCACCAGCGGCAACACCACGAACACGACGACGGCCGAGACCAGCAGGGCGAACACGGTGGTGCGGGGCTGCTTCATGGACACGATGGCCTGGACCAGCACGGCACCCAGCACTGTGGGCAGCACATACAAGCGGGTGACCATCAAAACCGAAGGCGGGATGACGCTGATCAACCACGTGCCCAGGAGCCCAACAAAGATCGCCAGCGAGGTCAGGTGGACTACCGCGGCGCCACAGATGGCGACGACGGCGGCCAGTTCAGCCCGCTTGCTGCCCGGCTTTGCGCCGATGTTGGTTTGGGCGATCAGCGCGGCAGGCAGGAGCTTGTTGGAGATGTTGCCGATCATGAACGCCTGGTACATCGCGGCTGGCCCCAGGATCGGATAGTACGTGAGCGGCTCGACGATCCAGATGATGCCGAACGTTGCAGCGACGGCCGCAAAAGCGACCCAGAGCTGCGCCGGTCCAATATCGAGGCCGGTGGCGAAGACAAGGTACAGCGGACCGGCAACGGAAATCAGCAGGCCGGCGATCATGGTGATTTGGCCCCAGCGGGACGTGGTGCGGTTGAAGTCCGCCATGGAGGCGGTGCTGGTGGTGGGATCAGAGGTGATGGAAGACATGGGGTGTTCCTTTCGTGCCCGGGTCAGGTGCCGGTGTGGAGGACGACGGCGGCGGGCCGGCTCAGGCGCCGGCGGCCAGATAAGCGGCGGCCAGGCCGATGACGATGGAAATCCCGAGACCCCACTCCCGCAGCCAGCTCTTGCCCAACTTCTTGGCCAGCAGGAGGCAGGTCCCCATAACGGCCGCGGAGCCGATGAAGGACAGCACATGGATGCCGGACTTGGGCAACTCGGTGAGCCCCAGGCAGGAGAAAGCTCCGATCAGTGCCGCCGCCGGGACGATGGCCATGGCCGCGGGGTTGATGGAGCGGATCTTGGCGTCGCCTTTGCGCAGCAGCGGCGTCAGAATGAGGGTGGCGAGCATCCACATGGCTCCGCCGATGCTCATGGCGAAGAACGCGACGGCGAAGACACTTTGCGTATAAGTGGCGTCCCCAAGCTTGGCGCCCATGGACCCTGCTGCGATGCCGGCGGCCGAAACGTCGTAGGCCGCGGAGCCGATCAGGCCGATACGGGACAGGACCGCCGGGGCTCCGAAAAGGCCCAGGAGGGCAATGGCTACAAGGGAGACAGCCAGGGAAGGGCCAATGGCCGATACGGCGCCCGAACGGAATGAGGTTTTGATGTCCTGCGTACTCATGTCCACGGAGGGGGCTGCGCGTCGCGCCGCTTTCATGAAGATCACGGATTGGATGATGATGACGCCGAAGACGCCGGCCACGCAGATCCACAGCACGGGATTGTTGGCGATGGCCATGATGTCGGTGGAGTCAGTGGGGGCGAGGGGTTGAAGTGCCAGGGGTTGGAACAAAGGAACCTCCGGGTGTTGGCCCCGCGGCAACTCCGTGACCGAACCACGCTGTGCGGTATGCGGCGCCGTAGGGCTAATCCTTACCCTCCGACCAGATCGGCCAGCGGGTTACCAACACCTTCTGCTATGAGCCGGATCACACACAAGAGCTGACGGAATCAGCCACATGAATGGCCGAATCGGTCAAAGCTTGCCATCACTCGATCGAGGCTTCCCTACCTCGGTGTGACCCTGCACACTTTCAGGCAGTAGACATCCAGCAAAGGAGCACCATGTCCGACACCATTGGCGAGCTGTCCGCCGTCGAACTTTCCGCAGCAATCCGGGGGAAGAAAATCTCGGCGCGGGAAGCGTTGGCCGATCACCTGGACCGCATTGCCGAAGTGAACCCCGTGATCAACGCCGTGGTGACCCTGGACGCCGACGGCGCCCAGGAGTTGGCCCATCGCGCCGACCAGCTGACGGCTTCGGGGGCTGACCTGCCGCCCCTCCACGGCCTGCCCATGACGCACAAGGACACGAACAACACCGCCGGGATGCGCACCACCCAGGGCTCCCTCGCCTTGCGCGACTTCGTACCCGACGCCGACGACCTCATCATCGCGCGGCTCAAGGCAGCCGGCGTGGTCAGCACAGGGAAGTCGAATGTTCCCGAGTTCGGCGCGGGCTCGCACACGTTCAACGACCTCTTCGGCACCACTACCAATCCCTACGCACCAACCCTGAGTGCCGGAGGCAGCAGCGGCGGGGTGGCCGCCGTCGTAGCCTCCCGCGTCCAAAGCATCGGCGACGGCAGCGACATGGGCGGTTCGCTGCGCATCCCGGCTTCCTTCTGCAACGTGGTGGGTTTCAGGCCGTCGACGGCGGTCATCCCCATGCCGTCCGATGTCAACGCCTTCGCGTGGCTGGGAAGGACCGGACCGATGGCCCGGAGCGTGGAGGACATTGCGTTGTTCATGTCCGTCACGGCAGGCAAGGATCCGCGGGTTCCGCACCCTGAGGGCCTGGATCCTGAGGTTTTCCGCTCCAGCATGGAGACGGACATGCGCGGCGTGCGGATCGGCTGGTCCCGCGACTTTGGCATCGGCGTGCCTGTGGAGCCCGAAATCGTGGAACATCTGGAACGGCAGCTTTCCGTTTTCGAGGAGCTCGGGGCGATCGTGGAAGAAGCGACTCCCGATTTCAGCGAAGCGGACCTGGTGTTTGGCAACACGCGCGCCATGGACTTCGCTGCTGGCCTGGGGCCCCTCCTGGCCCGCGCGGGGGACGTGATCAAGCCTGAAGTGCACTGGAATGTGGAAAAGGGGTTCGCGTTGACGGCCCGGGACCTCATTGAAACGGCGGCAGCCCGGACCCGGTTGGAACGTGGCATCCAGGACTTCTTTGGCCGATACGATCTGTTCGCCAGCCCGTGCGCCCAGGTGCTCCCCTTCGACGCCGCCCTCCGATATCCCTTGGACGTTGCCGGCGTACCCTCCGAGACCTATCTGGATTGGATGCGATCGGCCTGCCTCCTCTCGGCCACCGGCCTTCCTGTGCTCAGTGTGCCGGCGGGATTCAGTTCCTCCGGGCTGCCCATCGGCCTCCAGTTGGCCAGCAACCACTACACGGATATGCAGCTGCTCCGCTACGGCCACGCCTTCGAGCAGCGGACCCGGTACGCCGCCGTCGCGCCTGTTGTGAAAGCCGAGCCTGTTACCACGGCGAGCGCATGACCCGTCCCCCGCGCTTTCGCGCGTCCAGCAGGATCGACACGTCCACGCCGGTGGCCTCCTGGGCCCACTCTGAGTCCGTGATGAAACGGTAAAGGGAGGACATGTCCTCCACAGTGACGTCGGCCATGATCTGGTAATTGCCGGCGATCGCGGCTGCATACCGGACCGTGGGAAGTTCAGCGAGGCTCTTTCCTACACGCTCAACGTGCTGCGGCGAAGCCCTGATCCAGAGCAGCGCCTCAACAGACAGGCCAAAGGACGCAGGCTCAACAATCGCCCGCACATGGACCTGGTTGTTGGTCAGCAGCCATTCGCTTCGCCGCCGCGCGGTGGCCTCCGACACCCCTACCCGACGCCCCAGCGCTTCGAAGCTCATCCTGCCATCAGCGCACAGTGCGTCGATGAGTTCGTTATCCTGGCGGCTCATGTGCTGCTGCCTGACCAGGATGCCGGAGTCCTGCGCGAGGTTCGAACGCAACGCCTCGGCCTTATCTGCCGGAAGGACTTCCGGCCGCCAGCCGCGAATCGTGCGGAAGTATCGGAGCACCGGATAGCTGGTCGAATCCCTGAGCCCAATGGTGGATGGGAGTTCATCTGACAGGACGTCCCCCATCCGGCCCGTTTCGGTGAGGACTTCGGCCACGCAGTCGCCCGTGCCCGTTGTGGTGTAGACGAACGTGGTGTCACCGCGCTGGGAAAGTGCATTCGCGGCTGCGCGCACTGTCCCGGGCAGGCACCGCATCTCCACCAACACCACCGCGGGCCTCGGCCTGATCCCCACTACCGCTACGGCACCGGACTCCAGCAACTGCGATCCGCGTCGGGCGACGGTCCGCTCGGCCTCCCCCAGCACGGCGGCCATCTTGCGCCAGGGACATCTGGGATCCAGTTGCAGGGCAGCCACGATCTGCCGCTCCAATGCGTCAAACACCGCCATGCAGGCTCCGTCCGGTCTGTGCTGGTGAACTGGGCGTATGCGCCCGGGGGCTCCTCCGGGCAACTGCCGAGAGGGGTTCCTGCCACAGTTTAGGGACAACTGCGGGCAGAAACACTTCGAGGCCGACGGCGGGAGGCATGACAGCGCGCATGAACCCTTACGCTGTCTTGGAGGAC
Organism: Arthrobacter sp. fls2-241-R2A-172; assembly: GCF_030208885.1. Lineage (NCBI taxonomy): Bacteria > Bacillati > Actinomycetota > Actinomycetes > Micrococcales > Micrococcaceae > Arthrobacter > Arthrobacter sp. fls2-241-R2A-172. The sequence goes on along the minus strand of NZ_JARVTB010000001.1, from coordinate 562,772 downwards.
GGGCAAGGCGCCATTGTCATCAGCCTCGACAACTACTGTCCTTGACGACGACCCAGGAGACATTCACTGCATGGAACCGTACGGACATCCGCCACCTCAACCGTTTCCCGGCCAGCATCACCAGCAGCGCCCGCAGTACGACCCGCCACAGCAGGACGGCCCACCACAGCAGTACGGCCCGCTACAGCCCAAAAAGAAGAGCAAACTCGGGTGGATTCTCGGTGGCATCGGCATTTTCGTGCTGATCCTCCTGTTCGCGGGGTGCTCCGCCCTGGTCAACTCCATCAACGGCGGTGGGAGCCACGCCGAGAAGGCCAAAGCTGTCATGGCCGCGGCCGACAATGCACCGGAGGGCGACTGGGTTCTCACGCACCGGAGCGATCCGAAGGTAGAGGCCGGCTGTCTCTCCATCGACACCGCCTGCATTAAACTCCGGGCCGAGTGGAGGGTTGATCATCCCGTCAGCCTCAACGACGTTGCCACCCGCATAGGGATGGACGTCAGCAAATCGAAGCTGTCAGAGGACGGCTGCATCAAAGAAAACGACCCCGACGGAGGCGGCACGGACGAAGTATGCATAGTGGAAGAAGAATGGCCCGCGGACGGCTATCGGGTCATCCTTAACATGTCCCGGCGGTAGGCCGACGCAGCAAGCCCCTCGGCTACAGGTAATCCCCCGCGCGCTCACGCGCTATCTCCAGCAGGGTGGAGTGGAAGGCCACTTCCGCCGGTGCGTAAACCTTGTCCTGGCGTTGGGCCAGCAGTACCCGACGCAAAGGTGCGGCGGAACCCAAGCTGATAACCCTTACGTCAGGGTGTTGGAGTGCGACGGCGGTTTTGGGCACCATCGCCACGCCCATCCCCACGCTCACCATGGCCTGGGCTTCCTGGTAGTCGTTGGCCAGGAAGCCGATGGTTGGTTCGAACCCGGCTTCGTGGGCTGAACGTTGCAGCACTTCCACCACGGGGTGGGCCTCCGCCCGAACGATCCAGGATTCCTTGCGTAGCTCCTCCATCCGGATCTCTTCGCGCCCCGCCAAGGGGTGTCCCCGGGACACCAGGATCACCGTGCTCTCCTGGAAGACTTCAGTGACCCGAATCGAGTCGTCCTGGAATCTGTTCCACGGGTAGTCCCAGAGGAGGCACAGGCCAGTGACGCCGGACTGCAGGTCCGATACCAGGTCATCGAAACGCGCACTGCGCACGGACAGGCCAATTGCCGGGTAGCGCTTTTTGAACGCCCTGATGACTACCGGGAGGAAGGATCCGGCAAGGGTAGGGAAGGTTCCAACTGTCAGCGACCCGCGCTTGAGTCCAGCGATTTGGTCCAGGTCCGATTGGGCCGCACGCATCTGGCCAACGATCTTGCGGGCGTGGCCAGCCAGCACTTGGCCCGCTTCTGTAGGCACCACCCCACGTGAGCGGCGGTTGAGGAGCGGTTGCCCCACTTCCTGTTCCAGTTTCCTCAGCTGCTGGGAAACCGCCGAGGGAGAGTAAAGCATGAGATCCGCGGCCGCGGTGATGGAACCTTGCTCAACAACCTCGACCAGCAGCGCGAGCCGTCGAATATCAAAAAGATCCTGGCCCTCATCGTTAAGCAACAGTTCACCCTTCCTAGGAATTCGTTCATTCTATACAGGCTGCCGTCGATACCACAGGATAAACGGGTTTCCAGCGGGTGTAAACGCCTCCTCCACCGCCCATTCAGGACTGATCCGCTGGTGAATGAAGCATTGCTTCATCCCACCCAAGATATCCAACATTGTCTTCAAATGTGATGTGCCTCAATCTCGAAGTATGCCCTTGAACGAGCCTGGGCGACAGAGAAGCAAGGAACTGACCATGAACATCGAAGCGGAATGGATGCGCGGAGGCACCAGCAAATGCTGGGTCTTCGAAAGCGGGCAATTCGGTGAGACTGAAACCAGTCCGGATGCGCTGCTCCCGCGGCTGTTTGGCAGCCCCGACCACCGGCAAATCGACGGTGTGGGCGGCGCGACGTCGACAACCAGCAAAGCGATGATCGTTCGCCGCCCAGCGGACGACGACGTGGATGTCGAGTTCACCTTCGCCCAGGTGGGAATTGAAGAAGCCACCGTGGACTGGGGCAGCAACTGCGGCAACTGCTCGGCCGTGGTGGGCTTGTATGCCATCGAGAAGGGCTGGGTCACACCCGCCGGGGACATCACCCGGATCGTCACGCGGAATACCAACACAGGCCAGATCATCATCCAGCGGGTATCCACCCCGGCCGGGGCCCTCCCGATCGTCCCGCAGGCAGAGATGCCCGGCGTTCCGTTCCCCGGATATCGGGTGGGCCTTGGTTTCCAGGACCCTGCCGGTAAAACCACGGGCCAGCTTCTTCCCACCGGCTCCCCGACGGAGACGATCACTGCAGGCGGGACACGCTGGACTGCTTCGCTTGTCGACGCCGGAGCGCCGGTAGTAATCGTCCGGGCCGAAGAGCTCGGCCTGGACCCTGAGCGCTACGACAACTGGTTGGCCGGCGTCCAACTGCAATTGGAGACGCTCGAGACGATTCGACGCCAAGCAGCAGTCCGCATGGGGCTCGCCGCGTCCACCAGCGAAGCGGCACGGGCCATCCCGAAAGTCGCCATCGTCGCCCCGCCGGCCCAGTCCGACGCCGGCAGCGACGTCAGCGTCATGATGCTCTCCATGGGCAAGCCGCACCCCGCCCTCGCCATCACGGGAAGCATCGCACTGACGCTCGCAGCCCGCACACCAGGCACCGTTTTGTACGACATCACCGAGCACGGCCTTCGGCCAACCCTGAAGCTGCGGACGCCGGCCGGCGTGATCGAGACATGGAGCGAGGAAAAGGACGGTTCCCTGATCATTGGCGTGGATCGGACAGCCCGCACCATCGCAACCACCACCATCCACCTCCCCGAGACGCTCGACAACACCGTCGACGCCTCACTTGCCGGCGCTACCCGCTGAACAGCCAGCGCTACTCGATGAAGAGAGAGCACCATGACTAACACCGCAGAAAAGACTGCACCAAGCCCCACAGTTGAAGCGCGGCCCAATCGCCGCCGTCGTATCCTGCTGGTGACGGCTGTCGCCATCACCGTCTTGGGTCTTGCCGCCCTCCTGTTCGGAGGTGTCCTTGGCAGCCCTGCGGCGGCCTCGGGATCGGAGCCGACCTTGACCGCAACGCAGATCATCCCGCTCATCATCCTGGTGGTGATGTTCGTGGTGGCAACCAAGTGGCCGCTCAACATCGGTGTGATGGGGCTGGTTGCTTCCTTCGGCGTCGGCTATTTCGTCCTTGGCATGTCCGACAAGGAAATCCTGGAAGAGTTCCCGGCCAGCATCGTGCTGACGATCATCGGCGTCACGTACTTCTTCAGCATGGCGCAGCGGAATGGCTCCATCGACATCATTGTGCAGACATGCGTCCGCCTGGTCCGCGGCAAGACCATGCTGCTGCCTTGGGTTTTCTTCCTCATGACCGCAGCCCTGACTTCATTGGGCACGTTCTCCCCCGCAGCTGTGGCACTTCTGGCTCCGGCGGCGCTGGGGCTGGCCTATGAGTCGCGCATCCATCCCGTCCTCATGGGGGCCTTCGTCATCAATGGCGCACATGCCGGCGGTTTCTCGCCCCTGTCCGTGGCTGGCGTATTGGTTCACGACATCGCCATGAAGAACGGCTTCCCGATCGACCAGGGGTCACTGTTCCTGGCAAGCTTCGCCCTGAACTTCATTCTTTCGGCGCTGACGATCGTACTGTTTGGGCTGCTGGGCAAACTCCGGGACAAGCACGCCAACGAGTACTCCGCGCTGGACACCCCGCGGATCGGACGCCCCAATGGACAGCAGTTCCTGACCCTGGCCCTGATCCTGGCAATCCTCGTGTGCACTTTGGGCTTCCACATGCCCATCGGCTTCGTTGCCCTGTCCGCCGGACTTCTCCTGGCACTGGTAAACATCAAGGAGCACCAGACGTTCATCGGTGGCATTTCCTGGTCCACCGTCCTGCTGGTGGCCGGCATGATCACCTACGTCTCCCTGCTCCAGCACGTCGGCGTCATCGACACCCTCGCCGAGCAGGCACTCGCCCTGGGCGCACCCCTTCTGATCGCGTTGGTCCTCTGCTACGTCATTGGCGTCGGATCGGCCTTCGCCTCGTCCACCGCCCTGCTGACCGCCTTCATCCCGCTGGCGGGGCCCCTGCTGGCCACCAGCTCACTCAGCGCTTCCGGAACGGTCGCGGCCCTGGCGATTGCAGCCACGGTGGTAGACGTTTCGCCGTTCTCCACTGACGGCGCACTGGTGGTGGCCAACGCACGGGAGCACGACCGCCAGCGCGTATACAAGCAGCTGATGATGTACGCCGGTGGAGTCGTCCTGGTTGCCCCGGCACTGGCTTGGGCCCTGCTGGTACCCACCGGCATCATGTAGGCCTGCCGGAGCAATATCCGGCAAGCGCGGGAAGGCCCTGCACTCCATCGCAACAGGAAACCCGACGGACGGGCGCAGGGACTTCATGCGCTAAGGACAAAGGCAGGACGCTCACAGAGCGTCCTGCCTTTGGCTTACCCGGGAAAGGGCGGATGTCAGGCGAAGTCGGAGACTGCCGGGTCCGGACCGATGCGGCCCTCAGCGCCGCGGTCCAGGCCGTTGATGGCCTCGACGTCGGTAGCGTCCAGCGTGACGTTCAGGGCGGCGAAGTTCTCCCGGATACGTGACTCGGTGACCGACTTGGGGATGACAACGTTGCCGATGGCCAGGTGCCAGGCGATGACCACCTGTGCCGGCGTGGCGTCGTGCTTGGTAGCGATCTCAGCAATGGTGGCGCTCTCCAACAGCTCGCCTCCCTGGCCCAGCGGGGACCACGCCTGGGTCAGGATGCCCTTGGACGCGTTGAACTCGCGCAGCTCGGACTGGTTGAAGAACGGGTGCAGCTCCACTTGGTTGATGGCCGGCACTACGCCGGTCTCATCAATGATGTGCTGCAGGCCTTCCTTGGTGAAGTTGGAAACACCGATGGACTTGACCCGGCCGCGCTTCTGGAGCTCGATAAGGGCCTTCCAGGTGTCAACGTACTTTTCCTGCTTGGGCTGCTGCCAGTGGATGAGGTAGAGGTCCAGGGTCTCCAGGCCGAGGCGATCCATGGATTCCTCGAAAGCCTGCAGCGTGGACTCGTAGCCCTGGTCGGCATTCCACAGCTTGGTGGTGATGAAGATTTCTTCGGCGGAAAGGCCGGAGGAGGCAATGGCACGGCCGACGCCAGCCTCGTTGCCGTAGATCTTGGCGGTATCGATGTGGCGGAACCCGGCCTCGAAAGCCTGGCGCACCACCTTTTCGGCTACATCGTCTTCAACTTGCCACACCCCGTAGCCGAGCTGGGGGATGGTGTTGCCGTCGTTGAAAGTAAGTGTTGGTGACGAAGTCATGTTTGCCATACTGCCAGCACGGCGTATCGAAAAGCGCCAATTATTACGCAGATCAGCTATGCGCTTAACTTATTGCGTCCGAGGAATAAAGGCGCACGCCTGTAGTTGCGCACGCTGCACACTATGCGTCTTGGGAGAGTTCCCGCTCAGCGTCGGCGACCTGCTCGAAGACGGCTTCCGCGCGACGACGGACCGAAAGCGCGCCCACCGGCACCGGGCCGACCGCCAGCCTCAACATTGCCGCAGCTTCCGCTGTCGTCGCAAGGGAGTTCCCAGCCTTGGACAGCGCACGGTGCACGCCCGCCAGCGCGCCGGGAACATCCAGTCCGTCACTGGGCGAACGTCGTTGCGCCTCAACGCAAATAGCCCTGACACGCGGCGACAAACCGGCCAGTTCATTGGCGATCACCACCAGTTCGTTGTACAACTGCTCGTCATCCACGCCCTCCAGTACCTGGTGGTACCGGTCCAATCCCCGATGGAAGCGGTCATGGGCGCGGCGCCACAGGCCCTTGCCGAGCTCCACATCGTCTTTCCGCCCTTGCCGGACGGCCCCAAAGAAACCCACCCCCAGGCTCAGAGGTACTGGCCCGGGCCGTGGTCGGGATCTTCGGGACGTCCCTGCGGAACGCCGGGCGCGGCGGCCCGCTGCGGTTGCCCATTTTCCCCGATAACGATTCCGGGAGCGATGACGGTTCCAGGTGGGAGCTGCCGCAGGTGCATCTGGGCGGCTGCGTGTTCTTTGGCGGCTTGTTGGGCCGCAATGGCGGCCTGGATCCCATGGAAAAGACCCTCAAGCCAGCCCACCAGCTGGGCTTGGGCGATGCGGAGTTCGGCGTCGGAAGGCGCCTTTTCCTCCGGGAACGGAAGGCTGATGCGCTCCAGTTCCTCGATGAGTTCCGGCGCAAGCCCATCTTCGAGTTCCTTGATGGAGCGTTCGTGGATTTCTGCCAGGCGTCCGCGGGCAGCATCGTCCAACGGTGCTGCCTTAACTTCTTCCAGGAGCTGCCGGACCATGGTGCCGATCCGCATCACCTTGGCAGGCTCATCCACCAGTTCGTGGAGGCCACCGCTCCTGGGCTTGGCATCGTCCGCAGGTTGCCCGTGAGTCTGCGGCTGGCCAGGGGCCTGTGCCTCACCCTCGTCCAGCATGGTGCCCTCCACGGGGGTGTCGTCCGAAGCCTCATCCTTGGGCTGAATGTCGTTCAGATCGCTCATTGGTTCATACTCTCATGTGGTTCGGGCGAACCCAGGTCCGAGTCATCATTTTTGGACTTCGTTCGTAGCGAAACAGGCAACCACCGGCGCAGGTGTCAGCAGCACCTTCCCTGCGGGTTGCTGTCCTGCCGGTCCATCCGGTCCCGCCAGAACTCGCGTTCGGTCATGGCGGGACCGGCATGACCGGTAGCGGCGAAATGCTCAAGGTACTTCGCGTAGGCATCAGCACCCATGAGCGAACCCATGTAGGCGGCGAAGCCCCGGAAGCCCTTGGCGATGGCGTTCATCAGTGGTGTCCGGCCTTCTCAGTGCGTTTCTCCACGGGTAGCGCGTTCCATTCAGCGAGCAAAGCCTTCTCCGCCGCAGTGGGGATCAGCCCTGCAGGGGCGAAGACCCTGGAAGGCACCGCTGGATCCTCGTGCCCTTGTCCCCCACCTGCGCGGATAGCCTTGAAGGAGGCCAGGAGGGCGGTGAGGATCACGATGATGCTCAGCACCACAAAGATCACGGACAGCCACCCTTGGATAGCGGTATTCCGGATCACTGCTTCCATGGCTGCGACAGTCTTGGCTGTACCGAATTCTGTCTTGCCATCAGCCAGGGCCTTGGAGAAGGCCTGGTTGTTGGCGAAGTATCCAACGGCCGGGACGGGCGAGAAGATCTTGTGGAAGCTCGCCGTGATGGTGACGACGGCGGCAAACGCCAACGGGACGGCGACGATCCACAGCCACTTGAAGGTGCCCCGCTTGGCCACGATGGCCATGCATACCGCCAAAGCGATCGCGGCGAGGAGCTGGTTGGCGATACCGAACAGCGGGAAGAGGGTGTTGATGCCACCCAAGGGATCTGTGACACCCATGATCAGCACCGCTCCCCAGGCTGCCACCATGATGGCCGTGCACAGCCAAGCACCGGGCCGCCACGAGGCTTCCTTGAACTTGGGAACAAAGTTTCCAATGGAGTCCTGCAGCATGAACCGCGCAACACGAGTACCCGCGTCCACTGCGGTCAGGATGAAGAGGGCCTCGAACATGATGGCGAAGTGGTACCAGAAGGCCATCAGGCCGGGTCCGCCGATGAACTGCTGCATGATGTGCGCCAAGCCAACAGCAAGCGTCGGGGCACCACCGGAGCGGGAGATGATGCTTTCCTCGCCCACGTCCTTCGCTGTCTGGGCAAGGACGTCCGGCGTGATGTTCACGTTGGCCAGACCCAGGCTGTTCACCCAGGTCGCCGCGGTCTCCACGGTGCCGCCGGTCAGGGCCAACGGAGCATTCATGGCGAAGTAGATGCCGCGATCGATCGAGATCGCTGCTACGAGCGCCATGATGGCCACGAAGGACTCCATCAGCATGCCGCCGTAACCGATGAAGCGCGTCTGCCGCTCCTTCTCGATCAGTTTGGGGGTGGTGCCCGAGGAAATGAGCGCGTGGAACCCTGACAGCGCGCCACAGGCGATGGTCACGAACAGGAACGGGAACAGTGCACCGGAGAAGACCGGCCCGTTCTCGCGGCTGGCGAACTCGCTGAACGCCGGCACCGTGATTTCCGGACGGACCACGATGATGGCAAGCGCGAGCATCACGATCACGCCGATCTTCATGAACGTCGACAGGTAGTCCCGCGGCGCAAGGAGCAGCCAGACGGGCAGGATCGCGGCGATGAAGCCATAGATGATGAGGCCCCAGGCAATGGTTACCTTGTCCAGGTGGAAGAAGGCCGCACCCCACTCGGTGCCGGCCACCGCACCGCCGCCAATGATGGCGGCCATGAGGAGCACGAAGCCGATGATGGACACTTCCATGACCTTGCCGGGCCTGATAAAGCGCAGGTAAACGCCCATGAACAACGCGATGGGGATCGTCATGCCTACGGAGAACACACCCCACGGGCTCTCACCAAGGGCATTGACCACCACGAGCGCGAGGATGGCCACAATGATGATCATGATCAGGAGCGTGGCGATCAGCGCAGCGGTCCCGCCAATGAGGCCAAGTTCTTCGCGGGCCATCTGGCCCAGCGAACGGCCACCGCGGCGCATCGAGAAGAACATCACCAGGTAGTCCTGCACAGCACCGGCAAGGACGACGCCGACGATGATCCAGATAGTGCCCGGCAGATAACCCATTTGGGCCGCGATGACAGGTCCTACCAGCGGGCCAGCGCCTGCAATGGCAGCGAAGTGGTGGCCGAAGAGCACGTTGCGGTCTGTTCGGACATAGTCCTTGCCGTCCGCCTTGTATTCAGCAGGAGTGGCCCGGCGGTCATCCGGTTTGAGCAGGTACCGCTCAATGACCTTCGAGTAGAACCGGTAGCCGATCAAGTACGTGCACACCGCGGCGAAAACGAACCAGATGGCATTCACTGTTTCGCCACGGACCAACGCGACCATGAACCATGCCACCGCCCCAAGGAGCGAAATCGCCACCCAGAGCCCAATCTTGGCCGGCGTCCAGTTACGCTCTTCAGCCTCACTAACGGAATCATCCACGGCCGGCGATGGCAGTGTGGGATCCAGTCCTTCCGCGAGTCCGGTTTGGTCAGGAACCTTGCCCATATCTCCTCCTTGAGAACTGCTGCGGTGATGGGAAATGCTGTTGTGGCGAAAACCGCGGTGGGGACCGCTTCGCCACGTGCCTTCCAGCACAGTAACAACTGCTACCGACAAGTAAAGGCCGTACACGCGTGCGTGACCCTGGCCCGCGGTGAGCGGTCACAGCCATGCGACGGGCGACCATTCCTAAACGCCCCGCAGACGCGCCCCTGGAACCGGAGGACCTAGACCGCTCCCCCGTTGCCCTGCGCCTGGACCATCCGCGCTTCACAAAGGTCCAGCCAGCGCACCTCCGCTTCGGCCTGGAAAATCAAGGAGTCCAGGACCAAAAGCCAGGCTGTGTCGGACAGTCGCTGGTTGGCGGAGACTGCCTTGCGGGCCTGCGTGTGTTCCTGCAGGGCACGGAGTGAGACTTCGCGCTGTGACTGGATCACTTCAGAAGCGTCAACGCCAGGCAGGGTTACGGCGAGCGCGAGTTTGATGGCGATCTCGTTCCGCGGCGGACTGCCCCGGTCGACTGCCCCCGCGAACCAGGCCGCGACTTCCTCGGCCCCGGCGGCAGTGATGCTGTAGACGACGTGGCCACCGCCGTCGTCGCCGTCTTTGCTGACCAGGCCGTCACGTTCCAGCCGGTCCAGGGTGGTGTAGACCTGCCCGATATTAAGGGGCCAGGCGGCACCGGTCCGGTCCTCGAATTCGACCCGCAGCTCATAGCCGTACCGCGGCCGGTCCTGGAGCAGGGCCAGCAGACTGTGCCGGATGGACATTGGACTCCTCGCTGCGGTGGATTGACTGGTCAGAGCAGAAGCAGGACCTTGCCCACGTGGTCGCCGGAGTCAAAGTACCGGTGCGCCTCCTGCACCTGGTGCAGCGGGAAGGACTTGGCCACCAGGGGCCGGATTCTGCCGTCGGTGATCATGGGCCATACGGACTCGCGCACGGCAGACATGATGATGCCTTTTTCGGCCACGGACCGGGGCCGGAGGGCTGTTCCGATGACGGCCGCCCGTTTGCTGAGCAGCTGGCCAAGGTTGATGTCCGCCGTGGTCCCGCCCTGCAGCCCGATGACGATGAGCCTGCCGTAGTCGGCAAGGGCGTCAATGTTTTGCTGCAGGTATTTGGCGCCGACGACGTCGAGGATCACGTCAGCGCCTTTGCCACCGTTTTGTGCCCGAAGGCTTTCAGCGAAGTCCTCTTCGGTGTAGTTGATGGCGATGTCGGCGCCCAGGAAGGCCTTGGCGGTGCCAACCTTCTCGTCCGTGCCGGCTGTGGCCGCAACTTTTGCGCCGTAGGCCTTGGCCAACTGGATGGCCATGGTGCCGATGCCGCCCGTTGCCCCGTGGATGAGGACCGTCTCACCGGGTTGCAGTTGGGCGGTCATGATCAGGTTGGAGTACACGGTGGCAGCAACCTCGGGCAAGGCGGCTGCGGTGATGAGGTCCACGCCGTCGGGAACCCGGAGCACTTGCTCGGCTGACACCGCGACCTGCTGGGCGTAGCCGCCACCGGAAAGGAGGGCCACAACTTTGTCTCCCACGGAGAATGCCTTGGTGACGCCCGGACCGAAGGCGGCGATGCGGCCGGACACTTCAAGCCCGGGAATCTCTGAAGCCCCGGGGGGTGGCGGGTAGAAACCGCGTCGCTGCTGGACATCTGCCCTGTTCAGGCCTGCGGCCACGACGTCGATCAGGACTTCGCCCTCGCCCGGCACCGGAGCAGGGACCTCCCGGACCTCGAGGACTTCGGGCCCGCCTGGCTCTGAGATGTAGACGGCTTTCATGACGAACTCCCGGTTTCTTGCTTGTCCGCCGGCCCCGGGGCGGGGACCGGACAGACGTGATGTTTTGGAACAGCCAACTCCCTATGAAACACTACTAGGCGAGGAAGGTTGTCCGAGCGGCCTAAGGAGCTGGTCTTGAAAACCAGTGTGCGGTAACCCCGTACCAAGGGTTCAAATCCCTTACCTTCCGCGCAGGCCCTGCATTTATGCAGGTCAGAGGCCGGTTGAGTCGATCCGAGAGGTTTGATTCAGCCGGCCTTTCGCACACCCTCAGGCCTGATTTGTGGCCAATCCGTGGCCGCTGGTTTTACTTGCAGCGTTCCGCGGGATGAGTGCCGCGCGCTTGTCAGCCGCGTCTTCGCCCACGCCAGGGAGTAAGTGGCCATAGGAGTCCACCGTCAGTTTGATAGTTGAGTGGCGGAGCACCTTGGACACAATGGCAATATCGACACCGGCCGCGATCATCAAGGAAGCCGTGCCGTGTCGCAGATCATGCAGGCGCACCTTCCTTACCGGCCGCCGTGCGCCGTCTGGCTTTGCTGGATCGGCCGGGACGGTGATGCCTAACTGAAGGTCTTCGAAGTGACGGGAGACCCCGTTGGGCACTAGCGGGTTTCCGTCCTCCTTCGCGAACACCAGTCCGTGGTCGACATAGGCGGTGCCCCACTGAGCACGCTCGTCACCTTGGCGCAGTTGCTGCCCAAGTAGAACGGCAACTGTGGTGGCGTCCAGATGAACAACCGCGGAGCTGTCTTCCGTTTTTGGGCTGTCGAACTTCAAGCCGCCATGGACGGTACGGCAATAAGGGCAGGGGACCTCGGAAGCGCTCCGGTTTACCTGGACGATCTGCTGCCGGATGGTCAGCGTGCGCTTCACTAGATCCACGTCATCCCAGCGGAGGCCGATGCCCTCACCGCGCCGGAGCCCACAGTAGGCGATGACGTGGAACAGGCCTATTAGTCGATCCTCTTGGTTGCCATCCAGAAACGCGCCTATCTCTGTGGGCTCCCAGGGATGAACCTTCTTTCGGATCTCCTTTGGCATCTGCAGCTCACGGGCAGGGTTCCAAGTCAGCAAGCGCTCCTTTACGGCGGACGCAAGGGCAGTGCGCAGGGTAGAGCGCACTCTGTGGACCATGGCGGCGCTTCGGCCCACTGCCACGACGTCCAGCATCGCGTAGACGTGCTCCGGGCGTAGCTCGCGCAGTTTGTACTGGCCAAGTTCCGGCTTCAGATACTTCTCTATGTGAGTCCGGTATGTATCGGCAGTCGTGGCCTTCAGTGCCAGCGATTTACGCGCCAGCCAACGGTCAAGATACTCGGACACGGTTTGCCTACCATCATCAGTCCAAGTTCCGGCATTTACCTCAGTGATCTTGCGGCTGAGAGCCTCCTCAGCATCTTCTTTAGTTGCGAAACCTCCAGCCGACGATCGCCGGCGCCTCTGAGTTAGCGGATCCAGTCCAGCATCTAGACGGTAAGACCAGGTGCCATGCTTTTTCTTGCAGGCTAGAACCTGCCCCACAGCGTTCCGCTTTAGGTCGGACGGTGGACATGGGCAGCACTTAAAGACTGACCCCTTCACAGCTGGTCCTCGATAATAGCCCGAAGGGTGGACTTGATGCTTTCCATCGATGAGCGGGCATCATCGTCCCAGGAAGCAAAAGCCTGGGCATTCAGGCGACGCGAATAAGCCTCAACTTCAAAGTCCTCGCGGAGGGGATACATGTCTACGCGGAGTTCGCGAAGCATGCTGTAGCGCCTGTGCAGGTCTGCGAGCTTGGAATCTATCTGGATAAGGGAGCTCTTCTGCCTAGCGGTGGGTGGCTTAGATTCGTCAACTTCGTCCAGTAATGAAATGAGGTCGTCCAAGATGTTGAATGAGCGTTCAGCTTCGCGCCTTTCATGCAACGAAATCCACGCGTGCTTTGAGGAGTCCATGAGCTGGCCATCATCAAGCTGGAAGGTGCTCGCCCAAGGATCGCCGTTGAACCAGTTGACGAACTCGTAGACCTTTCCGGTCTGACCTGGGAGGCCTTCGATGTCCGCTGCGGGCTTTTGAGCCGGGAAGACTAGGTAGACGGGCGGGATTTTCAAGGCATGAGCAAAGATCAGCAGCTCAGCAAGCGTGACGGTGCTGCGCTTGCCATTCTCGATGCCGGTGATGATGTTGCGGGTTATGTTGACCCCCGAACCGGCGGCGTTGCAAAGCGACGCCAGCTCCTCTGCGGATAAACCTGCGCGCTTTCGCATGAACTGGAGCTGTTTGCCAACCGAGCGATGGATGTCTGCAGGCCACTCACTTTGTGTCATATCGGAACAATATCAGACTCACGCGTTTCAGTGTGTGTCGTTTTGAATCTTGTAGGTGCTACGCTGTTTCCACCGTTCCGATTTGGAGCGAAACGCAAAGACATGAGGAGTTTTGTTCTGATATGACACATAGGGTAAGTACTGCATCCATCGAACCGAGGGATATGCCCCCGACGCTCTCGGTCTGGCCGGACGCCGCCAGAGCTCTCGGAATCGGCCGCGCTACAGCATATGACCTGATCAAGCGCGGAGAGTTTCCAATCCGGGTTCTCCGATTGGGGCGAAAGTTCCGGGTCAGTCGCGCAGACCTGCTTACTTACCTTGGGGAATCGCAACCATGAGCACTTTCTCCGCGGCTGAGGTCCCGTCTGGTAAGCGACCTGCGGGAGCCGAACACCAGCCAAGTTCGAGAAGGTGCCACTTAAAACAAACGACCGTGACGCTCTCGCCAAAGTCCGCCACGGCCGAAGAACCTACCCAAATCAACGAGGAGATCCTGTGAACAACACTATCAAGCGCCCGGCCACTGTGCGAGAGCTCGGCAACATGGCCGAAGAAATGAACATGACAGCGTCCCAGTTGCTCGAGTTCCTTGGCCCTTGGCCGGAACCGCCGGCAGATTACACTCCTGACCCTCACTCCGACGTTCGATGGCTCGGCCCAGAGTCCTATCACCAGAAGTGGATCATCACGCCCGTTTGGAACTCCACAACGGATGCCCACTCCTTCGATGTCTGGCTCACAGAACACCAACCACCCACGTACGCGGACCTGTCGCCAGAAGACGCCCTCGAGCTTGCTGAAACGCTTTCCAACTGCGCTCGCAATGTAGCTTTACCGAAAGGGGCTAACTGATGCTTCGATCGGAAATTGGCGCCGTATTGGGGAAGCTTGAGCTGCTCGAGGATCGGAATTTCTCGAGTGCTCAATCTGACGCCTGGTTTGAAATCCTTGGACAGCACTCGCTGCAGGATGCAGTTGACGCTGTGCAGAGGTTCCACTCAAAGCCCTTCAAACGACCCGCATACCCAGGGGACATCAAGGCCCTAATCGTTGATGTGGAGGATGTGCGTCTTCGTCGGTGTGGCACCGTGGAGGCGAATGAGGCGGACTTCGTAGAGGCAGATCGGCGGACAGCTAATGCTCGTCTTCGCACCCTGATCGCTACGGCCCAGTGGTCGGCCCAGGATTACAGGGAGTACAGGCGCTCCAAGCTCTCCATCAACGGGTTCACGTCAGCGAAAGGAGCGCTGCCAGTTGGCTAGGGACCGGGCAAACATTCGTGTGGACCTTTGGGCGGACGTTGACTGGCGCGGCCTCTCAATGGGTGCCCAGCACCTGTACCAGCAGATCCTGACACACCCGACCTTGAACTATGCTGGCGTCGCTGACTGGCGGCCAGGGCGGCTCGCGGCGCTCACCAAGGATCGGACATCTGCCGATGTGCAGCGCGACGCTTGCGAGCTCGCCGAGGCTCACTTCATCCACGCTGACGACGCGACAGAGGAGGTGCTTGTGCGCTCCTTCGCCCGCCACGACGGAGTAATCAAGCACCCCCGCCTCCACGTCACTATGGCCAACGCATTCGCGGGGATCGCCTCAACTGACATCAAGGAGTTCTTCGCCTTTGAGATTCAGGAGCTTCACCGGGAACAGCCTGAACTGGCTCTCTGGAACCACCCGAAAGTCCAGACCATCCTTAAGGCCAAGGCAAGGGATATGAAAGGGGTAAGCCAAGAGGATGCCAAGAGCTTTGGAAGCGCCATGGCTAAACCCTTGGTAAAGGATTCGAATAGCGTTCCTATGCGAACAGCTACTGCTACTGCTACATCTTCTAAAGAAGATATTCCTTCGTCGGAGATTTCTGACGAAATCCCGCGACCGGAAGTTGATGAACTTCATAATCTTCTCGATTCCTGCTTGGCCGCGAACGGATCCAAGAAGCCTTCGAGGAACAAGAAGAACAGAGATGCAGCCCGGCTGCTGCTCGACCGAGACGGCTACAAGATCGAGCAGGTGGCATGGATGATCCGCTGGGCAACGGCTGACGAATTCTGGAGGGCCAACATCCTGTCCATGTCCAAGCTCCGTGAGAAGTTCGATCAGCTCAAGGCAAAGGCAGGTGTTGGGACCAAAGCGACCGCGGCAGGCTTCAACGGCGAGATCGCATGGAAGAAAGAGCAGCGGAACATCCACAACGCCAAACGGCTGGCCGAGGCCAAGCAGAAACTGGGGATTTCATGACGAACGATGCGAAGCCGCGGCAGGACATCGACGCCGAACGGGCAGTCATCGGCGCCGTGCTTCTGGATCAGCGAACCCTGGACGAAGTGGAGCTGAAGGCGGAGGACTTCTACCTTCCACAGCACGAGCAGCTGTGGCACATGATCCTGACGGAATCGAGGGCCGGGCGGCCTGCCTCCGCGCTGGCTATGTCGCAAAAGCTCGTGTCCAACCCAATCGTTGGAATGGAGCCGACGTACCTGCATCAGTGTTTGGAGGTGGCACCCGTTCGCTCGGCAGCGGCGCACTACGCGAGCATCATCACCGGGACAGCCAGGCTCCGAAGGCTGGCGGAGGTTGGCCGCAAGCTGCAACAGATGTCCGACACCGCAGGATGGGACGAGGCGGAGGGGACGCTGGACCAGGCCCGAGTGGCATTGGACGCCGCAGCCAACGAAACAACAGGTATTCGGGTACGGACGTTCTCGGCGGCGCTGGAGGATGCCGTGAACCTTTGGTCGGCGCCCAAGGGCAGGAGCTACCCCACGGGCTGGTCTGAGCTCGATCATAAGTTCAATGGCGGATGGCATCCAGGCCAGCTAACCGTCATGGGTGCGAGGCCGGCCGTGGGTAAGTCCCTGGTCGCAGGCTGCGCGGCCGTGGCGGCATCGAAGTACGGCGCCGGGTTCTTTTCACTCGAGATGAAAGAGCACGAAGTCGTGGGCCGTGTGGCCGCTGCCTCCGAAGGGATTGACCTCCATAAGATCAACTCCCACAGCCTCGGGGACGATGAGTGGGCAAAGGTAGCCCGCCTAACGACGAAAGCTGCGGACTGGCCGGTCTACATCGAAGAGGCTTCCCGCATCACCATGGCCCAGATCCGGGCCACGGTCCGCACATGGGTTCGTCGGAAACCGGTCCCGCTGATCATCATCGGCTATCTGCAGCTTTGCGCCCCAGCCGACCCGAGGGACATGCGCGAACGCCAAGTGTCCCGAATCGCTGAGGATTGCAAGCACCTCGCAAAGGAATTCGACACCCACGTCTTGGCCCTCGCCCAGGTCAACCGAGGATCCACTCAGCGAGCGGACACGCGCCCAACCATGGCGGACCTCCGAGAGTCCGGAGGCATCGAAGCGCACGCCGACAACATCATCCTTCTCCACCGGGACGACCAAGAAATGGAAGGCGAACTAGAACTCATCATCGAAAAGAACCGCCACGGCCAAACAGGCAAGATCCGACTCGCCTGGCGCCCGCACTTCGCCTCAGTCAACAGCATGTCCATCGGCCCCAACGACTACCGCTACGGAATGGAAGCATCTTGAACATCGATACCCTCAACGACAACGTTCACCGGCTGACCCGCGAACACCGTGCCATCCACATCGATAGGGAGACCGGTGCGAAGTCGTTCCCGACCGAGCTGAGCCTCTTCGATCAACTCCGGCAGGAAATCGAGTCCGGCCGCCGCCCCAACTCAGGAAGCGGCGGATCAGGTTCTCGTTCTCCCATTGCCCTCCCGGCATTCAGCCTATGGTCCGAGATCCGCGAAACCCTCGCGACCATGCACATCGCCACAACAGGGAAAGACGAACCTCATCTCAGCGCCGAAAGCAAGCTTCAAAAATGGGCTGTCTGGACCCAAAGTGACAACAGCGGACAAGCCGCCAGGAAGTGCCTTGAAAACACCACCAAATGGATGCACTCCATCCAGCAGATGCTCAACCCCGTCCGACGCACAGAGATTGTCGGAGCCTGCCCGCAGGTTGACTGTGGAGCCGCACATGCCTGGACCTGGGACGAAGACGAATATGTCCGTAACACCGCCATCACCGCAACCGGAACAGAAGCCCAATGCGGCGCATGTGGAGCGACATGGGTGGGCGCCGAACTTCACGAACTCGCATTCCAACTCAGGAAGGACGCAGCATGACCCCGAATCTTCCGGAACCAATCTACAAAGCGGGGCTAACTCGATGGGAGACGCCTCGAGACCTACAGGCCGGAGCCAGAGCACCCCAAGTACCTGACGACCCCGGGCCAATCCACGCAGTTCGTCCCACGACCAGGGAACTGACAATGCTTGGCCCTTCCTTCCTGGAAGACACCTACAACTACCGGGCAGCGCTCTGCGGAGCCAAAGTTAAGGTCGTAATGCCAAACTCCTTCAAACCCGCCGAAACGGGAGCCTGCAAGGATTGTGTTGAGGAGGCCGGCAAGCCGGTAGCAAGCAAGTTCCTGCACCCCAAGGGCGGGATCGCTACCGCGTTCACCGACCGCTGGAGCCCGGGGCGATGGCGCCGTCTGAGCCGGAAACTACAAGGGAAATGACGAGCTTGTAAGTCAGGCGTCTATTTAATACACTGGTGCCGCAGCCCACAGCTGTAACCAAAACCTTTAGAAGCCCCGGACGCCAACTGCTCCGGGGCTTCTGCTTTGTGATCGCCCTCCAGTGCATGGGACAGAATGTCCAATATGGACGACAAATTCGATCACACCGCAGCGCGGGAATGGCCCCCTCCGGGTCACAACTTCACCTGGACAACCGAGATGAATCTGGATGGGTTCGAACCATTCCAATTCGAACTGACAGTGTCCGATGTTGACCAGATGGACGTGAGTAACGCCATCTACGGCCGAATCGGCGGCCCAGCACCCGCTGACATTGAACTCCGCAAGAAGCTGTACTACCTCGTCGGAGCAATTACTGTTTCGAGCGGCCACATCGAGGCTGCAATGAAGCGAGTAATCCTCACTCTGCAGGAGAACCGGACACGTCAATTCAGCTTGGTCGATAAAACCTGGACCGACCTCCATAAGATCCTGGTCAAAGAACTGACTAGGGAAGATGGTGGGCCACAGCTCGGCAAAGTCCGGGAAGAACTGTCGAAACACATCCAGTGGGCCGAGCGGCGAGGATTGAAAGCGCATCGAGACGACTTTGTTCACGGTTCCATCTGTGACTTCGCGATGCCCGCCATCATTCTGTCCCGATTCCACAGGAAACAGGACGGAACCCAGATCCTGTACAGGATGGAACAGATAGAGGCGATTGCTGAGAATCTTCAGGAGTATGCGGCGCGCCTTGAATCACTCCTCCATGGGATTTGGCATGAGGCCATGCTCCCCGCGGATCCTCAGGTGCCGGGTTATTCAGCATTCACAAGACCACAGGGCTCGGGCTAACTGCAGTGGCATTCTGACGGTCTTGGACAGTGTCACGGACATCGCCGCTCGTCGTGTCGACGCCGGCACGCGGCTATGCAGCTCAGCAGGTAGAGCATCCGCCTCATAAGCGGAAGTTCCCAGGTTCAAGTCCTCGCGTTGCCACTGGCCCAAGCCAAGCAACGGTTGTCCGTCCCGGCCAGCCAGTGCCGCCCAACGCCCGCACCACTCGTCGCAAGGGCGGGCAAAGCAGCGTAAGCCGGACACAAACCAGGCATGCCCACGCCAGCGATGAAGTGGCGGGCACACAACTACGTCAATCGTTGAATATTGACTTCAGGATGACGCTGCGGGGAAGGTCGCGATCATCTGGATTGGGGGCCAGGTCCTCGCGCATGGCCACTAGGGTCCGGCCAAATGATTGCTTCAGCAATTCGGATTGCGTGGGGGTCAGATTGTTCCCATCAACCGCCGACAGCAGGGATTGCCAGTAAGCGAGCATGTGGACCGTATGTGAACTAGCCCAAAGGGCAGCGTGAGTACGTAGCTCTGAATCTCTCTTGCGGTCTTCTTTAACCTCATCGGGAGTCCGACCAGTGGCAAGGAAACGCTGAAGCATAAATGTCGCGATGTCGGAATAGACCTTCTCTCGTCGCTCAAACTCGCGAGACTCACGGTCACGTTTCTTCTGCTCCTGCCAGCTCACGACTCCCCGAGAGGCTATGTAAGCCGTGAGAGCCACTGTGAGCAACACTGCGCCAGGAGCAAACAGATCCTTGCCCCATCCTGTGCCCCATACAGTCACGAAAGCCACCACCAGCACGGCCGCCCCAGCCAAGCCGATAGCGGCGCAATACGCCCCCAGCGGTCGTCCAGTAAGCCACTTATTCACTTTTTCCACCCCTGAATCCTATTGGAGGCCTGACATGCGCGTGGACGTGTGGGAGCAGTCCAACGTCACTGTCCGAGAAGCGAAGCTAGAAACGGGCGTCCTCGGGGATCATGGGCTCAGTACGTGACGGACGCGGACACCGCGCATACCGACGGAGGCAGCACTCAAACGCCGAGGCCTGGACTGTGCATGGTGCGGCAAGCCCCCTCCGTGTGTTCGCGTGCGCCCGCAGGAAGGTCCCATCACGGACATCCCCCACTCTCTCACGAGGGTGGGGGTCTTTTCTGTGTCCAGACGTTAGGGCGAGTAGTCCGGGGATCCTCGCCACGTGATCGAGTCAAGAACGGTTTGTACAACGTCCTGCGCCAACTTGACGGACTCAACAGTCACTTCAATTTCTCCGAACCGTCCGTCCCCAAGAACCGATCCATACTTGTCATTATTCAGGTGGTCTATGACTAAGACACCGCCTGTCGTATCGACCCCTCGCGACGAAATGGGCTGGAGGTCAATCTTTCTGTTTCGCCGTTTGCCCTGAACCCGGTCCCCTAAATGGTGCGCTGAATCCCGAACGTCGGTCAGATCGGGAAACGCGGCCTTGAACCGAGCTTT
Source organism: Arthrobacter sp. fls2-241-R2A-172 (assembly GCF_030208885.1). Classification (NCBI taxonomy): domain Bacteria; kingdom Bacillati; phylum Actinomycetota; class Actinomycetes; order Micrococcales; family Micrococcaceae; genus Arthrobacter; species Arthrobacter sp. fls2-241-R2A-172. The sequence continues at coordinate 542,593 of NZ_JARVTB010000001.1, read as the reverse complement.
CGCTTCAGCTATAACCTCCGAGGCTCCGGGCCCGGCTGCCAACAGAGCCAACGTCTTGTCCACGGTGTCGAAAGCGTAGAGGAATGACCGGGCGTGCATGAAGCGAAGCATGCGCACGTACTGCGAAGGCATCACCCCATTCGCCAATTGTTGCTGCCGTAGATCAACTCGGGCGCGACGGGTAGCCTCCGCGTCTGCACGCTCGTATTCTTCATCCGACGCGTCGGGGGGAATCTTGGGCATATAGCTTTGTCGGAGTTTCCACTCTGCTCTTAGCTCCTGGCTCCACTGATTCTGGTCGTCTGCCCTGCCACGCAGTGCCTCTCCGGTTTCGTTGAAGAGGTAGAGGGCCAACGATGCTTCTTCCACACACCGGACGAGCAGATCGGTTAGGGCCTCAACTTCCATCACGTTTTCGGAATCTTCGAGAACTGGCCACTGACCAGGTTTCGTGAACTCAGGGATGTGCATCATCATGGGGCCGCTCTTGCGGCAGACAGAATAGGTTGTAAACCTCTCAGAGATACCCGGCCAATGTCCGCGAGCGAGTGCATCAGCATGTTGCGGTCCAAGATCTCCAGTTCCCGACTGAACTTATAGAGGTTCGCTTCATCGTCGTCATCTGGTGGTGCGGCGTGCACTCCGCCGCCGACGTGCGCTGCACACTTGATGATGTTCTTGACCGTGTAGGAATGACCCCTCACCGTGATCGTCGGGTGGTTCAGGAATTCCCGAAGCGTTACGCCTGTTTGCGCTTTCCCCAGTGATTCTACAGCGCTGTATGTAACCTCCGGCTGGCCAGCTTCCAACGGTGGCAGATGATCGTTTGGCTTTAGGTGCGACAGTTCGAAAACGAGAGGCTGCCGAAGATCACGATTCACGAGATGGACGAGCGGATGGCTATCAAGGAAGAGTTGCCGCAGGATGGCTGATGCCTTCATCAACTGGTATTCGGACGAGCCAGGGGTGATTAGTCGTTCAAGATCAGCTGCAGACTCAAGCAATAGGTGATAGGGATGCATCAACCATCCGTCCTGCGGATCATCAGGTACAGGGTCATGAAGGCAGCTTACTGGGCGGGTGTGCGAGGGCTTACTGCGCTTGCATCTGTGTCGGAGCCTGGACGTACGGTCGCCGTATGGACGAGTTCGAACGCAAAGTCCTTGGTGGCGATTGGCGGGCGGCTGTAGCTGTTCTGTCGCGTGCGAGCATCCGCCCTGAAGTGGCGGAGGCGTTGATGACACCTGAGGCCCACAAGGAGGTGGTCTTTGGCGTGATCAGCCGTCAGGACGTCACTCCGGAGCGTCTGGCGAGGGCGGCGACTTTCGCCACCCCGCAGATCTTGGGCCGGGTGGCGTCCGATCCTAAGACCCCCCCACGGCAGTGATCCGGGATGTTCGGGGCCGAGCCTCAGGCCGTGAGGCTGCTTTGCGGCTGCATCTCCGCGAGTACGCTGACCGGATCCCGGGGTACACGGCAGACTCTGGTCACCGGGTCTGGTGCGGGCTGCTGGTTATCCGCGCTGTTTGGTGGCGCCGGCGATTGTTGATCCTTGCCATGAAAGCTGGACGGTACGCCGCGGCCGCTTCGGTTCGTACGAGATAGCTCGGTTCCTGCCAGCACCGACGTGGGCTGAGCCCGAGGCGTTCCATGGCTGCCGAGTCCAGGTAACCAGCGTGCCTGAAGTGCTCCCTGGCGAGGTCGAGCATGTCTTTTTCTTGGTCGGTGAGCAGCTTGGCCAAACTATAGCAACGGTCTGAAAAAATGACCGGTTACGATGAGACGCTCCCAAGGTAGGCCATGGGAGCGCCTCCGTTGTCACTCAGAGCTCTTTGAAACTTCCTCCGGGGTATTTACGCTTCCCAAAGACCAACCAGACAGCTTCCGCAAGTCTCCTCGCCAAAGCGGCGCATGGTGGCTTGCCCCTCCTGACAGGATGTATGCGTCTCGCAGATGCAGGTATCTAACAGCAGCCGCCGGAACGTCAGCTTCGACGCGCTCATTCCTCGTCTCTTCGAGGTCAGCGAACAGTTCTGTCAGGAAGGTTCCTACGCTGTCGGCAAGCTTAGGGAAGCCGGGACGGATATACGCATCCATGCCTTCTCGCCAGGCTTTGGCGCTGATTGCGATCCCTGAAATGACTTGGCCATCGATGACCACGGTCAAGGAAATCTCACCGTCACTGTCGTTGGCAATGCCCACATTTCCCTTAAGAATTACGTCAAAGACAAAGTCCTGGCCGAGAACATCTTCTTTGGTCAAGCCGTGGGGATCGGCGGAGAAATCATAGGACGGGGTTACATCATTGGTTGTCAAAGGTATGGACCTCTCAGATTCGTGGGAGCCATGGGCGGATCCAAGTGCAGCATACTGTGAGCCGCCGACATAAACGGGGCGACCAGCGCAGCCGCATTTCCGGGCTCCGTCTGTGTCTGGGTGGTGTGTGGTGGCTGTGCACTGACCGGTATAGCCAAGGCCATGTCAGCCAAGATGAGAGACTCAACGCTATGGGTCTTGATTTTTCAGATGCTGGCAACGGTCCGGAGGTTCTCTGGGCCGGCATGTTCACGCTTGTTGCTGTTATTGGGTCGGTGTTGCTCAGTCTATGGTCGCAAAGACGGGACTTTAGACGGCGGGAAGACGAACTGAAAGCAGCATTCGCTGCCCAGGAACAAGCGGCGTGGTCGGACTGGAGAAGGCATATTGCTGAACGCGCCGTATTGCTTGTATCCAAAGCATGTGACCTATTGATGATGACGGATCAAGATTCTCAGGACTCGGAGGTATTTCGACTACACAACGAGGTTCGCGATCTCATGGCCCTTCTGAGCCTCGACCGCAACAGCGCAGGGAGAAATTTGGGGGAATGGTTCGGCGAGCAGATATTTGGGATCCTCGACGGCCGGTTCGAGCCCGATCCAGTCATTACCGCGCATGACCTCGCCCATAAAACGCGAGAACGGATCGTGAGGTGGTCCCTGGACCCCTCATCCTTGCTAGTTGATTTGAAGACGAACCCGCCAGCAACGCTGGGTGGCATCCATGTCTGATCCGGGCATCTGGACTGCGGTAGGTGCCACGGCCGCTACCACTAGTGCCCTGACCGGCCTGACCGTCCACGTGATAAACAAGGTCGCGGAGGCACGGGCGCGACCTGAAGCTGATTGGATCGTTCAGCTTTGGGCTTGGATTTTGGAGGACGATCCTAACAGCCCCGAAATCGTGCCACCTGACATGGTCTCGTTCCGCGGCGAGGCCATGAACTGCGGCGATGCTAAAGGCTTCAGCGTCGTCGTGGAAGCTTCAGACGGCACAAGGGTATTGATGTCCACCCCGCTCGCCAATGCCACGCCCTTCGGCATTACAGCTGCTTATCATGAGGCATTTGCCGTTTTGGAGCCTGGTGCTAAGTTCAATTTCACGGGCCGCATGCGCAAATCGGATTGGTCAGAAGCAAGCATCGTAATAAATTGGATTACTTCCCCAACGAGGCTCAAGAAGCACCTCACGCACGAAACGAAATGTTCTAAACAGGTACCGAACCCAGGCGGCCTCTACGACGATGCCGAGTGAAGGCTGCCAATGGTCAAGCGAGCTTCAGAACTGGCGGTTAACTCCCACTGGGCTTATCGAGCCCGTAAGTACGACAGTTTTCAAGAGGTGCGAGTAGTCAAGCTGGGAGTCAAGCACCCTCATCGCGCCTACATCGCCTTCGTTGCGGTGGAGGAAGAAGGCGAAGAGGCCTGGGTGCCCATTGGCAGGCTCAAGTGCCGGTGGGAGGACGTCGAACACTTCAAGGAAATCGAGGCGAAGTGGGAGGCTATAGCAGCGGCTTCTGCTCATGCCTCTGATGTGCAGGCCGAAGTGGTTGAGCTGGTATTCGGATGCTTTGACGAGGCAGGTTCGCTCAATTACTGGGTAGGGAACCACCATGGCGTAACTGCCGTAGAAAACCCAGATTCGTTCGAGGTGCGGCACTCAATTCGCTTGGAAGAGTTCGTCGGTAGCCTGTCTTTCGAGGATGATGGTGCAATCATCATTTCGCTTCAAGACACCCTGGAGCTGGCCCGCCGGCTTGCCATCCGCGACCCAGGAAAGATCCAAGGCGCCCTTGAGGTGGAGCTGGGCAGAGTCTCTGAAGAGCAACTGGAGGACGCTGCCCTCGGACGGATTTGTTACAAGAGATGGACCTGGAATGGATCGTCCACTCGTCCCCGGATTGAGGACCTCACTGAAGCCGCAGTCATCATCAGAGGATGGCTCGGCGCTTCAAGGGTTCAAGATTGGAACGAACTAAAAGCTCTGCGCTCTGAAGTCGCCCGGCTCAGCTCAATCATTAGCAAGGCATCTGGGGTACTCCAAGCGAATGGGCTTACCCGCGACGCTGCTAGCATCCGGCGGCTCCACGGGCTGACTAGATACCCTGTCCCGAGACTTAAGTCCTACTACGAAATGACGCAAGAGATGACCGGGAACATCTGAATGGATCGTGCCGTTACGTGGCGAGTCCTGCCCTAACCACCTGAAAGCAGACTGGCGCCCGTGGGCGGATTTGACCCCATATGTAATACTCAAACTATGTCTGAGACACCTCTGCACCCCCAGTCACATGAGCAAGTGGCCGTGGCTGCCGAGTGGGAATACGACACCCGAGCATTGCCGGCCGTGGCTAACCAGGTTCTTATACAGCATGCAATGTTTGACGGAAATACCGGGCACCCAACCGGGATGTATATCCATCTTGGTCATGTCAACCCGCCTATTTTCAAGGGTGAAGTCAGCGCCGGTCAGGCGCAGAGCATCGCGGCGTTGCCAGTTGTAGTGGTGGGTAACTTCTACCTCCCAATGCAGTCAGTTGTAGCCTTACGAGACTCACTTAACGAAGCACTTAGAAACGCGGGAGTTACAGAATGATCGCATCGAAGGCACTGGGGCCTGCGGTAGCTGTCATCATCTGTTGCGCACCTGCGGCAGCAGCCCCCTATCGGGAGGTATCGCCAATGCAATTTCAATCATTTGGCTCTGACACGTTAGTACGGGCGCCCTATACAGTCGAAGTCACCGGGATACGGACCTCTGGTCACAACGTGGTGGATTCAGCGCCGCAACCCGGGTTAGAACTCACCCTCGAAGAAGCCTTCGCAGAATGGGCTCAAGAATCACACGAGATGGCCCAAGATATGTGGCATACCTCAGCCTCAGATACGCGTGACGTCTAACCTTTTGCCACCCACGCCCAACGTCGTTCGACGCGGTCAGATTTACTGGGTGGATTGGAGCCCCGGACGCGGTTCTGAGCAACAAGGCCACCGGCCTGCGCTTGTCATTAGCTTGGACAGTTTCAACAAGGTCATGGATACCGTGGTGGTTGCTGCGATGACAACCAAAGTCAAGGAAAGCACGAGGAACGGCACAAGCCCAGTCACCCTCTTCCTGCCTAAGGGAGATCCTATGGACGTGGAGGGCTCCGTACTTGGATTCCAAGTAATGACCGTGTCCAAGATGCGTCTGGATAAGCTTGCAGGGGAGATATCACGCGAGCAGCAGCTCGAAGTAGACAAAATTCTTGCTACTTCTTTTGGTCTAAAAGTCGTTGCACCAGCAACACCCCCGGTCGCTTCAGTGCAAACCGGGCCTCCACGCCCCGGGCCTCCGGGAAACCTCACCCGCCCTCAAGGGTGATCGTGGCGCCGGGCCGAGACCGTGCCATAAGTGCATAGCGTTTCCGCAGGGCTAGACAAGGTGCGACTTGGCGCGTTTCCTCACCTTCCCTCGGTGAGTAGCCTTAGCGCCTCGTTGATCCGTTTTTTGTCGTATGTACGCGGCCTCTGTCTGTCTCCTGAGACAATCTGGGCTATCTCATCTTACTGCGCTGGTGAGAAGCGGTAGAGGCGGCCAATACGGTCACAGGGCCACGCTCCATCCAGCACCTTGTGCTGCACCGTGTGATCACTGAGCCTATACTTTGCTGCCATCTCCTGAGTGGTCGCGTAGGAACGTTCTTCAGTCATTGGAGACCTCCCGCTGGTGCCGACAGGATCCATGGGGGAAACTCATTCAGCGAGTATCGAGGATCGATGACATGACGATACCGAAACTGGCGCTCACCTTCGAGGAAGCTGCCGAGGCGAGTGGGTACAGCGTCCGAACACTCAAGCACCACGTAGCCGCCGGCAACCTCCTTGCCCGCTACGCCGACACGAAGGGCGTCAATGGCGGGGAAGACCTCGCCCAATGGCTCAAAGATCTGCCGACCGAACCGCTAGTAGGCCATTGGCCCGTGCGCACGCTTAATGGGTAAGAGAAGGGGAGGCACGATCTGCAGACCCCTGAGGATTCAGAGGGTGTACACAACGTGGACACCCTCCCCAAAGCTAAGTTCCGCACACCGGAGGACGTCGCGCCAGAGTTAGGGATGACTAAGACCGAACTCCGCCGATACTGCCGACAGTCCGGCTTTTGCACCAGGCTGCTTGGCCAGGACGACATCGACAAGCTGGTTATTTGGATCCGCGAAAAATCAGCCAAGGAGGACCGATGGTGGGAAGAACCGGAAAAGGACCCCTTCGCCTGATCAGTGCCCAAGCCGCTCATGGCTGCTCCGCAGTGGCCAAACTGTGGCCAGACGATTCAGTTGAAGCAGAAATAGCCCATCATCGGACAGCACCCAGATGCCGCTAGATTCTGATGAAATCAGCTGTTTCGGGCTGAAGCGAACTGAAGCGGAACACCACCGACAACTTGAAAACCAGTGTGCGGTAACCCCGTACCAAGGGTTCAAATCCCTTACCTTCCGCCAATGAATGCCCCGGGTTCCAAACCCGGGGCATTTTTGTGCCCGTGATCCCAGTGCGTCCGGGCTAACTGAGAACCGGCAACCGGAACATCATTGAAACTGTCAGACCCCCCGCATAGTGTTCTACCTGTCTCCACACCTCTGACCTAAACCGCAGCTTTACCGCGGAACTACAACAGGAGCCTGACCTATGCCTACGCCTGACATCACCCCCGGCGCACCGTGCTGGATCGATCTGATGACGTCCGATACAGAGAAAGCCAAGGACTTCTATAACGCCCTTTTCGGATGGACCTACGAAACCGGTGATGAGGAGACGTACGGCGGCTACATCACCGCATCCAAGGACGGAAAGCTGGTGGCCGGCATCATGCAGAAGCAGGCCGACATGGGTGCCATGCCGGACCTCTGGTCCACCTACCTGCGCACGGATGACATCAAGGCCACCACGGAAGCCGCAGCGGCCAACGGCGGCCAGGTCTACATGGAGCCAATGGATGTTCCGGAGCAAGGCAGCATGGCCATGTACGGCGATTCCTCGGGCGCATCCATCGGTGCCTGGCAATTCGGTCAGATGAAGGGTTTCGAAGTAGCTGCAGAACCGGGCTCACCGGCGTGGCACGAACTCCTTGCCAAGGACTACGACTCAGCCGTGTCTTTCTACCAGAAAGTCTTCGGCTGGGACACGAATGTCATGAGTGATACCCCGGAGTTCCGCTACACCACCCTGGGCGCAGGAGACAACGCGAAGGCGGGCATCATGGATGCCGCCGGCGTACTCTCTGACGAAGTACCGTCCATGTGGAGCGTCTACTTCGCGGTTGAGAACACCGACGCCACAGTAGAGCAAGCCCTCGCCCTGGGAGCAACAGTCATGCATGCCGCGGAAGAAACACCGTTCGGCCGCCTGGCGACGCTCATTGATCCCACCGGCGCAGTATTCAAGGTCATCCAGGACCTGGGCCAGTCCGCTTAGACTTTTGATTTCCGGGTGGTGCCCGGCGCCTCCTACCCAGGGGCGCCCGGCTCCACCCGCCCACCGCCGATCCTGGGGGATCGTTCGGCGTTGGTGCCCTGACCGGTCCCTCATTGTTTGGCCGCAGAGTGGGCATCCACGATCTCCCCCTGCGGTCCTTGGGGAACGAGGACCTGAGTTGCAGCACCTTTCACAAACCATCAAAGCCACCGCCGTGTTGTGCTTGGCGACCCTGGCCCTGTCGGGTTGTTCGCTGATCAGCAGCGGGGACGCCAAGCGGGACGAGTCCGGAAAACCCACCGAAACATCTGTTGCGGATGCCTTCAAAGTGAAGGTGGGCGACTGCATCGCGGAGCCTTCCGGCACTGAGGTCAAGGACGTGTCCATCATTCCTTGCGAGCAGGAACACGATCTCGAGGCGTACGCGGCGAAGAACATTGTGGCCGACACCTACCCGGGCCAGTCCGAGGTTGAGAAGCAATCCGAAGAGTTTTGCGGTTCCGAGTTCGCAAGCTTCGTGGGCGTGCCCTTTGATTCATCAACCCTGGAACTGACCTACTTCTACCCCACTACCGATACGTGGAAGGCCGATGACCGCGAGATCGTCTGCCTGATCGGCGGCGCGTCCGGCGCAGCTACGTCCGGGACCCTTAAGGGCGCCGCCAAGTAAAGAAGGACAGTGGGGGCACTCTCCGGCCACCACTGGTCCACTTCCCATTCATCCGTTCGTGTTCTGCTACGTCTGAGGCAGCTTTACCCCGGAGTAACTTCCGGGAACAGCGCCCACTTCACAAGAAGGTGGGCGTCGTCCACAGGGCCATACAGGGCTCCCTAATGAAAGTTAGAGCGGATGCACCAACACCATTGGAAATTACTGGCGGGAACGGCCTTGTCGGCGGGGTTGCTTGCAGCCCCGTTGACGGCTGTCCCGGCCATGGCGGCGGACGATCCCGCCACGCCGGCGGGCACATCGCCGGTGGTCATCAACGAGGCCTATCTAAGCGGCGGAAGCAGCGGCGCGGCCTTCAAGAACAAATTCGTGGAGCTCTACAACTCCTCCGACGCGCCCGTCAGCTTGGCTGGCTGGTCCTTGCAATACCGGTCGGGCACCGCCACCGCAGCACCGACGGGAATCACTCCGTTGACAGGGAGCATCCCGGCAAAGGGCTACTTCCTGGTCCAAGGGGCCAGCAACAGCGCCTCCTCTACGGCGCCGGCCCTCCCCACGCCGGATGTTCAGGCTTCCGGAACCCTGAACCCGAGCGGAACCACCGGGACACTGGTCCTGGCGAAGCAGAGCACCGCCGTGTCCCCACTTCCCGCGGGTTCAGTGACGGCCAACGCCGCCATCGCCGATCTCTTGGGTTACGGAACGTCCAACACTTTTGAGACTGCGCCTGCAACGGCTCCCGCCAGTAATTCAGACGTCAAGAGCCTCAACCGGACCAACGGCGTTGACACCGATTCCAATGCCGCTGATTTCACCCTCAGCGCCACCATCACCCCCACGCCTTCGGCTGGCACCACGCCGCCCACCGATCCTGGGCCGCAACCGGGTATCAAGACCATCGCGGAAATACAAGGCACCGGCACGGCCAGCCCGTTAGTCGGCAGCACGGTAACCACCCGCGGCAAGGTCACCGCCGTTTACGCCACCGGCGGGTTCAACGGCTACTACGTCCAGACCCCCGGCACCGGCGGCGACGCCGCAGGGGCGGCCAGGACGGCGTCGGACGCTTTGTTCGTCTATTCACCCACGACGGCGGCCACGGTCCAGCCGGGCGACTACCTGGAACTCACCGGCGCGGTCAGCGAATTTGCCAACCAAACACAGATCACAGTGGAAGCCGCGGGGCTGAAGAAGCTCGCCGAAGCGGCACCCGAGGTCAAGGCCACGCCGTTCGCGTTGCCGGCGAACGAGGCCGCCCGCGAAAGCCTCGAAGGCATGCTTGTCTCACCCCAGGGTGACTTCACGGTGACTGACAACTACTCCCTGAACCAGTACGGCGAGATCGGCCTCGCGGCCGGCAAGTCCCCGCTGGTCCAGCCGACGGCGGTGGCTGCTTATGGCTCCCCCGAGTATGCCGGCGTGGTGGCAGATAACGCCCTGCGCGGCATCAAGCTCGACGACGGCGCGTCCACCAACTTCCTCAAGGACGCCGCCACTAAGGCCCAGCAATTGCCCTACCTGACCCCTTCGGACCCCGTACGTGTCGGTTCGCCCGCCACGTTCAAGACCGATGTCATCCTGGGGTACGGGAACAATTCGTGGAAGTTCCAGCCGCTGACGGCGCTGAGCCCCGCAAACGCCGCGTCCGTCCAGCCTGCAACCTTCACCTCCACCCGCCCCGAAGGTCCTGCAGACGTGGGTGGCAGTCTCAAGCTGGCCTCCTTCAATGTGCTGAACTACTTCCCTACCACGGGTGACCAACTCACTGGCTGTGTTTTCTACACCGACCGCGACGGCAACCCGATCACCGTCAAGGATGGCTGCAACGCCCGCGGCGCTGCCAACGCAGAGAACTTCGAGCGCCAGCAGGCCAAGATCGTTGCTGCGATCACCAAATCGGGCGCCGACGTCGTGTCCCTCGAGGAGATCGAGAACTCGGCCCAGTTCGGCAAGAACCGCGACGACGCCCTGTCCAAGCTCGTGGAGTCCCTTAACGTCAAGACTCCCGGCGTGTGGGATTACGTGCGCACACCAGCGAACGCTCCCCCGCTCAGCGATGAAGACATGATCCGCACCGCCTTCATCTACAAAAAAGCCGCGGCCGAACCTGTCGGCGAGTCAATCATCCACAACGACACCGTGGCTTTTGCCAGCGCCCGTAAGCCGTTGGCTCAAGTGTTCAAGCCGGTTGGCGGCAGCGATGACAAGAAATTCATCGCGATCGTGAACCACTTCAAGTCCAAGGGCTCCGCAGCGACCCCGGACGATACCGACAAGGGCCAGGGCGCCTCCAACGTTGCCCGCACCAAGCAGGCCGAATCCCTGCTGGCTTTCTCCAAGGACCTCCAGGCCTCCAAGGGCACTGACAAGGTCTTCCTGATCGGTGACTTCAACGCCTACTCCAAGGAGGACCCCATCAACGTCCTCACCGGCGCAGGGTACACCGACCTTGAGGTCGGCACCGGCAAGCACTCCTACCTGTTCGGCGGCATGGTGGGCTCCCTCGACCACATCCTGGCGTCCCCGGCAGCCCACAAGGTGGTCACGGGAACCGACATCTGGAACATCAACTCCGTGGAGTCAGTGGCGCTGGAATACAGCCGGTATAACAACAATGTGACCAACTATTATGCCCCGGACGAGTTCCGGGCCAGCGACCACGATCCCGTGGTGGTGGGCCTGAACCTGACTCCGGATGCACCGGCCACCGTTGACCTGCAATTCCTGGGCATCAACGACTTCCACGGCCGGATCGACGCCAACACGGTGCTCTTTGCGGGAACGGTTGAGAAGCTCCGTGCAGCAGCAGCGCCCGGCGCGACTGCCTTCATATCCGCGGGCGACAACATCGGCGCCTCCCTCTTCGCATCCTCGGTTGCGAAGGACCAGCCCACCATCGACGTCCTGAACGCACTTGAGCTGCAGGCCTCCGCTGTGGGCAACCACGAGTTCGACGGCGGCTGGTCAGACCTGCGCGACCGCGTCATCGCCGGAGGCAACAACGCAAAGTTCGCCTACCTGGGCGCCAACGTTTACCAGAAGGGCACCACCACCCCGGTCCTGCCGGAGTACAAGGTCCTGGACATGAACGGCATGAAGGTAGCGGTCATCGGTACGGTCACCCAGGAAGTTCCTTCCCTGGTAACCCCCGCGGGGATCACCGATCTTGAGTTCGGCGACCCCGTGGACGCCATCAACCGGGTGGCTGCGAAGATCAAGGCCGAAAAGCTGGCGGACCTTATCATCGTCGAAAACCATGACGGCGCCGCTTCCGGTACCCCCGAGGGCGCCACGTTGGAACAGGAAGTTGCCGCGGGCGGCCCGTTCGCCAAGCTCGTCAACGAAACCACCCCTGACGTAGCTGCCATCTACACCGGGCACACCCACAAGGAGTACGCCTGGGACGCGCCCGTACTTGACGCCAACCGCCAACCCACCGGCAAGACCCGCCCGATCGTGCAGACCGGCAACTACGGCGAGAACGTGGGCAGCGTAACGCTCACCGTCGACACGGCAACCAAGTCCGTCACCGCCTACAAGGCAGCAGTCGTGGACAGGACCACCGAAACCGCTGAAAGCCTCGTCGCGGCCTACCCGCGGGCGGCCGCAGTGAAAACCATCGTGGATAAGGCCCTGGCCCAGGCTGCTGAAATCGGCAACCAGGCCGTGGGTGCCGTGACCGCCGATATCACCACAGCATTCACCCCGGACCCTGCCGGAGGCGCCCCCAAGCGGGACGACCGCGCCAGCGAATCCACGCTGGGCAACCTGGTAGCGGACTCCCTGGTGGACACGCTCAAGGCGCCCGAACTCGGCGCGGCGGAAATCGGCGTCGTCAACCCCGGCGGCCTGCGCAACGAGCTGTACTACGCGCCGGATGGCACCATCACCTACGCCGAGGCCAACGCGGTCCTGCCGTTCGTGAACAACCTGTGGACCACGTCCCTGACGGGTGCACAGTTCAAAACGCTCCTGGAGCAGCAGTGGCAGACCAACCCGGACGGTACCGTACCAAGCCGCCCGTACCAGCAGCTGGGGGTGTCCAAGAACGTCAACTACACCTACGATGCTGCCCGTCCTGCGGGTGACCGGATTACCGGCATCTGGGTCAATGGCGCTGTGATCGACCCCGCAAAGCAGTACAGGATCGGTACCTTCAGCTTCCTGGCAACCGGCGGTGACAACTTCCGGGTCTTCAAGGAGGGCAGCAACACGAAAGACACCGGCCTGGTGGACCGTGACGCCTGGATCAAGTACCTTCAGGCGCACAACCCCGTCTCGCCGGACTTCGCGCGCCGCTCAGTTGCTGTGGCAAACTCCACCGCAGCCGAGGTCAAGGCTGGCGAATCCATCACGCTGGCGGTCTCCAAGCTGAACCTGACCTCCATCGGCAGCCCTGCGAACACCTTGCTGAAAGCGGTCTTTATCGACGCCAAGGGCGCCTCCGTGGCACTCGGGGACGTCCCGGTATCCGCCGGCGCGGCGACCGTCAACGTGAAGGTGCCCGCTGCAGCGGCCGCAGGTACCGGCACCCTGGTGCTGACCGCCGTCGAGTCCGGAACGGTGGTGAAGGCCCTGGTCAAGGTGGCAACGAGCGGACCCAACCCGCCGCAGTGCACCCCGCCCACCAAGCCGTCCAAGTGGTACGACATTGTGGGATGGCTGCGGTACGGCATCGAATGGTTGCAGTACCAGAAATGCCTTAGAGGCTAAGCGCCCCGTAGCATGCCCCCAAGAGACAGGCCCCTCACGATTGGTTCGTGAGGGGCCTGTCTTGTGGTTACTTGTTTGCCGGCTCCGGGTCCTGGACCCTGGCAGCATCGCTGCGCAGCTCGGCCTGGAAAGCGGCGTACCGGGCCAGGTGGGCCGGACGGCGTCGGAGTACCGCCCAAGCGACCCCCAAAATCACGAACCACAGGGGCGTTGCGAGCAACGCCGCGAGCGTGTCCGGCTGGGTGGTCAGCGCCCACAGCACGAAGGCAAAGAATGCGAACACCACCCACACCATGGCCACTCCACCCGGCATCTTGAACGCCGAAGACTCGTGAAGGTGGGGACGGCGCTTCCGGAACGCCAGGTAGCTGGCCAGGATGATCGACCACACGAAGACGAAGCAGACGGCAGACACGGTGGTCACCATGTCGAACGCCTTGCCGACGTCCTGGCCGGCGTACATGAGCACGACGCCGGACAGCAACAGGACGCAGGACAGAAACAGTGCGTTGCGGGGTACTTTGCGTCCGGAGAGCGCGCCGAAGACCTTGGGGGCATCGCCTTCCTGGGCCAGGCCGAACACCATGCGGGACGTGGAGTAGATCCCGGAGTTGGCTGAGGACATGGCGGACGTGAGGACCACCAGGTTGACGATCGTGGCTGCTGCGCCCAGGCCGGCCAGGGAGAACATGGCAATGAACGGGCTGTGACCGGCAGCGAACTGGGTCCACGGGGTGACGGACATCAGGATGATCAGGGCGCCCACGTAGAAGAGGAGCACGCGGATGGGAATCGAGTTGATGGCCTTGGGCAGGTTCTTTTCCGGGTCCTTGGCCTCGGCCGCAGTAGTGCCCACGAGTTCGATGCCTACGAAAGCGAAGACCGCTATCTGGAATCCGGCGACGAAGCCCATGAATTCGTTCGGGAAGAAGCCTCCATGGCTCCAGAGGTTGGTGAAGCTGGCGGGGCCGGCGTCGGACTGGAAGCCACTGAAAATCATGAACAGGCCAACAATGATCAAGGCCGCGATGGCGACGATCTTGATGAGAGCGAACCAGAACTCGGTTTCGCCGAATGCCTTCACCGTTGCCAGGTTCAGTAGCAGGAGGATGCCGATGGTAATGAGACCCGGCACCCAGAGGGGAAGGGAAGGCCACAGCTCCTGCGAATAGCCTGCGATAGCGATGACGTCCGCGATCCCCGTGATGACCCAGCAGAACCAGTATGTCCAGCCGGTGAAGAAGCCGGCCCAGGGGCCCAGGAGGTCAGCTGCGAAGTCGCTGAAGGATTTGTAGTTCAGGTTGCTGAGCAGCAATTCGCCCATGGCACGCATGACGAAGAACAGCATGAAGCCGATGATCATGTACACGAAGATGACGGACGGGCCGGCGGCGGAGATGGTCTTGCCGGAGCCCATGAAGAGGCCGGTTCCAATGGCTCCGCCGATGGCGATGAGCTGGATGTGGCGGTTGGTGAGTTGCCGCTCAAGATGCGGGGAATCGGTACCGGTTGAAGGTGGGCGCTGAATCGTCAAAGGAACTCCATCGTTCAGGCGGCACGGGGTGCCACAAGATTCGGGTTCCTCCCCGCTCTGTAGATGGACCTGAGAGTTTCCGCAGGCGTGGGCCTGCTTGCACCTTCGGTGAGCCCGGCGTTCCGGACTGCTTTCCAGAGTTGCCTCGCCGCGGCGGTACATGGGCCTGAGAGATTCCTGGGGAGGGTTTGCTCCTACGGCGCCTGTGGTGATGTACCGGCAGGGCTCTCCCGCCGCGGATCAAAAGCGCGCACCACCAGTCGGTGATGCAGCTCACACACTAACGAAGGCCGGGCGGCACTGCAACCCTGAGTCCTCAGCGGGCCAGAATGCTACGCGCAATCTCGTCGGCGTCCCGCAGGGTCCGCTGTCCGCTGGCATAGGCCTGCCCGGTTCGGGGCCGGGCCTCCGCCGCGATGGCCGTGCCCCACTGTGAGGCAGACAACTGTAGGCCCAGCACGTAAAGGTTCTCGGTGACCGCCCCGTTCGCCGCCAAGGGCCGGTACGGATGTGGCACGACGTCCAGACCCGTGGTCTGCATCGGGGTACCTTCGACGCTCATCATGATCTTGGTTCGGACCAACCCGTCAGCCATGAGCTGCTCCAGCAGCGGTGACATATTGATGCCCACCCTGTTGGCAGGCGACATCGCCTCGATCAGGGTCCGGGCTTCCACCGGCGCGTCGCGCACCCATGGCGAAACCGCACGGAACAGTTTCGCGCTCCGGTCCACACTGAACTTCGGGTCCGGGCCAACAAAACTTACGACGCCGGCACGCGCCAGGGCGGCCAGCTGCTCCGAACGCAGCGCGGGCGCCCCACTGGCCAGCCCTTCGACGAAGGATTCGAACCAGCCCCGAAGCCCTGCCAACCAGGATTCGTCCGTGATGCCACCATCAGCCACCACGGATTTCAGGATCGCGCGGCCGGTGTGGAGTGCTCCGATGGCCATCTTCACAGGGTCCGATTCGCCCAAAGCCGATCGGCGCGCGTCATCATCAAGGTATGCCGTGATGGCCGCGTCCAGCTCCCGCCTGGACGCAAAAGTACGCCCTGCCAGCGGCGCGGCTAGCCCGCGAAGATTCAGCCGACGGGACGCGACGACGTGCTTTTCCACGAGATCGCCCACGTCGTTCTCCCACTTCGCTGTGGTGTGCGCGTGCGGTTGGAGTGCGTCCTCGAGGTCCGCCAGGAACTGCGCGGGGTCCTTGATCGCAGTGGGTTGTGAGCGGGCCAGCGTTGAGTAATACGCCCACAGCGCATCACGGTGCAGCAGCGGCCAAAGATCGTGGTCGAAACCGGGCTGGATTCCGGCCGCGCGAAACCGGTCCACGGCGTCTTCGGTCAGGTAGCGCATGGTGATGCTGCTGGGGTAGTAACCCGCCAGCCCCGCCTTGGCCCGGTAAGGGGTGCCCCGCCGGGAGGCAGCAATAATCCTGGGTTCCCGGCCCGATGCCCGATACTCCAACACCCCTGCCCCCGGAGAACCGGCCTCGACGAACTTCCCGCCGCGGCCCTCCGTCAGCTGTCCCATGACGTCGAAGAAGTTCAATCCCATTCCGCGGATCAGCACCGGCTCGTTATCCGGCACCGCCTCCCACTCAACGTCGGCGGGTGGCGCCGGCGGAAAATAGAGCAGTCCTTGCTCCTCCGCCGCGCTCTTGAAAGACCTTTGCTCGGGATTCAGCCGGGACTCGATATGACCTAACGCGAGGACCACGGAGCCGACGGTGAGGGTGGCACCGTTGGCGAGTTCGACGTCGAACGCGTTTTTTGTTCCGTCCTTCACCGGTCGCGCCGCGACGGCGGAGGTCTCATGGAACGTGACCTTGACGCCGTCGGGCAGCCGCTCGAGCAAGCCATCCAGGGTCTGGCGCAAGTACCGCCCATACAGGGCACGGCTGGGGAAGTCATGCGATTCGAGGGTGGCAAGCTCCGCCTTTTCGGCGTCGTCCAGTCCCAAGCCATCACGACGCCGGGCCTCGCGCCACTTGTCGAACGAACCACCGGCCAGCGGAGGAGCGAGCTCAGGGTCCTCCGGGATGAGCGTCGGATAAAACGACTGGGTGTTCATCAGGTAGAGCCGGGACTGCCCCGGCTGCCACACGTGGCCCGAACCCGCGGGGAAAGGATCCACCACGTCGATGTGCAGGGTGGCCCCCGACGCGCGCACAGCATGACCCCCGGCAGCCCAATTCGCGAGCAACCGCTCAAGGACGCTGGTGCCCCGGGGGCCAGCCCCCAGCAGGGCAACACGGTTGGTTTCGGATTTAGCCACGCTCAAGCCTAACTTCTGCGTGACTTGCTTACTGTTGAAAAGTGTTGCTTGGATGGGGCAATGACCACCACAGAAGCTGATCAGACGCCACTTCCCGGGAACGAGGCTGCGCCAGGCCGTCCCCGCCACGCCGCTGAGGTTGCGCCTGAACCCACGGATGAAAACATCTGGCTCGAAGACATCCATGGCGAAGAGCAGCTTGCATGGGTCCGGGAACAGAACGCGCGAACCGAAGAATTGCTTGAGGACGCTGAATACTCCGCCGTCGAAGCCGGAATCCTTGAGGTCCTGGACTCAACGGACCGCATTGCCATGGTCTCCAAGCGCGGCGGGTTCTACTACAACTTCTGGAAAGACCAGGAACACCCCAAGGGTCTCTGGCGCCGCACCACATGGGATAGCTACCTCACCGACGCTCCTGAATGGGACGTCCTCCTGGACGTTGATGCGCTGGCTGCAGCGGAGGGCGTCGAATGGGTCTTCCATGGGGCCGGTTTCCTCCGCCCTGCGGACGGAAACGAGTACCGGCTGGCCATGGTGTCGCTGTCCCCGGACGGCGGCGACGCGGACCGCCACCGCGAGTTCGACGTCGAATCGCGCACCTTCGTTGAGGGCGGCTTCGACCTCCCCACCGCCAAGGGCAGCGTCAGCTGGCTCGATGCCGATACCCTGCTGGTCTCCAGCACCGCGGACGGGCTCCCGGCCACGACCTCCTCGTACGCCCGGACCGGCGTCAAACTCCGCCGCGGGGAGGCCTTGGCCGATGCTGAACGGCTTTTCGAAATCCCCGAAGACCACATGCTGGCCATGGTGAGCCACGATTCCACCCCCGGCTTTGAGCGGACCTTTGCCGTTGACTACATCGACTTCTACAACCGCAGCACGTGGGTGCTGCGGGACGGATCCTGGGTGGCCATCGATGTACCAACCGACGTGAACATCAGCGCCCACCGCGACTGGCTGCTGTTCCGCCCCCAGAAGGACTGGGACGTTGATGGCACTGTTTACCCGGCAGGGTCCTTGCTCGGGGCTGCCTTCGAGGACTACCTGGCGGGCACACGTTCCTTGACGGTGCTGTTTGCGCCGGACGAGCACACATCCCTGCAATCCTGGAGCTGGACGCGGGACTACCTCCTGCTGAACCTCCTCCGCGATGTCTCCTCGGAGATCCGGGTGTTGAATCCGGCAGTCCTCGACTCCCATGGAGCGTGGGCTTCAACGCCGCTGGACGCCTGCCCTCCGCTGCACGACGTGAACGCCTACGCCGTGGACGACGAAGACCCAGGCTCCGCCGGCAACGACTTCTGGCTCGTGGCCACCGGTTTCACCACGCCCACCACCCTGACCCGTGGAACGCTCTCCCCTGCCTCGTCCCAAGGCGAGGACGGCGGCGTGGTGAGCGAGCACTCGGTAGTGAAGCGGTCGCCGTCGTTCTTCAACGAAGCGGACTATGAAGTCCAGCAACACTTCGCCGTCTCGGCGGACGGAACCAAGGTCCCCTACTTCCAGGTCGCCTCCAAGGACCTGGTCCTGGACGGCCAGAACCCCACCCAGCTCTCCGGCTACGGCGGGTTCGAGATTTCCCGTACACCCGCATACAGCGGCACGATTGGGCGCGCCTGGCTGGAACGGCGGACATTTGGAGCCCCCTCCGACGACGGAGCTGCCGCGCACTCGCGTGGCGGCGTCTACGTAGTGGCCAACATCCGTGGCGGCGGCGAATACGGACCCTCCTGGCACCGCGCCGCGCTCCAGGAGAACCGGCACCGCGCCTATGAGGACTTCGCCGCGGTCGCGAAAGACCTCATCTCCCGCGGCGTCACCAGTCGACGCCGGCTGGGCTGCGTAGGTGGTTCCAACGGTGGGCTGCTGGTGGGAAACATGCTCACCCAGTATCCAGAACTGTTCGGCGCTGTCTCCTGCGGCGTTCCGCTCCTGGACATGCGCCGCTACACCAAGCTGTCCGCCGGCTACTCCTGGATTGCCGAGTATGGCGACCCCGACGTGCCTGGACAGTGGGAGTTCATCCGCACGTTCTCGCCGTATCACCTCCTCCACGACGGCGTGGAATATCCCGAAACCTTCATCTGGACTGCCACGTCCGACGATCGGGTGGGACCCGTCCAAGCCCGCAAGATGGCCGCCCGCATGCAGGCCATGGGTATCCCGAACGTCTGGTTCCACGAGGCCTTGGAGGGCGGCCACGCGGGAGCATCGGACAACCGGCAGGCTGCCGCGCTGCAGGCACGGAGCAACCATTTCCTGTGGCGTTCGCTGGCCGGGAGCAACTGACCAACAACTGGTTTTGCGCTGGAGTGCAGGTTCTGCGTATCCTTGGTGGGCTAGCAATAGCAAAGGGAGACGTGCCAGAGCGGCCGAATGGGCTTCACTGCTAATGAAGTGTGGGGCACAACTCCACCGGGGGTTCAAATCCCCCCGTCTCCGCGAATTGGTCCCGGTTTTCGAACCGGGACCTTTTGCGTTTAACCCCGCTTCGCTCCCCCACTCACTTCGGCGCCCGCGTGCCGGTGCAAGGCCAGGCTGTCCACCGTGCTGATCAGCATCAGGACGGCCATGGCAATGAACGCCCCCTTATATGCCGCTACCTGGTCACCGCCCAGGAGATGCGTCGCTTCGAACAGCCGCAGGAACAAAGCTCCCACCGCGATGCCGGCCGCGGCAGCCAACTGAACCAGCGTCGCGGAGATCGCGTTGGCCGAGGGCAGCTGTTCCGGGACGATGTCCGCGTACTGCACCGAGGCGTACGCCGAGAATCCGATGGAGCGGAAAGCTCCGCTGAAGAGCAGCAAAGCGAAGATCACGGGCTCGGGAGTTTGGGCATCCAGGAACGCGCACAACGCAAACGTTACGGCGGAAGCGAACGAAGCGAAGACGAGCACCGGCTTGAACCCGAAGCGCCTGATCAAGGGCGTGGTGGCCGGCTTGATTCCGATGTTGCCAACGAAAACGGCGGCGACCATCACACCGGCTTTGAGGGGGTCCCAGCCAAAGCCATCCTGGAACATCAGCGGCAGCAGAAACGGCACCGAACTGATGGTCAGCCGGTAAATGAAACCGCCCGTGGAGGTCGCCCTGAACGTCCTGGTCCGGAACACTCCGAGGTTGAACAGGGGAACGTCGGCTTTCCGCATCCACCAGACAGCACCCGCGAGTGACAGCAGCCCTGCGGCGACCACCATGACGGCGATCGCGTTGGATGCGTGGCCGCCCAATGTTTCCAAACCCACCACCAAGGCACCCACACCCAGGGTGGTCAGCAGGAGCCCAAACCAGTCAAGGCGGCGCTTGGAGTCGAACTGGGTCCGGGGCACCAGCCTGAGCGCAGCAATGAACGCCGCCAGGCCAAGGGGCACATTGATGATGAAGATCCAGTGCCAGGACAGGAAGGTAGTGAGCGCGCCACCGACCATCGGAGCCAGTACAGGGGCGAGCAGTCCGGGCCACACCAAATAGGCGGTGGCCCGGAGGAGCTCGGATTTGGGAGTCCCGCGCAACACCACCAGGGTGCCAACGGGCACCATCATGGCCCCGCCCATGCCCTGGGCCACCCTGCTGAGGGTAAGCATGGACAGGTCTGTGCTCACGGCGCACAGCAGGGAGGCGACGGTGAACACCGAGATGGCGAGGCAGAAGATCCGGCGGGCACCGAACCGTTCAGCCAGCCAACTGCTGAGCGGGATTCCCATCGCAACCGTCACCAGGTATGCGGTCATGGTGATGTTGATGTCGGCCGGTGCCACGCGGAAATCGGAGGCGATGCTGGGGATTGCTGTGGTGAGGATGGTGCCGTCGAGGAACTCCATGAAGAACGTTGCAGCCACCAACAGGGCCAGGCGCGGCCGCCAGCTGGTTTCGCCGGGGGTGTCGACTTCTGTGTTGCTGGGGTTTGTGCTCATGGCTCCGGTCCAGGATCTGGCTGTGGGCCCGTGACAGGCCGCTGGCGTGTTGGCTCGATCCTATAGAGGCACAGTGGGAGCGATCACAACATGACGTTCTTTACCCCGCCTTCCTATCCCGCTTGCGCCAAGGCCAGGGGTAGAACGGCTCCCACACCGGCTTGGCGCAAGGCCAAGGCCGAAACTGTCATGGTCCAGCGGCTGTCGATAAGGTCGTCCACCAGCAGCACTGGCTGGCCTCCAGTACCAGCCAGGGCCTGGGCAAGGTCCGGGCCCACAACAAGCCGGTCCCAGACGCCGGCAAGCCTGTAGGCGCTGTTGCCTCCTCGGGCGCCGGTGGGCCCACCGTGTTGGGGCTGCAGCTGGCCCAGGTAGGGCATCCGCCCGATGCCGGCTATTCCCTGTGCCAGGGACTCCACCAGCTGCGGCTTACTCCTGGACGGGATGCTGACCACGGCTGCGGGTCGACCCACTCCGCTCCAAGGAGTTCCGCCTTCAGCTCCTGACCACTCACGAAGCACCTGGACACAGGCTTGCAGCATGGCCGGATCCACGGCGCGGTCCGGGGAACCAGCAGCGAACAATTCTCGCAGCGCCCCACCCCAGCCCAGGTCCGTCAGCCTGGCCAGGACCCGGCCTTCTGAGACGCTTTGGTCAGGTTTGATCTTGCCCTTGACGGCCACCCCCAGCCGATCCATGCCGCTGGGCCATTGGAGTCGCGGCTCCACGGCGATACCGGCGCGTCGTAGGGTCTGGCCAGCGGCATCGGCTGCCGAGGCTGCCACGTCCACGGGGAACCATCGGCCGGCACAGTTGTCGCAGCGACCACACGCTGCTGCGGTCTCGTCGTCGAGGACGGACGTGATGTACTCCATGCGGCATCCAGCCGTGTCCTGGTAGATCACCATGGAGTCCTGCTCGTCCACCCGCGCCTCTGCGATGCGTGCGTACCGCTCGGCGTCGTAATGCCAGGGGCTCCCGGTTGCTCTCCAGCCGCCGCCAACGCGTTCAACTGCCCCGTCCACGGCAAGGACCTTAAGGAGGAGTTCCAAGGGCGTGCGGCGGAGGTCCACGCGGGCCTCCAGAGCGACGGTGGACAAAGCTGAGCCTGCTTCCCCGAGGGCACCAAGCACGGCATCGGCCTTTTCAGCGGACGGCATGGAAGCCGTTGCAAAATACTGCCAGATCTCGCGGTCCTCTGAGCCTGGAAGCAGCAGCACGTCTGCATTGGCCGCTCCTCGGCCTGCGCGGCCAACCTGTTGGTAATAGGCAACGGGCGATGATGGTGCACCAAGGTGGATGACAAAACCCAGGTCCGGCTTGTCGAATCCCATGCCCAGCGCTGATGTGGCCACGAGCGCCTTCACCTGGTTGTCCTTAAGCAGTTGTTCTGCGCGCTCCCGGTCTGCAGGGTCCGTCCGGCCTGTATAGGACAAGACGTTGTGCCCGGCCTCAGCGAGGAGCCTGGCTGTGTCCTCCGCAGCTGAAACGGTGAGCGTGTAAATGATGCCGCTGCCGGGCATGTCTTTTAGATGGGTCAGCAGCCATCCCAGGCGGTCCCTGGAATCAGGCAAGGACAGGACGCCCAGGCGCAGGGACTCCCGCCCCAGGGCCCCACGGATGGTCAGTACTCCGGCACCGAGCTGTTCCTCTATGTCGTGGACCACCCGGGAGTTGGCCGTAGCCGTGGTGGCCAGCACCGGAACCGACTCCGGCAATTGGGCAATGAGGTCGGCGATGCGCCGGTAGTCGGGCCGGAAGTCGTGACCCCAGTCCGAAATACAGTGGGCCTCGTCAATAACCAGGAGGCCGGTACGGCGAATGAGCTCCGGAAGCTGGTTTTCCCGGAAAGATGGGTTGGTAAGGCGCTCCGGTGAAACCAGAAGGACATCAACTTCGTCGGCGGCCAGCTGCGCCAGGACGGTATCCCATTCGAGGGCGTTTGCAGAGTTGATGGCCACGGCACGCACTCCTGCCCTGGCGGCTGCAGCCACCTGGTCCCGCATGAGTGCCAGCAGCGGGGAAACAATCAGCGTTGGTCCCGCGCCCCGGCGCCGTAGAAGCAGGGATGCCACGAAGTAGACGGCGGACTTCCCCCAACCTGTCCTCTGGACCACCAGTGCCCTGCGGCCGGCATCGACCAACGCTTCAATAGCTTCGTACTGGCCGTCGTGGAACCGGGCTTCCGGGTGTCCCACCAACTCCCGCAGGCACGCCAGGGCCTGCTGTTCGGTAGGTGATTGCACGGAAACGGCAGCATTCGGGGAGTTGTTGGCCATGAACCCAGTATTCCAGCCACCCCCGACGCCCATCACCCGCGGACCTGGCTATGTGGATAGTGATTATCCACATAGCCCCCCGCCCGGTTCATGCCCCATTGCGTAGCCACAGTAGGATTGAGCGCGTGACTAGCGAGCAGAACAAGACATTCGACCTCTCGGCATCCTTCAAGGCGTACGACGTCCGGGGAATCGTGGGTGAATCCATCACGGCTGAAATTGTCGAGGCCGTAGGCGCTGCGTTCATCGACGTCCTGGGCCTTGAAGGCGGCACCGTTCTGGTGGGCGGCGACATGCGCCCTTCGTCCCCTGAGTTCAGCCAGGCTTTTGCCAACGGGGCAGCCACCCGGGGCGCCAACGTCCGGTTGCTGGACCTGATCTCCACCGACGAGCTCTACTACGCCTGCGGGGCCCTGAACGCAGCCGGAGCCACGTTCACAGCCAGTCACAACCCAGCCGAATACAACGGCATCAAGATGGCCAAGGCCGGCGCGCAGCCCATCTCATCGGAATCGGGCCTGAAGGAAATCCAGGCCCTGGCCGAGGAATACCTCAACACCGGCATCATTCCCGCAGCCGAAACCCGCGGAGAGATCAGTGTCCATGACGTCCTAAAGGACTACTCCGAGTACCTGCGCCAGCTCGTGGACCTCTCCGGCTCGCGTCCCCTGAAGATCGTGGTGGACGCAGGCAACGGCATGGCCGGACTGACGACCCCCGCAGTTCTCGGCGATAAATTGCTCCCTGCCCTGCCTTTCGAGATCGTGCCGCTCTATTTCGAACTCGACGGCTCGTTCCCGAACCATCCCGCCAATCCCCTCGAACCGGAAAACCTCCGCGACCTGCAGGCCGCCGTGGTCAAGCACGGTGCCGACATCGGCTTGGCATTCGATGGTGACGCTGACCGCTGCTTCGTGATCGACGAGAAGGGCGAGCCCGTCTCCCCGTCCGCCATCACCGGCATGGTGGCCAGGCGTGAAATCGCCCGTGCCCGGGCAGCAGGCGAGGAAACCCCCGTGATCATCCACAACCTCCTCACCTCCAAGGCCGTACCGGAACTGGTGGCCAAGGACGGCGGCCGTGCCGTACGCACCCGTGTGGGCCACTCCTTCATCAAGGCTGTCATGGCGGAGGAAGGCGCTGTCTTCGGCGGCGAGCACTCCGCGCACTTCTACTTCCGGGACTTCTGGAACGCTGACACAGGCATGCTCGCAGCCATGCACGTCCTCGCTGCCCTCGGCGAGCAGGACGGCCCGCTCTCCGAGCTCGGCCGCCAATACGAGCCCTACGTTTCATCCGGAGAAATCAACTCCGAGATCGAAGACAAGGCCGGGGCCGTGGAGCGGGTCCGCGTGGACTTCGAAAGCGAAGACATCGACATCGACCACATGGACGGCTCCACGTTCACTGCAAAGGACGGCAGCTGGTGGTTCAACCTGCGGCCTTCCAACACTGAACCGTTCTTGCGCCTGAATGCCGAAGCCAAGGACCAGCCCACCATGGAGAAGATCCGCGACCGCGTCCTGGCTCTGGTTCGGGCCTAAGGCCAAGCCATGACCGACCAGTCCACCGGCGAGACGTTGCCGGAAGAATCCGACCAGGACCGCGAGCTCCGGGAGACACTGGGCACGGCGCTGGGGACCGCGCAGGAGCACATCCAGCAGAACGGTGGTTTCTTTCCGTTCGGCGTGACGCTTTCGAACGATGGTGAGTTCCGGATCGTGATGATCGCGCCCGGCGAGCCGGACGAAAATGGTGACGTCGATGCCGGGCAGATGCTGACCGATATCCACCAGCTCCTGCGCCAGGGCCGCGACGATTTCAAAGCGGTGGCCCTTGTCAGTGACGTCATGTTGCCGGACCATGGTTCGGACGGCATCCATGGTGCCGCCGAACACAGGAATGGCGAAGTCCGGGCAGCAATCATCCCGTACTCCCCCACCGCGGAGGGGTTTGCCTTCCGTCCTATGGAGCCCGATACCCACGAGCCATCCATCTGGGTGGACTAGACCCTACTCATATGAGCTGATCCCATGAAAATCAACGCGTTCGCAGACGTTAGCCTCCGCGCCATCATGGTGTTGGCCGCGGCCCCCGAAGGCATGTTGTTGACCACACAGGCCGTGGCCGACGCCGTGGGGACGCCGTACAACCACGTCAGTAAAGCCATGGTCCGGCTCCGTGCTTTAGGTTTCATTGACGTCGAGCGTGGCCGGCTTGGTGGTTCGCGGCTCAGCGAACACGGCCGGCGGGCCACCGTCGGCGAGGTCCTGCGCCACTTGGACAGCCGGCAGGATCCAGCCGAGTGCCAATCCCCCACCAAGAATTGCCCGCTCATCAACGAGTGCGAACTGCGCCGGGCCATGACCCGGGCCAAGGAGGCCTTTTACCGCGAGCTCGACTCCGTGGTCATTTCCACCCTTCCGCACGCGCGCCAAATGAACCCGGTGTTCCAATCAATCGGGCTCCGTCCGGAGTTCAGGACACCCGCCCCACTGACCTAACCGCCGCGCGGAACGATACCGTTCCTAACCTGCGCGAAGAACGACGGCGGCCCGCCACCTTTCCAACGAAAGGTGACGGGCCGTCGTCGTTCACTTAAGAACGCCGTTGTTCCTAAGAGGTCTAGCCCAGACGGGACTTGAGCCCATCCAGCTCGGACTGGAGTGCCGCCGGGAGCGATTCGCCGAAGTTGGCGAACCATTCCTCGATGGACGCCAGCTCGGTTGCCCATTCTTCAGGATCGACGCGCACGGCTGCCTCGACCTCTGCCGGGGTCATGTCCAGCCCTTCGAGGTCGATGGATTCGC
This sequence comes from Arthrobacter sp. fls2-241-R2A-172, assembly GCF_030208885.1. Taxonomy (NCBI): domain Bacteria; kingdom Bacillati; phylum Actinomycetota; class Actinomycetes; order Micrococcales; family Micrococcaceae; genus Arthrobacter; species Arthrobacter sp. fls2-241-R2A-172. The sequence goes on along the minus strand of NZ_JARVTB010000001.1, from coordinate 516,620 downwards.
CGGTCGGTACGAAACCGATCGGAGTCTCCACAGCGTCAGCCTTGCCTTCAAGGCGCTCGATGGCCCACTTCAGGACGCGGGCGTTGTCACCAAAGCCCGGCCAGGCGAAGCCGCCCTCAGCCGTGCGACGGAACCAGTTGACCAGGAAGATCTTGGGCAGTCGCTCCGGGTTGGCCTTCGCGGACAGGTTGACCCAGTGGTTTAGGTAGTCGCCCGCGTCGTATCCGATGAACGGCAGCATGGCCATGGGGTCGCGGCGGACAACACCGACGGCACCGGCTGCAGCAGCCGTGGTTTCCGAGGACAGCGTGGATCCCATGAAGATACCGTTGGACCAGTTGCGGGCCTCGGTAACCAGCGGAATGGTGGTCTTGCGGCGGCCACCGAACAGGATGGCGGAGAGCTCAACGCCTTCGGGGCTGAAGTACTCTTCGGCCAGCATGTCGATCTGGTCGATCGGCGTGCAGAAGCGGGAGTTCGGATGCGCGGCGGGGGCGTCGGAGTCCGGTGTCCAGGACTCGCCGCGCCAGTCGGTCAGGTGCGCCGGAGTCTCCTCCGTCATGCCCTCCCACCAGACGCCACCGTCATCAGTCAGTGCGACGTTGGTGAAGATGCTGTTGCCCTTGGCGATGGCACGCATGGCGTTGGGGTTGGTGCCCCAGCCGGTGCCGGGAGCGACGCCGAACAGGCCGGCTTCGGGGTTGACGGCGCGGAGCTCGCCTTCCTTGCCGAAGCGCATCCAGGTGATGTCGTCGCCCAGGGTCTCCACCTTCCAGCCCTTGATGGTGGGGTCGAGCAACGCGAGGTTGGTCTTGCCGCACGCGGACGGGAAGGCAGCAGAGATGTAGTAGGTCTTCTGCTCCGGGGAGGTCAGCTTGAGGATCAGCATGTGTTCGGCCAGCCAGCCCTCGTCGCGGGCCATCACCGAGGCGATGCGCAGGGCGTAGCACTTCTTGCCGAGGAGGGCGTTTCCGCCGTAACCGGATCCGAAGGACCAGATGGAGCGCTCTTCGGGGAAGTGGACAATCCACTTGTCCGGGTTGCAGGGCCAGGCGACGTCGGCCTGGCCGGCTTCCAGCGGGGCACCGAGTGAGTGCAGGGCCGGGACGAAGAAGGCATCGGTTTCGGTGATGCGGTCCAAGACGTCCGTGCCAATGCGGGCCATGATGCGCATGGAGGCAACAACGTAGGCGGAGTCGGTGATCTCGACGCCAAACTTGGGGTCTTCAGCATCCAGGTGGCCCATGACGAACGGAATGACGTACATGGTGCGGCCACGCATGGAGCCGGCGAACAGACCGCGCAGCTTCTGCTTCATCTCGGCCGGGGCCATCCAGTTGTTGGTGAAGCCTGCGTCGCGCTCGTTTTCGGAGCAGATGAAGGTCTGCTCTTCCACACGGGCAACGTCAGCCGGGTCAGAGAATGCCGCGAAGGAATTCGGGAACGTCTCCGGGTTCAGCCGCTTGAGCGTGCCGGCCTCGACAAGCTCGTCGGTGAGTTTCTTGTTTTCTGCTTCGCTGCCATCGACCCAGTGGATGCGGTCCGGCTGGGTCAGCTCGGCAACTTCCTCAACCCAAGCCAGCAGGCGTGCATGCGTAGTAGGTGCCTTCTCAAGCAGCGGCAGTCGCGCCAGATCGCCCATTGTGGTTCCCTTCCTCGGGTTCAGTGGTGTGTCCTAAACGATAGGGGCCGCGGACCAGACCAATGGGCTGTCAGACATCGGACAACTGTGGGGCCGAAAAGTAAAAACGCCTAGAAATCAGGGGCAATGGCTCGCCAGAGGCAGATTTAAGTGACTAAGGTCACGTAGACCGGTCTAGTTGCGCAGATTACAGCTTTTCGATTTGGAACTTCACATGAACTTCTGTAAAGTTTATTGAGGTTCGAGGGGGTCAGAGAAACAGACCGCCGAGAATCACACGAAATGCGCCCATAGCTCAGCTGGATAGAGCGTCTGTCTACGGAACAGAAGGTCAGGGGTTCGAATCCCTTTGGGCGCACAAATAAAGACCCGCACCGGTTCGCCGGTGCGGGTCTTTTGTTTTCTCAGCATTAGTTCGCACAGCGCGCGGTGACCCGCGCGCAGAACGGAAAGAGCCGCCGTCGTACTTCAGGTGAAAGTACGACGGCGGCCCGTCACGTTGCGAGTGGAGGGTCAGTCGCCCACGGCCTCGCCGATACGGCGGCGGATTCCGTCGAAGTGCCGGTTGAGCAGCTCGGAGGCTGAGGCCTTGTCCCCGGCGGCAACGGCGGCGTAGATGTTGCGGTGCATGGCGGCGGTCTTCATGAGGTCCTCGTTGCCCGGACCGATTTCGACGTGGATCTTCCGGTAGACCTTCCAGAAAACACCCATCAGGTTGATCAGGAGCTCGTTGTTGAGCGGCTCGAAGAGCCTGCGGTGGAATTCAGCATCGGCGGCCACGAAGTTTTCGCCGGCAGCGGCGAGATCCTCCATCTGCTTCACCGCTTCCTCAATGGAGGCAAGCTGTTCGGGTGTCATGACGTCCATCGAAGAGCCGATCAAGCCCGACTCCAACGCCTGGCGCACATCGACGAGCTGCAACGCCTCAAGCCCCTGGTGCCGCAGCGACAACCGGCCCCTGAAGGTGAGGCCGTCGGCGAGGGCGTCAAAATTGCTCGGGGCCACGAACATGCCGAAGCCATGCCGGATCTCAATGACGCCCAGGGCTTGCAGGACCTTGAGGGATTCGCGCAGCGTATTGCGCCCCACTCCGAGAGCCACTGACAGCTCGCTCTCTGTCGGCAATGGATCGCCCGCCTCCAGCTCGCGCTCGAGGATCAATTCCATAATGTCCGACTGCAAGGCACGAAGCCGGGCCTGTGCACTGAACCGCGCCTGCGGAACTACACCGGAAGTTGTCATGGCTTTCTCCTTGCCGCTGCATCACCCGGGAAGCCTGGGCGATGCGGTGTTAATATTGAGGCGAGCTTAGCGCCCACCGCAGAATGAGTGACTCGCAACATACAATATCGGATGTCCCACCTCCTTGATAAGTATGTTCAGGGATTTCGCTGGGATTTCCCCTTAGGACCGGCCGCAGCCGGAAAACCGCCGGGCGCGCGGACGAGGCCAGGCCGCCCACTCTCACTTGACGTTCTCTTGTGACCGCCCTTACAGTTTCCATACGAGCATCGGACGTCCTACATCCGATAACCCACGAAACGCGATTGGTGAGGCACCCTATGAGCAAGACGATCAACAGCCTGCCGCTGGTCAATGACGCCAGCCGCCGGAACTTCCTGAAGCTAAGCGGCGCAGTTGGTGCAGCAGCCGCCTTCACGGCAACACTTTCTGCGTGCGGCGGCGCTGCCAGCACGACCACCGGCACCAGCACCAACACGGCCGCCGTCAACAAGGACCTCACCATCGAGGCAGGCATTTCCTACGCGCTCTCCACAGGCTTCGACCCGCTGAGCTCTTCGGGTGCGACGCCGATGGCTGCCAACCTGCATATCTTCGAAGGCCTCATCGAGCTGCACCCGGCCACCCGCGAGCCCTACAACGCCCTGGCCGCAGCGGACCCCAAGAAGATCAACGACACCACCTATCAGGTGACCATCCGCGATGGCGCAAAGTTCCACGACGGCTCCCCCGTTACGACCGAGGACGTCGCTTTCTCCTTCACCCGCGTGATGGACCCGGCGAACAAGTCGCTGTTCTCGCAGTTCATCCCCTTCATCCAGGACGTCAAGCCTGTTGATGCCAAGACGGTGGAGTTCACCCTTAAGTACGCCTTCCCCGGCTTCGGACCCCGGATCTCCGTGGTCAAGATCGTCCCCAAGGCACTCGCTACCGATCTGAAAGCCTTCGACGCCAAGCCAGTCGGCTCCGGACCGTACAAACTCATCTCCGCAGTCAAGGACGACAAGATCGTCTTCGAGGCATTCGCCGACTACAACGGCCCCAAGCCTGCACTGGCCAAGGGCATGACCTGGCTGCTGCTCTCCGATGCCGCTGCCCGCGTCACCGCAGTCCAATCCGGCCGCGTCCAGGCCATCGAGGACGTTCCCTACCTGGACGTCGATGGGCTGAAGTCCAAGGTGAAGGTCGAATCCGTCCAGTCCTTCGGCCTGCTGTTCCTCATGTTCAACTGTGCCAAGGCACCGTTCGACAACAAGCTGGTCCGCCAGGCACTGCACTACGGCCTGGACAAGGAAGCCATCATCAAGAAGGCCCTGTTCGGAAACGCCAAAGCCGCTACCTCCTACTTCCAGGAAGGCCACCCGGACTACGTCAAGGCCAAGAACGTTTATGGCTTCGACACGTCGAAGGCCGAGGAACTCCTGAAGCAGGCCGGTGTCACCACCCTCGAATTCGAACTCCTCACCACAGACACCGCCTGGGTTAAGGACGTTGCGCCACTGATCCTCGAATCCTGGAACAAGATCCCCGGCGTCAAGGTCACCGTGAAGAGCCTCCAGTCCGGCGCCTTGTACAGCGACCGTGTTGGCAAGGGTGACTACTCCGTAGTCGCAGCCCCGGGCGATCCCTCCGTCTTCGGCAACGATGCAGACCTCCTGCTGAGCTGGTTCTACTCGGGTGCCACCTGGATGGACAAGCGCGCTTTCTGGACCACCCCGGAGCGCACCAAGCTGCAGGGCCTTATGGACAAGGGCTCGCAGGCCTCGGGCGATGACGCCAAGAAGATCGTCGGCGAAATCGTGGACATGGTCTCTGATGAAGTGCCGCTCTACCCGGTCTTCCACCGCCAGCTTCCCAGCGCCTGGGACGAAAAGAAGCTCAACGGCTTCCAGCCCCTTCCCACCACCGGCCTGTCGTTCGTCGGCGTCGGACGCACTGCCTAAGCAATCCTTCGCGTTGTGAGGCCTGCTCTGCAGGGTTGAACCCCTAAATACCCTGCGGAGCGGGCCCCACAACCAGATCAACCGGAGAACAAATTGGTCACGATATTGCGTCTGCTTGGCCGCAGGCTTGCAGCATTGCCATTGATGATCCTGGGCATCACGTTGCTCGTCTTCCTCGTCCTTCAGGCCGCTCCCGGCGACCAAGCCAGTTCAGCCCTCGGCGACGGCGCCAGCGAAGAAGCGAAGCAGCAATACCGCCAGGACAATGGCCTGAACGACCCCCTGGTCCTGCAGTACTTCCGTTTCCTCGGCAAGCTCCTGCAGTTCGACCTCGGCGTCACCACCCCACCGGCAAAGTCGGTGGCGTCCATGATCGGCTCGGCCTTCCCGCTGACCCTGCAACTGACTTTCCTGGGCGTCCTCATCGCGATCGTCCTCTCCCTGGCCTTTGGCATCATGGGCGCCCTGTACCGCGACAAGTGGCAGGACCAGTTGGTCCGCGTCTTCTCAATCGCCGCAATTGCCACGCCGTCGTTTTGGCTGGGCATCCTGCTGATCCAGTGGTTCGCCCTGGGTGAGAACCCCATGTTCCCCTCGGGCGGAATTGCGACGCCGGAATCCGGCTTTGGCGGTTGGCTCAACTCCATGGCCCTCCCGGCTTTGGCCCTCGGCATTCCCGTGTCCGCGTCCCTGATCCGTGTGGTCCGTACCTCCATGGTGGAAGAACTGGACCGCGACTACGTCCGGACCGCCATCGGCAACGGTGTCCCCTACCGCGAGGTCGTCTCCAAGAACGTCCTCCGCAACGCCCTCGTCACACCGGTGACCGTGCTGGGACTGCGCGTTGGCTACCTGCTGGGCGGCGCCGTCGTGATTGAAATGATCTTCGCCTTGCCCGGCATGGGCCAGCTGATCCTCAACGGCATCACCAATCTGGACGTCAACCTGGTCCAGGGCGTGGTGCTCACCATCTCGGTCACCTTTGTTCTGGTGAACATCGTGGTGGACCTTCTCTACCTGCTTATCAACCCCCGAATCAGGACGGTATAGCTCATGCGCAGCAAGCTCGCAGAACGGCTAAGTGCCCCGGGCATTCGTTTCAAGGCCCTGCCCTGGGGCTCCCGTATCGCCCTGCTTTTCCTTGTGCTGATTGTGCTGGCGGCCATCTTCGCGCCCGTCATCGCCCCGCATGATCCGCTGGAAACATTCATTCCCGCCACGCCTCCGGGCGCCGAGCACTTCTTCGGCACCGACCGCCTGGGCCGGGACATTTTCTCCCGCCTGCTTTTCGGCGCACAGTCGTCGCTGATGATCGGCCTCGGCGCGGTTGCGCTGGCCATCCTTGCCGGTGCACTCCTCGGTTCGTTCGCGGCCGCGTCCAGCAAGTCCGTCAATGAAATCATCATGCGGCTCATGGACATCCTCATGGCGTTCCCGGGCATCGCCCTGGCCGCTGTGCTGCTGGCAGCGTTCGGCAACTCGGTGCCCACCATCATCATCGCGATCGCCATCATCTACACCCCGCAACTTGCCCGGGTGGTCCGCGCCAACGTGCTGGCCCAGTATGGCGAGGACTACGTCCGTGCCGAGCGGGTCATCGGAGCCGGCCGCTTCTACATCCTGGTCAAGCACATTGTCCGCAACACTGCCGCTCCCGTGCTGGTGTTCGCCACGGTCATGGTTGCCGACGCCATCATCCTCGAAGCCTCGCTGTCCTTCCTGGGGGCAGGCGTCCAGGATCCCGCACCGTCATGGGGCAACGTGATCTCCTACGGCCGCAACCTGGTCCTGTCCGGCGGCTGGTGGGCCACTACGTTCGCGGGCCTCACCATCCTTTTGACCGTTCTTTCCTTGAACATCCTGGCCGAGGGCCTCACCGACGCCATGGTGAACCCGAAGCTTCGCCGCGCCCCCGTGGTGAAGGACGACGACGGTTCGGCTGCAGTTATTGCCGTGGACACCGCAGTTGGTACGTCCGTTGCCCAGCCTTCAGTGGTTGAGGAACACGAGCTCGACGGCGTACTGGCGGCTTCCAGCGCCGGCGCCACTTCAGAGGTGGGCGCCTCAGCCGTCCTCACCGATGTGAAGCTCGCCGCCGCCAACCCGCACCTCCTGCTGGACCGCGAACTGGAACTCCTGGCAGCAATCGAAGCGAAGCGCACCGACCGCCTCCCGCAGGTACCGGCAGGCTCACGCAACGTGCTGGAAGTAAAGAACCTGTCCATCCGGTTCCCAGGCCGCTTCGGCGACATCGCGATCGTAGACAACGTGTCCTTCACTGTCCGCGAGGGCGAAACGATGGGCCTTGTGGGCGAGTCCGGTTGCGGCAAGTCCATCACCTCGCTGGCCGTCATGGGCCTGCTCCCCAAAACCGCGGAGGTCACGGGCTCCATCAAGTTCGATGGCAAGGAACTCTTGGATTCCAGCACCAAGCACAGCGATCCCAAGGCCTACGTTGGCCTGCGCGGTGAGCAGATCGCCATGGTCTACCAGGACGCCCTCAGTTCGCTGAACCCGTCCATGAAGATCAAGGACCAGATGGAGCAACTCACCAAGCGAGGTGGCCGCAAGACACCCGCGGAACTGCTGGAGATGGTGAAGCTGGACCCGGTCCGGACACTTGCCAGCTATCCGCATGAGCTTTCCGGCGGCCAGCGACAACGTGTGCTGATTGCCATGGCGTTGTCCCGTTCCCCCAAGATCGTGGTGGCCGACGAGCCGACGACCGCCCTGGACGTCACTGTCCAGAAGCAAGTTGTGGATCTGCTGAACGAGCTGCGGGAACAACTCGGGTTTGCCATGGTGTTCGTCAGCCACGACCTCGCGTTGGTGGCCTCCCTGGCCCACCGCATCACTGTGATGTACGCCGGCCAGGTGGTGGAATCCGCGCAGGCTTCCGAGCTTCTGCGGAACCCCAAGCACGAGTACACCCGCGGCCTGCTGGGTGCCGTCCTGTCCATTGAAGCGGACGCCGCCAGGCTCCACCAGATTCCGGGCACCGTGCCATCCCCGCGCGACTTTGCCACGGGAGATCGCTTTGCCGCCCGGTCGCTGCGCCCCGACGCCGATCCCCACCAAAAGCTGGTGCTCACTTCGGTGGCCTCGGCCAATGGCGATGACGATGCCGACCACTACTGGGCAAGCCACCTGAAGGAGGACGCACGATGAGTGAATCAACCGGCAAACCGGTCATCGAGCTCAAGGACGTCAAGGTCTACCACCATGCACGGACCGATGGCCTGTTCCGCCCTAACATCGTCAAAGCGGTAGACGGCGTCGACTTCACCATCAGCCGCGGCGAAACCGTCGGCATCGTCGGTGAGTCCGGCTGCGGCAAGTCCACGCTTGCTTCGGTGCTCGTGGGACTGCAGCCGCCGACGTCGGGCAAGGTTTTGTTCCACGGACAGCCGGCCATCAAGCGGAACGCAGCCATGCGCAAGGCGTTTGGCCGCTCCGTGTCCGTGGTCTTCCAGGACCCGGCCACGGCGCTGAACCCGCGCATGACCATCCAGGACATCCTCACCGATCCACTGCAGATCCATGGCATCGGCAACGCTTCCTCCCGTGCCGCCAAGGTCAAGGAACTGTTGGCGCTGGTCGGCTTGCCGCAATCGGCGGCCGAAGTAACGCCGTCGCAGGTTTCCGGTGGCCAGCGCCAGCGCGTGGCGATTGCCCGCGCGTTGGCCCTGGACCCGGACATTATCGTGGCGGACGAACCGACGTCGGCCCTGGACGTTTCGGTCCGCGCGCAGGTCCTGAACCTGCTCTCCGACCTGAAGACCCAGCTGAATCTGGGAATGGTGTTTATTTCCCACGACATCCAGACCGTCCGCTACGTCTCGGACCGGATCTGCGTCATGTACTTCGGCAAGATCGTCGAGCAAGGCTCCGCTGCGCAAGTCTTCGACAACCCGAGCAACGACTACACCAAGAAGCTGCTGGGCGCCGCGCCGAGCCTTCTTCACATCTAGTTTTTTCCCTTCACAAGTTACAAACAACGGAGATTTCTGTGTCCACTCAATTCCAGGGCGTCATCCCCCCGGTCATCACCCCCCGCCACGCCGACGGCAGCATCGACACCGCGTCGCTGAAGAACGTCACCAAGCACCTGATCGACGGCGGTGTGTCCGGCCTTTTCGTCCTGGGCTCCTCCGGCGAAGTCCCCTACCTGACCAACGACGAGCGTGAGCTGGTGGTCTCCACCATCGCCGACGCCAACGCCGGTGCGGTCCCGCTGATCGTGGGCGCCAACGAGCAGACCACCACCCGCGTGATCGAGGAAGCCCGCAAGGTGGTTGACCTTGGTGCCGACGCGATCGTGGTGACCTCCATGTACTACGCAATCGGCAACGCAGCGGAGACGGAGACCCACTTCCGCGACATCCACGCCGCCATCGGGAAGCCGATCTTCGCCTACGACGTTCCCGTCCGCACCCACTTCAAGCTGCCCACGGATCTTTTGGTCCGCCTCGGCCGCGACGGCGTGATCGCCGGCGTCAAGGACTCCTCCGGCGACGACGTCTCCTTCCGCCAGCTGCTCCTGGCTGCCAAGGACATCCCCAACTTCGACATCTTCACCGGCCACGAAGTAGTGGTGGATGGCGCCCTCCTTGGCGGCGCGCAGGGTGTTGTCCCGGGGCTCGGCAACGTGGATCCGGCCGGCTACCGCCGCCTGTTTGATGCTGCGCAGGCCGGCGACTGGGCTACAGCGGCACGCGAGCAGGACCGCCTGGCCGACGTCTTCGAGATCGTCTACGCCCCCAACGGACGCGTCTCCGGAGGCGCAGCCGGCCTGGGTGCGTTCAAGACCGCGCTGCAGGTGATGGGCGTCATCGAGTCCAACACCATGAGCTCGCCCATGCTCAGCCTGAACGATTCCGAGACCGCTGCGATCCGGGAAATCCTGGAACGCAACGGGCTGGTCTAACCTTCATGACCCACGTGATCGGCGTTGACCTCGGCGGCACCAAGACCGCCGCCGGGGTTGTCTCCCCCTCTGGCGAAGTTCTAATGACGGAGACCATTCCGACGTTGAACCGGGACGGTGGCGAAGCGATCCTGGACGCCACCGCTGCGCTGATCGCGGGCTTGGCGGAGCGCGCTGCCGACGCCGGACATCCAGTGTCCGGCGTCGGCGTCGGCTCCGCCGGGGTCATTGACGCTACGTCCGGGATGGTGGTGTCCGCGACCGACGCAATTTTGGGCTGGGCAGGGACTCCGCTGGTTTCCGGACTCTCTTCACGCCTCGGCCTTGCTGTTCGGGCCGTCAACGATGTCCACGCTCATGCCCTCGGCGAGGCATGGCTGGGAGCCTCGGCCGGTTCGGCCAGCTCACTGATGGTCGCGTTCGGCACAGGGGTTGGCGGCAGTTTCGTGCTGGGTGGCTCCCCAGTCCTGGGGCACCGTTTTGTTGGCGGGCATGTGGGTCATTTCGCTTCACCTTTCGCGGTTTCCGACGGCGTTCCGTTGCCTTGTGTTTGTGGTTCGGCCGGTCACGTTGAGGCGATAGCTTCCGGGCCTGCGATCCATGAGGCGTATCTGCGCGGTGGCGGCTCTGCTGTGTCAGCGACCGACACGCGCGGCGTGTTCTCGCTGGCCGCTGCTGAAGATCACGACGGCGGTGCCTCCTTTGGGGCCAGCCGCGACGCCGCTGTGCGCGCCATCCACGTCGGTGCCACCGCAGCCGGCCAGTCCGTGGGCGGCCTCATTAACATCCTGGACCCCGAAACAGTGGTGATCTCCGGAGGACTGGCCGACGCCGGAGACCTCTGGTGGAAACCCATGGAAGCTGCCCTACGCCAGGAACTCTTGGCCCCCTTGGCTGCAGTCCCCGTGCTCAGGGCGTCCCTGGGCAACTCCGCTGCCATTATTGGCGCCGCAAAACTCGTCCTTCTTTAAAGGGAGACATCATGATCCTCACCCCCAAAAACCTTGAAGCCCTCCGCTCTCAGCTGATCGTCTCCTGCCAGGCCTACCCGGGTGAGCCCATGCGTGATCCCCGGACAACGGGCCAGGTGGCGGCATCCGCTGTGATCGGCGGGGCTGCGGCGATCCGCGTCCAAGGGTTGGCCGATGTGCAGTTCACACGCGCCGCCGTCGAGGTCCCTGTCATCGGACTGTGGAAGGACGGGCACGACGGCGTCTTCATCACCCCCACACTCCGGCACGCCCTTGCAGTGGCGAACGCAGGGGCGCACGTTGTGGCGATCGATGGAACACGCCGGACCCGTCCGGATGGGCTGTCCTTGTCTGCCACCGTTGCCGGTGTCCACGCAGAGTCGCATGCTCTGGTCATGGCCGATTGTGGCTCGTTCGATGACGCCGTTGCCGCCGTCGAAGCCGGGGCTGACCTGATCGGCACCACGTTGTCCGGCTATACCGGCGAGCGCGCCAAGACGGATGGGCCGGACCTAGAGCTTCTTGAGAAGATTGCAGCCGCTGACCTGGGGAAACCCCTGATCGCCGAAGGCCGCATCCATACTCCCGCCCATGCCCGCCAGGCCCTCGACGCCGGCGCGTTCGCCGTGGTTGTTGGCACGGCAATCACCCACCCGGCCAGTATCACGGGCTGGTTCAAGGGCGCGATGCACGCCTAGCCCGTGTTGCGAGGCCCGCTCTGCGCCCCAAAACCCACACCAACCCCGCACAACCGGCCCCACAACGCACCACCCACACATGCCAGGCCCACTCTGCGCCCCAAAACCCACACCAACCCCGCACACCAGGCCCCACAACGCACCACCCCCACTTGCGGGGCCCGCTCTCCGCCCCAAAACCCACTCCAACCCAGCACACCAGGCCCCACAACGCACCACCCACACTTGCGAGGCCCACTCTGCGCCCCAAAACCCACACCAACCCCGCACACCAGGCCTCACAACGCAGCGCTCCCGGCGTAGGCTTTCCCCATGACTGCCGAGAGCTCCCGCGAGTACGACGTAATAGTGATCGGCGCAGGCGCCGTGGGGGAAAACGTGGCGGACCGGGTGGTCCGGGGCGGCCTGTCGGCGGTGATCGTGGAGAACGAGTTGGTGGGCGGCGAGTGTTCCTACTGGGCGTGCATTCCTTCGAAGGCACTCCTCCGCCCGGGGAGTGTGCTGCACGCGGCCCAGGTCATCCCGGGCGCGTCCGAGGCCATCACCGGGGTGGTGGACGCGAAGGCCGCGCTGAAGCATCGCGACTGGTTCACCAACAACTGGGAAGACGGCAGCCAGGTCGAATGGCTGGACAGCGCCGGCATCGACCTCATCCGTGGCCGCGGCCGAATCACGGGGGCCCGCGAGGTCCAGGTGGACGGCCTGGACGGAAACAGCTACGCCCTGAAGGCGCATCATGCCGTAGTGGTGGCAACGGGTTCCAGACCCACTATCCCGGGGATCGCGGGCTTGGAAGACGTACCCTTTTGGACGACGCGCGGCGCCACGGCAGCCAAGGAGATCCCCAAACGCCTCGTGGTCCTGGGCGGTGGAGTGGCTGGTGTTGAAATGGCGCAGGCGTTCGCGCGGCTCGGATCCAAGGTGGCGGTTGTCGCCCGCGGCCGCCTCCTGAGCAGCTATCCGGAGGAAGCGGCCAACCTTGTCCTGGCGGGCCTCCGCGCCGACGGTATCGATGTCCGCCTCCACACTGACGTGGACAAGGTGGAAAAGAACGACGACGGCTCGGTAACAGTCACGCTCGACGGCGCAACGCTCCAAGCCGATCAACTCCTGGTCGCTTCAGGAAGGCACCCGTCCTTGGCCAACCTTGGCCTGGACAGTGTGGGCATCGAAGCGCCTGACGGCAAACCCCTCAAGCTCACCACGGACGCCAGCGGGCTCGTCGACGGTCCTGCCAGCGATGGCACCAGTGGGCTGTGGCTCTACGCGGCCGGGGATGCCGCGGGCAAGGTGCTCCTGACCCACCAGGGCAAGTACGAGGCCCGCGCCACGGGGGACGCCATTGTCGCCCGGGCCAACGGCAACCTCAAGGGCACTCCGCAGCCGTGGAGTCCATGGGCCCACACTGCCAACGACCACGCTGTACCAAGTGTCGTGTTCACTGATCCCGAAGTTGCTTCCGTGGGACTGAGCCTGGAGCAGGCCCTCCTGCAGGGAAAGAACGTCACGGGCGTCGAGTTGCCCATCAACGTATCCGGTTCCCAGTTGCACTCCCCCGACTACAAGGGGTGGGCGCAGATGGTGGTGGACGAGGACCGGAAGGTGATCCTCGGTGCAACGTTTGCCGGTCCGGGCGTGGCTGAGCTGCTCCACTCAGCCACCATCGCGATCGTGGGAGAAGTTCCCTTGGACAGGCTGTGGCATGCGGTTCCGTCCTACCCGACCATCAGCGAGATCTGGTTGCGCCTGCTGGAAAAGTACGGACTCTAGACTCTATTTGAACTGACCAGTCAGTTCAGTTAGACTTTTCGCAGACACCATTTCTGCGAAAGGCTTCATTGTGCTGTCCGTACAGCAACTCCAGATCAACGGCCGCCGGGGCGATCTCCTTCCGGCAACGTCCCTCACCGTGAGCCGCGGGGAACTCCTGCTGGTGGCCGGCGAAGGCCAAGACCAGCGGACAGCTTTGGCATTGGCCCTTAGCGGCCGCATGAAGCCCAGCAATGGCGTCCTCAGCTGGGAGAACAACACCAAGACCAAGAAGATCCGCCTCGCGAGCGCCCTGGTTGACTCCCCCGGCGTCAACGAGCCGGAGCAGCACCTCAGCGTCCGGGACCTCGTCACCGAGGACCTCTCGCTCATCCCGCGCCGCTACCGTGGAGCGCTGCTGAGCAAGCCCTGGCTGAAGGTCAACAGCTTTGAAGACATCGCCGACCTGTGGATCGAACAGCTGCCTGCGGGCCGGCGCCTGGAACTCCTGTCCGCGCTCGCCCTGGCTGACCCTGCCACCGACCTCCTGGTGGTGGACTCCCCCGACCGGCACAGCGCCGATCCGTCAACGTGGTTGCCTCGCCTGCAGGCCCTGGCGTCCGACGCCGGGCGGCCGCTTGCGGTGGTAGCCGTGGTCGGTGCCCTGCCGGACATCTGGACCGGTGCGGCCGCGGTGATCGGTAACTCAGTTTCGCACCCGCCCGAACCGGAATCGGAACCCACCCCCTTGGCGCCCGAGCCGGCTGCCGCCGTCGAGCCCCAGCACGCCGTCGAGTCGCGGCCCAGCGCGGAGCCCAAGCCGCACGCAAAGCACGCCGGCGACGCGGCACCCGAAGCGGCCGAACCCACCGTCGAACCCGACGTCGAGACGGCCGAACCCCTCGACGAACCCGAAACCCAAAACCTCCAAAGGACTGCAAAGTGACTGTTCTGCGGCTCGCCCGCTCCGAACTCAAGCGCATGACCGGCGGGCTCCTGCCCAAGCTGACCATCCTCGCCCTGACCATGGTTCCGTTGTTGTACGGTGCCGTGTACCTTTACGCGAACTGGGATCCGTACGGCAACCTGAACCAGATCGACGCCGCCCTGGTAGTCGAGGACACCGGTGCCACCGCCAAGGACGGCAGCGAACTGCAGGCGGGCAAGAAGGTGGCGGACAGCCTGGTGGAAGGCCATGTCTTCAACTGGAAGCAGGTCGCCAGCGCCGAGGATGCGGACGCCGGCGTCAAGACCGGCGAATACGCCTTCGCGCTGCGGATCCCCAAGGACTTCTCCGCAAACCTGGCATCCCCGGGCAGCTTCGACGCCGCCAACCAGGCCATGCTGCACGTGACCACCAATGACGCCAACAACTACCTGTTGAGCACTATTGTGGACAAACTCACCACCGCTGTGCACTCCACGGTCGCCAAAGAGGTGGGCGAAGAGACAGCCAACCAGCTCCTCACCGGTTTCGGCACCATCCACGCTTCAATCGTCAAAGCAGCGGACGGCGCAGGACAACTCGCCGATGGTGTCGGCAAGCTCAGCGACGGCGCCGCGACCCTCCATGACGGCACCACGCAACTGGTTGCCGGCGCCGACCAGCTGGTCGCCGGCCAAACGAAACTGCGCGACGGCGCGGTACAGCTCAACGGAGGCGCCAGCCAGCTGAGTTCCGGCCTGACAGAGCTCAAGAACAAGACCTCCACGCTGCCTGCAGACTCCCAGAAGCTGGCTGACGGCGCGGCACAGGTCGCCGCCGGAAACGCCCAGTTGAACGCGAAAGTCCAGGACGTCGTGGGTCAGCTCGAAGCCGCGGACAAGGGTCTGCGCACCAGGGTTGTGGAGTCCAACACCCGGCTGGTGACGTCCGGTGTGCTCACACAGGAGCAAGCTGACAAGGTCCTGGCAGACTTCGATGCCGCTGCTGCATCCAACCCGGTCCAGGACGCCAAGGCGAAGATCTCCGGCGACGCCGCAAAGATCCAGCAACTCTCCGACGGCTCGGCCGCGGTGAGCGCCGGGGCCTCAAAGCTTGCAGCCGCCACCCCCACGCTCACAGACGCCATCTCCAAGGCAGCCGCTGGCGCCGGCCAGCTCCAAACCGGCGCGTCCACCCTCGCCGCCGGTCAACAGTCGGCGCTCGATGGGGCGGCAAAGCTCGACGACGGCGCCCGCCAACTGGACGACGGCGCCGGCCAACTCGCGAGCGGCGCAGTGACCGCCTCCGATGGTTCACACACCCTGGCCTCCGAACTCGCGAAGGGCGCGGGAGACATCCCCAACCCGAACGACGAGCAAAAGAGCAGCGTCTCCAAGGTGATCGCTGATCCCGTCGCAGTGGAGAACGTCTCGCAGGCCAAAGCCAACTCCTATGGCGCCGGCCTTGCACCGTTCTTCCTGACTCTTGCCTTGTGGATCGGCGTGTTCATGCTGGTCCAGGCCATGCGGCCCATCACCCAGCGCGCCCTTGCCTCGAACGCACCTTCCTGGAAGATTGCCGTGGGCGGCTGGTTGCCGTTCTTCGTGGTCTCCGTTTTCCAGGCCACGATCCTCACACTCGTAGTGAACCTGGGCCTGGGTCTCAACGCCTCGCACCCGATCGGCATGTGGCTGTTCATGCTGGCAGCCGTCATGGCGTTCACCGCGATCATCCAAGGCATTGTGGCCCTCCTCGGGACGCCCGGCAAGTTCGTGGTGCTGATCCTCCTGGTCCTCCAGCTCGTTTCCTCCGGCGGCACCTTCCCTTGGCAGACCACGCCGATGCCGTTGCATGTGGTCCACGAGATCATGCCCATGGGCTACGTTGTCACGGGTATGCGGCACCTGATCTACGGCGGTGAGCTCAGCATGATCTGGCCTACCGTACTGGGCCTGCTTGGGTACACTTTGCTGGGAGCGGCGCTGTCCACCCTCGCCGTCCGCAAGCACAAGATGTGGACCCTTAAGACCCTGAAGCCGGAGATCGCAGTATGAGCACCAGCGAGCCGCTCTCTTCGGATTCCGCGGTGGGCGGGAGCAAGAAGCTTCGGCCCGAACGAACCAACGCCACTAAGCAACGCTTGTTCGAGGCCTCCATGGAGCTGATCGGCGAACGCGGCGCTGCCGGAGTGACAGTTGACGAAATCGCCGCCGCCGCCGGGGTTTCCAAAGGATCCGTCTACTACAACTTCGGCAGCAAGTCCGACCTCATCGCCCAACTGCTGCGGCATGGCGTGGACATCATGCTGGTCCGGCTCCAGGACGTCCAAGGCCAGAGCAGCGACCCGCTCGAATCCATGAAGAACATGGTGGGTCAGGCGATGGAGTTCATGGACGACTACCCGTCGTTCGCCCGCCTGTGGGTCAGCGAAAACTGGCGCACGCCGGGCGAATGGAGCGCGGTGTTCACGGAACTCCGCGCCGAACTCCTCGCAGTCATCGGCTCGGCGGTGGAACGGGTGGCAGAGGGCTACAGAGTGGACGAGTCGATCGCCCGCGGGAGCCTGGAAGCAGCCATCTTCGGTGCGATCTTCGTCGTGGGGCTCGACCAGCAGACCTACAACCCGGAACGAACCCGCGACCAAAGCGTCGCGGCTGTGATGACCATCATGAACGGGTACGTCATCAAGTAAGACGGTATCCAACTGCAATCTACGACGGCGTGGCGTGGCCACTTGGTCGGCGATGATTAACCTCATGCGTCACATGGGGAACAGCGGAAAGCTAGCGGTCATTGCCGCCTTCGTATCCCTGGGGCTGTTGGTGCTCGCCGCCGTCGTCCTCGAGGAACTGGTGCTGTACCTCTTCCTGGGCGCCGTGCTGCTCTGCTACCTGTCCTGCATCGTCCAGCTCTTCAACCGTCGCAGGTACCTGGTGGTTCTCCTCGGCGCAGCCGGCACCAGCCTGTTCATCGGATTCAGCATCGCCTTCCTTCGGATGTGGGGCCTGGCGTTCAACCAGGACACCAACGCCATGGGAAGCGCCGTCAGCACCGAAGACTCGGACATCTACTTCTACCTCGCAGCGGTGGCCGGTGTTGGCACCTTGGCGGTGATGTTCCTCGGAGCCGTGGTGCCGTCCTTCGGATCGCGGACACCTGCTCCCGCCAAGCGGCCGGCATCCGGGGCCAAGCGAATTCCGGCTGCACGCAAGCCAACCCCGCGGCCTGCTTCCCCACGCCCAACCACTCCGGCCAAGCGTCCCACGGCTCCCCGAACTTCTTCCGGCGCCTCCAAGACCACCACGGTGAAGCGCCCCGCTCCACGAACGCCGGCGACGCCAGCCAAGCGACCGGCGTCGAGCTCTTCTTCCCAACGCAGGCCGGCACCTAAACGCTAAGCCCTGCCTTGTGAGGCCCGCTCTGCGTGCTGACGCGAGAGCAAAACACGCAAAGCAGGCCCCACAACCGAACCACGCCACGTTGCGGGCCCGCTCTGCGCGCCTACGCGAGAGCTAAGCACGCAATGAAGGCCCCACAACGCGCGGGTCAGGAGTCGAAACCCAACCCCACGGCGTCGAGCGCTTTGAGGATGAGGTTCCGTTTGCCCTGGTTGTGGTCCGCCCTGTCCATGGACCAGCGAGTCAGGTTGATGCCCAAGGAAGCCAACGGTTCTGGCGGGAAGGGCAAGGGCCGTTTCCTGACCATTTCCACACGCGTGCGTTCAGTGTCCAGACCAGCCAACAGGTCCAGGAGCACATCGGCCGCGAACGCCGTGGCACCAACTCCGAGTCCCGTGAAGCCAGCAGCGTAAGCCACCCTGTTCCTGCGCGCGGTGCCGAAGAAGGCACAGAACTGCGTGCTCGAATCGATGGGCCCTGCCCACTTGTGCGTGAACTTCAGCACCCAGGTGAAACACGTGATGTTCGAGCTGGAGGGCCAGGCTGAGAAGGACTGGCACCGAACCATCTTTACTTTGCGCTGATCCCCTCCCGTTGCGGGGCCTGCTCTGCGCGCTAAGGCGAGAGCTAAACGCGCAAAGCAGGCCCCGCAACGGGGATGTCCGGGCGTTTCCGCGTGACGCCGAGCACTGCGGTCGCCACGCCCAGCAGCAGGATCAGCCCGCCCAGGATTTCGGCTGGTGTGGGAATCTCGTTCAGGACCAGCCAAGCCGCCGTCATGCCCACCACCGGGACCAACAGCGTGAAGGGCACGACGTCGGAACTTGGGTAGAGCGACAACAGACGGTTCCAGATGCCATAGCCCACCAGCGAGGCGAACACTGCGGTATAGATCGCACTCAGGATCGTGGCTGCCTGAAGGTCCGAAAGCGTCGCCCACACCGCGTCCGGACCGTCCACAACGAGCGACAATCCTGCCAACGGGACGGGCACCACCGCACCGGACCACACCACCAGGCCAAGCCCGGACTTGGCCTTCGAGTGCCGCGCCACCACGTTGCCCACCGCCCATGACAACGCCGCTGCGAGCACGATCATCAGCGGGAGCACCGGGGCTACTGCGCTGCGCCCCAAGGCCACCACCGCCAAGCCTGCGATGCCAAGCACTACCCCGGCCAGTTGGCGGCGGCTGGGCCTCTCACCGAGGAACCTGGAAGCCAGCAAAATGGTGAACAAAACCTGCGCCTGGAGGACCAGGGACGCCAGGCCAGCCGGCATCCCCAGTGCCATGCCGAGATAGAGGAGCCCGAACTGGCCGGCACTCATGAAGAGTCCGACGCCGACAATCGCCTTCCAGCCGACGTCGGGTTTGCGGATGAACAAGATGAAGGGGAACACGACCAGGAGGAAGCGCATGGCGACGAAGAGCAACGGCGGCACATCCCGGCCGTTCGCGTGCAGGCCGAGGTCGATGGCGACGAAGTTGATGCCCCAGAGGACGGCTACCAGGACGGCGAGAGCAGAGTGGCGAAGGTTCACAAGACCACTCTGGACCCCTTGACCTTGAAGCACCAGCATTGATTTCCGCATGGAACCACGTAGATTTGCTTCATGATCGACATCTCGGCTCTAAGGGCGCTGGTCGCCGTGGAACGGCATGGATCGGTGGTGGCCGCCTCCGATGTGATGGGCTATAGCCCCTCGGCAGTCTCGCAGCAGATCAAGAAGCTGGAAAAACAGACAGGCGTTGCTGTACTGGAGCGCAATGGCCGCGGCGTGCTGCTGACGGAGCGGGGGCTGGCGCTGGCAGGCTATGGTCGTCGCATCATGGGCGAGCTCGAGGAACTGCAAGCTACCCTGCTCGCCGACCCTGCCAAACCCACGGGGCTGCTGAGGATGGCGGCATTCTCGACCGCCTGCCGAGGACTGGTGGGCCCCATGCTCGGACGGCTCGCCGCATCCCACCCCACCCTGGACATCACTGTGCTGGCAGAGGATCCCCGCGAAGCCGTGCAAAGGGTGGCCTCCGGAGAAGCTGAGCTCGCAGTGGTCCACAACTGGAACTCGGTGCCTTTGGTCATCCCCGAGAACCTGGTACACGAGGACCTGTGCGTGGACCAGGCCGATGTGCTCGTCAACAGCACCCACCCACTCGCGGCGAGGGCCGCCGTCGAGCGTGAAGACCTGCTGGACGAGACCTGGATCAGCACCCCGGCGGGCGCCATCTGCAACGAGGCGCTCCTGCAGATTTTCGCAGGACTGGGGCGGGTGCCTGACATCCGCGTGTACGACCCCGACTTTTCCACGCACATCGCCATGGTGGAGCAGGGGGTGGCCGTGGCACTTGTTCCGCGGCTCGGCAGGCCTCCGCTCCCATCCGGCGTGGTCGCCATTCCGGTGATGAACCCCACCCAGCAGCGCTCCGTTGGAGTGGTGTACCGCAAGACCATGACAGCCAGCCCCAACATCCGCCTGGCCGTACGCATGCTGCGCGAAGTCGCGGCGGAACAGCTTCCTAGTGGCGGGGCACCTTAAACTGCGTCAGCCGGGCATCCTGGCCATCCAGCTCCGCCCACGGTTTTTCCGTCTCCAACACCGTCAACGCACTGGTTGGGTAGCGGGTAGCGGCGTCCATGTAGGCATCGTGATCGGAATCGCGGGACGCCAAGTGCATGGCGAGGTCCTGCACTCCGGGCATATGCGAAATGACCATCAGCGTGGTTACGGTGTCCGGAACGTGATTGATCACCGTCAGCATGCGGTTCGCTGAGGCAGCATACAGGCCGTCCTCCAGCTTCGGAGTGGGAGCCTTCTCCCCCAACTCGTTGCACACCCAGGTGCACGTCTGGCGCGTCCTGAGCGCGGACGAGCACAGGATGAAATCCGGAACCACCCCGTGCTTGAGCAACCACTGTCCGGCCAACGGGGCTTCCCGATGGCCGCGTTCCTCCAAGGGACGCTCATGATCGGGCACGCCCACCGGCCAGTCCGCCTTGGCATGCCGCATGATCACAAGGCGCTTTAGGTGATGGTCGCTCATGCAACAACCCTATCGAAAGCAAAAGCGCCCGCCCCAAGGGGACGGACGCTTTCGGCAGTCAAAAGATCAGATCGAGTATTCCGGAGCGGCCCAGACAATGACTTCGGGGTGCTCGTAGAAGCGGTAGCCCTGGCCGCGGACCGTGCGGACAGTGTTGGCGAGGCGGCCCAGCTTGGAGCGCAGTCGGCGGATGTGAACGTCGATGGTGCGTTCGTTGGGCACTTCCTCGGCGTTACGCCACAGGCCTTCGAGCAGTTCGTCGCGACCCACGGTACGGGTGCCGTTCTCAACGAGGTAGTTGAGGAGCTCGAATTCCTTGAACGTCAGGTTCAGCGATTCGCCGTCCAGGTGAACTTCACGCCGGGCGAGGTCGATCAGCACGCCGGACGGGCGGGACTCCTGCTGCGGCGCCGGACGGGCAGCTTCGGTGCGCTGCCGTGAGGCAACCGTGGGGTCACCGAAGGTGGAACGTACGACGTCGAGGGCGGACCCGGGCGCGCCGGCGGGGGCCACTGCGACGGCAGCGTAGCTCTCCGCGCCGGTCACCAAAGACTGCGCGTAGGCGCGGATTTCCTGGGCAAGCTTGGCGATGGACGTTCCTGCGGCGGCTGCGGTTTCTTCGTCAATACCCATGTAGAGCACGAAGCCGCGGGCTACGTTGTCGTTGGCAACGGGGCGCAGCCGGTCGGACTGGGCAATGACCGGCGTGGGAGCGGTCATGGGTGCCGGCTCTGCGGCGGGCACGGCGCGCAACTGGCCGTAGGAGTTGGGGTTGTAACCCTGCGGGACGTAGCCCGGAGCCTGCTGGCCGGCGCCTTGCGGGGCCGCAGAGTAGCCGGGACGGTTGCCGAACCCGGGGCGGAGTCCTGCGTTTGACGCGGCCTTGTTGGCGTTACGGACGGAGATGTGGACGTATCCAGATGCAACTGACATGGAGTGCTTACCTCAAAAGTGAATAGCCGTCATCGCGGCTTCGAATGCTGGTTGTCCCCGCAATGAGTTTGGGGAGGGGCGCCCAACGCTGGGCTAGGGGGCGAATGCCTGAAACTTCTTGGGGTGGAAAGTTAGGCTTGCATTCGACAACAGCGGTCATCGTGGCCAGCGGGTGTGCTGGGCCAGGTTGCTGCGGCTGCAGGTGCTGTTGAGTTCTTGTTCACATTGGAAGTGTGCAACGTAACAATGGCAACACGCAAGTAACAAAGCGCCGAACCGTCCACATTTTGAGACGTCCGGGTCTATTGTGCCGCAAATCACAATTCATAATGGCCCAGAAATGAACGGCATTTCATTCGGTTCGGGTAGGCACCATCGGCTATTTACTGAATTATCTTCGGAGGATGAGGCAGAATGTGGCCTCCGCTTCCCATCAACCTCGTCCACGCGGAATCTCACGATCTGAAACAGTTGTTGTCCAATCGGCGCCAGTTCCGATCTCGAATTTTTTGCTTTCAGTCTGTTGGAAGCGGTGAAAACGGGCGCGGCAAGCGCCGTTTTCTCAGGACGTCGTCCCTGATCCGGACGTGGAGCCCTGCCCCGTGGAAGACGTCGCGGCGGTCAGCCTTACCGACGACGCGTTGTATGCATCCCCCCTCTTGGTAGCCGTGACCCGGACCGTCGCACCTGACGTGATGTCAGCTATCGTCAAGCTGCTGGAGGTGCCGCCACGCTGCCTGGTTCCTTGCGCCACGGCAGTGTCCGAGCCGAGGACATAGGTTCGCGTAAACCCGTCAGTGCTCTTGACGGTCAGCGAGTTGGAAGAAACCTCGCTGACAACTCCCACCTGATCGGCCATGGACACGTACTCGTTGTCGCGGAGGATGACGTACTCCGAATGGATGGCGGCATTCAGGCCCCCTCCGAATCCATCGGGCGCCAACCCGCCCATCGGGCCTGGCATTCCCTGGCCAGTTCCGTTTTGACCGCTTCCGTTTTGCCCTGTTCCGCCCCAACCCAGCCCCTGTCCCGGTACTGCTTGTCCCGGTACTGCCTGACCCTGTTGCCCGCCCATGCCGCCGGCCTGGCCCGGGGGAACGTTGGCAGCGTCCGCAGAGCCCGCATTGCCCAGGGAGTAGAAGCCGACGGCCGTACCTGCCGCTACCGCCACGGCAACACCAGCCACTATCAGCGTCCTCTTGACGGTCCACCGGTTCCGCACTCCCTCCTTGTCGTTCGCCCCGTCGTTCGCCTTATCGTTGTCCACGAGCGGCAAGCCCCAGCCGGAACCGTTGCTGCCGGGTTGGCTGCTTGGGGGCTGAGCAGGCGGGGCCTCGCCCCACGCCCAGGACGACCCGGGGTTGCGGTCGATGGGTTGTGCGGGCGGCGTCCGGACGGCTTCAGGCTCCTGGCCTCCGGGCTCCCGGCCTGCGGGGGTCGCCTGCTGGGGTAGCCGCGGCGCTGGGTCTTGGGGGAATTGCTGGTTCTCGGGGAATTTCTGCTCGCTCATGATGCTCTTTCTTGTCTGTTGTTGTCCGATTACGCCCCAGCGTCAGTCCGCCGGCTGTGCGGAAGCTGTGTTGAGGAGTAGTTGATCCTGTGACCTGTGGATTGCCGTGCCCCGGAGCTCCCACCTCGCTAGTGTTGACTTCACAGGGTCCTCACAGGAGCGGCTCAGCCCGGGCAAACCAGCAGAATGGAGAGTTGTCACATGGCATCCCCGCACTCCATGACCAACAACCTCCCCCAGCTCACCCACCCCGATGGCTCACCCATCCGCGCCCTGGTGGTAGATGACGAGCCAAGCCTTGCCGAGCTCATGAGCATGGGCCTTCGCATGGCCGGCTGGTCGGTGGGCGTGGCCGCTGATGGACCCCAAGCCGTAAAGCTCGCCAAGGAATTCCGCCCCGACGTCCTGGTGCTTGACGTGATGCTCCCCGGTTTTGACGGCGTGGAAGTCCTTAACCGGATACGGGCCTTCGCCCCGGAGGTTCCTGCCCTGTTCCTGACAGCAAAGGATGCCGTGCAGGATCGCATCGTGGGCCTCGCGGCCGGAGGAGACGACTACGTCACCAAACCCTTCAGCATGGAAGAAGTGCTGCTTCGCCTGCACCGGCTGGTCCAGCGCTCAGGTGTCGCTGCGATGGACACCGCTGAGCTCGTTGTGGGTGATCTGATCCTGAACGTGGACACCCGGGAGGTCACCCGCGCCGGGGAGGACATTGCCCTGACGGCAACCCAGTTCGAACTCCTGCGCTATCTCATGGAGAACCCGAAACGGGTGGTCAGCAAAGCACAAATCCTTGACCGGGTGTGGGACTACGACTTCGGCGGCCAAGCCAACATCGTGGAGCTCTACATTTCCTATCTCCGCAAGAAGATCGAAGCGAAACACCCTCCAATGATCCATACCGTTCGCGGAGCCGGCTATGTCATCAAACCTGCGGACTAAGCCTTGAGCGCACTCTCCGGGGTTGCCAGAAGCCAGCAGCGCAATTGGCTCAATCCCTCCACCTGGCATTTGCGCACTCGCCTGGTCCTGGTGGCGATGGCTTTGCTGGTGGCCATTTGCGGCGCAGTCGGGGTGGTCAGCTACGCCTCGATGGATATGGTCTTCAACAAGCAGCTCGACAGGCAGCTGGAGCAGGCCTCGCTCCGCGCGGACCTATTCGGCAGACCGCCGTCGAGCTTTCCAAACTCCCCGACAGGACGCCCGGACCCGCTGGAGGCCCGCGGTCAGGCGGCCGGCACGCTGAGCGCCCGTATCGACGGCTCAACGGTGCGCAGCTCCGGGTTGATCGACGCGCGGGGCAATCGCGTCTCCTTGTCCGCCGACGATGAGCAGGTCCTGCTCGCGCTGCCGACAGGTGACGGCCCGGTTGACCGTTCGCTGTCCAACGGCGATTACCGGCTTATGGCCGTGAAGACCAATTACGGCGACGTGATCGTCACTGGCCTGCCGCTCGCGGACAAGCAGACCGCAGAGGCTTCGCTGGTCTGGACCATGGTTCTGGTGTCACTGGGCGGCCTGGTGGTGATCGGCCTTGTGGGGACCGTGATCATCCGTCGCACCATGCGGCCCCTGGAGCAGCTTTCCGATGTCGCCACCAAGGTTTCACGGCTGCCTCTCGACGCCGGT
The DNA here is from genome assembly GCF_030208885.1 of Arthrobacter sp. fls2-241-R2A-172. Taxonomy (NCBI): domain Bacteria; kingdom Bacillati; phylum Actinomycetota; class Actinomycetes; order Micrococcales; family Micrococcaceae; genus Arthrobacter; species Arthrobacter sp. fls2-241-R2A-172. The sequence continues at coordinate 492,013 of NZ_JARVTB010000001.1, read as the reverse complement.
GAAGTGGCACTTGCGGTGCGCGTCCCGCCGTCGGCCTCCCATCCCGGGACCGAAGTGGGGAGCGTGGGCCACGCCCTGAACCAGATGCTGAACAACGTCTCCAGCGCGTTGGAGGCCCGTCAGGAGAGCGAGACCAAAGTGAGGCAGTTCGTTGCCGATGCCTCGCACGAGCTCCGGACGCCGCTGACCGCCATCCGTGGCTACACCGAGCTGCTTCGGATGACCGAGACCTTTACGGACGACGGCAGGAAGTCCTTGGCCCGGGTACAAAGCCAGTCCGAACGCATGACTACGCTGGTGGAGGACCTGCTGTTGCTGGCGAGGTTGGACGAGGGCCAGCCGTTGAAGGTCACGGACGTGGACCTGACCCAGTTGGTGGTCGAGACCGTGAGTGACGAAAAAGTCATGGCGCCGGACCACATCTGGCAACTGCAGCTCCCCGGGGAGCCCGTCACCGTACGCGGCGATGCCACGCAATTGCACCAGGTGCTGGCGAACCTGCTCTCGAATGCCCGCAAACACACCGACCCGGGAACAACGGTGGTCACTGGAGTCATGCTCTCCGCGGATGGCAGCGCAGTGGTGACCGTGACCGACAACGGTCCTGGCATACCGCAGGAATTCCAGAGCCGCATCTTCTCCCGTTTTGCCCGTGCCGACGCGGCGAGATCGGGCTCGGAAGGGACCTCGGGGTTGGGCTTGTCGATAGTGGAATCCATCGTTCAAGCGCACGGCGGAAGCGTCGAAGTGACGTCCAGGCCGGGGCGCACCGAGTTCGCCCTGCGGCTGCCTACCGCCACTACCGAACGCCTGCAAAGAATCCGGCAAGACGACTCACCGACTTCGTGATCTCTGTTACCTAAATGTGACTTCTGCGGAAACCTCCTGTACCGTCGAAAGGGTGGGTTGCCCCTAACCGGCCCACATCCGGGATGCGCCGAGCTCTGCCACTTCCCGGAGTCCGATCTTTCACCGAGGCAGAGACGGGGGACCCAGAGTCTCCGGGCCCAGGCATTTTGCCGGCCCTTGGGGTAAAGCCGCAGCGTGATGCGCGGCCGGATGACCTCATCCGAACCCGACAGCTAACTCCGCAGGCGCTGAGAGGTAATCACAAATGTCTGAATTTAACGATCAGACGCGCCCTTCCGCGCGTCACCGCGACCAGAACGACACCCAGTTGACCAAGTCGCAGACCGTCCTCAAAAAGGCCGCCCGTGAGGGCAAGTCCGGCAAGCGCATGCCTGTTGTAGCGGGCGTCATCGCCGCTGCACTGGGCGTTGCATCGCTCGGTACCGCCGCCAACGCAGCCTTGAACCTCCCCGAGGCAAGCCGTGTAGCCGGCACCCAGGCCGCTGCACAGGTCAGCACCAACAAGTCCGCTGAAGTTTCCGCTTCGATGGACGCCGCAGCTGCCAAGGGTGCAGCCGACCGGGCTGCTGCAGACAAGGCCGCCGCCGACAAGGCCGCAGCCGACAAGCTCGCCGCTGATCAGGCCGCTGCCGTGCAGGCTGCCGCCGACAAGGCAGCTGCCGATCAAGCCGCTGCCGAGAAGGCTGCTGCCGACAAGGCCGCTGCTGACGCTGCCGCCGAGCAGGCCGCCGACGCTGCTGCCGCCGCCGCTGCCCAGGCTGCAGCCGCTGCTGCCGCCCCGAAGGCAGTGGACGATCCCGCCGGTGCGAAGGCCTACGCCGCCAGCATCCTTGGCAGCTACGGCTGGGGCGCGGGCGAAATGACCGCCCTGAACACGCTGTGGGAGAAGGAATCAGGATGGCGGACCACTGCCACCAACGCTTCCAGCGGTGCGTACGGTATTGTCCAGTCGCTTCCGGCCGGCAAGATGGCTTCTGCCGGTGCGGACTGGCAGACCAACTACCAGACCCAGATCAAGTGGGGCCTGAACTACATCAAGGAACGCTACGGATCCCCGTCGGCCGCCCTGGCCTTCCACTTGGCCAACAACTGGTACTAAGCCAAGAGCTTTCCCGAAAAGCCGCTCCCGTTCCGGGGGCGGCTTTTCGCGTTCCCGGAACGGGAGACTTACACAGTCGCGTCACAGCTTCCGCCTAAAGCACTCACAATCGGCGGCCTCACTGTGAATGCATGACGCTCATAGATCCCGCCACCAGTGCGCTGCCGAACCCCGCCCATTCGGGGACCTTCGCCGCTCCTGCCTTGCCTTACCGGCAGCCGCGGCGCTTTCCCGTGGACACACGGACCACGGTCCCTGTCCTGGACGTCACCATTCCCGTCCACAACGAAGAGACCGACCTCGAGGAATGCCTGCGCCGCTTGCACGGGCACTTGGTGGAGACGTTCCCGCATACGTTCCGCATCACGGTCGCGGACAATGCGAGCACGGACAACACCTTGAAGATCGCCGAGCGCCTGGCCCGCGAGCTCCCCGAAATCGGCGTCATGCGCTTCGAGGAGAAAGGCCGGGGCAACGCCCTCCGGCAGGTCTGGCTCGCCTCCCCGTCCCCGGTGCTCGCCTACATGGACGTGGACCTCTCCACGGACCTGGCTGCCCTGGCCCCGCTGCTGGCTCCCCTGATTTCCGGCCATTCGGACCTTGCCATCGGGACGCGGCTCTCCCGCAACTCCCGTGTTGTCCGCGGGCCCAAGCGCGAGTTCGTCTCCCGCAGCTACAACGTCCTCCTGCATACGCTCATGGGCGCCCGGTTCTCGGATGCCCAATGCGGTTTCAAGGCCATCCGGGCAGACGTCGCCCACAGGATCCTCCCCCACACCCTGGACAACGCCTGGTTCTTCGACACCGAACTCCTGGTCCTGGCCGAGCGCTGCGGCCTCCGCGTCCATGAAGTCCCCGTCGACTGGACGGACGATCCGAACTCAAGTGTCGACGTCGTACGAACCGCCCTGGCCGACCTCCGCGGAATGGCGCGCCTGACGCGCGACCTCGTCACCGGGCGCATCCCTGTCCCCGAACTGCGCGCGGCCTTGGCCCGCGGCCCATTGCCGGCGTCGTCGCGAACATCGGAATCGACCCCACGAGCCAGCCTGTTCGGGCAACTGGTGCGCTTTGCGGTGATCGGCGCGGCGTCCACAGTGGCCTACCTGCTGATCTTCCTGCTGTGCCGGGGATTCATGGACCCGCAGCTCGCCAACTTCCTGGCCCTGATCGTGACGGCCGTCGCCAACACAGCCGCCAACCGGCGCTTCACGTTCGGCATCCAGGGCGGCAGCCACGCCCGCCACCACTTTGAAGGCTTGATTGTTTTCTGCATCGGCCTGGCACTCACCTCGGGCGCGCTGGCCCTGGTGCACGGAACCACGACGCCGGACCGCTGGCTTGAGGTGGCAACGGTAGTTGGCGCGAACCTCGCCGCGACCGTGGCCCGCTTCCTGTTGTTCCGCCTGTGGGTGTTCCGCCGACCCGCCACACCAGCCCCTCAAACCGAGGGTTCCGACAAGACCACAGAGGTGCCAGCGAAATGATCACCGCCCTTCAGCCAAGCCATGCCGTTGACGAACCTGTGAAGTCCCCGGAAACACCAACCCGCCTGCAGCGCCTCGTTTTCGGACAGCAACCACGCTGGGTACGACCGTCCGCCGCCGGGCTTCTGGTGGGGACCGCGTTCCTCTATCTCTGGAACCTTGCCGCCACCGGATACGCCAACTCTTTCTACGCCGCAGCTATCCAAGCAGGCACCAAGGACTGGACGGCACTCTTTTTCGGCTCCCTCGATGCCGGCAATGCGATCACGGTGGACAAGCCGCCGGCATCCCTCTGGATTCCGGCCTTGGTTGGCAGGATCTTCGGCTTCTCCCCTACCAGCATGCTGGTTCCGGAGGCTCTCATGGGGGTCGCCGCCGTCGGGCTTCTGTACCTGACGGTCAAGCGCGTGTCCGGTCCCGCGGCAGGGCTCCTCGCCGGTGGCGCTTTGGCGCTGACCCCCGTTGCTGCCCTGATGTTCCGCTTCAACAACCCCGACGCCATGCTGACGTTGTGCCTGGTGTTGGCCGCATACCTGACAACCCGCGCCATTGAGAAGGCCGGCTTGAAATGGTTGGCCGCGGCAGGCGCAGTGGTGGGGCTGGCTTTCCTGAGCAAGATGCTCCAAGGGTTCCTGATCGTGCCGGGTTTGGCACTGGCCTATCTGTGGGCCGCTCCCACAACTCTGGGCAAGCGGATCCTGCACCTCCTTGCTGCGGGCGCGGGCATCGTTGCCGTGGCGGGTACCTACATTGCGATCTTCCAGCTGACTCCGGCGTCGGCCAGGCCTTATATGGCCGGCTCGGAGGGAAACAGCTTCCTGGAACTCACCTTCGGCTACAACGGGCTGGGGCGCATCACCGGTTCGGGTGAGGGCGGCGCCGGCGGCGGCATGCCCGGCGGTTCCGGTGCGGACGGCGGTCTGCCGGGCGGCGGGGGCTTCGGTGGCGGTCTGCCGGGCGGTGGCTTCGGTGGCGGTGGCTTTGGTGGCGCTGCGGGACTGGGCCGTATGTTCGGGACCAGCTTTGGCGGTGAAGTCTCATGGCTCCTGCCCGCGGCGTTGATCCTGCTGGTGGCCGGGCTGTGGTTTACCCGCCGCGAAGCCCGCACGTCGCGAAGCCGCGCTGCCCTGCTGATGTGGGGCGGCTGGCTGGTTGTCACGGCCGGCATCTTCAGCTTCATGAGCGGCATCGTCCACCCGTACTATGCAGTGGCCTTGGCACCGGCTATTGCCGCACTTGTCGGCATCGGATGCGTCGAACTCTGGCGCGGCCGGGCGTCGTGGATGCCCCGGATCGTGCTGGCAGTGGTGGTGCTGGGAAGTGCGCTGTGGTCCGCGGTACTCCTCGGCCGGGATGCCTCGTGGCTGCCGTGGCTGCGTATCGTGGTGGTGGTTCTTGGTGTCCTTGCTGCAGCCGCTCTCCTGCTTCGTGTGGATCAACTGGGTGGCACCAGGCTCAAGGGTGGCCTCCGGCGGCTGCCTGCTGCCGCCGTCGTCGTGTTGTCGTTGCTCGCCGGCGGTCTCGGATCCGGGGCATGGACCGTGGCTACTGCGGCGACTCCGCACTCGGGTTCAATTCCGACGTCGGGACCTGCCGGTGCGGCCAGCGGCGGCTTTGGCGCCCGGGCAGGACTGGACACCCGAGCAGGACTGGACACTGGAAGCCGCGACTTTGGTGGTGCAGGAGGCGGTCCGGGCGGGAGCACCGCGAACGCCGAGCTGACGGCGCTACTGAAATCCACCACCACCAAGTGGTCTGCCATTGTCTCCGGAGCCACCCAGGCCGCTGACCTGGAACTCGCCACGAACACCAGCGTGATCGCCCTTGGTGGCTGGAACGGCGGCGACCCCTACCCCACGCTGGCCCAGTTCCAGGACATGGTAGACACAGGCCAGATCAGCTACTTCATCTCCGGCGGCGGCATGGGCGGCGGCATGGGCGGCCGCGGTGGCAACTCCGAGGTCGCGGCGTGGGTAGCTGCAAACTACCAGGCCCAAACCGTTGGCAGCACTACCGTCTACAAGCTGGTGGGCTGACTATGACCACGTACTTCAAACCGCTGACCGAACCAGCAGGACAGGCGAGCACGGCACAAAGCAGCCGTCTGGCGCCAGGAAGCCGGGCCGGACATCGCAGCAACCGGGGCCCCGTCCGGCACCGCCTCGAACTCACGGCAGTCCTTTTGGGAACTGCAGTCCTTTACATCTGGGGCCTTGGAGCTTCCGGCTGGGCCAACGCGTTCTACTCCGCTGCTGCCCAGGCAGGCTCGCAGGACTGGACAGCGTGGTTTTTCGGCTCGTCCGACGCCGCCAACTCCATCACTGTGGACAAACCTCCGGCGGCACTCTGGATCACTGGACTGTCCGTCCGAATGTTCGGCCTGAGCTCCTGGAGCGTCCTGGTTCCCCAGGCGTTGATGGGGGTGGCGACGGCGTGGATCATGTACCTGGCCATCCGCCGGGCAGCGCTCCCTGCCACGGACAACCTCCGCTTGGCGCACCGCGCTGGCCTCCTGGCTGCCGCGGTCCTGGCCCTGACGCCGGTAGCCACGCTCATGTTCCGCTTCAACAACCCGGACGCATTGTTGGTCCTGCTCATGACAGCCGCGGGCTATGCCGTGCTCCGTTCCATCCAGGACCGGAAACTGCGGTGGCTCATCCTTGCCGGGGTATTCCTGGGCTTCGGATTCCTGGCCAAGCAGCTTCAGGTCCTCCTGGTGGTTCCGGGCTTCGGGCTCGCCTACCTTGTCTGTGCTTACCCTAGGCCGGGCCGGCGGGTACTCCACCTCCTGGCCGCAGGGGGCGCGATGGTGGCGTCGGCTGGTTGGTGGATTGCCGCCGTCGAGCTTGTTCCCGCGGACCTGCGCCCCTACATCGGCGGCTCGCAGAACAACTCGATCCTGGAATTGACGTTTGGCTACAACGGCTTGGGGCGCCTCAACGGCGACGAGACCGGCAGTGTGGGCGGGGGCGGCAACGGGTGGGGCACTCCGGGCTTGCTGCGCATGTTCGGCACGGAGTTCGGCGGCCAGATCGCGTGGCTCATTCCGAGCGCACTCATTCTTGGCGGCGCACTCCTGTGGCTGGGCCGCCGAGCGCCGCGAACAGATGTGGTCCGTGCGTCGGTCATTGTGTGGGGTTCATGGCTGCTGGTGACCGGCCTGGTGTTCAGCTACATGCAAGGCATCATCCACCCCTACTACTCGGTGGCGCTGGCTCCTGGAATTGCCGGGCTGGTGGGCCTGGGCGGCGTGCTGTTGTGGCAGCGGCGCTCCCGGCTCCCTGTCGCCCTGCTGCTGGGGGCGTCACTGGTGGCCGCGGGGTTCACGGCCTTCGCCCTCCTGGGCCAGGCTCCGGCGTTCCTTCCGTGGCTGCGGTGGGTGGTGGTTCTTGGCGCCGTGGTCCTGGCCGCCGCCGTCGTCGTGACCGGCCGCTTGCGCCAGGTTTGGGTGACGCGTACGACGGCGGGCCTCGCCGTCGCTGTTGCACTCGCCGCGCCGCTGGCCTACTCAGTGGCAACCGCCGCCACGCCCCACACGGGTGCGATCGTGAGCGCAGGGCCGGCCACTGCTGGATTCGGGCCCGGTTTCGGCCGCAATACGTCAGCGCAAGGTATCAGGAGGCCTGGCACGCAACAGGGCACGGGCCAGGCGCCCGGCGGGCAGGGTTTTGGTGGCGGCGGTACTAACGGTGGCGGTTTTGCCGGTGGCGGGCAAGGCGCCGCCATGGGCGGGCTGCTCGGTGCCACCACACCATCCTCCGACTTGGTAAGCGCCCTCAAAGCCGACGCCGACAACTACACGTGGGCGGCCGCCGTCGTGGGTTCCAACAACGCAGCTGGCTACCAACTGGCTGCCGGACTGCCGGTCATGGCGGTTGGCGGGTTCAACGGAACGGACCCTTCGCCGACGTTGGCGCAGTTCCAGCAGCTCGTGGCCGACGGGAAGATCCACTACTTCATTGGAGGTCGCCTCATGCAGGGCAACGGCGGTTCGGACGCTTCCAGCGAGATCGCTGCCTGGGTGGCCGCGAACTACCAAGCCACCACCATCGGCGGAACCACTGTGTACGACCTGGGCGGCTGAGCGCACCAGGCGTGACGAGCGCACCAGTTGCCGCCGGACGCACCCGTAGTCCGGGGCGCGTCAGGCGGGAAAGGGTGCGACCCTGGCGAAGAACGGCGCGAGAGGCGTCAAAGGGTGCGAAAATCCCGCCGGACAACACCCCGCCGGACAACACCTCGAGTAGGGCTATGCTTCCGGTTCTGCCTCCAGTGCGCGGCGGACGGCGGCGATCGAGGCTGCGACGTCCCCGGCATCCGTGGTCCAGTTGCTCACCGAGATCCTGAGGATTTCCCGGCCCCGCCACGACGATCCGGACATCCACACTGCGCCCTCGGCCATGAGCCGTTGCGTCACACGGTGGGTGCGGTCATCGCTGCCGAAGCTCACGGAGACCTGCGTGAAGACAACATCGTTGAGCACCTCCACGCCAGGAATGGCCGCGAGCCCCTCTGCCAGCGCCCGGGCATTTGCCGCCAAGCGCTCCACCATGGAGATCACGCCATCCCTGCCTAACTGCCTGAGCGCCGCCCACACCGGGATGCCGCGGGCGCGCCGGGACATCTCCGGTACCTTCTCCAGAGGGTCCCCGAGCCCCGCTTCGGTGGCGATCAGGTAACTGGTGTGAACGCTGAAAGCCCTCCTCAGGGACTCCGGCCGGGAAACTATGGCAAGCCCGCAGTCGTACGGAACGTTCAACGTCTTGTGGGCATCCGTGGCCCACGAGTCGGCCTCTTCCACACCGGCAAGCCGTTCCCGCAGGGTCGGGCTGATGGCCGCCCATAAGCCGAACGCGCCGTCCACATGGACCCACGCTCCGCGGTCGTGTGCCACGGCGATGGCTTCCGTCATGGGATCAAAGGCGCCGGAATGCAGGTTTCCGGCTTGCAGGCACACCAGTGTTGGCCCCGGCTGCTCATCCATGGCTTCGGCCAATGCGTCCGGGATGATCCGCCCTTCCCGGTCAGCGTCCACGGGGACACAGGCTCCCAAGCCCAGGTACCGCAATGCGAGATCCACAGCGGCATGGCGTTCCCGTCCCGCGAACGTGGTGATCCGCGGGCCTCCGTTGAGTCCCAGCGCCTCGAGGTCCCAGCCGGCCTCGTCCATCAGGTACTGACGACCAGCCGCCAGCCCAACAAAGTTCGCGGTGGTGGCACCCGTGGTGAATCCGACGTCGGCGGTTGCGGGAAGGTGCAACAGGTCCAAAAGCCAAGCCGCAGCTGATTCCTCGATAGCTGCGGCAGCGGGGGTCGCGAAACGGAGGCCGGTATTTTGATCCCAGGCCGAGACAAGCCAATCAGCGGCCATTGCAGCCGGCAAGGTTCCGCCCATGACCCATCCAAAAAAGCGGCCTGACTGGATTGCCATGAGGCCTGGCTCAGCCAGTGCGGCCAGCTCATCCACCACTTCTGCCGCATCAGTAGGCCCATCCGGGAGTCGCGGCAAGATGCTTCCGGCAACCTGATCGGCGTCGGATGAAGGGCGGACGGGACGGGTAGGCACCGACGCGAGCCAATCACCGGCGTGGACCATGGCCCGCCCCAATGCAGCACCGTACGCCTCCGGCATCGCAGACATGGGCACAGCCTACTCCCGGCAAGCCGGGCCGAACAGGGCTAGAGAGCGAGCGTCAGGAGGTGACCGCCGTCGTCGTCCTTTACAGCGGTGACCGTCACCGCGGAGTAGTCCGGGATCCGCCACATGCCTGGTTCCAATTCCGCATTGTGCCTGGCAGCGGCCTCGCCCACCACCACAGTGCGCATCCCTGCGGCACGCGCAGCTGCGATCCCGGCAGGTGCGTCTTCGAAGACCACGACGTCGGCCGGGTCGGCTCCCAGCAGCGCGGCGGCTTTGAGGTAACCCTCCGGATGGGGCTTGCCGCGGGTGACAGACTCCGCGGTCACGGCGGTGGAAGGCATGGTCAGCCTGGCTGCCCGCATGCGGATTTCGGCCAGGATGCTGTCAGCAGAGGTAACCAACGCAACGGCGTCGTCCGGAAGTGCTTTCAGAAGGGCTTCGGCGCCGGGAAGGGCAATCACGCCATCTGTCCGGGACCGTTCCATCTCGCCAAGTTCTGCCGTCAACGCTGCGAAGTCGGACCCGGCCGGTGCGTACCGCCGCACCGTGTCGCCGGCCTGGACGCCGTGGGAGGTGCGGAGGATTTCGTCGAAGTCCAGGCCGTAGCGCTCGGCGAACTCCAGCCACACCTGTTCAACGATCGCCGTCGAGTCAACCAACGTCCCGTCCATGTCGAAGAGGACGGCGCGGACAGTCAGGACGGGTGGCTGGGAAGGGCGTGCGGTAGCTTGGCTCATGGTTCCATCCTGCCGCACGCTGAGAGGATGTCAGCCGTTGGGCCGCTGCGGGAGGTACTGAAGTGCCCACTTGTTGCCGTCCGGATCCGCGAAGTAAACGAAGTGGCCCCAGGCCTGGATGTCGATGTCGCTGACGTCCACTCCGTTGTCCTTGAGCTGCTGGTGGGCCTTGTTGATGTCGCTGACCACGATTTGCAGGCTTGGAGCTGTACCCGGAGGGGCGTCGTTCAGGCCCTCTCCGATGCAGATGGAGCATGCCGAGCCCGGCGGTGTCAGTTGCACGAAACGGATGTCCTCCGAGGGACGCTCGTCGTAGTCGGCGTTGAAACCAACCTTGTTGACGTAGAAATCCTTCGCGCGATCGACGTCGGAGACAGGGACAAATACCAGTTCGAGTTTCCAGTCCATGCGCCACAGGCTAGCGGGCTGGTTTGAAAACCGGTAGGGGTCAATCGTTCCCTGTGGAGATCAGCCGGCCACGCCGTAGAGGCGGTCGCCGGCGTCGCCCAGGCCGGGCACGATGTACGACTTCTCATTGAGCTTCTCGTCGATGGACGCCAGGACAATGTTGACGTTGGCGTCGGAAAGCTCTTCTTCCAGTTTCGCCAGTCCCTCAGGAGCAGCAAGCAGGCAGATGCAGGTGACGTCGGAGGCGCCGCGCTTGAAGAGGAACTTGATGGCCTCGCGCAGGGTGCCGCCGGTAGCAAGCATGGGGTCCAGGACGAAGATCTGGCGGCCGGTGAGGTCCTCGGGAAGGCGCTCGGCGTAGGTGATGATGTCCAGGGTTTCTTCGTCACGGGCCATGCCCAGGAAGCCGACCTCGGCCGTGGGGACCAGCTTGGTCATGCCCTCCAGCATGCCAAGGCCTGCGCGCAGGATGGGGACCACCAGCGGAGTGGGCTTGGTGAAAGCAGTACCGATGGTCTTCGTGACGGGGGTCTCGATTTCGACCGGCTGCGTCTTGACCTCGCGGGTGGCTTCATAGGCCAGGAGGGTGACAAGTTCTTCAGTGAGTTGCCGGAAGACCGGTGAAGGGGTGTTCTTATCCCGCAGAACGGTGAGCTTGTGAGCGACCAGCGGGTGGTCCACGACGAGTGTGCGCATCCCCCAAAACTATCATTGAGACATGAGCGCCACCGAGCCGTATCACGCAGACCACATGGCCTGGATGGGCCTTGCCCTGGACGAGGCCCGGTTGGCGCTGAAAACGGACGACGTACCTATTGGCGCAGTGGTGTTGGGGCCCGACGGCGGCGTGCTGGGTTCCGGACGCAACGAACGCGAAGCGCACGGGGACCCGACGGCCCACGCTGAGGTGGTTGCAATCCGCCAAGCGGCTGCTTCGCTGCGCCAGCGCGCGGCGGAGACGGGCTCGGACGGTGACGGTTGGCGGCTGGAGGACTGCACGCTGGTGGTCACGCTGGAACCATGTGCCATGTGCGCCGGGGCTATTGTCCTGGCCCGGATTCCGCGCGTCGTTTTTGGCGCGTGGGACGAGAAGGCGGGAGCGGTGGGTTCCGTGTTCGACATCCTCCGCGAGCGCCGTCTCAATCACTGGGTGGAGGTCTACGCGGGCGTGCGGGAGGAAGAATGCGCGGCCCTGCTCAAGGAGTTCTTCGCCTCTCATCGCGTGCCCGGCGGGGTTAATCGCCCGGCCTGATCCTCTTCTTTGTGGGAGTAGCAATGTCAGTTTCCTTCAACCACACCATCGTTTACGCAACCGACAAGCACGCGTCTGCCGAGTTCCTGGCACGCATTCTCGGACTTCCCAAGCCGCAGCCCATGTGGTCCTTTGTCACTGTTTCCTTGGAGAACGGCGTCGCGTTGGACTTCCTTGAGGCGTCCGGGGAGATAGCGCCCCAGCACTACGCCTTTCTGGTCAGCGAAGAGGAGTTCGACCAGATCTTCCTGCGAATCACGGCGGAGCACATCCCCTATTGGGCCGACCCCGCCCGATCCCGTGCGAACCAAATCAACCACAACGACGGCGGCCGCGGCATCTACTTTTCCGATCCGGACGGGCACTTCCTTGAGGCGATCACCCGTCCGTACGGTTCGGGCTGAGCTGGTTCCTCGAAGGTGTCAGCGTCCGGCGGCCTCATCCAAGGCGTCGATCCGCACTTGCCGTGATGCCGGCGAGTCAAGGCTGAACGAGCGGAAATCGCCGAGTTCTTTCCGGATCCACGTTTCCACCTGCGTGATCCTCTCGCGGACCGCCTCCGTCGGCTGATCGAAGGTCCAGGCGGCGATCCGTTCCTTGCCGGGATCGTACTGCCACAGCCCCATGATCCTCCCCCGGTCCAGGATGGGGTGATCCGGGAGGTCGGCTTGAAGCGCAAGCGTGGTGTCCAGGACTTTCTTGCCCTTGTCCTCGTCGGCGAACATGTCCACGGAGTTCCTTCTGTGGAGGACCAGTGAGTCTGTGCCTGCCAGCAGCTGGATTTGTTCGTCGCCCGGCACTTCGAAGTCCGCCAAACGATCGACGTCGGCGGGCAGCATCCACAGTACGTCCCCGTTCGCTGTTGGCACCTCCACAGCCCCGATGCCAGCGAGCGCCGCTCTGCTCTGCGCCACGGTAAACGCGGTGAACCATTGGGTCTGCTTGAAGGTCGCTCCGCCAGTCCAGCGCAAGTACCGTTCGAGCAGGAGGCGGCGGGCGCCGTCGTCGTCCATCCCGCTGGGCTGCAGGCCCCAACCGGTGTAGGCGTAGCGCTGCTGATCGAGGCGGCCGTTGACGGGGACGCGGCGGATACGGCCGTCCGCCTGCAGCAGCCCGAGAGCAGTTGGCAGTGTGGTGGAGGCACCCTTCTTCTTGCCTTCCTCTCCCAGGCTGCGGACCGAATCGCCCAGTACGTCCCTGAGCTGTTTGGGGTCCATGGGGCTGCTGGATTCCTTGAGGGCATGCTCCACTTCGTCCTCAAGGAGGGTGATTTCGCCGCGCTCTACGCCCAGCCTCGCCAACACTTTGAACGGGGCAATCGCGGCGTCGCGGCCGATCTGGAGGGCCCACGCGTAGTCGGCCTGCCCCAGGACGTAGGTGCATCCGCGGGCTGTAGGGAGTTCATGGATTTTCAGGGCTTTGACGTCCTGGTCTGCCTGATCGCGGCTGATCCCCGCCCGCGCGAAGAGCGTGAGGTACGGGTTGGCGCCACCCACCGAACGCGCCCATCCGGCGTGGTCAAGAACTTCCTCGGAAGTCCTGCCGATCAGTGAGCCATCGAGGCCTTGTTTGTGCCAGGCCCACGCCCGAAGGCGCTCGGGAGTGAGGGTGGCTGCGGCGGGAGCGGTGGCGGTCATGGCCCCATTCTGCCCCTAAGCCGCTGCTACGTGATGGCTTTTAGGACCGTCGCGGCAGTGGCGTCCCAGCTCTGCAGGCTGTCACGGGCTGAGATGGCTGCTCCGCGCCAGCGCTGCTGAAGGGCGGGGTCGGTCAGCCAGTTCCGGAGAGTCATTGTCAGGTTGTGGGGGTCGCTGAGGTCCAGCGCCGCGCCCGCTCCTGTGTCACCGAGCGCTTCAACTGCCCCGGTCCCCCGCCGGACAATCACCGGGACGCCGTGGGCCAACGATTCGGTCACCACCATGCCGAACGACTCGGACTCCGACAGGAGGACGCTGAGGTCGGCTTCGTGCCACTGGTCCTCAAGTTCCTGTCCCGTCAGCTCGCCGGTCAAGGTGACGCGGTGCTGCAGCCCGTGATGTTCGACGGCGTCCCTCACCTTTGCCGCGTACGCCGGGTCGGCGTCGTGGGAGCCGATCAGGGACGCGGTCCATTCCAGGTCTTGCAACTGGCTGAGGGCCTCGACCAAGAGCGTTTGGCTCTTGTTGGGAAGCAATGCGGCCACCGAGACGATGCGCTTCGGTACGGATCCGGCACTGGCACCGGCCGATGCTGTGCCCGGCCTCGCCACCACCGCATCCAGTACCCCGTGCTTGGCCACCAATTCCGCGACTGAATGGGCGCTCGGGCAGATGATCCCCGTGGCGGCAGCCATTGCCTTGGCCTCAAGGTCATCGTGGTCCGCCAAAGCCATGTGGGACAGGATCCAGACCCTGGTTCCATCACCCACTGCGCGTGCAACCTCATCCGGGGCCCCACTCGCCACAAGGCCGTCGGCAATAACCGTTGTACCGCCGTCGAGCGCTTCCGCGAACCGCTGCCTGTCCGCTGGGCTGCCAACCGGCCAATCGCCGTCGACCGTTACAGTCTCAACGTCCGCGCCCAAGGCGGTCAGGTGCTCCGCCAGTTTGGCGTTGTACTTGTTGCCGCCGGAGCCGTGGCGGACGTTCCCCGGGACCAGGAAGCGGACGTGCATCTACTTGGCCGGGAGCTCCAGCGAATAGCCGGCCCAAGCGTCCGGGTTTTCGCGGAGGACGACGTCGATGCCGCTGAGCGCGGGGCCGTCTTCTGTGTCCTGGATGCGGGCGGCCATGGCGTCGGCGATGTGCTTGGCGAGTGCCTCGGTGGTGGAGAGCTTGCCCTTGAAAGCCGGGTGCTCGTCGAGGTTCTTGTAGTTCAGGTCCGCCAGGATTTCTTCCAGGATGCCGCCGGCGGCACCGATGTCCAGAACGATCGCGTCGTCGTTGAGGTCCGGGCGGCGGAAGCTGACTTCGGCAACGAACGTGGCCCCGTGGAGACCTTGCGCGGGGCCGAAGGCTTCGCGGGGAAGGCTGTGGGCGACCATGAAGTGGCGTCGGACGGTCAGGCTGAACATGTATTAATCCTCCGGGTTGGGGTATGCGACCACATGGCAGAAGCCGCCGGGCTGTTCGAATAGTTTGGCGAGAGTGGCGGGCAGGTTCCGGAACTGGCATTCGCTGGTCAGGAACGTGTCGAACAGCGGATCTTTCAACTGGTTCGCCGCTTCCTGCAGGCGCTGTGCGTTGGTTCGCCGGTGCCTTCTTGGGAGGGCCACGGCGCCGACCTGGCTGGAGCGGATGTTGAGCCGGCGGGCGTGAAAGTCCTCGCCGAGCGGGAGGGTGACTTCCTTGTCCGCGAACCAGGAGAGTTCGATGACGTCCGAGTCGTCGCCGGCCAGTTGGAGGCTCAGCTTGAGGCCTTCGTTGGACGCGGAGCAGTGGAAGACGATGTCGTTGTCGTCTTTCGCGTTGGCGGGAAGGGCAAAATCGATGCCGAGTGTTTGCGCGAGTTTTTGCTTCTTCGGGTCCGCGTCAACCATTTGCAGGCGACCGAGCGGGTACTTCCGCAGGAGCGTCGCCAGGACGCCGCCCACCAAACCACCACCGACGACGGCGACCCGGTCACCCAGGCGCGGCCCCGCTTCCCAAAGGGCGTTGATGGCGACTTCGACGATGCCTGTGAGAACGGCACGCTTGGCCGGGACATCCTCAGGAATGACGGTGAGGTTGCTGGTAGGAACAACGTAGAGGTCTTGGTGCGGGTGGAGGCTGAAGACTGTTTTGCCGATCCATTCCTCCGGGCCTTGCTCTACCGTGCCGACGCTCAGGTAGCCGTACTTCACGGGGCCGGGGAAGTCGCCTTCCTGGTGTGGTGCCTGCATCAGGTCAGCCACCCGTTCCGGGACGCGGCCTTCGTGGACCACACGCTCGGTGCCACGGCTTACGCCTGTGTAGAGGGTCCTGACCAGGGCTTCGCCTTCCTGGGGAGCTGCGATCGTTTCGGTGCGCATTTCACCGTCGCCCGTCTTGGTGACCCAATAGGCGTGGGCTTGGAGTCCTGGTTCGTGTTCCTGTTCACGCGAGATAGTCATGATGCTTACGAATCTATCGGTGTGGGGCTGCGGACGGAAGTTGGCGCGTGTTCCCGGGCCCGCGTCCGGGCCGTTTTGGGGAACCGGGCCCAACTCCGGTACCCTATTTCAGTTGGTGACGTGTCCGAGCGGCCGAAGGTGCAACACTCGAAATGTTGTTTGGTGTAAAAGCCAACGTGGGTTCAAATCCCACCGTCACCGCCAATGAGAAAGGCCCTGCTTCCCTTTGTTTATGAGGGAGGCGGGGCCTTTTGCTCTATCGCAGAGAACAGGGCTTCCACCATCCGAAGGCGCTCATGCGTGCGACTTGAGCAAACGAGAGGACCGGTGCTGGAGCGGGACACCGGACGGCAAGGCCGCCAGGGGCGAATCCAGACGGACCACGTCCCGGACAAGTACCTCCCGCGAGAGACCCCCGCTCGCCTGATCACCAGTCAAGGACCCAGAAGGACCCCGCGACTCATGGCCACGGGGTCCTTCTGTTGGCTGCCGCACGCGGTTTGCGCTTGCCATCGCCAGGTGTGATCACCTCCGGACAAGTCGGGCAGGTATTACCGTACTAATCTGTACTCCCGTGCAGTAGGGATACCCTTTCTGAGGTCTTTGGTCACAACCCGCGAAAACCAGCCGAGATCGAAGTCGTATTCACTACCCACGCTGAACGATGACGCGACCGCGTCCTGTGAATCGAAAGTCACGCCACGGGATATATAAATCTTTCCGCAGTTTGATGTCTCGATGAGAACGCCCGCTGCGGAGGCCGATCCTCGGGTCCCTCCTGAACTGGATTTAGCGTCTGCGGAGACTATCTTGCATCGCAGACTCTCCACAGCAATGGAATCAAGTGCCGGCATCATCAAGTAAAGTGCGGTAATTGCCAGAAGTGCGATACCGGGCCACTTCCAAAACCACTTCAATTTTGGTCGGCCGGAGGGATGATTCCGACCGCTGCCCCTCACCATTGCTTCTTTTCCTGTTCTGTGCCGCACCAGTGAACCCGAAGTTATCCCGCCAAGCGGTAGCCTCGCGCTGACGGGATCCCGCTCCCCAGATCCTTCATCACGACGCGCGAGAACCAACCCAGATCAAATTCGAACACGCTGCCTTTTATGAAAAACGACGCAATCTTCTCTTTGTTTTCGAAAGTTACTCCTTGGGACACCGAGATGCTTCCGCAATCAGAAGTCTGCACTAAAACACCGGCAGTAGATGCCGACCCCCTCGAACCGCCTGAACTCGTACGCGGCTCAGCAGAAACCACCTCGCAGCGAATGATTTCTACTGCCATCGATTCCCAAAGTGGAATAAGGAGAACGAAGATACCCGAGAGCAGTACGAAGACTCCGACTATCTACCAGACCCTCTGGAACCTCTGCCCAGGCGCCTTGCCCTCCGAAGGACTATTACTCTTGGACAACGTCTTCCTGTCACACCGGTGCCTGTAACTGGATGGCGCTGGATTAAATGCATCTGACTGTTCCGCAATTGCACCAGAACGCATCGGTCTGGCGCCGTTCACGCAGGGATGAGTATTGCCGTCGCCCGTCATCGGGGGTCGAAGCGCCGGCCTTCCGCCTTGGACGGCATAAGCGCCAGAATCAAAACAGCCAGTCCGCCGACCATCGGAACAAGCCCAACCAACGCAAGCGGACCCGCAAGATTTGCATCATGCAAACGCCGCCAAAGCAACGACAGCTGAGGCACCACAATGGCCAGCCCCAGAACGACGACGAGAATGAAACCTGCCACCATGAGGCCTCCAGTCGGGGCGTTCACAATACCAGGAGCGGCCTCATAGAACACTTCTTTCCCGGTGGCCGGATCGAAACCCATGGATTGCACCTTAGGGTTCTGCTGAGCCCAGGCAGTACTGGCCACGAACCCGATGGTCATCATGAGGTATGGGACCACCATCACCAGGAAAACGAAAAGCTGACTCCACCAGAACTCACTCCGCGAGGCGCGACCAGCGAACTTCGCATACTTGGCAAAGAAGCGCTTCACCGACTTACCAAACGACGCTCCATATAGAGGACCAGCCAGCTCGCCCGAACCTGTAACCTCCGCTACGCCTCCGCCTGCAGAATCAACAGTCTTAATATCCATCTGTCTTCATATCCTTCCCAGAAACTATCTATAGAAACCAACAAACAACTGTCTTCCACATGCAATCGTTCTGCGCCGCTATAATCTCATCCGTAGAAGATAATTTGAATGAGCAGAACAAATAACCACTGGTCAGAAGTGGAAACCTCACGCATCTTTAGAACTGCCCGGGTGCACCGGTTAGGCACGCCTTGACTCGAGCTATCCCAGCATCGCGTTAGTCGTCAAGGCAAGCCTCCCGACCCTCAAACTGATGAGCAGCAGCGTGCTACTCACCTAAAATATCCACTCTCATCCAGCACTATCACGGCTAGAAATGCCTGGAAGGAAATACACACCAGAATGGTAGCCGGGCCCGAAATAGAAACCAGCGCGCGCGCCTGGCCACGAGTAGGATGGGTCGTCAATAGCCGTTCAGAAATCCAAAACATCAGTATACCCAGTGCGCACAATAGTAGAAGCAGGACTGCGGGAATCGATCCGCCGTGATACGCCACTTCAGCACTCAACGGAGCATTCATGAAAACAAATGTAGTAATACCAACGCTCACCAAGACACCAAATAGACACATGATGTCCAGGTAGCTACTTGTCTTTTTCTCCAATGAATGCTTCCTTCCATTAGACCTCCCCGCCGACCCTCCATTTGGCAACTCAAGCCATTTGGAGCCCGGAACACAAGTACGGTCACCAGCTGAGCGCTAACGCTCTTCTCCGGCGGTCAGTGTCAGTCCGACCAATAGCTCATTGCACGACAAGACCTGCGCCCCGTTCCCGGTTCCGGTCCCGGTTCCGGCGGACTATCGGTTGAGGAGGCCGCGGCGGCACGTAGAATGAAGTGAGCCGTCCGCGTAATCCTTGAGGATGGATCCCACGCAGCTCGCAAGACGCGGCGCGGACTCCGAGTTCGTTTTCCGCCTTTCTAAAGAAAGCGCAGCTCCTGAGCTTGAGGGCCCCCTTCCCACTCCCATCCGGCTAGAGCTTTTGCCCCTTGGGCCTCGAAGAATCCATCGAGAGCTTGTTCTGCCACCGACGTGGGGACGTTGACGCTCCGGGGCACCCATCCAACCAAGCCCTGCCTGTCCAAGGCCACAGGGATTTCTCCGTTCTGGTGGGGCACACGGGTCAGTACACGCATGGTTGATACATCACGTTCGTCGTCAATTACGTGGACAACATATCCTTCGCTGGCGTCACCCCAGGCCTCGAAGCGCCGGTGGCCCAGAATAACGAGGAATCGACCATCACTAAGACTCTTCCATTCTCCCAGGCGTGCAAGCGCGCTCCTCTTGGCAGCGTTCACATCGGAGATGGACTCGCCCGCAACAATCCACGTGGTCGGCGAAAATTTTTCCCTCATGCCTGCACGCAGGAACGCGATCTCCCTGCCCATCGAGTACCCGATAGCCATCACAGGAACACTTACCAGAGCAAGACCCCGCCACGGATCAGGCATCGCGAGCAGAAGTCCCATAGCCAGCGCAATGAGTACATATATAGCCCACCCCGGACCTCTGGCCCCAGTGAAGATCCCCACCCCGCCACTCAACAACAAGCCCAGTGCCACTACCAAAGCCGACGCTGTCACGTTGTGGCCGGGCCAGTATCCGAACAACAAAACCAACAAAAGCACCAGTAGGACAGCGGGGATCGACATCCTCAACCAAAATTCACGGGGCCCCCCAGCACCACGCACTTGAGCAGACTCTCCGTTGTTCATAGAACTCCGTCACCTAATTTCCCGTAACCACAAACTTGCCTATATCCAGCCCAGATCCTGTTGTAGCGCCAAATAATGATGAACGAACAAGCGCGAGGGAGTTCGGTCCGCCGCTCATCAGCCCGGTAACAGTACTGACGTTCGTCCGCGCTGCTTGTTGGAGTGTACTGGAGACCGAGGGCCCGCCTGGCAGATGAGTCAGAGCTCCGCCGGTGAGGCCGGACCAGCCGACGTCTCCCCAACTCACCGATTCCCCGGAAATGAACTTGTCGGTGACCGTACCAGCGATCGCGCCTCCGCTTCCGAGGAGTGTAGTGGCCCCGGCGGCTTGAAGAGTCGGCCTCGCGCCAGCGGCAGTCAGAGTGTAGGCGCCGTAGCCACCTGCACGCGCCAGCGTTCCACCGGCCGGCCCTGCCAAGCCTCCCACGGCACCGCTAATGGTCCCTCCGACAACAGACCCGGCTAAACCCCTCCAGCTGTCGACTCGACCACCGTGTTTGATGAGATAGGTAGCCCCGCCTCCAACAGCACCGGCGGCACCATTGACACCAGCATTCACGGCAACATAACTTCCCAGCCTGGAAACAGAGGAAGCCGTGGCAGCGGCTGCTCGTCCGGCAGCCAGTGCTCCACCGCCCAGCAAGCCGACGGCCCCCATAGCAGCCGATTGGGCCCAGTTGACCTGGCCGGTGGTTGCTTTTTGGATGACGACGTCGGCGCCAAAGCTCATCAATCCCATGCCCGCGACTTGTCCGCCGGGGACGAACATCAACACGGCCCCACCCACCACAGCGGCACCGCCGACCACGTATTCCCAGTTATCTTTCCACCAGTCTCCTGCTGCGGCGAGGGCGCCGCGGGAGGAGCCGTCGTAGGCTTTCAGGTCCGCGTCGGTCAGGGGTCGCAGGCCGGTGGGGTCGGTGGTGTTGAGGGGGTTGTTTCCGGCGTAGGCGTAGGGGTTCCCGTCCCAGCCGGCGCCGAGGACGGGGGCGAGGGGGTCGGTGGAGAGGAATCCCCGGGTGGCCGGGTCATAGGCGCGGGCGCCGAGCCATTCCAGTCCGGCGATGCCGATCCCGCCACCGGCGGTCAGGGCGATCCCGGCGGGCAACACACCACCCAACCCGGCGCCAACACCGGCCGCAGCCGGCCCGGCACCGTTTGTTGCCGGGCTACCGGGGCTGGGTGTTGTGGGGGTGCCGAGGACGGCCCAGGGGTCGTGCTGGTCGGTGGGGCGGGCGGCACGCCACCCGGGCGCGGTGAAAGCGTCACCGATGCCGGTGACACCGCCGGGCAGGGACAACACCTGGGTCGTCTCTATACCGGCGAGGGTCGGGACGGGCGCTGCGGTGTCCCACCACAACGGTGTGCCGTCCACGGCGGCGAGTTCACCGAGCGCGTCCACGTGCAACCGGTGCCGGGATACCACGGCCCCGTCACGGTTCTTTTCGAGGGTGCCGGTGAGGTAGCCGGTGGGACCCCAGGCGTATTCGGTCCAGGACCCGTCCGGCCCGATCACCCTGACCCGGCGCCCCAACCCGTCATACACGTACTCGGTGACAGAACCGTCAGGTTCCGTCACCGCAAGAAGCTGGCCCGCAGCGTCGTAGGTGTAGGTGCGGGCCCCGGCGGGGGTGGTTTCGCGGAGCAGCCGGCCCCCGGCGTCGTACTCCCACCCCACCGAACCCGACACCGCATCCGACACCGCAGAAGTGGTTCCTGTTTCGGCGGTGGTGAGTTGCCCGGCGGTGTCGTACCCGTACCGGGTAGTGGCCCCGCCCCGGGACAGGGCAGTGATCCTGCCGCCGTCCTCACGCCCGATCAGGGTCACATCAGCAGACCCCGGGTCATCGGCGTGGGCGCGGGTGTGCTCGACCAGTGCCCCGTCCCGGTACACCCACGACTGCGCGTACTTCCCGGCGGTCGCCGAAACGATGCGCCCGGAGGCATCGTGGGTGAAGGTGGCATCCCCGAGCAACGGATTCGACACGGCCGTGACCCTCCCGGCGCGGTCGCGGGTATAGCGGGTGGTCCCGGCACCGGTGGTGAAACCGGTCCGGTTCCCGTCCCCGTCATACTCCCACGACAAGACCTGCGCCCCACCCCCGGCCCCGTTCCCGGTGGTGCGGCGGGTGAGGAGGCCGCGGCGGTCGAAGCACAGTTCGTGTTCGACCGCGTACCCGGCCCCGCCCGTATGGTCGGTGATGAGAATTCTGCGGGCGGGAAGGTCGCGGGTGATGGCTGTGACCAGGGCCCCGTCCACCGAGGTGGTCGCTTCCCGCCCGGCAGCATCGTAGGTCCAGGTGGTCGTGTGCCCGTCCGGGTCCGTCTGCGACAGCTGCCGGCCCGCCGGGTCATACGTCGCGGTCGTGACCCGCCCCAGCGGGTCCGTGACCGTCTCGACCTGGTCCGTGGCCGTGTAGGTCCGGGTGGTCACCCCACCCACGGGGTCGGTGATGCGGGTGAGGCGGCCGCGGGTGTCGTACTCGAACCGGGTCCTGCCACCCACCCCGTTCGTCGTGGACACTAACTCCCCGGCGAGGTTGTATTCGAAGCGGCGGGTCCCGTACCAGGAATCCTGGGCGAAACTCAGCCGCCCGCACCGGTCATACCCATACCGGGCCGTCCCCTCCCCCGGAGTATGCCTCGCGGTCAACCGCCCACACGCGTCGTAGGCGAAAGTTTCGACCTCACCGCTCGGCAGTCTCCTCGCCCTGAGCCGCTGATCGGGGTCGTAGGACAGTTCCGTGACCGCCCCGACCGGGTCAACACTGCGGAACGGCCGGCCGCAGGAGTCGTACTCGTACCGGGTCACGGCCCCGGTCGGGGAGGTGATCGAGGTGATCTTCCCGGCCGCGTCACGGCCCAGGACCGTCAACCCGCCCTCACCATCAACCAACTCGACCGGGTTCCCCGCCGCGTCATAGGACACCAGCTCCGCGGACCCGTCCACGGACTCAACCCGGGTGGGGCGGCCGTACTCATCAAAACTGAAGGTATTGGTGGTGAAGGCGTCGGTCAGGGACGCGGTCCCATTCCCCCGGTCGGTGACCGCCCCGGTCCGGACCCCGGTCGGATCGACCACAGCGGTCAGCGCACCGACCGTGTCGTACTCCCGCACCCAGTCATGCCCGGCAGGGTCCGTGACCGAGACGAGCCGGGAAAGGTTGTCGTGGGTGAACCCCCACCGACCCCCGTCCGGCAACACCGCGGCCGTGAGGTTCCCCAGCTCATCAAACACCCGCTCCACAACCCGGCCGAGCGGGTCCGTGGTGCTCACCAGTTCACCGTTCGGGGCGTACCCGAACACGGTCCGGCCCCCGTCCGGGGCGATCACCGCGGTAATCCGGCCCGCGGTGTCATGCTCGAAAGACCAAACCGCCCCGTCCGGGTCGACCCGACGCACCAACACCCCCGCAGCGTCATAACTGAACCGGGTCTCCGCCCCCGACGGGCTCACCGCGGTAACCGGACGACCCGCCTGGTCCCGGATGATCCGGGCCACATCGCCGGCGGCGTTGCGGGTCGCGGTCAGGTCCCCGAAGTCGTCGTATTCGAACCCGATCGTGACCCCGGCCGGGTCCGTGACCTGGGTCAGGAGCCCGTCCCGCCACTGAAGCTTGGTCCGGCCACCCAACGGGTCCACCACCACCGACGGGTCCCGGGACAGCTCATCAGCGTACTCGTACGTCACGGTCGCACCGGACGCGGTCACCAAGGTCGTCAGGCGGTCCTGGTCGTCCCACCCGTATGTCAGGTCCGCGCCTTCCGGGGTCACCGTGCGGGTCTTCCGGCCCCGTGCGTCATACCCGTGGACCGTGACCGCACCATCACGCTCCGTCAAGGACACCAGATTCGAGTGCGCGTCGTAGGACATGGACTGGCGCCGGTCCTCCGCATCCAGGACCCCCACCAGGCGGCCCTTGGAATCAGCAACCCAGGAATTGGACCGGGACCCGTCCTCATCGGAGACCACCGTGACCCGGCCCGGCAAATACGCGAACCGCGTCCGCCGCCCATGCTGTGTGAGCTGCATGATGACCCGGCCGTGCTTGTCATACGTGTTCTCGGCCTCCACCACACCCGCAGCAGAAACCACCGAGGAGATCAGACCAGCCTCGTTCCACTCATACGTGCGCGTGCCGGCCTCCGTGCCCACACTGATGAGCCGGCCCTCGGCGTCGTACCCGTACTGCACCCGGCGCCCATCCGAGGAACGCACCACACCAACCACACCGTCGACGTAATCAAACTCCACGAACCGGCCCCGCACATGCACCAACCGGACAACCACCCCCGCACCACCATCGAGACCGTCACTGCGGTGGGCGGAGATGGTCCGGCCGGGTCCTGACCCGGTCCCGAGCCACACCCCGCCGGTCGTGTAAGCCCACCAGGTGCCCTGGTTATCGGTCACGACCAACACCTCGGACACCCCCGCAGGGATGGAGGTCAGCTCCGTCAGGCGCGGCGCGCCGGCCGGTTCCCGGGTCAACCAGTAGTTCTCCCCGACCGCGCGGGCCCAGCCGGTCCCCTCGCGGGGGAAGTCCACCGCCCGGCCGTCGGCCATCACCCACCGGCACCGTTCATCAGAGAAGACCAGGTGCTGGTCCAGCACCGACACCCAACCCGGACCAAACACCCCCGGGGTCTCCAGGCCGGAGCCCAGGGAGTTATACATCCGGGTCACCGCCAGGTCAGCTCCCGCACCGGCGAACCCCAAATCGGTTTCGGGTTCAATGAAGTTCCCCGTGGCCGTGTTCACCGGATCATTCGCATACCCGCTCGTGGGCATCGCCCCGGCCGCCGTGGGCGGATCAATGACCAACCCGGCCCGGGTCCCGGACACCCCCGCCGCGGCCAACGCCTCACCCACCGCAGCATCCGACAGGGTCGAAACAGCGCCCTCGCTGCCGGCAGCAGCGAACGCATCCGCGACCACCACCGCCCACGCCGCGTCCGCCTCATTCAACCGCAAATACTGCCGGAACGCCGCGACCACACCAGCCGCCTCGATCCGGCCCCAGGAACACTGCCCCGCGAACGAAGACAACTCCCCCTCCAAAGACCCCGGAACCGACGCCACACCCTCATCCAGGCCCCGCGAGCCAGCCGCGAACGAACGCAACGACTCCGGACGCGCCGAGGACACCCCACCCCCGAACCCGCCCCCCGGACCAGGAGTGTCCCGGGACCCCGGCACCGGAGACGGAGAAGGGAACGACGGCGCACTGCCCGGCTCCATATTCGGACGGGCCTCCTCACCCCACAGACTGTCCCCGAACTGCTCAAGCCAATTCCGGTTGTTATGCCGCCGCACCCACTCGTTATTCCGCCGCCGCCGGTCATCCTCGTCCCGCGCCGCCGAAATCATCGTCCCCACATACCCGGCCACCGTCCGCAACGCCGCCGCCAAAGACTCCGCGTCCCGGGCAGCGGTGGCCGCGTTCGCGGCAAACACCTCCGAGAAATGCCCCCGGAAATCCTCCCCCGCCCCCGACACCAACGGCCCCCGCGACCCCGAAAGCTCCAAAACCCGCGACGCCGCAGACTCAAAAGCACCCTTCACCGACTCAGCAACCCCATACACAAACCGGCCACCATGGCCAGCATCGGAATCCGGCAACAACGGCATCTCAACGAACTCGGTCACAACCACAGCCCCCCACAGAACAAGAACGCGAACACAACCAACAAACCACCAAAACCAGCACAACCACACAGCGCAGCGGCCAGGTGACCGTGCCGCACCCTCAGCGCAGCACGATCACCCGGCCCCCACACTCACACCAACAAGAACAGCTACGCCCCGCCACCAGCAGAGAAAATATCCTGCGAAATCTTCTGCAACTGACCCCGCAACTGCTCCAACTCCTCCTTGGCCTTATCCAACGCAGCCTTCGTCTCCGGCCACGTCGAACCACGGAACTCAGCAGCCAACGGACCATCCCACACATTCGGATCCGACAACACACGACCCTGCGCATCCAACGCCGAAATCTGATCCGTAAAACCACCAGTAATAATCGACTGCACCTGACCAATAGCAGCCTTGGCCTGCTCAGTAGACAACACACGCGACATAGAACTTTCCTCCCAATAAGAACAATCGCTTCACAACCAGACCCAAAGCCCGGTAACAGACGCCACCAAACTACCAACACCACCCAATAAATCCAACAACCAGACAAACAACCTGTGGAAAAGAACAGGGCTGCGTAACCTGCAGTGATGCCCAGGGACGCCGATTAGTCCATTCGTCAGCGCAACCCCGTATGATACTCAAGGCACCGTGAACGGAATGAGGGGGACGATCCATGCCCAGGCAGGCTAGTTTTAACCAGTACAACCCGGGGCGTCGCATCCCTCCGGGTCGCGCTCTTGGCATCGCATTGGTTGCCCTCGGAATGATCGCGACGACGTCATGCACCCCGACGCCCAAGCCCGAGCCGGTAGAGAACCCCGTCAAGCTCCTCCAGAGCGTCCGCGTAGGCCTGTCCTCGGCCGCCGGAGTGCACACGGTAGAAGGCACCACCATCTCGGTCTCTGCGACGGGGGAATCCTCCGCGGAGAACGCCACTTATGACGCCGCCCAAGTAGTGGGCGAACTGCCGGTCCGTGTGAGCCTGCAATACCGCGCCGGAGAGAAGTCGGGCTCCGACCTCGCCGAGCTCAAGGGCCACACCGGTCCGGTGGAGATCAATCTGACGCTCGAGAACCTCACCGTGAAGCCACAGACCATCCAGTACGACGCCGCAGGCCAGGCCCGTTCCGACACCGCCCTGGTGGGCGCGCCACTGACCGTCGCCGCATCGACGAAACTGCCGGGCCTCCGGGCGGATGACGTCACTCCGGGCTCTGCCGATGGCGCCACCGGGACCAACGGTGTCCTGAGCAGCACCGAGGATGGCGCCACCGTCGTCCAATGGGCCACCGTGCTCGCTCCCCCACGCTCCGGTGCCAGCACCACGCTGCGTCTCGCCGCGGACGTGAAAGACTTCCAGGTTCCCGAAATCGATGTGGCCGTGCAGCCGGGCCTGAACACGGACCTCAGTGCCAACGGAGTACTTGCCAGCGCGTTTTCCTCGGGCTCGGGTTCGGAGATGGAACTTCAACGGCGCACCATCTCGGTGGTATCGGACGTCAACACGGTCCTGGCGAAGGCCGGATCCACCATCACCGAGGTCCGTCGCAACCTGCAGGCAACGTCCCAAACCCTCGGAGCCAAGACAGCGGGCGAGCTCCGCGATAACTCACAGGCCCTGGCCGGGACAATGAAGGACCTGAAGCAGCAACTGAAGGTTCTGGGATCGGACCTTGAGGCATCAACAAACGCCACCCAGTCCACCACCATGTCCCAGCTGAAGCTGACGGTCTCTGCCGTGGACGCGATGCTTGGCGACACCTCCTCCACACCCCCGGTAGCTCCCATCACCGGTGACGGTTGCACCGCCGAAGTGGCCAAAGCGGCGCCCGCGGCCACGGTGTACTCCAGCGTCCTCACCATGTCTTCACAACTGGATGCCTACGCGAAAGTCAGCGCAAGTTGCCGGGACACCGTAGCCAGCGCCCTCAAAGCCACCATGGGTCCCGAAAACCCGAGCCAGGCCGAGTGCGCAGCACAGGGTTCCATGACGTGTTCACTCTACGGTTCGGCTGTGACTGTAACCGGTGCTCTTCTGGGCTTGGTGCAGAAGGGCGACGAACTGGTTTCCGGCCTTCAGCCGCAGGTCATTGAAGGCGCGATCAAAGACCAGGCGAGTTCCGCCGTCGCACTTGAAAAGGTGCGCGCCGACCTCGGTGCGATGCTTGACGGCTCCGGGACGTCCCAGGATTACAGCAAGGCACTCGCGGCGCTGGAGGCGGCGATCAAGTCGTCCACTGACTCTGCAACCGCGACCCGTAAAGCTGCCACAGCGGCCCAAAACAGCGTTGATACCCTCAGGCAAAAATTGCTCGCCATCGCCACGCGTGCCAAGACGGCCAAGGGCGAATTGGGCCAGGGATCGTGGCTGAACGGCTCCATGCTCCAGCAGAACCAGAAACTGGCTGATGAACTCTGCAAGCTGTCTGACAGCGGCCTCATCCCCGGCAAGGGCAAGCTCTCTGCCAAGGACGTTGAGCGCCTGCGCTCCTACCTGACTTCGGTTCCCTGCGAACCGACCGATGCAAACGGCAATCCTTCACCCCAGCTGAACACGCCCCCGGGCTTCAAGGAACCCCTTGACGTCCGGCTGGAGGGCCAGTCAGCTGCCTGGGACGAAGTCCTTGCAGCCACCGATACCACCGCTGCTGACCAGGCGATTGGCCAGGCATTCACAGCCCTGGGGACCACTTTTGACGATGCCGATTCCAAGCTCGAAGCGGTTAAGTCAGCAGTCAAAACGCTCGACGGCGCCGCAACCGGAAGCGTCAACGGCACCAAAAAGGGACTTGAGTCCCTGGACGCTGCCCTCGCCAAAGCGATCGACTCCTCCGGCTCCGTGACAACGGCGCTTGCGAAGTTGAAAGAGCAGCAGGACATGCTCGGCGACAAAATCAAAGAGTCACTCCGCGACGTTTCGGCTGAAACCGCCGCAGAGGTCTACAAAACCGTGGGCGAACAGGTGCGCCAGGTTGCTGAAATCGGGGACGCCAGCTCCGAGGCCGTCACGACCGCGTTCAACCGGTCCATTTCAGGGCTGAAGACCACCTCGGATGACGTTGTGCAGGATGCCGAGGGAACCGTCAACAAGCAGCGGGACGAGTTGTTGGGACAGAGCGGTGAACTCGCGGCCGCAGTGTCCAAGAGCACCCAGGCTTCCTTGGACAACATCGCCTCCAGCACCGCAGGCTCCACCCGCGACGTTGAAGGCGCCAGCGCCCTTCTGGCCTCCAGCCTCAACAAAGTGATGCTGGATCTTGGCGACCGCTCCGTGAACGGATCAGGTTTGCTCGGCTCCATGGCCACCAGCGCGGCGAAAGCGGACACCGCCGACTTCCAGTTGGCCTTGGCCTCCCAAAACGCAGAAGGCTACGCCAACATCCGTTCACGCGATGTCGCGGGCCTCCTGCTTCGGCAGGCACAGTTCAAAGCCTCTCTCACTGCCATGGACGAACTGCCACCGTTCAAACTCGAGGTTCCCGAAGGTGCGACCTCCCAGACCCTGTACACACTGAAGATCGGCGGCGCGGCATGAGCCCCCGGAACCGTCTCCTCGCCCTGATCGCTGCGGGAGTCGCCGTCGTGGTTGCTGCCGCCGTGGTCCTGACCCTGACGCTGAACCGCCCGGCGGAGGCGCCGCGGCCCGATCCTGTTGCCGCCACGGTTCCCGTGGCGCTGAAGGCTGACGGCCTGCCGTCAGACTTTTCGATCGGCGTCGTCATGACCTTCGGTCAGTCCGGCGAGCCCGGCACCGAATATAACCGCGCAGCACAGGGCGCGGTGGTTGCAGCTCAGCGTTTCGGCCAGAGTGGCGCGAAAGTCGCCCTCCCAACCCAGAATGACCGCGGCACGGAGGACGGCGCCCGCGCCGCCGTCGCGGCTTTGGCGGATCAGGGAGTATCCGGCGTCGTCGTGGCGGGCACAGGTCCGCAGGCCGTTGCGGCTGCAAAAGCGGCCGAGGAGCGGGGTGTCCCGGTGATCCTGCCGTACGCACAGCCGTCCGAACCGGGACAAACAACCTGGACCACCGCGCCGACAGCAGCCTCGGTGGAGGGCGCCCTCCAAAAAGCCCTGAACGGCAAGAACCGGGTGTTGTTGGTCAACGACGGCGGACCGGCCCCCGCGTCCGTCGCTGTCGCCGACACACTGGCACTTGAGGGCTTCCCCGACGTGGCTGGCCTGGCCCGGGAAGCGGCGATCCGTACAGGCGACCAGCTCCGTCCGCCGTCGAAAGATGCGCCGGCCGGCGCCGAAGGCATCCGGACAGCCAACCCGGCGGACGCCGTCGTGGTGTCAGCGGCAACGCCACAGCGTTTGGCGAAGCTGGTCCAAGCCCTGCAGTCACGTGATGTGTCAGTGCCGCTGGTGCTTCCCGACGGCGCCACCAGCCCCGCGTTCGCGTCCTCGCTTTCCGAGCTGGACGGCACAGCTTCCGGTCAGTTGATCAGTATTGCTGCAGCGACGGGCGATGCAATCGCACTCCAGCAGGACGCGCAGGGACGCGGAATGTCCGCTTTCCTTTCCGGCATCAGGTTGGCCTCAGGGAATCCGGAGATCAAGAACCTGACGGACGACAACCCGTTCTCTGCAGACGCCTGGGCCGCTGATGCGCGCAGCCATGACGCGATCGTGGCCCTGGTCCGGGCAGGTGCACTGGCCGGGAGCAAGGAACCGTCGAAGGTCGCAGCGTCGCTGCGCACCCTGTCCTTCGGTCCCGGGGAAGGCCTTGCCGGACCGGACCTGGACTTCACGCGATCGCAGGCGCTGGCCGCTGAAGCAACTCCGGTCTACGCCTCTCCCCAGGATCTGGGTCTTCGTCCGGCGGACGAGAAGGCGCCGCGGCTCGTCTGGGTACCGGCACCAGCCAACCCTTAACCAACCACTACAGGAGGAGCTCCCGGTGCGTGTGCTGATCGACCTGGACGATCGTCGATTCGAGTGCGAGGTTACCCGTGCCGCGCCCGCCACCACGTTGTCCGACCTCGTGGAGGCCGCCGGCGGACCACGGGTTGCTCCTGATGAGCCGGTGTTTGTCAATGAATCAGAGGTGCGTGGTGCGACGCCACTGTCCGAGCTGATTCTGCTGGAAGGCAGTCGGATCTCCCGTGCGCCGTGGCCGGTGCCGCAGCGTGTCCGCGGTTGGACCCTGACGCTGGCCGGCGGTCAGCGGACGGGTGGCATGGTGGACGTTCCCCGGAACCGGGACATGCTGATCGGGAGGTCGCCCCACGCTGACCTCAGTCTCCCCACCGAAAGCGCGTCGTGGGATCACTTCCGGATCCACCGCGAAGAAGATGACGCGCTTCGGGTGCTGGATGGCGGCTCCACCAACGGCACATTGGTCAATGGGGAACCTGTAAGCGAGGACGGAGTCCTTGTCACGCAAACGGCCACCATTACGGCAGGCGGGACGGTCCTGCTCCTCCGCCCGGCGTTGGAAGAGACGCCTGCTCCCGCCCCCGGCAGCCTGCATAACCTGACGCCCGCATCAACGGCCCCGTTCAACAGGCCACCGCGGCCGGGGCGCGCCCCGGCCGGCGATCCGTTGGTTCCCCCGGCCCGCAAGGACGTACCGCCGGCGAACAAATTCAGTTACATCACTGTGCTGGCTCCATTGGTCATGGCGGTCGCGATGGTCATGATCCTCAAGGACATGCGCTTCGCCATGTTTGCCATGCTCAGCCCGGTGATGGCGGTGGGCATGTGGTTTGAGCAGAAACGCCGCCACGCCCGCGGCCTCAAGGAAGAGGCAGAGCGTTTCGATGGTGCGCTCAAGGAATTTGAGCAGCAGATCCGCAAAGCCGCAGAAGTGGAAACTGCACGACGCCACCGGATGGTCCCCGATCCTGCAACAGTGGTTCGGCGTCCGGCCCTTCCAGCCACGTCACTGTGGCAGCGCCGTGCCGACTCGGACGATTTCCTGGCCTTGCATGCAGGTACGGGTGATGTGCCATGGAAGCCGGAAGTTGATCGGGCCGCGGGCTCGCGCCCGGACGAAAAGGTCAAGGAAACTCTCTCGGCAGCAAGACTTTTGGCCGCCCCTGTCCTGGTGGACCTGACCGACGCCGGCGTGGTGGGCATTGTTGGTTCACGGGACGGAGCATTGGCGTTGGCCCGCTCCCTGGTGGCCCAGGCCGCGGTGCATGTAGGTCCGGCAGACCTGACCATAGGTGTGTTCTGCGACACCGGGCGGGCCGATGAATGGGAATGGGCGTCCTGGCTCCCGCACACACGCCAAACGGGCAGCAGCACCGGCGAGCGCTGGATGTCAGCGCATCGTGAAACCAGCCTTGCCATGTTGCGGACACTCAAGGATTCCGTGGAGGAACTGCCCACCCCGGCGCTCATGGTGGTCCTGGATTCCGATGTGCTGACCGAGGGCAGGGATGCTCCGGCCCGCGCGTTGCTCGGCATGGGCCGCTCCGTTCCCGGCGGCCACGTCAACCCGCAGAAGCGCCCGCCCCGCGTGGCTGGAATCGTCATCGCGACATCAGAGGAGCAACTGCCTGCCTCCTGCACCACCATCATCAGGGTAGGTGCCGACGCCGCAGCAACGGTGGACCAGCCCGAGGACCTGACCCGCGTGGAGGACGTCATCCTGGCGGGCCTCGACCAGGAAGAGGCCCTGCGATGCGCTACCCGCCTGGCACATTTTGACGACCCCGAGCTCAGCGTCCCCGGCGCCTCCCTGCCCTCGTTGGTTCGGCTGCCCGGGCTCTTGGGCTACGAACGCCCCGACGCAGCCACGGTGCGCCGTTTATGGCAGGCACCCTCGGGCGTTTCCACACCTATCGGCACCGGGGAAAACGGGCCCCTGACCCTGGACCTCGTCAAAGACGGCCCGCACGGTCTGGTGGGCGGCACCACCGGCTCCGGCAAATCCGAATTCCTGCGCTCCCTTGTAGCCGGTCTCGCCGCCCGCAACGATCCAACCCGACTGAACTTCATCCTGGTCGACTTCAAGGGTGGCGCCGCTTTCAAAGCCTGCGAACGCCTCCCCCACACCATCGGAACCATCTCCAACCTGGATGAGCAACTCGCAGACCGGGCCCTGATCGCCTTGGAAGCGGAGATGGAGCGCCGCCAACGGGTTTTTGCGGAGGCAGGCGAGGGGATCGATAACCTCAGTGCCTACCTGGCGACGAACCCGGCCGAGCCGATGCCCCGCCTGCTGCTGGTAGTCGATGAGTTCGCGATGCTGGCCAAGGAATTCCCGGATGTGCTCACTGCGCTTGTCAGCATTGGCGCAGTGGGCCGCACCTTGGGCGTCCACATGATCCTGGCCACCCAGCGTCCGGCCGGTGTGGTGAGCGATGACATCCTCGCCAACACCAACCTCCGCGTGGCGTTGCGTGTCCAGAGCCGCGATGACTCCAACAACGTCATCGGAGTACCCGCCGCGTCCGCCATTGGCCGGGCACAGATGGGGCGCGCCTTCGTGAAGCTTGGCCAGGACGACATCACGCCTGTCCAGACCGCACTGGTCACCGGACAGGCGCAGCTCGACGGCGGTCCCGCCGTCGACGTCCGGGACATCCGGCAGTTCGGCGTCCCCGCGCCCGCAACGGCACTTGCCCGGTCCGCTGCTGCGGACGAGAACGACCTGGACCTCCTCATCGACGCCGTTGTCGAAGCGAACGCTGAGGCCGGCTACGCCCCTCCCCGCCAGGTCTGGCCGGAGGCATTGGGCGAACGCGTTGAGCTGGAAGGTTTTATGGCGGACACCGCTGCGGCAGGGACTGGAACCGTTGACCTTCCAAGGGTCGGGCAGGTGCAAGGGTCCAGCGTCCTGGTCACCCTTCTGGATGAGCCGGAGCTGCAGCGTCAGTCCGCGGCCGGGTGGGACATGTCCGTTGGGAATTTGATGCTGATGGGCGTTGCCGGCTCCGGTACCAGCACCACCCTCGCGTCCATCGCCCTTGCCCTTGCCAAGGACGCCGATCCGGCAGATCTCGACCTGATGATCCTGGACATGGGATCCGGGGACCTCGAATCACTGAAGCGCCTGCCCCACGCGGTGGCATATGTGGGAACCGGCGCCGGCGCCAAGGAGCAACAAGCGCGCTTCCTGCGGCATCTGAACACTGAATTGGAAAGCCGAAGGGCAGCGCCGGGTACGCATCGCCGGACCGTGGTGCTGATTGACGGCCTGGCATCCCTGCGCGATGAGTTCCAGGACTTTGAAGGGCAGCAGCTTCTGGGCCTGTTGTACCGGGCGTACGCGGACGGGCCGGCCCTGGGGTTGTCCTTTGCTGTGACCACTACCCGTGCCAAGGCCGTACCCTCTGTCATGAACGAGGTCACCCTGCAGAAGTGGCTGTTCCGGCTCGCCGACAACTACGACTACTCCTCGCTGGGCGTCCGGGCGAAGAACGTTCCCGCGGCGCTCCCCGGACGGTGCGTGGACCCTCGCACGTCCTTGCAAATGCATGTGGCAACGCCCGAAATCGGCCTGGAGGCGGCCGTGGACCGTGTGCGGCAGATCTGGGGGGACGCACCCGCCAAGACCACGGCCATCAGGAGCCTGCCCACCGACGTCACCATGGCCGATCTGGGCGTGAAACCACAACTCGAAACTGAGCCTTGGCACATCCCGGTGGGAATCCGCGAAACGGACCTGGCCCCTGCCTTCCTGGAAATCTACGAGGGCGAGCATGCCCTGATCGCCGGACCGGCCCGTTCGGGAAAATCCACCCTGCTCCTCGCCTTGGCCGATGCTGTCCGAGGCGCGGCCACCTCCCGGGGACCCGCGCAGGTCTGGGCTATCTGCGACCGCCGCTCACCGTTGGCCGGTGCTGATCTGGACCGTACAGCCGTGGGGACGGACGAGATTCCGGCGTTGCTGGCTTCCCTGCGGATCGAGCGCGCCCCTGTGTTTTTGTTGATCGACGACGCCGAGCGGTTCGAGGACACCGATCAGTCCATCGCGGGAATCGTGGCCTCCGGACTTCCGGGGCTCTGCATCATTGCTTCAGGTCGTGCCGCCGACCTCCGCGGACTGTACAGCCACTGGACCAAGTCCATCCGCAAGTCCCGGCTGGGCGTGCTTCTCCAGCCGGACGTCAATTACGACGGCGAACTGCTGGGTGCCACTCTTCCGCGAAAGGCGCCCGTAGCATTGAGCGCCGGACGCGGGTACTTAGGGGTGGGCGGGCAGATGTCGCTGATCCAGTCGATAAGCCCGGGCAGCTAGGGAGGGTACAGACATGCAGATGGCACAAACTGGTCAGGCGTTGGGAGCCTCCTACCGATTCGGAGAGCGGGTGGGCTCCGGCGCGGTGGGCGAGGTCTGGACGGTTACCTCCACGGACGGCCGGACCTTGGCAGCGAAGGTCCTGCGTCCCGAGCACGCCGATGACCCCTCCCTGGTGGAGCGGTTCGTCCGCGAGCGATCGGTGTTGCTCGGCCTGCAGGACTCCCACATCGTCACGGTCCGCGACATGGTGGTTGAAGGTGAACGGCTTGCCATCGTCATGGACTACGTCGCCGGCGGCTCGCTGCGCGACGTGGTTAGGGACGCCGGACCGCTGCCTCCCCAGGACGCCGTGAACGTCGCAGCCGAGATCTACGATGCCCTGGCGTTTGCCCACTCGCGAGGTGTCACGCACCGGGATATCAAGCCTGACAATGTGCTTCTCACGAGGCCGTGGTCCGAGTGTGGGTCCGGGGATGTGCGGGTTTCCGACTTCGGTATATCCGACGTCGTGGGCGAGAAGATCCGTCAAACGACCGGCCTGATCGGCACACCCCAATACATGCCGCCCGAACTCATCAGCCAAGGCCGTTCCGGGCCCTTGGGCGATGTGTACTCCACGGGGGTTCTGCTTTACGAACTCCTCGCCGGCCGGACTCCCTTCGCCGGTCCTGGTACAGACTTCACCGTCGCCTACCGACACGTCTCGTCGCGGCCACCTCGGATTCCGGTGGAGGATGCCCTGTGGGGTGTCCTTGAGCGGTTGTTGGCCAAGGATCCTGACCAGCGCCCCACAGCCCACGAAGCCGCGGCGACCCTCCGGCGCCTGGCGCCCCGCCTTGCCGGAATCAAACCGATCCCCCGTGGGGAGGCACCCGAGGAATTCGACGACGTCGAACGTCACGCCACGGTGGTGCGTGGGGCATTTACCGATGACGATCTTGAAGCCTTGGCAACTGCGCCTCCCTCCAGCCTCGATGCCGCAACCCCGGAACTCGGCCAAGCGGGCAACGCCACGATCGTCCGGCCCATGCCACGCCGTGACGAGGTGGCGTCCACCGCCGTCGAACGGTCCGAAGCCCCTGACGCGACTCCTTTCTGGCGAACCCGCAAGGCGCTGCTTCTTGCAGGTGGTGCAGTCCTGTTGATCGTGGCGATGGTGGCTGGTTTCTTCCTCTTGTCCCCCACAGCCCAGCAGGCAGCACCTGCGGTTCAAGGCCAACAGCTCTCCGCTCAGCTGCAGGACCCGGCGCTGCCAACCGGTCTCACCATTTCACGAAGCGCCACGTATGAACCGTCCTCCGGGCAGGTCCGTTTGACGGTGTCCTACTCGGCGCAGAAAGCACCCCTGTCCGGTGAATTCCTTGAAGTCATCCCGGGGTTGGCAGAGGGAGATACTTGCCCGGCTGCCACATGGGATGGTGCTGCCGTGAGCCGGAACCAGGCCTCCATCAGCGGCGTGGACGTAGAGTGCGGGTGGAAGCTTTCGGGCGTGGAGATCCCCGCAGGAGGGTCCATCCAGGCAACCGCCAAGGTACCCGTGGCACCCGCGGACCAAAAGTCACTCGATGCGTGGCTGCGCTCAGGTTCCGAGGCAACCAAAGCCGCGACCCAGGATCCGGCCGTAAAGGGCACGGCTTACCCCGTGCAACGCCTCAAGGGCGTAGAGGTGCGCACGCCTGCCCGGGTTGTGACGCCGAGCCCGTTGAAAATCACCCTGGTTCCCGTATGGGCGGGCGGTGCCGACGAGTTGAACCCGCTTTATGTGAGTCCTTCGTCGGGCAAACCGTCCCAGATGCTCGCAGCAGTGACCGGTGGGGAGAAGGGCCTGCGATTCGCCGACGGCTGCGGCGGCGCGCTGGCCGTAGACAGTTCGGGGCTCACGGTCACAGCCCTGCAGATCACCCCGCAGTGCACCGTGCGGGCCAGTGTTGGGAACTTCACGGAGCTTCAGTCAGCGCCGTTCGGCATTACGTCCCGGGAGAACGCCGGGGACTAGCTTGCACGTGAGGGGTTGGCCCTCAAGACTTTCAAGCCAACCAATGCCACGAGATCCAACCCCTCGCTACCATGGGAATGGAGGCAACCATGGCCAAGTCACCGCAACGAACAAGCAAAAGCACCGACTATGAATTCGTCACAGTCTGGCGGGTGGCGGGGACCCGCGAGGAAGTACTGGACGTGCTCGGCAACGCCGCGACGCTCAAACAATGGTGGCCCGCTGTCTACCTCACGGTGACGCCGTTGACTCCGGGTGGACCCGACGGCGTTGGAGCCTCTTACGATCTCCACACCAAGGGCTGGCTCCCCTACACGTTGCGTTGGCGGCTCACTGTTACTGAACCAGTCACAATCGACGGCTTCGCACTCACGGCCGCAGGAGACCTCAATGGCACCGGCCGCTGGACCTTCGAGGCCGACGGACCGGAAGTTGTGATCACCTACGACTGGCGGGTCAGCACGGCCAAGCCCCTTCTTCGCCGGCTCAGTTGGCTCCTCAAACCGGCTTTCTCGGCGAACCATCACTGGGCCATGGCGCGCGGCGAGGAGAGCCTGAAACTGGAGCTCCGCCGTCGGCGTTCCGGTTTGGCCACGGACATACCCGAACCTCCCCAACCCACGTTTGTTCGACGCGCGAGGGTTTAGTTCCCGCGACTTTCAGACCCCCTAAAGCCGCGAGATCCAACCCTTCGGCACCGTTGTCCACATAGCAACCCATCCGGTTCCAAGGTGGTTCCGAACTCCCGATAGAATCAAGACGCTGACAACGTCGGCGATCAGAGAATATGGAGGGAGGACCCGTGCGCACATCGCAGACCCGGGCGCCCTTCCATGCATTCCGGTCCGGCATCATCTCCTTGGTGATTGTCCTGTTGGCAGCCGGAGCGCACGTCGCAGGTGGCGGAGAACTCCCCACGGCCCCGGTCCTGCTCGCGCTTATCGCGCTGACAGCATTGACCACCACGTTGGCTACCCGCTTCAAACTCAACATCGTCACCCTGGTCACGCTTTTGGGCGCGGGCCAACTCGCGCTCCACGAGGCCTTCACGGCCCTCGGGCCGATCGTGGCGGCAGCACCAGGAACCAGCCACCACCTCGGCGCGGAAACCCCGCCCCCAGCTTTGGACATTGCATCAGCCCACGTCCATGAACTCAGCGGCACGTTTGGTGTCCTGATGCTGCTGGCACACGCTGTTGCCGTCGTAGGCTCCGCGATCCTGCTGGCCAAGGGCGAGGATGCGCTTTGGCAGCTGGCGGCATGGTTGCGGCCACTGCTCGCGCTGCCCACTTTGGTGTTCAGGCCCGACGCCGGAGCGTCACCGATCGCCGTCGGCGCTCCTACCGTCTTCATTCCCCGCCCTTGGCGGAACCTCAGGCAAGACAGCAGACGCGGGCCTCCCGCCGTCGTCGCGCTTTCCTAGTTCCGCCCGGCACCAACGCTGCAAAGCGTGCACAAGCCTTGCATGGTGACGGGCCCCATACCCGTACCCCCGCGCCTTATACAGCGCACCCGAAAGGCAATCCCATGAAGACGTCCTCGCTCCGTCGTACCCTGTCCGCAACCGCCGTAGCCGGCGGAACCGCCGCCCTGATGATGGCTGGCCTCGCGGGAGCATCCGCACACGTTTCCGCCGATCCGAACAAGACCGCTGCGAACTCGTACGCGCTGGTGACGTTCGGCATTCCCCATGGCTGCGACACCTCCCCCACCACCAAGGTGACCATCAACCTGCCCCAGGAATTGACCGACGCCCAGCCCACTGTGAATCCCAACTGGACGGTCGAAAAGGTCAGCGAAACCCTCGCGGAGCCCAAGAAACTGGACGACGGCACCACCATCACCAAGCGCACAAGCCAGATCGTCTACACCGCCAAGACCCCCTTGGACCCACACCTGCGTGACGCCTTGGTTTTGTCAGTGAAGTTGCCGGATGCAGCAGGCAAGACGATCTACTTCCCCACGCTCCAGACCTGTGAGCAGGGGCAGACGGACTGGTCCGAAATCGCCAAGGAGGGCCAGGATGAGCACGAGCTCAAGGCTCCCGCGCCCTCTGTCACCATCACGGCCGCCGATGCCGCAGGAGACCACCACGCGGCACCCGCCGTCTCCACCGAACAAGCATCTGCAGTATCCGACGACGGTTCCCAGGCCCGCAGCTGGGCGGGCCTGATCGCAGGCATTGCCGGGCTCGGCCTGGGCGGGGCTGCCTTCTTCCGCAGCCGTTCGGCGAAGCCGGCCGCGGTCAAGGCCGACACCAAGTAGTGCCCCCACGGATTGGCGTCCGGAATATCACGATCCGGACGCCAATCCGTGCTCTTGGCCGTGGCTGAATTGACTCACGTGACGGCCAAAGCAAGGCTGGTGCCCATGTGGACTCAGCGCATCAAAACCGGACTTGTGACGACGACGGCAGCCGCATCATTGCTGCTCCTTGCGGCCTGTGGGCCCAGCCCCAGCCCCGCGGGATCCAGCAGCGCCCCGCCCACCAGCGCAACACCGTCGGCGTCGGCGTCGTCCACGCCCTCCCAAACAGCGACGACGACGCCGTCGCCCTCGGCGACCGCCACATCCGCCGCACCCGCAGCTCCCGCGCTGTGCAAGGCAGCATCGCTCACTGCAACAACCGATGCAACCGGCGGCGGAGCAGCAGGCAGTGTCTACGAAAAACTGATCCTGACAAACTCCGGCGCTACGAACTGCGTCCTGGAGGGTTTTGCCGGTGTTTCCCTGACCGCAGACGCCAGCGGTGATCCGATCGGCGAGCCTGCGGCGCGTGAAACCACCACCCCCGTCACCAGGATTGAGCTGGCTCCGGGCAAGTCTGCGTGGGCAGAAATCCGTTACACACAGGCCGGCAATTACGGCGACTGCACCCGGGTTTCGGCGGCAGGATTCCGTATCTACCCGCCCAACGACACTGCGTCCTTGTTCGTGGCCGAACCGCACGATGCGTGCAGCAACGCAGGTATCAAGCTCCTGACGGTCACCGCATTCCAAGCAGTCTGATCATCTTCCGGCGGCTCCGGCTTATTCTGTCGGAGCCGTGGGGCATGATGGAGGAATGCAGGAGCCGCAGGCGTCGCAGGGCGCCATCAGCCGTTTCAGCCAAGCAACCAGGGAATGGTTCCTAGGCGCCTTTTCCGAGCCCACGCCCGCGCAGGATGGGGCTTGGAATGCGATCTCCTCCGGCTCCCACGCTTTGGTGGTGGCACCTACTGGCTCCGGCAAAACCCTCGCCGCCTTCCTGTGGGCGTTGGACCGGCTGCATGCCAAGCCGACTGATACGCTGCCTGGGCTCGAAACGGTTCCAGCCAACGGCAAAGGCCGCGCCAAGCGCCCCAAAACCAAGACCCGTGTCCTCTACATCTCACCGCTGAAGGCCTTGGGCGTCGACGTCGAGCGCAACCTCCGGGCACCGTTGATCGGCATCACCCAGACTGCCAAGCGGCTGGGGCTCCCGGCGCCGCTAGTGACGGTCGGAGTCCGCTCCGGAGATACGACGGCGGCAGATCGCCGAACGCTGCTGACCAACCCGCCGGACATCCTGATCACCACTCCGGAATCCCTCTTCCTGATGCTGACGTCCCGGGCCAGGGAAACGCTCAGCGAAGTGGACACCATCATCATTGATGAGGTTCACGCTGTAGCCGGCACCAAGCGCGGTGCGCACTTGGCGGTATCGCTTGAACGGCTGGATGCGCTCCTGCCGAAGCCCGCACAGCGCATTGGCCTCTCTGCGACGGTCCAACCCCGTGAGTTGGTGGCGCAGTTCCTGGCGGGCCAGGCGCCCGTGGAGATCGTCGCACCTCCGTCCAAGAAAAACTGGAACCTGACAGTTACTGTGCCTGTTGAGGACATGTCGGACCTCCAGGGTGCGGCAGGGGCGTTCGACTCGGGTCCGGCCTCGGGTTTGCAACCCCAGGCCTCCATCTGGCCGCATGTGGAGGAACAGATCGTGGATCTGGTCCTGTCCAAGCAGTCCACCATCGTGTTTGCCAATTCCCGCAGGCTGTCGGAGCGGCTAACGGCCCGGCTTAACGAGATCTACGCCGAGCGCCAGCTCATGGCAGTGGGAGGCGGAGCGTGGGCGGCACCGGACGACGCCGCAGCAGTGCCGGCATCCACAGCGACTCCCGCCCACATGATGGCGCAGGCAGGCAGCACCACCGGCGCGGACCCTGTCCTGGCCCGCGCACACCACGGCTCGGTATCCAAGGACCAGCGGGCCATGATCGAGGACGACCTCAAATCCGGGAGGCTGCGCTGCGTTGTGGCCACGTCGTCGTTGGAGCTTGGCATCGACATGGGCGCCGTGGACCTGGTCATCCAGGTGGAATCACCGCCCTCGGTGGCCAGCGGCCTCCAGCGTGTCGGCCGCGCCGGGCACCAGGTGGGCGAAATTTCGGAGGGCGTGCTCTTCCCCAAGCACCGCGCCGACCTCCTGCATACCAGCGTCACCGTGGAACGTATGCTCAGTGGCCAGATCGAGCGCTTGAGCATCCCCGCCAACCCCCTCGACATCCTCGCCCAGCAGACAGTTGCCGCCACCGCCCTAGGCAGCATCGACGTGGAGGATTGGTTCAGCACAGTGCGTCGGTCTGCGCCGTTCGCGAGCCTTCCGCGTTCCGCTTTTGAAGCAACGTTGGACCTGTTGGCCGGGCGTTATCCCTCCGACGAATTTGCCGAACTCCGGCCCCGCATCATTTGGGACCGTCACGCCGGAACCATTGAGGGACGGCCCGGTGCACAGCGCCTTGCCGTCACTTCAGGTGGCACCATCCCGGACCGCGGGCTGTTCGGTGTGTACATCATCGGCACCGAGGTTGAAGGCTCCTCCTCCCCCGGTAACGCTGACGGAAGTGAGCCCACCGCCTCGGCCCGGGCTGCGAAGGGCGGTCGACGAGTCGGGGAACTCGACGAAGAAATGGTTTACGAATCGCGGGTGGGCGACGTCTTCGCCCTGGGTGCCACCAGTTGGAAGATCGAGGACATCACCCACGATCGCGTACTGGTCTCGCCCGCTTTCGGACAGCCCGGCAAGCTGCCCTTTTGGAAGGGTGACTCGCTGGGCCGCCCCGTGGACCTGGGCCGCGCACTGGGCGCGTTCATCCGTGAACTTTCAGCTGCCGACCAGGCGCCCGCAATGGAACGCTGCCAGGCCAGCGGGCTGGATGCCTTCGCTGCCAGCAACCTCCTGCAGTACTTAAGGGAGCAAAAGGAAGCCACGGAAATCGTCCCCAGCGACCGTACGTTGGTGGTGGAACGCTTCCATGACGAACTTGGAGACTGGCGTGTTGTCCTCCATAGCCCGTTCGGGATGCCCGTTCATGCGCCGTGGGCACTCGCCGTGGGTCAACGCCTGCAGCAGCGGTACGGCCTGGATGGTTCGGCCATGGCAGCGGACGACGGCATTGTGCTGCGCGTCCCCATGATGGAGGACGAACCACCCGGGGCGGACCTGTTCCTGTTCGATCCCGACGAACTCGAGCAGATCGTCACCGCCGAAGTGGGCGGCAGTGCCCTGTTCGCTTCCCGGTTCCGGGAATGCGCAGCCCGGGCTCTGCTGTTGCCGCGCCAGAACCCTGCCAAACGGCAACCGCTGTGGCAGCAGCGCCAGCGTTCTGCACAACTGCTGGATGTCGCCAAGAAATACCCTTCCTTCCCTATCGTGCTCGAAGCAGTCCGCGAGTGCCTCCAGGATGTTTATGATCTCCCCGCGCTCAAAGACATTGCGGCGTCGGTGGAGCGCCGTGAGCTCAGGATCGTGGAAACCACCACGCAGCAGCCTTCCCCGTTCGCCAAGTCCCTCCTGTTTGGCTACGTGGCCCAGTTCCTCTATGAGGGCGATTCGCCGCTGGCCGAGCGGCGGGCCGCTGCCTTGGCGCTGGACTCCACCCTCCTCAACGAACTCCTGGGGCGGGTTGAGCTTCGTGAACTCCTGGACGCGGCGGTCATTGACCGGACGGAGCTGGAGTTGCAACGGCTTCTGCCTGACAGGCGGGTTCGTGGCATGGAGGGCGTCGCTGATCTGTTGCGCCTGCTTGGCCCCCTCAGTGTCGAGGAAGTGGCGGAACGGCTTCAAGGACAGGAACAGCCCGAACCTTCCCTGCAGGCGGCTCTGGACCAGGCAACGGACCCCGAGGATCCTGACCACATCGAGGAAGCCCCCGCGGCAGCACCACATGGCACTGTTACTGATGCCGGCCATCACCTCGCTGCACTCCAGAAAGCTAATCGCGCGCTCAAGGTGACCATTGGCGGCGTCGAGCGCTTTGCTGCGGTGGAGGACGCTGCCCGGCTGCGTGACGCTATTGGCGTCCCGTTGCCCATGGGTGTACCCCTGGCGTTCATCGAGCCGGTCCACGATCCTCTGGGCGATCTCGTTTCACGGTATGCCCGCACCCACGTACCGTTTACTGCGGCCGAGGCTGCCACACGGCTGGGGCTGGGGGTTGCGGTCGTCAATGGCGCGCTGAAGCGATTGGCCGGCGATGGCCGCGTTGTGGAAGGCGAGTTCCGTCCGCATGCGGTGGCCGAACCGCAGGCCGTCGAAGCAACGGATCCCGAGCTCATGTCCGTCGATGCACCTCCCGCGAGCGAATGGTGTGATGCCGAGGTCCTGCGGAAACTGCGCCGGCGGTCACTGGCTGCGCTGCGCGCCGAAGTGGAACCAGTGGACACGGCCGCGTATGGTCGGTTCCTTCCCGAGTGGCAAAACGTGACTACACCGGGCAAGTCCCGGAGCCAGGCATTGCGCGGGCTGGACGGAATCATCACGGCCGTGGACCAGCTGTCCGGCGTGCCCATCCCGGCGTCAGCATGGGAACCGTTGGTACTCGCGAGCCGGGTGGCGGATTACAAGCCCGCCATGCTTGACGAACTGATGGCCGCCGGGGAGCTCCTCTGGTCCGGGGCCGGGTCCCTGCCCGGTAACGACGGCTGGATCAGCCTCCACGTTGCCGACTCCGCGGAGCTGACCCTCAATCCTTCTCCCGATTTCGAACCGGGGGATGCCCAACAGCGCCTCCTTGAGCACTTCAGCGCGGGCGGCGGCTACTTCTTCCGGCAACTCACGGACGTCGCTGGTGGCATGGATACGGTGCTCAGCGATGACGCCGTGGTGACCGCGCTGTGGGACCTTGTCTGGGCCGGGCGGGTAACTGGAGATACATTCGCCCCCGTCCGTGCCATGATTGCCGGCGGGAAAACAGCCCACCGCCAGGTCGCCAAGGCGCCGAGGGCGCGGGCACCACGCATGAGCAGGCTCGGCCGTTCCCACGGGACGGGACTGCTGGGATCTCCAGGCCTCACCGGGGGCCGCTACGGTTCGGTGACGGGCGGCATTGCGCCCGCGCCGCCTTCCGCGGTCGGCCGCTGGTCCGCGTTGCCTGCGCCGGAGCTGGACCCCACCATCCATGCCCGGGGCACGGCTGAGCTGCTGCTGGACAGGTACGGCGTCGTAACCCGCGGTTCGGTGATGGCTGAGAACATCCTGGGCAGCTTTGGGCTCATGTACAAAGTCCTTGCACGGCTTGAGGAAGCCGGGCGATGCCGCCGAGGCTACTTCATCGAGCATTTGGGGGCTGCCCAGTTCGCGGTCCCCGCCACCGTGGACCGCCTGCGCTCGTTCACAGAAGATGCCCGCATTTCCAAGGCGGAACCGTCCGCGCTGGCACTTGCCGCCACGGATCCAGCCAACCCCTACGGTGCCGCGCTCCCCTGGCCGGCGCTGTCCGTCGACGCCGGGTCCGGCCACCGCCCGGGGCGAAAAGCCGGGGCGCTGGTGGTCATGGTCGACGGCGCGCTGGTCCTTTACGTGGAACGCGGCGGTAAGACGCTGCTCACTTTCAGCCAGGACGAGGGAGTGCTGACGGTTGCCGCCCAGGCGTTGGTGGACGTGGTGCGGCGGGGAGCAGTGGACAAACTCTTCATGGAGAAGGTCAATGGCCACGATCTCCTGGAAACACCCATCGCAGTTGCCCTGGCGGCGGCAGGCGCATACTCAACTCCGAAGGGACTGCGGATCCGTGCCTGAAGGCGATTCCATTTGGCGGGCCGCGTCACGGTTGAACGAAGCTTTGGCCGGGCATGTCATCACGGCGTCGGACTTCCGTGTGCCGCGCTTCGCCACCCTCAACCTGTCGGGTTGGACCATGAAGGAAGTGGTCCCCCGGGGCAAGCACCTGCTCATGCGTCTCGTTGGGCCCGCTGACGAGGCGCCCGGTGCCAGCAGGAAGCCCCGGGAACTGACCATCCATTCCCACCTCAAGATGGAGGGCAACTGGATGATCTACCCACCGGGTGGTCGTTGGACCAAGCCCGGCCACACGGCACGGTGCGTCCTGCGCACGGC
The DNA here is from genome assembly GCF_030208885.1 of Arthrobacter sp. fls2-241-R2A-172. Lineage (NCBI taxonomy): Bacteria > Bacillati > Actinomycetota > Actinomycetes > Micrococcales > Micrococcaceae > Arthrobacter > Arthrobacter sp. fls2-241-R2A-172. The sequence continues at coordinate 447,435 of NZ_JARVTB010000001.1, read as the reverse complement.
CGAGGCTGACGCGGTGGGGTTCTCGCTGGGCATCCTGGAAGTTGTGCCGACGGCGGAGGAAGAAAAGATCGTCGGACACCTCGGCCCGGATCTCCTTGGTCCCGATTGGGACGAAGAAGAAGCACTCCGCAGGCTCCGCGCCGAACCGGAGGTCACAGTAGGTTTTGCTTTGTTGGACCAGAGGAAGCTTGCAGGCATCGGCAACATTTACCGCTGCGAAGCGTGCTTCCTCTCCGGCATCCACCCCGCACTGCCGGTGGGTGAAGTGCCCGACCTCGCCAAAACGGTGAACGACGCCAAACGTCTTTTGGGTGAAAACCTTGGACCTGGCCGCCGGACGACCTTGGGACCGCGCGCCATGCGGCCCGGCTACTGGGTTTACGGCAGGGAACGCCAGCCTTGCAGGCGTTGCGGCACCACGGTTCGACGCGGCCTCCTGGCAGGCCCCGACGGAACAGAGGAACGGGACATCTACTTCTGTCCACGCTGCCAGCCCGCGCCGTAGCCAGGCCGCCGTTGCCAGCCCAGCCCCTGAGACCGCGGCCCGGCCGGACACCGTATCTCCGTCCCGGCCGGGCGCATCGGTAACCGCCGCGACGACGACGCACTACGCGCAGGGCCCCGCCGACTACTCCAGGAAGCTCCCCAGCCGCCCCAGCAATAGTCGCCGGACCCGCGCTGCCTGCGCGCCGCCGTCGGACGTTTTTCTACACCGTCCGCCACCATTTCTGGTTGGCCGAACCGGCGCAATCCCATAATTGCAAGCGTGAACCATTCGTAGCAGACCAGTCCGCGACGTCAACGCATTTGTTGGCCTGTGGGTTCACCAAATCCCCCGCGGAGTTGAGGACGAACTGCTGCGCCGCGCTTCCGTTGCAGGCAGTCAGCTGGATCTGGGCGCCGTTGGCCGTGGAGCCCCACGCCACGTCCATGCACTTGCCCAACGTCCGAACGGTCCCGTTGCCCGCAAAAGTCCATTGTTCTGACGCGGCAGTGTCGCAGTCCCACAACTGGAGTGGGGAACCGTCGATGGCCTGGCGTCCGGCGACGTCGATGCATTTGCCCGCATAACCCTGGATCCGGACACTGGGCGCGGCGGACGGTGGCGCCGAAGCGGGTGCGAGGTCGTAAACGCGGACGTAGTCCACCAGCATGGTTTGCGGGAGCGCCGTCTCCGGATCCGGCGCTCCGGGCCACGTGCCGCCGACGGCGAGGTTGAGCAGAAGGAAGAAATTGTGGTCGAAAGCCCAGGGCCCCGGAACGCTGGCCTTGGTCTTATGTGAGTAGGCAATGCCGTCGATGTACCAGGTGATGGAATCCGGCCCCCAGTCCACGGTGAAGGTGTGGAACGCGTCTCCCAAAGCTTGGCCGTGGGGCAGGGTGTAGCTGGCGTTGACCGAGTTTGCGCCCGAATAGCCTGGACCGTGGATGCTGCCCCAAGTGGTTCCGGGTTCCTTGCCGACGTTTTCCATGACGTCGAGCTCGCCGCTGTTGGGCCAGCCATCTGTGAAGACGTTGTCGCCCAGCATCCAAAACGCGGGCCACATTCCTTGTCCTTTAGGCAGCTTCAGACGGGCTTCAAAGCGTCCTTGGTTGCGGCTGAACTTACCAGCGGTCAATAGCCGGGCCGAGGTGTACTGGCACGGTCCGTAGTGGCAGGTGTAATTGTCCGGGTTTTCGCGGCGAGCAGTGATGGCCATGTTTCCGTTCCCGTCCATGGCGGCGTTGCGGGCGCTGTCCGTGTAGTACTGCAGTTCGCTGTTGCCCCATCCGGACCCTCCCGTGTCGTGGAGCCATTTGCTGTTGTCCGGGGCGGTGCCGGCGGGACCGTTGAACTCGTCGCTCCACACCAGCGCACCAGGGGCCGGCATGCCGGCGGCCGCCAGCGCCGGAGGCTCAGGAGCGATGAGTGTCGCCATGAGCGTAAATCCGACGATGACCATCACCATGGGTGTGAGTCGTCGCTTCATGACAGCAACTCTGACTGCCTTGCCATTCGGCGCGCAAGGCCTTGGTGTGGGGACACGCCAAATGTCACCCCCAGGAAATAATCAACGCGAAAGTACTTATCAATCCCGTAACGGCGACGAAATGCAGCCGGGAGAAAGTGGAAAGAGGAACCATCGGCTTGGCCCAACAAGTCCGTGGCTTAGGGAAATTCCGTTCGCACCTGAATTCCTTCCTCTGAGCATCGACGATGCATGCTCCAGGCGCGTCAGCCGTGTCCTCCCAACTTCGCCTTCAGGGCGTAGGGACAGCCTGCCGTGCCTTTGCCTTTTCCCCAGCAGTTACCCGGAGGCTAAACATGGGCATTCACAAGCAGATATTGGTAAGGATCCTTGCGGTCCTCGTGGTTTCCTTTGGATTGATCTACATCAGTTGGCGCTGGTCAGGAACCGTTGCGTGGGACGCGTGGTGGATCTCCCTGCCGCTCGTGGCCGCGGAAACGTACAGCCTGGGCGAGTCAACGCTGTACGCCGTCACCATGTGGAATGCACGACGGCGGCCACCGCCCCCGCCTGCCCTGCCGGGCCGGACGGTGGACGTTTTCATCGCCACCTACAACGAGCCGCTTGAGCTTGTCCTCAAGACGGCGATTGCGGCCAGGGACATTGAGTATCCGCACGAAACGTGGATCCTGGACGACGGGAACCGCAGCGGGTTTGCGAGCGCAGCCCGGCAGATCGGCGTCGGATACATTACCCGTGGTCCCGAGTGGGACGGTCGGCAGCGGTTTGCCAAGGCCGGCAATGTCAACAACGCATTGTCCATGACCACGGGCGAGTTCGTGGCCATCCTGGACGCGGACCAGGTCCCCGAAGCACGGTTCCTGGACCGGGTCATGGGCTACTTCGATGCTGAGGAAGTGGCGTTCGTCCAGACGCCGCAACATTTCTGGAATGTTCCGGACCGGGACCCCCTGGGCAGCCAGGCCGAACTGTTCTACGGCCCCATCCAGCAGGGCAAGGACGGTTGGGACGCAGCGTTTTTCTGCGGTTCGAATGCTGTCCTGCGCAGGGAAGCCCTCATGGCCCTGGGCCTGACGCGCTACACCCGGACCGCCACCGAGCACACCTGGAGCGCTTTGCGCAGGGGCCGGTCCCGGCTGCAGGACCTGCACGGGGAACTCGGCCGTCGCCATCCAGCCGCCATGCCGGTGGTGGAGCAGGCCATGGCAGCGGTTACCCGTGCCGAACAGCAGCTTCGCCGCGGCGACGTCTTGGCTGAGATCACGTTCGAGCTCCGGGTTTCCTTCCACGCCGCAGCGTTGGCTGTTCCGGAAGCCATGGAGGACGTCATGCCGGAACTCGACGCAGTCCTGGAGTCGGTGGATGTTGCCCATACCGACCAGGCGTTGGCCATCCACCCGATGGACACCACCACCATCACGGAGGACATGGCTACGGCCATGCACCTTCACGCCATGGGCTGGGGCAGCGTTTACCACCACGAGCTCCTGGTGCACGGGTTGGCCCCGGAGGATGTGTCCACCATGCTGTCCCAGCGCCACCGCTGGGCAGCCGGGACCATGCAGGTGTTTTTCAACGACAATCCGCTGTTCCTGCGGGGGCTCACCCTGGCCCAGCGCCTCATGTATTTGGGGACCATGACCAGTTACCTGAACGGTTTTGCCGCACTGAGCTACATCGCGGCGCCGGTAGTGTTCCTGGTGGCCGGCACGTACCCGCTCACAGCGAGTCCAGTGGTGTTCTTCTGCCTGTTCCTGCCGTTCTTCCTTTCCTGCCAGCTCCTCTTCCAGGTGGCAGGCAACGGGTCCAAGGGATTGTGGCGCGGCCAGCAGTGGTCGTTCGCGCTCTTTCCAACATGGATCGCGGCGACCTGTTCCGGTGCTGCCGCGGTCTTCCTGGGCAAGCACCTGACGTTCTCCGTGACGGCCAAAAGCAAGCAGGCGGCAGGACGCTGCTACCATCACGTCCGGCTTCAACTGGTGGCGATGGCTGTCCTGGTGGTCTCGTCGGGCATCGGCATAGCGCGCGCAGCTACCGGCGAGGCGCCCCTGTACCCCACGCTCATCACCCTCGCTTGGGTGGCATTGGACCTTGCCTTGCTCAGCGTGGTCATCGGCGCCGCCAGGTACCGGGGCCCCGGAGAGGAACAGGTGGATCCCATGCCCACACCCGATGAACTCCCCAGCGTCATCAATCCAACGACGCTCACCCCTCCGCCTGCCAGGCGCTGATCCACACATCCCCATAACGCCGTTCCAACCCCCAGCCAGGAGCGACCATCATGTCCACACTTTCCCGTGTTTCAAACACCATGCCCACGTCCCTTTCCTGCATTGACCTGACCGTCACCGGCGCCTTGGACGCAGCAACCGTCCTGGGCATTCGCCAGGAATCCGCAAAGGCCGCAACTGACGGGCCCATCCTGGTCCTGCTGGATGTGGCGGCGGTGACGACCGTCGGCGCTTCCGGCGTCGTTGGCCTCCTGGAGGTGTTGCACCTCCTGCGCGCCCGCGGTGGAGACCTGCGTCTTTTCGGCAGCTCCGCAGCCTTGGAAACTACCCGGCTCCAGGCTCATCTGGGGCAAGTCACCCGCATCTATGGAACCCGGGAGGAAGCCGTCGACGGCGGCCTGGGACCAGGGCGCGCACGCCACCTGGCGCCCGGGTTCCGATGGCACAGGCTCTTCCCAAGACGGCGTCGCACCCTGGGGTGGAGCTGACATGGCCCGCGCCACCGCGCTAGCGCCCAGGCCACCACGGCTGAAGCCCACTCCCCCTGCCTTCACCGGCCACCCGGACCGCAAACGCAGGAGAGCCAGCCTGGTTGTTCCCCTGCTGGTGACCTCACTGGTGGCTACCGGCCTGGGTTTCGCTTCCAAGGAGGTGGTCCCCATTGTCCAGGCGTTGTCTCTGTGCAAGGCCGCAGATGCGGCATCGATTATCCCCAAAGATGGCGTTCTACTGGGGGTCAACCTGGATTGGAACACCGAAACCCTTGCCGAACACCGGGCCAATCTAGGACATGATCCCGCAGTTGTGGTGCAGTTCTCCGACATTCCCTACGACGACCAAACGTGGGCGCACACCACCAACGCCGTGACGCAGGTCCGGGCGGCGGGTGGGGTGCTGCTCCTGACCTTGGAGCCGCACGGCGGCCTGGCGACGATGAGTGACGAGGTGATCGCCAAGTTGGCCACCGACTTACGCGCCATCAACGATCAGGGGACGCCCGTCGTCGTACGTTTTGCCCATGAGATGAACGGCTCCTGGTATTCGTGGGGCCAGCAGCCCACCCGCTACGTGGAGGTTTTCCGCAAGGTGGCGGCCGCGGTGCACGCGCAGGCGCCGGGCACGTCCATGATGTGGGCGCCAAATTATGGGGGCGGCTATCCGTTCACGGGTGGCCAGTACGCGGCCCGTCCGGGCACCCCGGACTTCGCAGCGCTTGATACCAACCATGACGGCGTACTCACCATGGCAGACGACACGTATGCCCCCTACTATCCGGGGGACGACGCGGTGGACTGGGTGGGAGTCTCGCTGTACCACTGGGGCAACCAGCGCCCGTGGGGAAACAACGACATTGCTGAACCGGGCAAGTTCCTGGCCATGCTCACCGGAACCTACAGCGGCACGGCGGGCGACGACAGTTCCGTGCCGGATTTCTACCAGGTGTACGGCGTGGACCATGACCGGCCTGTGGCTGTCCCGGAGACCGCTGCGATCTTTACCCCTGCGCGCGGTGGGGCATCGGAGCTGGAGGTCAAACGTGCTTGGTGGCGCCAGGTCTTCTCCGCCGAAACGCACCAAAAGTATCCGCAGTTGAAGATGATCAATTGGTTCGAGTGGAAGAAGTACGAGATCGAGATTAACGACGACGTCGACTGGCGGAGCGCCGGATCGCCCGCCATCCGCGACGCACTGACCCAGGACCTGCCGGACTGGTTGCGGTACGGCGAGGACGTGCCGGCGTGCCGCTAAGCTGCGGGCGCTGCTTCCGTGGTGGCTGTTTCCCTGCCAGGATCCGAACCCGGCGCCGGGACGGGCTCGGGCACCATGAACCTGGGAAGCAACACTTGGACGATCGGCCCGATAGTCAGGGCGTAGACCACGGTACCCACGCCCACGGACCCGCCCAGCAGGAGGCCTACAGCCAGGACAGTAACTTCGATGCCGGTGCGGACCAGGCGCACCGACCAGCCGGTACGGCGAACCAGCCCGGTCATCAGGCCATCACGGGCACCGGGACCCAATCGTGCACCGATGTAGCAGGCAGAGGCGATGCCGTTCAGGATCACGGCTCCGGCCAGCATGGCAATTTGCCCGCCCAGGTGTGAGACCGCCGGGATGAGCCAGAGCCCCAGGTCAGCGAACAGGCCCACCAAAACGGCGTTGGCAACGGTACCAATCCCGGGCATCTGCCGCAGCGGGATCCAGAGGAGGAGGACAATAAAGCTGACCGCGATGACCACCACGCCAATGCTGAAACCGGTCTTGGTGGCCACGCCCTGGTGGAAAACATCCCAGGGGTCCAAGCCAAGGCCGGCACGGATGAAAACGGCCAGGGAGATGCCGTACATCGCGAGGCCGATCAGGAGTTGAGTGAGTCTTCGGGTCATCATGGAATCCATCGTCGCCGAAAACTGGCCTTGTATTCCATAGCCAGTTTGCAATACTGGTCTTATGTCCGGCTCTTTGAACCCCACCGCACTCGTTCGGCTCCTCGGCTCCTGGAACTCCGGTTCCCTGCCCGCCTACCGCGAGCTGGCCGACGTCGTGCGCTTGCTGGTGATGGACGGGCGCATACCGCTGGACGTCGCGCTGCCCAGCGAGCGGGCCCTGGCCCAGACCCTTGACCTGAGCCGGACCACCGTCACGGCCGCGTACTCCAACCTCCGCGAACAGGGCTTCCTCACCTCGGGCCAGGGCAGCCGGGCCCGGACGTGCATCCCCCACCGGACCGTACCCGCGAGTGCGCCCGGCCTCGCCGTGCCGGATGGCCTCCTGGACCTCGCCTACGCGTCCCTGCCGGCTGCCGGGGAAGTGGTGCATCGGGCGTTCGCGGACGCCTTGACCGAACTGCCCGCCCTCCTGCCCGGCTTTGGGTACGACGCCGTGGGGGTCCCGGCACTCCGCGAAGCCATTGCCGACAAGTACACCGCCGACGGAGTGCCCACCACGCCGGGCCAGATCCTCGTCACGTCCGGCGCCCAGCACGCCCTCAACATCGTGCTGCGCACACTGGCCAGCAGGCAGGACCGGGTGTTGGTGGAACACCCCACCTACCCCAACGCCCTGGACGCTATCCGGGCCGCCGGCTGCAAACCGCTTCCCGTCGCATTGCCCTCGGGGACCTCACCCGCCTGGGACATCGATGCCATGGTGTCCACCATGAACCAGCAACGGCCCGCGATGGCATACCTCGTCCCGGATTTCCACAATCCGACGGGCCGCATCATGTCCCATCTGCAGCGTCGGCGCCTGGTGCGGGCTGCAGCGGCGTCGGGGACAGTCCTGGTGGTGGACGAAACGCTCCGGGGATTAAACCTCGACGGCGTCCGCACCGCACCGATGTCCGCTTTCGGTCCCGCCGTGGTGTCCATTGGGTCGCTGAGCAAGTCCCATTGGGCGGGCCTCAGGACCGGGTGGATCCGCGCCGACGAGGGCCTGATTTCCCGTTTCGTGGCAACGAGGACCGTCATGGATCTGGGCGGTCCTGTTGTGGAGCAATTGGCGGCGGCCCGGCTGGTGCGGTCCTTCGCCGAGCCCCTGGATGCCAGGTTGGAGGAACTGCGGCACAACCGGGAATCACTCCTCGGGTTGCTGGCTGAACACCTGCCGGCCTGGGAAGTGGAGCGGCCGCGGGGCGGACTCACCGCTTGGTGCCGCCTCCCCAGCCCCTGCAGCACGGCGCTGACGATCCTCGCGCCGGACTTTGGGGTTCGCTTGGCAGCGGGTCCCAGGTTCGGGGTGGGCGGAGCCTTTGAACACTTCCTTCGCGTGCCGTACACGTTGCCGCCCGAGCAGTTGGAGGTCGCCGTCCTGGCCCTGCGCGGAGCCCAGGACAAACTGGACTCCTCGCCCCACCTCCGCCGGTCCCTCAAGTCTGAGCGATCAGCGGCGGCGGCAGTGGCCTAGCCTTCTGGTCGGGCGGCCCCCGCTTGGGCAGCCCCCGCGCCCATGCGCTGCTTGGCTGTGTTGCTGCCGGGGCCTACAGGGATGTGCGAGGTAGCTTTGGCCAGGCCGAACCGTGGCATGCCGTTGTAGACCACTTCAATGCCTGACGCCGGAACCTGGTAGGTCTCATGCCACACCCCCACGTCGCCGCTGCCGGACATTTCCTTCATGAACTTCCGCCACGGAGCAAGGTGCGGAGACTCCCGGTCGGCAGCAAAACGCCGCAGGTGCTCGGGGCTTTCCCAATAGCTGAGCAGCATGGTGGTCCTCCCGAGCCACTGTTCCGTGCTGAGCAAGCCCGCCTCGGGATTCGCGGCCAGGTGCTGCAGCATGGCGGTCATGGCTGACGCCACCCTGGCAACACGGCCCACCTTCCACCACGTGTTGGCGCGCATCCCGATCAGGAACACCGTGACTGTATCGCGCCCTACGTCAGCGGTGAATCGGCCGGGGAAGATTTCCTGTGCCATGTGAATTCCTTCGCTTGGGGAACCCACTGTCAGATTCCTGTTCTCACAACATCGTTTAATAACGTCGTTATGAAACAATGTTATGAAACACTTAAGGGCATGGCAAGACCTATCGTTCATGATCTCCAGGTCCGGCAACGACTATTGGCGGTCACCGCAGAACTCGTGGACCGCGAAGGCCCGGCCCGCGTGACCCTCCGGGACGTCGCCGCCGCAGCAGACACGTCAACCACCGCGATCTACTCGCTCTTCGGCGGAAAAGCCCAACTGCTGACGGCCGCCGTCGACGACGGTTTCCGCACCTTCGGGGAGTCCCAACGCGAAGCCGCCCACGGCGGTCTTTTGGCGCTCGGCAGGGCCTACCGCGTTTGGGCCCTTGAGCACCCGGCCCTTTACCGGCTCATGTTCGGTGGCGCGCTGGCCGCCTATGTGGAGTGCAAGCCGACGCCGGATGTCGCCTCGGATTCGATGCTGCCCCTGGTAGAGGCGGTCGCCGAGGCGCAGGCCGCAGGGAGGCTCCGTGCGGAAGACCCCATAGTGGTAGCGATGGGGATCTGGGGACAGGTCCATGGGCTGGTCAGCCTGGAGCTGGCCCAGATGAACGACCCCGCCACCGACTGGCCCGGAATTTACGAAGCCGCCCTCGCGTCCGTAGCCCGCGCCTGGGCCCCCTAGCCAATCCTTAGGCGTATACCTTTTCCAGGAAGCCGCCCCATGCCTTGGCCGTCAGTTCGGAATCCCCGGAACCGCTGAAGTCGTGCACGGTCATGCCGACGGGAGCACCAAAGGCGTTCCGGCCGAAGAAGCGATACATGGCATCCGCGGTCCGCAGGCCCAGGAAGTTCTGGTTGGCGAAGTCCACCTCGCCGCTCAACCGGCCAACGCCGTCGACCTCAACATCAAAGCGCGAACCGGCGGCAGCACTTTCCACCCCGAGCGCCTTCTTCAGCTGCACAAAGCCGTCGGGAGCCTGCGATGTCGCGGGGCCCTGGATGTCCGTGAACACCACCGGCCGCCCGTCGAAGTGCTGGAGGTACTGGCCCAGGGTGTGCAGGTAGAACTCGGTGTGCTTGCTGGCGCCGTCGTACTGCTCATCCCAGTTGTCCGCAAAAATGCCACTGTGGACGTAGTGCAGCTTGGCGCGCCCACCCTCGAGGGGTTCGAGGACGTGCTCCAACTGGTTGAACCAGCCGTCCGGGCCGTCCATCCGCGACACGAGATGCGTGGGGTATTCCTCCACCGTTTTCACGGCGGGCCACTGATCGGTGGGGAACATCCAGGCAGCGGTGTCTGCAGTAACGGCGTTCCACACGCGTTCAGGTGTGCCGGGCAGCTCGGTGTCCGCCACGATTTCGAATTCCCGGTTCTCAGTCATTGCCTTGGTCCTTTTCTGCTGTGTGCCCGGAGGCTGCTTGTTCCGTTGAAGGGGTCTTGAGTGCTGGATGGAGGACAACGACGAGCCGGTGCTTGCGTCCGCCACCCGCCGGGGTGGCAGAACCGCCGTCGTGGTATTTATCGACGAGCCGCGTCACCGCCACGCCGAGCTCCTCCGCGAATGCCGCGCGATCGGCGGCCGAGCGGAAAGTAATCTCGCCGTCGATGGCGAAGCTGGCCAGCTTCTTCCTGGCCACGGCAGCGCCGGAGATGAGCTTTCCCATTTCCTGAACGGTGCGCGCGGCAAGCGAGAGCAGCCAGAAGGCCGAGAACCTGTCAGCGAAACGCCGTGGATCCGGCGCCACGGAGGCCAGTGCCGCCGGCGAAATGACGTAGGAGGCGGCGGTGGCGCACAACACGCGCTCGGTGACATTGCCTTTGCGGCGCTCCTCCACCAACTCCACCAACCCGTGCCGCTCGAGGGCTTTGAGGTGGTAGTTGATCTTCTGCCTCGGTAATCCAACCCTGCCGGCAAGCTGCGTGGCCGACGCCGGCTCGGCGAGCTCCTGGAGGATGCGCGTACGGATTGGGTCCAGTGACGCTTCCGCCGCGGCCGGGTCTTCGATCACTTCGATGTCCAACATGCTTCAAGTATGCTTACCGACAACTTTTATTGTCAAGAACTTTTTTATGTTCGGTGTTGTGAGGCCCACTCTGCGCACTTCCGGCAGGAATTACCCCGCAGAACAGGCCCCACAACGCGATCCCGGTAGAATTGTCCAGTGATGCAATCCCCCCTCCCCGTGCGCGACGGCGTCAACGCAACCCGCCTCCGCCTCCCGGACGACGGGCCCTGGGAGACTGCGATGGACTACATGATGCATCGCTGGGGACACATCGACCCCCAAGGCATCGAGGACCGATTCGACGCCGGCGAAATCGTGGGCGAAGGCGGCGTCCCCCTCGATCGCAGCACCAGGCTCGAGGACCACACGTTCATCTGGTACTACCGCACGCTCCCCCCGGAGACCCGGATCCCAGTGGAAATCACCATCCTCCACCAGGACGAACACATCCTCGTGGTCGACAAACCGCACTTCCTGCCCACCACCCCGGGCGGTACCTACATCCAGGAATCGGCACTGGTCCGCCTCCGCAACCAGCTGGACCTCCCGGACCTCATCCCCATGCACCGCCTGGACCGCATGACCGCCGGGCTCCTGCTGCTCTCCACCAACCCGGAGACACGGGGAAAATACCAGGTCCTCTTCGAGAAGCGCCAGGTCCAGAAGGAATACGAGTGCGTGTCCGCCGCGACACCCGCCCCCGGCTTTCCCGCCGTCGAGTTCCCCGCAGTAGTCCGCAACCGCATGACCAAGTCCCGCAGCTACCTCCTCGCCGAAGTCATCGACGGCGAACCAAACGCCGAAACGCGAATCGAAAAAACAAGGACGTTCGACGCCGGCACCCACCAGCGCGCGCTGTACCGGCTGGAACCCCACACCGGGAAGACCCACCAACTGCGCGTGCACATGGCCTCGCTCGGACTCGGAATCGTCAACGACGCCTTCTACCCGGACCTGCTGGACAAAGCCCCGGACGACTACGCGAAGCCACTTCAACTACTGGCCCGCGGCATCACTTTCGTGGACCCCATCAGCAAGAAGCCCGTGGAATACCGAAGCCGGTTGGAGCTCAGCGAAGCCCACGCCTGAACGGGTCACTGCTCCCCCGGCGTCAGATGGTCGAACACCAGGTTGGTTTGCGTGTTGGCGATGGCCGGATCCGATGCGAGGTGGACAGCAATGAAGTCCCGCAGCTCCGTCGGCGTCCCGCAGGCCACATGCACCAAAAAATCCTGGTCGCCGGCCAGAAGGAACACACTCTGGACATTCGGCAGCGACTTGAGCCGCTGCGCGATGGCCAGCATCTTGTTGCGGGCCTGCGGGTTCACCCTGATGGAGATCAGCGCATAGACCAGCAAGCCCAACGCCTCAAGATCCACGGATGCATGGAAACCCCGGATGACTCCGGCATCCTTGAGCGCCCGGACCCTGCCAAGACACGTTGAGGGCGCAATCCCCGCCTTGGACGCGAGCACGTTGTTGGGAATCCTGGCGTCGGCCATGAGTTCCCGAAGGATCAGACGGTCTGTGTCGTCCAGCCGAACGGGATTCGGAACGGCGCCCGCCGTTCGGTTCACGGTTGAATCCGACACGAAATAGCCCCTGTTCTTTTTGTGATTCTTCAGAATCCTTGGCAGGACATTGGACTGGATTCTATCTTGAATCGATTTGCAGAATCGACAAGGAGGTCGTGATGGGCAGTTTCGACAAGATCCAAGAACGTGAAGGCGGGCTCAAAAAGCAGCTCACCTCACGGCAAATGACCATGATCGCCTTGGGCGGCGCAATCGGCACCGGGTTGTTCCTGGGAAGCAAATTCGCCATAGGTTTGGCAGGTCCCAGCGTGATCATCAGCTACGCCATCGGCGGGCTGATCGCCCTGCTCCTGATGGGCAGCCTCTCCGAGATGACGGTGGCACACCCCACGTCCGGTTCGTTCGGTGCCTTCGCCGAGCATTACGTCAGTCCACTGGCCGGGTTCCTGGTCAAGTACATGTACTGGTCCTGCATCGTGCTGGCTGTGGGGACCGAGGTCACTGCGGTGGGTGAATACATGAAGCTCTGGTTCCCGGACGTCCCGTCCCTGCTGTGGGTGGTCTTCTTCTCGGCCGTACTCATCGGCGTGAACACCATGAACGTGAAGGTGTTCGGCGCCTTGGAATACTGGTTCTCCAGCATCAAGGTCTTTGCAATCATCGCCTTCATTGTGCTCGGCGCATACATTGTCTTCGGAGCCCGAACCGACGGCACCGGCTTCCAGAACTACTCGGCCGACGGCGGATTCTTCCCCAACGGTTTGTCCGGTACCTGGTTCGCTGTGATCGTCTCCATCTTCAGCTACCTCAGCATCGAAATGATCGCCATCGCCGCCGGGGAAGCCAAGGATCCCGCCACAGCAGTGAAGAAGGCATTCCGCACCACTATCGTCCGGCTCCTCCTGTTCTACATCGTCACCCTGGCACTGATCCTGGCCATCGCGCCGGTCAGCCAGATCCTGTCGGGCGGCAGCCCCTTCGTGACCGTGATGCAGAACCTTGGCGTCCCTTTCGCTGACAGCTTGCTCACGTTTGTGGTGATCATCGCTGCACTCTCAGCCATGAACAGCCAGCTCTACATCTCCACCCGGATGATCTTCAGCCTCTCCCGCAGCGGCGACGCACCCGCCATCTTCGGCAGGCTGCGCGGTAACGGTGCCCCAGTGAATGCCCTGATCCTCTCAACCACTGGTATTGCGATCGCCACCGTGGTCTACGCGATGTTCCCCGAGACTGCCTTCACGTTCATGATGGCGATCTCCATGTTCGGCGCAATGTTCACCTGGTTCATGATCTTCGTGACCCACTGGTTCTTCCGCAGGAGCATGAAACGCACGGGCACAACACTCTCCTACAAGACACGCTTCTACCCGGCGGGAACCATCCTGGGGGCGATCCTCATGTTCGCCATAGCCGTCAGCACCTTGGGAACTGAAGCATTCAACATGACCCTGGTCTTTGGCCTGCCGTCCCTGGCCCTCGTGACGGTTCTGTACTTCATGGTGCAGCGACGCAAACGTCAGGCCACGGAATCCGGCGAGGCTTCAAATGCCGCCCGGAAGACCGCCGTCGTCTCTTCGGAGAACAGCACGAACTCCACCAACTCCAGCGGGCTGCCTGACGCGGCACCCGCTGACAGCGACGACCAGAAGGACCTGACGGCGTCGAACGCAACCTCGGCGACCTGACGGGCATCCCAACCATAAATTCCGGCGCTGATCGCAGGGAAGGCAACCGACCGGGCACCCAGTCCCGTCGCCACCTTCAGGCTTTCGCTAAAGCACGATGCGAGCAGCGCCGGATCCGTCTGCCCGGCATGCCGGTTAGGCCCCACAGTGTGGACCACCCAACGGGCCGGAAGGCGGAAACCCGCAGTTGCGACAGCCGCGCCCACTGGCAAACCATCGGGCAATTCCGAACGCCTAAGCCTCCGGCACGCCTCAAGAAGTTCCGGCCCGGCAGCCCTGTGGATGGCACCGTCCACTCCCCCTCCACCAAACAGGGACGAGTTGGCGGCGTTGACAATAACGTCCACGGGACGCGTCGTGATGTCGCCATGCAGGATGTCGATTCGCATGGCGCCAGTTTCGCCCAGAGCGGCAGCGGCAGCAAGTGCGGTACCTTGTGGCCATGGACATCACCGCCCCTGAGACGTGGGGATCCGCGATCTACCTGTGGATCGTTCCGATCGTGGTGGGCGACGCCATTTTTCCACCGATCCCGTCCGAAATGGTGGTCATCACCGGCGGGGCGCTCGCGGCCGACGGCCACACCAACGTTTGGCTGATCCTGCTTCTGGCCGCCTTCGCGTCGTGGCTGGGCGACATGGCGGTGTATTTGCTGTTCAAGCGGCGCATCAGCCACGTTCTCGACCGTTGGTCATGGGGCCGCCACGTCCACCGCGGAATTCACGCAGCGATCGCCAAAGCGGGCCGCTCGTCCACATACGGGGCAATCATCGGCGGGCGATTCGTCCCGGGCGGTCGGCTCGCGACTTCCGCCGCATCGGGCATCGCCAACGTTTCCGTCCGCGGGTTCAGCCTCTGTGCCGCCTTGGGCGCCATGCTCTGGGCCGTCTGGCAGGTGGGCCTGGGCTACTTCACCGGTTCCACCACCAAGCTGCCGTTCTGGGCCAGCTCGTTGATCGGGGTCGGTGTTGGGTTGGTCATCGGAGTGGTGGTGGGGCTGATCGTCACGCGTCGCCGCGGCAACCGCTCCCCCGTCGAGGAACCATTCGACGGCGATCCGTTCGACGGTGAGACGCCCCAACCCGAGTAGCGCTTGCCTGTTAGATGGGCGACCAGCGCCCGCGGCTGCGACGCAATACGTACAGGCTTCCGGTCAGGGCAACGCGTTCGACGGCGTCACGCATCATGGCAGCCGACGTCCGGGCTTCGTCGTTCTCGCCTGCGTAATCGCGGTCGCCAACGGTAAAGCGGAGGCTGAGTTGGGGCACTCCGCCCACAATGTCCAGCTGGTTGGATTCCACGTGGTGGCGGGTTTCCAGGGCCTCGACTGCCGCAGCCATGACGGACTCGGGCGCGTTTCCCGGTTTGAGGCCTGTAATCTTCAGCTTGGTCTGGAACGAAGGCATCCCATAACCCTAACGCTCTCCCACATCCCACCCCCTTGAACGAATCCCTCCGGCAGCGGGTGCAGGAGGGATCCGTTGAATCGGTAGGGATGTGGATGAGGGTCTGCTAGCCGGTGTTGCGGAGTCCGGCAGCCACACCATTGACGGTAATGAGCATGGCCCGCTGGAGCCGCTCGTCAATCTCGGCGCCGGACACGGACTCTTCACGCACACGGCGCAGGAGTTCCACCTGGAGGTAGCTGATGGGATCCAGGTACTGATCACGGATTTCCAGTGACCGCTTCAGCGTAGGCTGGGCATCCAGCAGCTCGGTCTCACCTGTGAGCCTTTCAATTTCAGCCACCGTGAGCTCGTACTCATCACGGATCATGTGGAACAACCGGTGCAATTCGGCGGGGACCAGCGATGAAACATAGTGGCCTGCGATCTCCATGTCCGTCTTGGCCAGCGTCATTTCCACGTTGGAGATCACCGAGCGGAAGAAGTGCCAACGGTCCATCATCTCCACGAGCTGTTCCGTGTTTCCGGCCTCGCGGGCGGCCTTCAGGCCTGATCCGACCCCGAACCAACCGGGAACGATCTGGCGCGACTGGGTCCATCCGAAAACCCACGGGATGGCACGAAGTCCACCAAGGCCGGCACCGGAATCCGGACGCTTGGAGGGACGCGATCCGATGTTCAACGATCCCAGCTGCTCCACCGGGGTGGAGGCCAGGAAATACGCCGGCAGTTGGGGGTCGTCGATCAACGTGCGGTACCGGGCGAAAGCGGCGTCGGAAATGGTCTCCATGACGTTCCCGTAACGCTCGCGTTCGTCCTCCGACGTGCGCGGAGTCCGGTGCAGGGCCGAACCCTGCATCACAGCGGCCAGCGACAACTCAAGGTTTTCCCGGGCAAGTTCGGGCAGGGAGTACTTGTCCGAAATGACTTCGCCCTGCTCCGTGAACTTGATTTCGCCTTCGAGCACGCCATTCGGCTGGGCCATGATGGCGTCGTACGTCGGTCCACCACCGCGGCCAACAGAACCGCCACGGCCGTGGAAAAGACGCACCCGGACGCCGTGCTTCGCCGCAATATCCCGCAGTTTGCGTTGGGTCTTGTGGATTTCCCATTGGCTGGTCATCACGCCGGATTCCTTGTTGGAATCGGAGTAGCCCAGCATGATCTCCTGGATGTCGCCACGGAGTCGGACGAGTTCACGGTAGGAGGGATCGGAGAGGAGCTGATCCACGATCTCGGCAGATGCCCGGAGCTCCTCAACGGTCTCCAGGAGGGGAGCGAAACCGATCTTGGCATGGGGTTTGCTGCCAAAAAGATCGATCAACCCGGCTTCGCGGGCAAGGACCGCCGCCGCCAACACGTCATCGGCGCCACGGGTCATGGAGATGATGTACGTCTCCACCACATCAGGACCATAGGTGTGGAGGGCCTGTCGGATGCTCCGGAAGACATCGTAGGTTCCATCGGCGGTACCTTCGAGCTTGATGGGGTGGCCGGACAACGGACGGCGCGAAGCAAGTTCGGCGCCAAGGAAGGCGAAACGCTCCTCCCGGGTCAACTCTCCGTAAGGCTTCGCGGCACCCAGCCTGTCCACAAGCTGCCCGACAGCATCATGGTGGTAGTCGGCGTGTTCGCGGATATCCAAGGTGGCAAGGTGCAGGCCGAACGCGGCAAGAGCCCGCCGAACGCGGGCCAAGGCACCATCAGCCACCAAGGCTGCTGAATGGTTGCGCAGCGAATTCTCCAGCAGGCCGAACTCTGCCAGCAGTTCAGGCGTCGTCGCGTAGTCGCGGCCGGGCTCGTGGTACGTCGAAGCAGCAATACGACGTCCGGTGTTGATGAGTTTGGCCTTGATACAGGTGAGCTTGAGCCTGTATGGCTCCTGCGCGTTCAATTCCAGGATGCGCTTGTCAAGTCCCGGAAGATTCTTCAAGTCCACGTCGATGGAATCCAACAACTCCTGGTCCGCACCAAACAGGGCGGTGGAGTTCGAGAGGACCGAGATCAGTTCGTCGATCAATACGATGCCGATTCGAACGGCGTTCTGGTTCTGGAGCTGCAGGATTTCCCGGGTGACAGCGGCGGTCACATTGGGATTGCCGTCCCTGTCCCCACCGATCCAGGAACCAAAGCGGATGGGTGCCGACCCCGTCGGCAGTGTCACGCCGTGCTCGGCCAGGAGCTCCGAGAGATCCGTCAGCATTTCAGGCATGGCATCGGTCAGGATGCTGTTCAGGTAGTAGATAGCGTTCCGGGCCTCGTCCACCGGGGTGGGGCGGACCTGTCGAAGCTCGTCCGTTTGCCACATCTGGTCGATGATCTCTGCCAGTTGGCGGTCCTGGCGTCGGCGGGCAGAGGTCCCCTCCTGGGTCGGTTCCGCGAGGACATCCGAGAGCTTACGGACCTTGTCCAGCACGGAACGCCGCGACGCTTCAGTCGGGTGGGCCGTGAAGATGGGCCTTACGTCGAGTTCATTGATTACGTCCTGCAGGACCTGAGGGCCGGCCTGGCCGGCGATCTCGGAAACGGCCTTGGCGAGCCAGCCGTCCTTCTCCTGCCGGGTTCGGAGACCCCGGACACGATGGACCTGCTCGGCCGCGTTGCTGAGGTGGAAGTAGAACGCAAAGGCGCGGACAAGGTCGGTGGCCTGCTCAAGTGGCAGGGAGGCGAGCAGTTCACGGACCTGGACAACGACGTCGTGCGCGCTCCACGGACCGGTGGCATCAGCGCCGCCGCGGGCGGCTTCCTTGGATTCCTTGGTCAACAGGCGCACCTGCTCCACGAGCTGGAGCAGTTCGGGACCGTGTTGCCGGACCAAGGACTCGCCCAGCAGGGTGGAAACCCGGCGAACGTCGGCCCGCAGTTCAGCGGCGAGATCAGTGTCTAGATGGGCAGTGTGAACCATAGATACATACCTTCGGGATCTATTGAGGCCCGTACACTGCGCTGGATACTGTGAGCCGGATTACTGGTGTTTCCTAGGGATCTTACCCGCACCAAACTTCCCTGACGGAATGTGTCTCAGATTATGGTTTTACATGCGGCGACGTCCGGACGTCCCCTAAAGAAACGGCCTCAGTAGCTGTAGGAAAACTGGTTAGGGGCGATCCCGGTCCCACTGAGCGAGTACGTCAGGACATGGTCTGCCCATCCCCGCTTGGAGACGGCCTGAAGATCAAATTGGAGCCGATCGCGCCGTATTGACTGAGTGGAGCAAGTAACGACGCTCCTGCTCTCCAGGGCGCACGTCCACCCTTCCGGCGCACGGACCGTACCTGCCTCTATCCAGGCATTCTGCCCCACGGAAAAGACTGCCTTTCCGCTGCCCAAGGGGTCGGACCCGGAAGCCTCGAAGTCGACCTGCAACGCTGTGCTGTTGGGCCCACGGTCCCTGCTGCGGTCCGCGGACCCTTTGACCTTCACGGGCGGTGCGTCGGAAGGAACCGGCGCGGGTGAAGGCGCAGGCGTGACAACCGGTGGGGGTACCGGAACGACGGGCTCCGTGGGCTCTTGCGTAGGTTCCGGTGAGGCTGCCGGCTCGGGTGCAACGGGAGCCGACGCCGGCGGTGCTGCAACAACGGCCGGCGGGATGGCGGCTGCCGGGGAACTTGGAGCCGATGCCGCGGGGGTGGTCACGAGGGGTTGCGCTTCCGATGGAAGGCCCCTGGTTTCAACGGCCCGCTGCTCCATGTAGGCGTCCGGGGTCAGGTGGTCGACAATGCCCACCGCGCCCAGGACGAGTCCCACCCCGGCCGCTGCGATAACGGCCATCACAGCCGGCTGGGCAAGTGTAGGGACGGCGAGAGCCGCTTTTGCCGGCAGCATGCCACCCAAAACTCCCAGTCCGGCCCCCTTTCCGGCCCACATCGCCAGGGGAACTCCGGTCACCAAGGGCAGGAGAACGGCCCTCATGCTCCCTTGGACGTCCTTCAGTTCTGCCAAGGCAGCGGTGCATTTGGCGCAACCACGCAAGTGCTCCCGGACCTTCCTTTCGGCCGCGGTGGAAAGTCCACCCCGGACGTAACTGCCGAGTTTGGAGGCAAACTCTGCACACCTGCTGTCAGGCTCTTCGGCTATATGGAACTGGAGGTAGTGCCGCCTCAGTCCCTCACGCGCACGCAGGGCGAGCGCGGAAACAGCATTGGGAGACAGCCCGAGGATTGGCGCGACAGCTGCCGGTTTCATTCGTTCCACGTCCAAATACCAGAGCACAGCCTGCCAACGCTCCGGAAGGGCGCGGAAGGCTTTGGACACTGTGTGGGATTCGAAAGCACTGATGGCGGAGTCGGCGTCACCCATCGTCTGGTCCAGAACGGCGTCGTCTCCGCTGGGGAGGACCTTGCCGTTCTTCCGATTCCGCTGGTGGGACAGCCGCGTCACAGTGGAAAGGAGATATGCCCGAAAGAAGGTATCCGGTCCCTTCCCCGCCACCAAGCTCTGCAGGACCGATTGGAAGGCCTCCGCCACGACATCCTCGACATCGCTCGGGTTGTCCACGTTGCGCTTGGCAACGGTCGATGCGATGGAAATATGCCGCTCGTACAAAGCGTCAAACGCAGCCATGTCTCCACTGCGAACCAATTCGATCAGGTGACCGTCGCTATCGATCCCATCCTGCGAAATACTGTCCATGCTTGTCTTGGCGGCCACTTACTGCCCCCTGACAATGTCATAAATCGTGCCCATATTTAAGAAGTGCTGGCACCGTCCGACTCATGACGCAATTTGTCCAAAGTCTTTAGCTTAAGAGAATCGGCTATCGCTTCGTCATGAACGACCGTCCCGCCGCACTATCCGGTTATGACATCGTTTCGGACAAAATCATTCGCAGAATGCGCGTTTTCGCGCCACCTTTTGCTGCGTAGATGGCAGACGACCAGTTACCGGACAGGTTGGCGCTTCCACGCAGACTGGTTCCTGCCCGAAGTCCGAACAGTTGTCAGATGCCTCGCCACAAGCTCCATCGTCCCGGCACCGGCAGCCAAGTCGTTGGGTGCGGCGCGCGCCATGAACGGTGTCGGCATCAGCGAGACCATGACCGATTTCCGCGCCCTTTTTGAAGCTGCGGAACAATCCCTCGACGTCGACGCGCTTCAGTCATTGGCGGAAGGGTGGGCCGAGGTCGCGGAGCTGGCCCCGGCCCTCTCGTGCACGGATGTCTATACCGGCTTGGCCACTCAGGCGCACTTCCAGCGCCGTTTGCATGAGGTATCAACATTCGGAGACGAGAGCTCGCGGCAGAACGCCGTCGCAAGAATTTTGCTGCCCGGACCCAGCCAAAGCCGGACACATTGCTGGACCCTCCTGGCCAGGCTGGGTGAAGCCGTCAAAGGGCAGCTCCGTGGAACAGGGGCTGTGGCCATGTACCAGGACTGCGCCGTCCATGTGCTTTTTCCACTCAGCGAGGGCAACTTATCCAGGCTGGCTGAATGCAAAACGGCGATTGAAGCCCTGGAAGACGGCGCCCTGAGCCCAGCACGCATGAAGTTGTACCCGCTGTCCTCAGCGCTGGCAGCAACCGCCGCATCCACACTAATGACCCCTTACAAGCCGTCAGACAAACACGGCATGCCGGGCACCGGACCGAAGGCGTCACGAACCACCTGACACCAACACTCATTGTCTGACGGAACATTTTCACCACGGATTTAAGGACCATCCAGCACATGAATAACCAGCTCCATCTAAGAACCGTGTCGATGGTGGCCGCTTTGCTGGCCATCGCCACGACTGTCCTGGGACTGGGGTTGACGGCATTGCCAGCCAACGCCGCAAGCCTGCCGGACGCGCACATCAACCTCACAACCAAATCAGTTGTGTCCAGCCAATGGGACCAGGTGGACCTGAGCTGTGAGTGGTCCGTCCCGGACCACTCTCAGCCCGGCGATACCTTCAGTGTCCAACTGCCATCCCAGCTCCGTTGGTTTGGCAAGGCCTCTTTTGACCTGAATAACGCAAACGGGGACACCGTGGCCACGGCGGTCGCAAATGATGCCGGATTGGTGGTCTTCACACTCAGCGATTTTGTAAAGGCCCATCCCCTCAACGTGGGCGGAACCTGTTCGTTCAGCACGCAGTATGCCTTGGTACCCACGGGTGGCGAAACGAAAGAACTGACGTTCACTGTTGGATCCAGCGTCGTCCGGGTGCCGATAGCCGTTGAACCGTGCCAGAAAGACTGTGGTCCGCAAGCGCCTACAGCCGCAGGTAAATCCATGAGCTGGGTCGATCCAGCCCAAACTGAACTCAGGTCTGTTTTCACGATGCCTGCCATGGCTGCTGACAGCAATGATGTTGTTGTCACCGATACCCCCGTGGCCGGAATGGATATCGACTGCGCCCGGGTCACGCCCCGCATCGGTCAAGTGGTGGGAAGCAACGGCTCCATCGTGGAACCCTACGATGACGACCAGTACCCGGCAACCATCGACTGCACCCCCGGGAAAGTCACAGTTACGTGGAACGGACTTCCCAAGGGCGAGCACGTTGAGCTCTTCGTTGTGACCCGGGTGACTGATCCGTCCCTGGCTGTCTACGAGAACACGGGCACAGTGACCATTGCCGGCACGGAAAGCCCGGTGGTCGCACAGCTTCGGCGGACAGAGGCCAGCGGGACGGGCGACGGAACCGAGGTACCGACGCCTACTCCCACCGCGACAACGGCAACACCCACCCCCAGCGCAACGCCGACACCGAGCGCTACGCCGACGGCCACGCCGAGCGCAACCCCAAGCGCAACGGCAACACCGAGCGCCACGCCCACACCCACGGCGACCACAGCCACGCCAACCGCAACGCCCACGGTGACTTCGGAACCCGCTGTCACTACGTCCAGTCCAGTACTCGTAGTGCCAACGGAGCAGCCATCGAAGACCGCCGCGAGTGATGGTTCGGAGCAGCTGGCCAGCACGGGCGCCCAGGGATCAGCGTTCGTCTTCGTCGCCGCAGCCTTGCTGGCCGTGGGATCCTTGCTGGCCTTCGCCAGTGCCCGATGGAAGGGGCGGCGGACCAACTAATTGACGGTTCGCAATGCCCTTCGGGGCGAGACCACGTCGGTGGGCTGGCACACGGTGCGGCCCGCCTGCGTGGTCCTTTATTCGCGGCTCGCGCTGGCATGGGTTGGGGGCCAGCGCGAGCCGTTCCAGTGGCGGTCCATTCCGGGAATGCCGACGCTCAGCGCATAGTTGATGGAAGTGCAACCGATGCGAATCCAGCCGAGGAGAACAATGAGCTCGCCCACCACCGCCACCGATGCCCAACTTGCCCGTTGGGAGCGGTTTCGTTCGGGCCGAAATGCGGCGCTGGCAACAGACCATGGCTGGCTGACGCTGACGTCATTCCAATGGCTCCAGCCAGAGCCGTCCGAACTCGAACTGGTTCCAGGTCTTTGGTCCACGGACGGCACCACAGCATTCCTTACGGCGAGCGCGGCCGACGGCCTCACGTTCGTCGAAACCGGTGATCCTGTTGATGGCACTGTCAGCGCGGTATTGCAGGATGAAGAATCACTGATGTGGGTTCAATGGGGCGGGGTGGATGGCCGCCAGGTGGTGGTGGAACTTGCCATGCGTGCGGACAAGTACGCGATCCGAACACGGGACAACAGTTCGCCGGTGCTGACGGAGTTCAGGGGTGTTCCTACTTTCAGCTACAACCCGGATTGGGTTATTGAGGGCAGGTTCGAGGCCTACCCGGAGCCCGTGGATGTCCCCATCGGCACTGCCAACCCGTTGGTTGACGGTGTCCACCGCTCCGTGGGCGAGGTGGTCTTCCGGGTGCCGGGCGTCCCCCACGAGATCCGCCTTCATGCCGAGGAAGAGAAGCTTGGCGCCCTGAACGTGACCTTCCATGATGAGACCAACGGGGACTCCACGGATGAGTGGCGGAAGGTCTTCATTCCGCGTCCCCGCCCGGACGGGTCGGTTGTCATCGATTTCAACCGCACCATCAACTACCCCAGCGCCTTTTCGCCCTATGGCACTTGCCCCATGCCCGTCCGCGGTAATTCGATCGATGTCCGCGTGGAGGCAGGCGAAAAACTTCCCCAGGAATGAACACGCAGCAGCAATGACCAGGTGTGGCGCCTAGGCGATAGCGGACACCCCCGTCACAGCACGGCCCACGATGAGGGAGTTGATTTCGTACGATCCCTCGTAGGTGTAGATGGCTTCGGCATCCGCAAAGATCTTTGCCATCCGATAGTCAGTGACGATGCCGTTCCCGCCAAGGATGGACCGCCCCAAGGCTACCGTTTCGCGCATTCGGGCACTGCAGTAGGCCTTCGCGAGTGCTACCTGGGCCATGTCCGCGCCTCCGTGGCGAATTCCGTGCGCATCCGTGGAGATGCCCTCCTGCAGCTGGGCTATGCGGACCATCATTCCCATGCTGGCCACCGCGTTTCCGAGCATGTCCACCAGGTGCTGTTGGATCAGCTGGAACTTTGCCAGGGGCTTGCCGAACTGGAGGCGCTCGACGGCGTACTGCCGGGCGACGTCGAACGCCGCCAGTTGCTGGCCTACTGCCTGCCAGGCGACCATGATGCGGGAGCCACGGAGCAAGTGGTTGGTGTCCGCGAAACTGCTGATCCCGGCAAACCTGTCCGCCTCCGCCACGTGGACGTCCCGGAGCACGATGTCCGCGTTCTGGACTGTTCGCAGGGCGATCTTGTTTTCGATGCGACTGCGGGTGATACCCGGCAATGAGGCATCCACAATGAAGGCGAGCACAGAGCCGTCGGCTTCGTCTTTGGCCCACACCAGCATGTAATCGCAGAACGTCCCGTTCCCGATCCAGCGCTTGGCGCCGTTGATCACCCAGTAGGTGCCGCCGTCGGACTCTGGACGCTGGACTTTCCGCGCAGTTGTCTGCATGCCGCCGGCGACGTCGGAGCCGTGGTCTGGTTCGGTGAGGGCGAAGGCGCCTGTGGTCCGGAGGTTGGACGCATCGTCAAGGTAGCGGTCTTGTTGTGCGTCGCTGCCGAAGTCGTACAGCGATTCGACGAACAGATCGTGGTGGACCATGAAGAAGGTCGCGATGGACGTGTCCACCCGTGTCATCTCGGCGATCACCAGGCCCGCGAAGAGGTGCGTGTAGCCGCGCTGCGCGGGTGCGCTCAGGCGTAGTGCAGCGAGTTTGGGCAGGATCTGTTCCGGGAATTCGGCTCTTTCCCACCATTGCCCGGCGTAGGGCGCTATTTCGGACTCGAGGAAGGCCCGCAGTTCGTTGAGTTTCCGCTGTTCCTGGACGCTCAACAGCGATTCGAAGTCGAAAAAGTCGGCGGTGGGCAGGTCGGCTACGGACGCAGGAAGGCTGCCCGCGGAGGTCGCAGGGGCAGCACTGTAGTCGCCCATCACTTGAGTCCCATGCGGATGGCGCCGTCCAACCGGATGGTTTCGCCGTTGAGCATCGCATTCTCCACGATGTGGGCGGCCAGGTTGGCGTATTCTGCTGCGCGGCCCAGGCGGGCCGGGTGCGGAACCTGCTGTCCCAGGGAGTCCTGCGCCGACTGGGGCAGTCCGGCCATCATGGGTGTTTCAAAAATGCCGGGCGCGATGGTCGCTACCCTGATCAGGGAGCGGGCGAACTCGCGGGCCAGTGGCAAGGTCATGGCTGCTACGGCGCCTTTGGAGGCTGCGTAGGCCGGCTGTCCGATCTGGCCTTCGAAGGCGGCAACGGAGGCGGTGTTGATGATGACCCCGCGTTCCGGTCCTCCGAGTTCGGTGGAAACTGGCTCGGTTTCCACCATGGCTGCGGCTGCCAGCCGGATCACGTTGAAGGTGCCGATCAGGTTGATCTGGATGACTTTGTTGAAGGTCTCCAGGGGCAGCACGCCATCGCGGCCGAGGACTTTCCCGGGCGTGGCTATGCCCGCGCAATTGACGACGATGCGCAGTGGTCCCAGGGACATCGCAGCATCGACGGCGGCTTGAACCTGGGATTCGTTGGTGACGTCAGCGGGAGCGAAGCCGGCCCTGGCCCCTGTTCCACCGGCATTGAGTTGCGCCGCATAGTCCTCGCCGGCCGACTGTGGCAGGTCCACCAGCACTACCGACGCTCCGGCGTCGAACAAGCGCTTCGCAGTGGCGGCCCCCAGCCCTGATGCGCCGCCGGTGACCAGCGCGACCGTGCCCTTGATGTCCATCCATCCTCCTTGATGCAGAACCTGAATCCGTTAATGCATGTTAACTGGAATTGTGATCCAGCGCACCTTGGGCCGTCCCGCTAGGCTGGTGGCATGCCAACGCACCACACCCCGGACAGCCCTGCCGCTTCCACCGCGGATGCAACGGAATGGGCTGCTCGCGCAGACCAGGCGGCACGATCGGTCACTCACGGTTTCGGCCGTCGGCTGCTCTTCCTGCCCGGCACCCACATCGCTGCGGTGAGCCTCCCCATCACTGGCCTCAAGAGCCGCCTGGGACCATGGCATTACTGGTGGCAGGCACACTATGTCGACTGCCTGGTGGATGCCGGTCGCCGCGAGTTGGCCACCAAGGTGAAGTTCGACGGCGCGTCACGCCCGAGCGCCGGAAGGTTGGCTTCGCGGCTGGTCACCACCATCCGCTTGAGGAACCTGCTGCGTTTCGAGAACCACTACTACGACGACATGGCGTGGCTGGCACTTGCCACCCTCCGACTCGACAAGCTCGCGGAAGAGTCAGCAAATTCGGGGCGGCGCCGCAACGCCGTAGTCCGCAAGCGGCTCACCCCGCAGTTCGATTCCGCATCAACCGACGACTTTGGGGGCGGCACCTTCTGGAGCACCAAACGGGACTTCAAGAACACCCCTGCCACGGCGCCGGTTGCCCTTTACTACTCCCGGACCGGCCACCGCAGCAAAGCGCAATCCCTGGTGGACTGGCTTGACGGCAAACTGCTCCATCCCGAACGCGGCATCTTCCTGGATGGCCTGCGGCCTGCGAACGGCGGGATTCAGATCGATGACGCCGTGTACACCTACAACCAGGGCCCGGTGCTGGGCGCTTTGCTGGAGCTCGGCGGCGAGCACAATCTCGGCAGGGCCACCGCACTGGTGGCCGCCGTCGCCCGCGAACTGACCCTGCCAGGCACCAGCGTGGTCCGCGGCGACGGAACCGGCGACGGCGGTTTGTTCACCGGCATCCTGCTGCGTTATCTCGCCTTGGCTGCCCGCGATGAACGGCTGCCGGAACCTACCAGGATGGCCGCGGCCTCCCTGGTCCGGGATACGGCAGAGGCGTTCTGGACAGGCCGGACCGAGGGGCGGGAACACCCTCCATCCCCGCTCTTCTCCTTCGATCCCCTGCGGCCGGCAGGTGAGACATATCCCCCAGGTACCGCCGTCGAGCTTTCCACGCAGCTGCAGGCGTGGAAGGCTTTTGAGGCCGCCGCCACGCTTCCCCAACAATTACGGCACGCAATACTTCCGTAATTGTGGTGACCCCTGTCACATTTACTGCTCTGGATGGTGTTAAGAAGGGTTGGCTAACCTACCCTTTTTAGAGCAGGAACCCCAACCGTCCTGCCAGCACGGGCCAAACCCAACTCCATTGACTCCGTGACGTGTTCCCAGAAAGAAGCCCTCATGAACTTTCCCAAGAAAGCCCTGGCGGGAATCGCGCTCCTCGCATCGGCCGCACTTGGCCTCAGCGCCTGCGGCTCCAACGCCAGCACAGCTCCGAACTCCTCCGAACCAGCCGCTGCTGGCGACGGGATCACGGTCTACAACGCCCAGCACGAAAGCCTCACCAAGGAATGGATTGACGCTTTCACCAAGGAAACCGGCATCAAGGTCACCGTCCGCCAGGGCGACGACACCGAAATGTCCAACCAGATTGTCCAGGAAGGCGCAGCCTCACCGGCCGACGTGTTCCTCACCGAAAACTCCCCTGCAATGGCGCAGGTTGAGAACGCGGGCCTGTTCGCCGACGTAGACAAGGCCACCCTGGACCAGGTTCCCGCAGAATTCCGCCCCTCCACGGGCAAGTGGACAGGCATCGCCGCCCGTTCCACCGTGCTGGTGTACGACAAGAACAAGATCAGCGAAGACAAGCTGCCCAAGTCCATGCTGGACCTGGCCAAGCCTGAGTGGAAGGGCAAGTGGGCCGCATCGCCTTCCGGTGCCGACTTCCAGGCGATCGTCTCCGCACTGCTGGAACTCAAGGGCGAGGCCGCCACTGAGGAATGGCTCAAGGGCATGAAGGAGAACTTCAAGGCTTACAAGGGCAACAGCACCGCCATGAAGGCCGTCAACGCCGGCGAAGTGGATGCTGCGCTGATCTACCACTACTACTACTACGGTGACCAGGCCAAGACCGGCGAGAACTCCAAGAATGTCACGCCGTTCTACTTCAAGAACCAGGACCCGGGCGCGTTCGTTTCCGTGTCCGGCGGCGGCGTCCTCAAGTCCTCCAAGAAGGCCGCCGACGCACAGGCATTCCTGAAGTTCATCACCGGCAAGAAGGGCCAGGAAATCCTCAAGGATGGCACGTCCTTCGAATACGCCGTTGCTTCGCAGGTTGATTCCAACGCCAAGCTGGTTCCCATCAAGGAACTGCAGGCTCCGACCGTGGACCCGGCCAAGCTGAACTCCACCAAGGTCACCGACCTGATGACCAAGGCAGGACTCCTCTAGTTCTGTGACCACTGATCTATCGGCTCCCGACGTTCCACGTTCCCAGGGAAGCACGACGACGGCGGGCAGGGGCAAGCGCCCCCGCCCGCCTTTCGGCGTTTCAACAGTGTCCCTGTTGGCCGTGCTCATCGCCCTGTTTTCCCTGATTCCGCTGGGCTATGTGGTGTACATGACGGCCACCACCGGATGGGAGACGGCGGTCAGCCTCATCGTGCGTCCGAGGGTGGGTGAGCTGCTGCTGAACACTGTCCTGCTGACGGTGTTCACGGTGCCGCTGTGCTTGGTGCTTGGCGTGGGCGGGGCCTGGTTGGTGGAACGGACCCAGCTGCGCGGACACCGTTGGTGGGCGGTTGCATTGGCGGCACCCTTGGCCATTCCGGCGTTCGTGAACAGCTACTCCTGGGTGTCCGCTGTTCCGTCGATGGGGGGCCTCGGGTCGGGTGTCCTGATTGCCACGCTCTCCTATTTCCCGTTGGTCTACATCCCCGCAGCAGCCACATTGGGCCGCTTGGATCCGGCCATTGAACAATCCGCGGCCTCGTTGGGGCTGGGCTCGTGGGCAGTCTTTTTCCGGGTGGTGCTGCCGCAACTGCGTATCGCCATGACCGGCGGCGCTTTGCTGGTTTCCTTGCATTTGCTGGCTGAATACGGCGCCTTTGCCATGATCCGCTTCGACACCTTTACCACCGCCATCATGGTCCAGTTCCAGTCAACGTTCAACGGGACTGCGGGAAACATGCTGGCCAGTGTCCTCGTATTCCTTTGCCTGATCCTGTTGCTGGCCGAAGTCAGGAGCCGCGGCACCGCCCGTTACGCGCGCATCGGATCCGGTGCACAAGCCAAAGCCACCAGGCTGCCCCTTGGCGTTTCCCAGCTCCCTGCCCAGCTGGCACTCCTGGCCCTGACAGCCTTGGCGTTCGGACTGCCCCTGTGGTTCGTGCTGAAGTGGCTGTTTGCCGGCGGCACGCAGGTGTGGGCAGCTGAGGAGTTCATGCCGGCACTGGTCCAGACCCTCCTGTACGGGGCGGCAGGCGCTGTGGTCACCACTGTGGTGGCGTTCCCCATGGCATACCTCGCGGTGCGGCGACCCAGCTGGTTCAGCAAGATGTTGGAACTCTCCAACTACGTCACCAGTTCGCTCCCCGGCATCGTGGTGGGGCTGGCCTTCGTTACCGTCAGCATTCGGGTGGTCCCCGGTGTTTACCAGACGGCCGGTGTGCTGATCGCAGCCTATGTCCTGCTCTTCCTCCCGCGGGCGTTGGTCAACATCCGCTCTGGCCTGGCCCAGGCGCCCAAGGAACTCGACGAGGCCGCCCAATCGCTCGGCAAGGCCCCATTGACCTCCTTCTTCCGGGTCACGTTGCGGCTGACAGCTCCGGCCGCGGCAGGTGGTGCGGCGCTGGTATTCCTTGCCATCGTCAACGAACTTACCGCCACGCTGCTGCTCTCGCCGAACGGCACCCGGACGCTGGCCACGGAGTTCTGGAGCAAGAGCAGCGAGATCGACTACGCAGGCGCCGCCCCCTACGCCCTCCTGATGATCCTGCTCTCGGCCCCCATGACGTACTTGCTTTTCCAACAGTCCAAGAAAGTAGCCGGACAGTGACCGAACAATCCCCCTCCAGGCTTCCTGCACCCCGGGTAGCACCGTCCGTGGCCCCCACCACGAACGCCCACCTGGACATCGCCGAAGTGACCAAGAACTTTGGTTCCCAGGCTGTCCTGAAGGGCGTCAACTTGTCGGTGGCCAAGGGCGGCACCACCGCTATCGTGGGACCTTCAGGGTCGGGCAAGACCACCCTGCTGCGCCTGATAGCCGGTTTCGAACATCCCGATACCGGGACCATCAGCCTCAACGGCTCACCAGTGGCGGGCCAGGGCCTCTGGGTGCCGGCACACAAGCGGCAGGTGGGCTACGTGGCCCAGGACGGAGCTCTTTTTCCGCACCTGACGGTGGGGCAGAACGTGGCCTTCGGACTGGATGCGGGAAAGCTCGACGGCGGCCGCCGCGGAGTGCGCGCGCGTGTCCAGGAGTTGCTGGAGATGGTGTCCCTTGACGCGTCCATGGCCAAGCGGCGTCCGCATCAGCTGTCCGGCGGGCAGCAACAACGCGTCGCCCTTGCCCGTGCGTTGGCGCGGGAACCTGAGCTGATGCTGCTGGACGAGCCGTTCTCAGCCCTGGACGCCGGCCTGCGCGTCGCCACCCGAAGGGCCGTGGCCAAGGTGCTCAATGCTGCGGGAGTAACCACCATCCTGGTGACCCACGACCAAGCGGAGGCGTTGTCCTTCGCCGACCAGGTGGCCATCATGCGCGGCGGGAAACTGGCCCAGATCGGTAACCCGTTCGTCGTCTACACCCGCCCGGCTGACCGTGCCACCGCCGAGTTCCTGGGCGACGCCGTCATCCTGGATGCATGGATGGAAGGCTCGTTGGCGACCTGTTCGCTGGGCGGGATCCCCGTCCGGCGGCCACCGGCACAAGGCAAAGTCCAGCTCATGCTGCGCCCGGAGCAGATCCGGATCGCGTCCGACGGCCCGATCCGCGGCGTAGTGGTGGACACGGACTATTTCGGCCCGGAGACCACTGTCCGTATCAAGCTCGGCGAATACAGGGCACCGGACGGCAGCGCTTCGGGCAACAGCTACCGTTACCCCGGGGGTGGCGAAATCATTACCATCCGCCACTGGAACGCCTCCATCACCAAGCCAGGCACCGAACTGTGCCTGCGCGTGGTTGGCGAGGGTGTGGCTTTCCCCTTCGAATCCTGACCCGCTCCGGAACTTAAGAGGGCCGTTTCTTCTGCGGGTACGGCGCCTCGTGGCGGGCCAGCATCTCCACGAAGCCGGCGATCTTCCGCTCCCGTGTGTCCGCCCTTTTGACCAGGTTGGTGCGGTGGATGAGGGCGAACCGGTTCTGCGATGTCAGGACGTCGAACATGGCCTGCGCCTCCGGCACGGCTGCGATCGCCGCCGCCAAATCAGCGGGCACCACCGAATCGGCGGGGCCCGCGTACGCTGCCGCCCAACGGCCGTCCGCCTTTGCGGCCTCGACGGCGGAACGGCCGGCGTCGGTCATCTTGCCTTCCGATTCGAGCCGGGCAATGTGCCCCACGTTCCGCGCGGACCAGATGCTGCGGCGACCCCGGGGCGTCATGCGCTGGAAGTAGCTTTCGGCGTCGCGGCTCCTGGACTGGCCATCGATCCAGCCAAAGCACAAGGCTTCGTCCAGCGCCGCGTCGTAGTCCAGTTCGGTGACGTTGCCGCCCTTCTTATGCAGAATCAGCCACACGCCGGGGCTTTCCTCGGCGTGGTCGGTTAACCACGCACGCCACGCGTCGGCGTCTTTGACCAGTAGTTCTTCCAATTCAATGGGCATGGCCCCAGCATAGGCTTGGAGAAGGATCCCGAAACCCACCAGGAGACCCCATGTTGCGAGCCCGCCCCATCCACTACACCTCCCGCCCGAAAGACTGGACCACCATCCTGGAAGCGCTGGGTTTGGTAAAGACCGTCGACGACGGCGAGTGGCAGGAGTTCGACGCCGGTTCGGGTCGCCTGGCGCTGGGGCATGTGGAGCATGGCCACCCCTTGGATGGCTCCACGCTCTTCAGCGTCGAAGTGGGGGACGTGGACGAGTTCGTGCGCCGCACCGAGGAAGCCGGCACCCAGGCCGAGGTTCACGAAACCCCGGAAGCCACCACCGCCCGCATTAGCGCAGACGACGGTTTCGAGTTCTTCGCATTCCCCGCGACACGGGCGGCCGATGGCAGTTGGGCGACGTCCCCCGACGCCGACCCCGCCCTGGCCGTGGTGGCCACCTGGGTTAGCCCCTTGGTGGAAATGTCCGCCAACGTACTCCGCGGCATCGGGGCAAAGCCCCGCAGCGCGGATGACGAATCAGCCATCTTCACCACGAAGAACGGCGGCATCCTCCAGATCATCCACGGGGCGGACGGAACCAGCGGTGTGCTCGCGTTCGAGTACGACGCCGGGCTGGACCCTTTGCTTGCACAGCTCACCCAAGCGGGGGTTGAGGCCCGGATCAGCGAGGGCATCCTGTACGTCGCCAACCCCGATGCCGCTGGCGGGGCGGCACCGGCGTCGATAGTGGTGGAACGGGTGCCCGCCTGAAGGGAACGGGCACCCGCATGGGGCTTACTGTGCGTACCGGAGGCTGGTCAGCAGTGCCTTGAGCTTGCCGTACTGCCCTGACTGCATCCAGGCCTCCGCGGCCTCCTGCGTCATGTTCGGGTCGATATTCACCTGGGCGGTGGCAGCGCCGTTGCCCATGATCAGGAAGCTTGCAGCAGAGGTGCGGTCGGGACCTTCGGTCATCAGCATTTCCGGGACGATGCCCACGAAGAACCTGGTTTCCGCGGTGTCGAAGGGATAAACGTCCCGGAAGACCGCAAAGTAGGATGCCCCGTCCCGATCGTCAAAAGAGGTGAGCTTCTGCGAGTCCAGAATGGTGCGCTTGACGGGCCCGGCCACCACTCCCCCGACACCTCCGCTGGTTATGTCCACCACGTTGTGCCCGTTTTCATCGAAGATGTGGGCAATGGCGAAGTGGTCGTCGTAAGGGTAGTCGTCCCCGGGCGCAACAACCGGAACTTCGGCTTGCATTCCCCAACCGGACGGTACCTCGAAGGAGATGTGCCCGTCAGGGAAGGTGTAGGTCCCGATTTCCGGGTAGTTCGGAGATACGTGCGGCGTTGAGGGCTCAGGAGGGGTAATCGGGGTCACCACAGGTTCCGGGGCCGGAACCGTCACCGCGGGTGCGGGCTTAACGATTTCCGTGGGCGCCGGGGCGGGTGCCTCTGTCACAGGCTGGGCGACAACAGGAACCTCCACGGGCGCTGGAACCACCAACGGGGCAGGCTCGACGACTGGGATGGGAGCGACGGGGTCGGGGTCCGCCACCGGGGCATCGATCTCGGCCACCGGCGCAGCGAGCACCTGCTGCGGGGACGCGAGCACTTCCTGCGCGGACGCGGCAGGACGCTCCGTTGGCGCGCCGTCCGGTTCGGGCGACGACGGGGTGCAGGCAGTAAGCGTCAACGCCAAAGCCAGCGATACAAGGGTGGCGTACTTGGCGTGTCCGGTTCGTCGGTAGTTCATTTCTGGGTTCCTTCCCCCACGGAGTCATGAGCAGATTTGCTTGCTCGAACATGTTGTTTCCGGGTCTGGTCTGCCGGTTACACAGGGGACAAACAATTTTTCGAAAACGGCAATCCACAGCGAATCGGGCCAGCAAATGCAGGAGTCAATCCCCCGTCCCGAATACAGCCGAGAGCGTAACGGCCCCGTGCCCGGCAGGGCCTCCACGGAACTTGCACCGGTGATGGGGTAGAACTTAACCATGAGCGTACGTACACCCGACCCGTATCCAGGCTGGCTTTCAGATGAAGACCTCTTCGAAGCCCGCGGCCGCCTCCCCATGGTTTACGTGGAGGCCGTTCCGGTCAGGTTGGATCCGCTCGGGTATGTGAACGAAGTCGGCACGCTCCTCCAAGGCGACGCCGATGGCAACATGGTCCGGTACCTCGTTTCGGGCCGCGTCCTCTACCGCGAGACCATCCGGGCAGCCCTCCTGCGGCACATGGAAAAGGACCTCGGTCCCCTGGCATTCCCGCAACTCCCCATCAGCCCCGTCCCCTTCACCGTGGCTGAATACTTCCCCGCCCCCTCGCAAACGGGTTTCACGGACGACCGCCAGCACGCTGTATCCCTGGCCTACGTCATCCCGGTGACCGGCGAATGCGAACCGCGCCAGGACGCACTGGAGCTGACGTGGATGACGCCGCAAGAGGTGCTGAGCGAGAACGTCCAGCAGGAATTCGACGGCGGTCGAGGCAACCTCGTCCGGCAGGCGCTGGCTTTCTCGGGCATCGTCCTCTAGCGGGTCCCGGCCCCTGCGGCGGCCGGTCTTTGTAGACTGGACGGCGGACCCCAAGAGAACCAAAGGACTTCCGATGACTCACAGCCCAGCCACACAGCAGTACAAAGAAAAGCAGGCTGGGGACCTGCAGCCCGGAGATTTTGTGTTCCCGCCCGGCGACGGGCCGGCCGAGGAAATCCGCGCCATCGAGGTGCAGAAAGACGATTACGGCGTGCCCGCGCTGCTGCTGGTAACAGCGGTCGACGGCGGCACCATCAGGATCGCTTTCGGGTCCAGTGTCCCTGTGGGTGACGGAGTTCCTGCCGGCCCCGGTGCCGAAGCGCCAGTGGACGCACCCGCCGAAGCCGAACCGGACATCAGCAGCCCCGCCGAAGCCGAGGCCGACGCGCCCGCTGGGCCCGCCGTCGTCGTTCCTCCCCGCCCCGAAACCCCGCCCGCGTACACCGGGCCCAGCGCCGAAGAACTCGCACTGATCCCCGAACCGGACGGCACTCCCGAAGCGGTGGTGCGGGCCGCGGCCGCCCAGCACAAGGGCAAGAACGGTGTCCAGGTGCTGGCGGAGCGGCTGGCGAAGGGCATCAACACCAAGTCCGGAAGCTGCCTCCGGGACCTGAGCGACCTCGCCTTCGATCTGTGCATCGTGCTCCGCGATCCGGACCATGCGCTGGCGGTCGCGGACCTGCTGAACGTCCTGCCTTTCGACGGGAACCTGGACCGGTGGGCGTCGATCGAACGTGCTTTGGCGCTGTCCAGTTTCATCTGCCGCGAGGCCGGCCAGTCCGAACGGGCAGCCGTCTACGAAAAACTGCTCCGCGCGCCCGAATCCCAGGAGGAAGACCCCTTCAAGGCCCGGATCAATGCCAGGGTCCGCCAGCGTTCGCTCAACGAACCCAACCTCTACGACAAGGAAATCTTCCGCGCGATCGACAACGGCAACCACGAGGCCGAGCGCGAATGGCGTTTCCTGCGCTTGGAAGCCCTCATGTTCCTGCGTGCCCACGGCGGTTCCAAGACCATTGGCGAGGACGAACTGGCCCGGCGGATCGGCAACGAACTGGAATCGGTGCGGGCCTAACAGGTCCCGGGGCCTGTTATGCCGGGGCGAACGGCGGTAGATTCGGGGCCATGACGAACAATCTGAGCGTTGTGGTTAATGCCGATGCGCAGCAGGTTTGGACCATGCTGCGTGAACCGTCGTTGGTCGCCCAATGGCACGGCTGGGAGGCCGACGACCTTAACGATGAAATCAAACAGATCTACTTCAATACCGATGTCGTGGAAGGGCCCGATCACACCAGCCTGACCGTCAACGGCGGCGACATCTTTGAACTCCACCCTGTCTCCGGCGGCACCGAAGTGCGGATCACCAGGGTTGCCCTGGACCACGATTCCGAGTGGGCCGACTGGGACGAAGACATCACCCAAGGCTGGCTCACCTTCCTGCACCAACTGCGTTTTGCCCTTGAGCGCCATCCGCACGGACACCGGCGGACACATTTTGTCTCCCTCCCCGGCAAGGGCGGTCCGGCGATCGAGAAGTTGGGGCTGGGGGATCTGCCGCCCGTTGGGGAGGAGTACTCGCTCACCCTTGCTACCGGCGAGAAGATCTCCGGCAAAGTCTGGTTCAAGAGCCGGCACCAGGTTGGCCTCACCGTCCACAGCTACGCCGAACACGGGGACGGGCTGCTGATCGTCGCCGAGCAGTTGCCGATCCCGGAGAAAAGGCCCGACGGCGGGTCCATGGTAATTGCCTCCACCTACGATTTGGGGGCCCACACGTTGGCTGACATCCGGTCCTCATGGGACAACTGGAAGGCGGAGAACTACGCGTCGTAAGGCTTCCTCCGCTGGTTACCGCTGGTTACCGCCGGTAAAGCTGGCACACTAGGTAGGTGCCAGCTTCTGTTCCCGTTACCGCGTCAGTTTCCTCCCCGGCTACTTCCCTGCCTGACCTGCCGGGGTTGTCCGCGAGACAATCCGAGTTCTCGTTCACGGTGGGCACCCGCCTGACTGAAACATGCTCGCCGTCGGACGCCCAAGTGGACGCCAACGGCGGCGCTTTCCTTGGCCGGACAGGAACCATCACCACGCCGCACGGAACCATCCAGACGCCCGCGTTCATCGCCGTCGGAACCAAAGCGACCGTCAAGGCCGTGCTGCCGGAGTCGATCGCCGGGTTTGGCGCGCAGGCGGTCCTGGCCAACGCCTACCACCTGTACCTGCAGCCAGGGCCCGAAATCCTCGACGCCGCCGGTGGGCTGGGTACGTTCATGAACTGGTCAGGGCCCACCTTCACCGACTCCGGAGGGTTCCAGGTAATGAGCCTGGGCTCGGGGTTCAAGAAGGTCATCGACATGAAGAACGTCGATTCGTCCGGCCCTGATGACGCCGTAGCACCGGGCAAGGAACGGCTGGCGCACATCGACGATGACGGCGTCTGGTTCAAATCGCACCTGAACGGTGACCGGCACCGCTTCTCCCCCGAGATCTCCATGCAGGTCCAACACAAGATCGGCGCGGACATCATGTTCGCCTTCGACGAGCTCACGACGCTGCAGAATTCCCGGGCCTACCAGGAGGAGTCCCTGGAGCGCACCCGTTTGTGGGCGCTGCGGTGCCTCGAGGAACACGCCTCGTTGACTTCTTCCCGCGTGGGCAAACCGTACCAGGCCTTGTTCGGGGTGATTCAGGGAGCCCAGTACGAGGACCTGCGCCGCAAAGCCTGCCAGGATCTCGGTGCCATGCCCTTTGACGGATACGGGATCGGCGGAGCGTTGGAGAAGGAAAACCTGGGCACCATTGTGCGCTGGTGCAACGAGGAACTGCCCGAGGACAAGCCCCGGCACCTGCTCGGCATCTCCGAACCCGACGACATCTTCACGGCCATCGAGAACGGAGCCGACACGTTCGACTGTGTCTCCCCCACGCGCGTTGCCAGGAACTCAGCGTTCTACACACCCTTTGGCCGGTTCAACTTGTCGGGGGCTAAATACAAAGCCGATTTCGGGCCCTTGCAGGACGGCTGCGACTGCTACACGTGCCAGAACTACTCGCGGGCGTACATCCACCACCTGTTCAAGGCCAAGGAGATGCTCTCCGCAACGCTGATCTCCATCCACAACGAACGCTTCGTGGTGAAGATGGTGGACGATGCCCGTTTGGCCATCGAATCCGGGGACTTCTTTGAGTTCAAGGCGGAGACGCTGGGCCGGTACTACTCCTAGGCCCTGGTTCCAGGCCCTGGTCCTAGGCTGCGACTGCGCCGTAGCTGGGCTCGCGCTTCTTGATCCAGCCGACAACCAGCACCGTGATCGGAACGAACAGGAACTCGACGGCGGTCTTGTACACGAAGCCCACCAGGACGTAGTTGACGAACGAGCCAGCGTCCGAGATCCCGATGACGGATGCCGCGATGCTGCAGAAGATCAGGGTGTCCACGAATTCCCCCACCACGGAAGAACCCATGAGGCGTGCCCATAGGGACTTCTCGCCCGTGCGCTGCTTCATCTTCACCAGGATCCAGGAGTTGATGGTCTGTCCTGCCAGGAAGGCGAGCAGGGAGGCAAGGACGATCTGCGGAACCGGACCCAGGGCGCCCTCGATGGCGGCCTGCTTGGCGGTTCCGTAGTCATCGTTGAAACCGGGCAGGATGATGATCACCCAGTAGCAAAGAGAGGCGAACACACTCAGGGCAAACGAGGTGACGATGGCTTTGCGGGCCACTTTGAAGCCGTAGACCTCGCTCATGACGTCGCCCAGGATGTAGGCCAACGGGAAGAGGAAGAACCCTCCATCAGTGATGATCGGCCCGAGCTCCACACCCTTGGAAGCGCCGATGTTGGACAGGATCAGCACCACGGCCATGACGGCCAACATGATGCCGAAGTACGGGGAACCGATCGAGGCGAAGCGGGGTGCAGGCTTGCTCAGCGTGCTGGAGCCGGAGGGCGAGGGCATGGGTCATCCATTTCGTAGTGGTTCGCGCAGGCCGCCGCATGCTGGCTGCCCCGCTGTATTAGCACTGTGGTGGTGGGGCATCTGGCCCGGCACCGGTTCCATTGTCCCACCACCGATCCTCTCTCACATCCCACCCCCTTCCCACCACCCCTCACTCACACCCCACCCCCTTCCGGTCAACCCTCACTCACACCCCACCCCCTTCCCGCCAACCCTCACTCACACCCCACCCCCTTCCCACCAACCCTCACTCACACCCCACCCCCGGCGCCACAACCGGGAGGGCTGTGAGAGAGCGTCCGCCCCTACCGGGAGGGATGTGAGAGAGCGTCCGCCTCAACCGGGAGGAACGTGAGGGAGCGTCGATAGGTGAGCAGCCGCCGTCGGGCTGTCGTCCCCAACCAAGCCTCGCAACCCGAATCCTAAGGAAGTGTTAGGAAATGCCCCGCGGGCTATGGCTGTGCCGTGCATCACCCATAGTTTGGAATACGTCCTCTTCACCTTGGAGGACCTTTCTTAGTCGACGAAGAGCCATGCGCAAGGACGCCATGAGCACGAGCTTCATGGACAGAACGAACTCAGGCAAGACACGGCCGCCGCAAAACGCTGCCGTCCAGGAAGGTTCATTGATGAGCACCCAGCAAGCTGCACCTCTGAGCGAAGCCGCTCAGACACGCAAAGCCGTGAGCAATATCCTCAAGGGCTCCGCGGGCAACCTCGTGGAGTGGTTCGACCTCTACGTCTATACGGTTTTCGCGGCATATTTTCAGTCGCACTTCTTTAATTCCTCGGACGACCTTCAGGCTGGCCTTGAGGCGATGGCGGTCTTTTCGACGTCGTTCCTTATGCGTCCGATCGGAAGTTGGTTCTTCGGCCGCTACGCAGACCGCAAGGGCCGCAAGGCCGCGCTGACGCTCAGTGTGACCATGATGTCGGCCGGGTCCTTCGCGATCGCGATCCTGCCGACACAGGATGTGATCGGACTTTGGGCCCTGATCCTGCTGGTTTTTATCCGCGTCGTGCAGGGCTTCTCAGTAGGCGGTGAATACGGCACCAGCGCCACGTACATGTCCGAGGCGGCAACGGCAAAGCGCCGCGGCTTCTTCTCCAGCTTCCAGTACGTCACGCTGATCGGCGGCCAGATGCTGGCACTTTTGGTGCTCGTGATTCTGCAGAACACCATGAGCAAGGAAGACCTGACGGCGTGGGGATGGCGTATCCCGTTCGCCGTAGGTGGCGTGGCTGCGCTGGTTGTTCTCTGGCTCCGCCGTTCGATGGAGGAGACCCTCTCGTCCGATCAGCTCCGTGCCGCACATGTGAAAGTGGAGGGCGAGGCCCAGCCTGGCACTATGAAGCTCCTGCTCACTAAGCACTGGACGCCGCTGCTCATCTGCATCGGCATCACCCTCGGCGGTACGGTTGCGTTCTATACGTACACCAACTTCATCCTGAAGTTCATGAACGATACGTCCGGCATCGCCAAGACGGATACCTCCGTGATCAACTTCTGGGCGCTGTTCATCTTCATGCTGCTGCAGCCTGTCTACGGCCTGATTTCGGACAAGGTGGGCCGCAAGCCGCTGCTGATCTGGTTCGGCGTGACCGGCGTCCTGTTCACCTGGCCGCTGCTCTCCACTCTTTCCGGCACCAAGGATCCGTTCATCGCATTCCTGCTGATGCTGGGCGGCCTGCTCATGGTTGGCGGCTACACGTCCATCAACGCACTGGTGAAGGCCGAACTGTTCCCGGCCTCGATCCGCGCCTTGGGAGTAGGACTCGGTTACGCAATCGCCAACTCGCTATTCGGCGGCACCGTCCCACTGATCGGCGCTGCGTTGCAGAAATCCAATCAGGTGGATCTGTTCTTCACGTACGTCACGGCTGCGATTTTCATCTCGCTTCTGGTGTACATCTTCGCGCTGAAGAACAAGACGTCCACGCACTTGGATGCGGAGCAAGGCCACGCGTTCGTGGCGAAGGGCGCTGCGACGGCAACAACGAAGGACGACGACGGCACGAAGGATCGCGTCGACGCCTGACCTTCCTGCCTTGTTAGGCCCGCTCTGCGCACTTTGGGTACTCCGAAGGGCGCAGAGCGGGCCTCACAACGTTAAGCTCTAGTAGCGAACCAGCCCCAATCCAAAGGACCATGACAGTGCACGTGCTCATCGTCGAGGATGACGACGCCATGGCGTCGGCCTTGAGCGCTGCCGTCGCTTCGGCTGGACATACACACACCCGCGTGTCCCGTGGCGAGGATGCGCTGCTGGCCCACCGGGAGCACCAGGTGATCCTGCTGGACCTTGGCCTTCCGGATTTGGATGGCTTGGATGTGCTGCGCAAGCTGCGCCAAGTAACCAACATCCCCATCCTCATCCTGACGGCCAGGGATGACGAGCGGAGCGTGGTCCTGGGTCTCAGGTCCGGAGCAGACGACTACCTGGTCAAGCCCGTGAAGCTCGTGGAATTGCTTGCCAGGATCGAAGCCGTCACCCGGCGCACCAACCGCGGCGGCCAGGAAGCTCCGCACGCCATCGTCCTGGGCGAACTCGAGGTCGACCTCGACCGCCGCCTGGTCGCCGTCGGCCAACGGAAACTCGCCCTGACAGCAACCGAGTTCGACCTCCTCAGCCTCCTCGTCAGGAACGCGGGCTCGGTGGTGACCCGCGAGCAGATCCTGGACGCACTCTGGGGCGACGCGTTCGTGACGCATTCCAGGTCCTTGGACGTGCACCTCACAGGCCTGCGGTCCAAGCTGCAGCTGCCCGGGTTCATCATCAACGTCCGGGGCGTTGGCTACCGGGTAGAGCAGCCGTGAAAGTCCGTGTTCTCAGCATCCTGAGCTTGCTGGTGGTGATCATCGTGGTGACGGTCTCCAGCGTGATCCTGACCTCGGCCAGCCGGGAGCTCACCCAGGAACTTCAGATCAACCGCGTCGCCGCCCTCAACCGCTTCGCGCAACTGGCCAGCGACGCCGCCCAAGACAAAGACACCAGTCAGTTGCAGCGCGAAATGGACCGCTACTCCGAGCTTTACGGCGAGGGAATCCTGATCCGCACACAGGAGGGAACCGTCCGTTCCGGCGGACTCAGCGAAGAGCGGCCCGACGTCCAGGATGCACTGAATCGGGCGAGCCTCAACCTCAGCGACACCACCCTGAACCCCATCAGTGCTTTCGGGACCGGCAACGACATCATTTCCAGGTCCTTCGGCACGGCCAGCCAAGTCCTCGGCGAGGCTGTTGTGGAAGTCAACCTCGATGCCGCCCGGCAAAAGCTGCGGGAGCGATGGCTGGTGGTCGGATTCGCGGCGCTGGCGTTGGCGGCTTTGCTCCTGCTCGCCGCAGCGCGAATCACCGGGTGGGTCCTGCGCCCGGTCAACCGGCTCAGCAGGGCAGTTCACGAGCTCGAAACCACGGGTAAAACAAGCCAACTACCCGACGCCGGACCGCCCGAACTGCGCGAACTCAGCCGCTCCTTCACCGCCATGGCGGACACCGTCACGGCGAGCATGGAGTCCCAGCGCCGGCTGATCGCTGACACATCGCATCAACTTAGAAACCCTGTTGGGGCGCTTCGGCTGCGGATCGATTTGCTGCAGCTGGAACTCAAAGGGCAACCAGAAAAGGCTGCGGCAGCCGGCGTCGTGGCGGAACTTGAGCGGGTTGAGGAAATGCTCGACGGCGTGCTGAAGCTGGCGACGGCGGAACACCGCGCCTTCGAGGGGTCTACCCGCCCGGACCAAGCCGCAGAGCACCAGCGGCAAGCCGTCATCGACCCCCTCCCCATCCTGCAGGGCGAAGTAGAACGGGCCGTACCTGCCGCTCAACGGGCGGGATCCCGGCTGACGCTAGAGGGCCCCGCACACGAAAACCAGATCAACTGCGACCCCGACGAACTTGCCCACATGGTGGGAGAACTCATTGCCAACGCCATCAAGTACGCCCCCGGAGCTACCATCACCGTGGCCACGCAGCAGACGGCAGGCGGGACCGCCGTCGTAATTTCCGACGACGGTCCCGGCCTCCCAGCCGAGCAGCGTGCCGCTTCCACCACCAGGTTCTGGCGGGCCCCGCAGCACAGCAAAATCCCTGGCAACGGTCTGGGCATGACCATCGTGGATCGGCTGGCCCAAGCAAACGGCGGCCGGCTCGTCATTGAGCCGCGCGAGCCTCATGGGCTGACGGCACGGCTCGAGTTTGCGAAACCAGAGGACGCGCAGGATGCCTGAGTCGAAGGTGATGCCCCGGCGGTCTGCACTTAGGGCCGTGCTGGCCGTGGGTGTGGCTGGTCTTTTCCTTCCCGCAACAGCAGCTTGCACCCCGGGCGAACGCCCGCGGAAACTTACGGTGGCCGGTGGCGAACCTGGCGGCTTCTACCTGGAATTCGCCACGTTGCTCGCAGCCTTGCTGCAGAGAGAAGGCGTAGCCGAAACGGCTGAACCTTTGGTTACCGGCGGAAGCTTGGAGAACATCAGGCGGGTGGTGGACGGCGAGGCGACGTTCGCCGTCGCGCTTGCAGATGCGGCAGCCCAGCAGTCAAGCCCCGGCGATCGGCCGGCCCAGCCTGCAGACCTCGTGGCTCTCGGCAAGGTCTACCAGAACTACGTCCACTGCATCGTACGGAAGGACAGTGGCATCCGGAACTTTGCCGACCTCGCGGGCAAGACCGCGGGCGTGGGCGAAGTGGGGTCGGGGACATCCCTCACTGCTCCCAGGATCATCGAGGCCTCCAGCCTGTCATCCGCAAAAACCAGTCCCGCGCTCACCCAAGTGAACCTGGGGCTGAACCAAGGGCTCGCGGCGCTGCAGAACCGGACCATCGACGCTCTGTTCTGGTCCGGAGGCGTCCCCACCGCAGCCATCGCGTCCACTGCCAAGGACGTTGGCCTCCGCTTGGTGGACCTATCGGACCTCATCAACGCAACGCGCTCGCAGTTTGGACCGTTCTACGACCGCGTCCTCATTCCCGCCAACAGTTACGGTGACGCGCCCGCTGTGTG
Source organism: Arthrobacter sp. fls2-241-R2A-172 (assembly GCF_030208885.1). Taxonomy (NCBI): domain Bacteria; kingdom Bacillati; phylum Actinomycetota; class Actinomycetes; order Micrococcales; family Micrococcaceae; genus Arthrobacter; species Arthrobacter sp. fls2-241-R2A-172. The sequence goes on along the minus strand of NZ_JARVTB010000001.1, from coordinate 404,720 downwards.
GACGGTCGGCGTCGCCAACCTCCTCCTCTGCCGTAGGGACCTTGCCGACCACGTAGTTCGTCAGACCGTGGAACTGCTGGTGGAACAAGCCCAGGATTTGGTTCCGAAGTCGAGCACCGGTGTGCAATTCCTCAGCCCGGAAACCCTGATCAACACCGCAGGCGTGCCCTTGCACCCTGCCGCGGAGGCGGCGTACCGGACGCTGCACGGCTAGGCCGTTTAGGAGCGGGACCGGAGCAACTGCCAAAATGGAAACCATGACTTCAGCCGTTGCCCCTGCCATTGCCCTGACCATCGCCGGTTCCGAAGCGACCGGTGGCGCCGGCGCGCAAGCGGACCTCAAGACCTTCCAGGAACTCGGAGTGTTCGGCATCGCGAACCTCACGTGCATCGTTTCCTTCAACCCGCAGGACAACTGGAACCACCGCTTTGTGCCGGTGGACCAGCAGGTCATCGCGGATCAACTTGAAGCCACGACGGCGGCCTATGGTGCCGCTTCCGGCGCGCCTTCCGTTTTGGACACCGTGAAGATCGGCATGCTCGGCAGCCCGGCGACCATCAGCACGGTGGAAAAGGCGCTGACGGACGGCGCTTTCGCGAATGTGGTTTTGGATCCTGTTTTGATCTGCAAAGGCCAGGAGCCGGGGCACGCCCTGGACACCGACCAGGCGCTGAAGGCCCAGATCCTGCCGCTGGCTACTTTCGTCACGCCGAACCACTTCGAAGCCGAGTCCTTGTCCGGGCTCACGATTACCGATGAAGAGTCCCTCAAGGCCGCTGCGATCCGCATCCACGAGATCAGCGGCGCAGCAGTCCTCGCCAAAGGCGGGGTGCGGCTGGAAGGCCCGGACGCCGTCGACGTCTATTACGACGGCGAGACGCTGGAAGTCCTGCGCGCTCCGAAGGTTGGCGATGTTGCTGTCTCAGGTGCGGGCTGCTCGTTGGCCGCGGCCGTGACTGCCGAGCTGGCAAAGGGTGCTACACCGCTGGAAGCCGCACGCACTGCCAAGGCCTTCGTCACCGAAGGTATCAAGAACCGAGTATCCTCGGGCGCTCCTTTTGATGCCCTGTGGCAGGGTGGCGCACTGTCCTAGCATTCGTACGAAAGCAGCCGCCGCGGAGTGTTCCGAGACGGCTGCTTTTCTTTGCGTGAGCTTTAGCGTGAGACCTTGCCCATGAGCGAGGCGATGGGACGCAGGAACAGTGGGCGGGCCAGGAACCATGCCGCCGCCGTGAAGACGATGGAAGCCGCGAAGATCCCGAAGCCCCACCAGCTGTAATCGTTGTTGGACGCGTACATGTGGTTCAGGTTGTTCAGCGCGCCAGTGGCCAGCACCAGGGTTACGTGGACGATCACGAAGGCCACGAAGTAGATCATCACCGGGAAGTGGATCTTGCGGGCCAGCTCAATCGGGTAGAACTTGTTGATCGCAGCTTTCTTGGGCCATGCGCCTGACATCCGGATGCCTGTGATGATGGCGAGCGGCGCCGCAATGAACACCGTGACGAAGTAGGTCAGGAGCTGGAGGCTGTTGTAGTTGTTCCAGCCATTTTCAACGGGCCAGTTCAGCGAGGCGTACTGCAGGCCGGCGGAGACGGCGTTCGGGAAAACGTCCCAGTTGGTGGGGACGATCCGCAACCATTGGCCGGTGGCGAAGAGCAACACGATGAAAATAATGCCGTTCAAGACCCAGAGCGCATCCAGCGTCAGGTGGAACCAGAGGTCCAGGCTGATCTTGGTAGGCGGGTTCTTGGTCTTGATGAAGCCCTTGTTGTTCCTGGTCCAGTTGGCTGCCGGCCGCGTGGTGGTGCGCACCTGCCACCCCGAACGGATGATCAGGACAATGAAGAACATGTTCAGGAAGTGCGTCCAGTTAAGCCAGGCAGGGAATCCAGTAGGAGTACCTTCAGGGATCGCTGAATGCCCGGGGTAGTCCGTCAGGAATTGCTGGACCGGCTGAAGGGTCCGGAGCCACTGTGCCACCAGGACCAGGATCAGTGCCACCACCAAAGCTCCTGCGGTGACGGCGACGGGTTTGAACCACCTGTTCGACGTGATCCCGGACGACTTGCTTGAAACGGACATCAGGCCGCGTTCCTCTCTGGCTTGTTTGGCTGCGACCAGTTGGCGCTATATAGCGATTCAACCAGTTGCAGCCCGACGGTGAAAACGGCACCCGGGTTTCGGGGCGTCCGACGTCAAAAATCGCAGCATTCGGATACATGCCGCAACGTGTATTTCTAGAACAGACTTCCAGAATTATTTCCCGTGTTTTAGGGCCAGTCAAGGCTGGCTGCTGGCTATGTAGATTCTTTCGGCGATAGGATTCCAAAAAAAAGCTGCTCGACACTCCGGTGTCCGTCCTGCCCGGAAGGAGCCCTGTATGGTTCGCAAGACGTCCGACGTTGCCAGTAACGCGGGCTCGTGGCAATGGACCCGCACGGCGGCCACCCAGCGCAACTTGTTGGATGCGGCGGCCGGGGTCTTCATCGAACACGGCTTCACCGACGCTGGCATTACTGACATCGTGGCCCGCGCCGGATCAAGTGTGGGCAGCCTGTACCACCACTTCGGCGGAAAGACCGAGCTATTCCTCGCCCTCTGGAACGACTACCAGAACGAACACGAAAGACTCGTCGCAGCCGCCGTAGCGAAAGCAAGGAAGGCCGGCGAGGACGATCCCCTGACACTGTTCAACGTGGGAAGCCGCAGCTACTTCGACTACACGTGGAAGCACCGGGAACTGGAACGTGTGTTCATCGAGGGCGACACTCCCCCGGGCTTCGAAGTGCTCCGGCGGGAACGTGGACGGGAATGGGTCCGGCAGAACTCGGTGCTCCTCGGCACCAGCGATGACACGCTCGGCAGGCTCACAGTCGCGGTGATCACGGACATCGTGACGGTGTCGGGGCAGGAGGTTGCCCTGAGCGCCACCAAGCGTGAGGCCGACGCCGTGGTTGAAGCTGCGGCAGTGCTGGTCCAGCGACTGGTCGGCTAGGACGACTGTGAGCGCCGTTGCTAACGGCTCATAAAGATTTTGCGGACGGAATCTCGCAGGCCTTCAAGAACCTCGGTCTCGGGATCGCTGCGTGCAAGAGCTGCCAAGCCGCGGCAGGCAAGGCCAGCGTCGGTGAGTTCTCCGCTGACGAGAAAATCCATGAGTTCCGAGATGGGAAGAAGTCGGACATGACCGGATTCCGAGTCGTCCCAGGCTGCTTCAAATCTCTCCGACGCGTTGGCTGCGATGACAAGATGCTTACGTCGTGACGAGTTCGCAGCCCACCACTCCGAGCCAGCATAGAAGGCTGATTCTGAGCAGTAGCCGGTTTCTTCCCGTAACTCTCGAAGAGCTGCATCAATGGGTTGCTGCAGAGTCACGGCCTGCAATTACATCCCAGTTGGTTATGGCCCCACTTGGCTCTTCATAGGTTGCACGGTTGATCGTCACGAACCCCGTGTAGGCCGTGGTCGTTCGGAGCTTTTTCCAAGTGTCGGCGACAGGCTTAGCTCTCCTTTTCTAAGGGACGATCCGATCCGAGTACCCATCCAAGCTAAACGAGCTCGACACCTACTGCGCGGATACTTACCCGGGCGTGGCGTCCAGCAAGGGACCCTTGAGCGGAGGCAGGCCGTTAGTCGAATCTGACGAAGGCCCTGACCGACCCTCCTTGGAATTCGTCGGCCTGGGTGTAGCCGAGCGCTTCGTAAAAGGCTTTCTGCTTGGGCTCGTCGTCGGTGACGAGGACTTTCTGGCGTACAAGCGGGTACTCTCCGAGCGCCCGCTAACTCAAGGACTTCACTGATTGATGGCTGACCAACTTACGATCGTGAAACGATGACCACCATGTCTTCGCGAAGATTTCTCATCCAAGGCCTTGCCGTTGCCATCCTCGCTGCCCTCACGGGGTGTGGAGCAACGCCGAGCACCACCCCACCCACCAACACCGCGGAGCAGACTATGGGACCAGAACAAGCCCGCACGGAATACCTCGACATCTTCACACAAATTCAGGGGCTCGCCCCTGGCGACTGGACGAAAATTACACCAGATAAACCCGGCATGGCCTGCCCCCTGCCGGACGGGACCGGGGGTACTCGGTTCAATTACGACAGTACGCAGGGAGCGATCTCAGAAGATCAGGCTGAAGCGATACATAAGTCGGTAAAGGAAGTTTTTGAAAGCAACGGCCTGAGCGTTGTACAAACACAGCCTTCGGGGGCGAACCGAGACCAGACGACCACAGGCTTTGGAGATGGCAAGTTCTCCATGCAGCTTGGAACGAGCAGCTTCGGAACCACCCTCGGCGGCAACACTCGATGCGCGCCGGATCCCGAGGGTAAATTCCGGTAGCAAGCAGTGACCAGCGGTCGACCCTGGCACAGTAATCAATGGCAATAGCTCGGAGCAGTCTCTATTCTTCAACGAGTAAAATTCGGGAGTGAGTTTCAGTGCACTCAAATACTTCGCCGACTGCGTCCAGGCTTCGGATGATCCGCAGCCCATCATCAAGGCAGAAGAGCAGAACGGCGACTATGAATCTGGAGTCGTACTATTTGGGAAAGAGTGGTGGCGAATCCGCACGGCCCGGATCACGCCGACGAAGCCGGGCGCCTTTGTCGCGGTCTGGAAGCGTGACGGAGGCGGATCGACCAGACCGTTTATGGCTGACGAGTTGATGTCGGGACTGATGGTCTTTGTAGAAGAGCGGGGCCGGTTCGGGGTCTTCCGATTCTCCCCCTCGCACCTGATCTCGCTTGGATACGTCACTTCCGAATTCCATCCAGGCAAGCGCGGCTTCCGCGTCTATCCCGCATGGTGCTCCGACCTGAATCCTCAAGCGTCACGCACCCAGCGCGCTCAAGCCGACGCGTTCGTAGAGCTTCCTTCACGCAGTGTGCCGTGGACCGAAACCGGTCGCGCAGACTAACTGGTCCCGCGCAGAGCCGAATCTACCGTGTAAGGAAGTCCCCGCCGTTCCGGGGATACTGGATCCCCTTAAGTTTGGGACATTGCTTCACGAGGGGGAACGTGAGCGAGCGTCCGATCCAAACCGACGGGACGTGAGCGAGCGTCCACCCCAAGCGGGCGGAACGTGAGCGAGCGTCCACCCCAAGCGGGTGGGATGTGAAGGAACGTTGGGGGTTGGCGTTGGGGGTCAGCGTTCGGAGTGCGCCGCCAGGAAGGAGTAGACCTCGGTCTCGTCCACGCCGGGGAACGCTCCGGGAGGCATGGCCGCGAGCAGGTGGGAGTGTGCACGGGCGGAGGGCCACGCGTTGCCGGCCCACTCGTTCGCCAGCGAGGCAGGTGGCCTCTTGCAGCAGTTTGGGTCCGGGCAGTTGGACGTGGCACGGGCAGTCGTCTCCCGGCCCCGGAACCACTTGACGTGCTGGTACGGGACCCCGATGCTCAATGAAAACTCGCCGGCCGCGGACCGTTCAGTCCGTGCAGTGCACCAGTAAGTGCCCGATGGAGTGTCCGTGTACTGGCTGTAGGCACTGAACTTGTCCGGCACGTCGAACACCGCCCGGGAGGTCCATGCCTTGCACGACGGCTGCCCTTCGATGGCCCCCGTGTGGTCCTGCGGGAAGTTCACGCCGTCGTTTTCGTACGCCTTGTAGATGATGCCGGACTGGTGGGTCTTCTGGAAATGCGTAGTGATGCCCAGGTGTTGGGTGGCCAGGTTGGTGAAGCGGTGGGCGGCCGTTTCATAGGACACGGCGAAGGCATCGCGGATGTCTTCCACGGCAATTTCCTTGGCGGCTTTGGCCTTCTGCAGGAACTCCACGGTGGCATGCTCCGGCAGCAGGAGCGCAGCGGCGAAATAGTTGGTAGCCACCCGCTGAGCCAGGAAATCGCCGTAGTTCCGCGGAGTTTCATGGCCCAGTACGTAGTGGCCCAAGGCCTGCAGCAAAACAGACCTGGGATCGTGATCCTGCCGCTGGTTCTGCGTGAGATAAATTCTGCGGTTCTTCAAATCCGTCACCGAACGGGTGGAATGCGGCAAATCCCCTACGTGGTGCAGCGTGAAACCGAGGTTCTCGGCGATGTCCGCAATGACGTGCTGGCTCAGCGGACCGGTGGTGTAGCCGACCCCTTTGAGGACCTTCTGCGCTTCGGCCTCATACTCAGGGAAATAGTTGCCGCGCTCGCGCATCATGGCACGCAACTCGCCATTTGCGCGGCGAGCTTCCTCCGGCGTCGCGGCTTGCTCATTGAGCTTGCGTTCAAGCTCCTGAAGCAGCCCCACCTGGGACTCCAGGACTTCCAGTGGAAGCCGCGAACTGATGCGGATTTTGGGCAGGTTGAGCGACTCGTACAGGGGTCCGCGCTGATACCTTTCGAGCTCGATTTCGAGGGCGGCGCGGCGGTTGGGCGGCTCGGCCCCGAGCAGCTGATCGATGCTGACGTTGAGTGCGGCGGCCAGCTGCTGCAGCAGCCCCAGTTTGGGCTCGCGCTTGCCGTTTTCGATGAGGCTCAACTGGCTTGGAGCGGTCCCGACGGCGGCACTCAAGCCGTCCAGCGTCAGCCCGGCCTGCTTGCGCAGGTGCCGCACGCGGCGGCCAAGGCTGATGACGTCCAGTTCCGGGGACGCAGGGGACGACGACGGCGACACTACTTCGCGATTCCAGCTCACAGGCGACATTTTTTGAGAATACGCGAAGAAGTGCATTTCTTTCCATAGTTTTCCTCTAGAAAGCCTCTTGAAAGTGCAGAAAAGTAGGTCCTACGAAAAGGAAATACAGACCCCGGGCTACCCGGCCGATGCCGCAACGAAGCAGCAGAGGCCGGGCCGGGCACCACCTAGGAGACAGATAATGACCGCTTCATTTGAACCAGCAGAGCAGAGTGCAGAGCAGCAGGCCGCAGCGCTGGAACTTGAATGGTCCGCCAACCCGCGGTGGGAAGGCGTCACCCGTGATTACTCGGCATCAGATGTCGTTCGCCTCCGCGGCCGGGTCTCCGAAGAGCACACCCTGGCCCGCCGCGGCTCGGAGAAGCTCTGGAAGCAGCTCACCGAGGAAGCTCCCACGGGCGGATACACCAACGCTTTGGGCGCACTGACCGGCAACCAGGCTGTCCAGCAGGTCAAGGCCGGCCTCCGGGCCATCTACCTCTCCGGTTGGCAGGTGGCCGCGGACGCCAACCTCTCCGGCCAGACCTACCCGGACCAGTCCCTGTACCCGGCCAACTCGGTGCCCCAGGTTGTCCGCCGCATCAACAACGCCCTGCTCCGCGCAGACCAGATCGAATACGCCGAGGGCGTCAAGACCGTCGAGGACTGGCTCGTCCCGATCGTCGCCGACGCCGAAGCCGGCTTCGGTGGCCCGCTCAACGCCTACGAACTCATGAAATCCATGATCACCGCCGGCGCCTCGGGCGTTCACTGGGAAGACCAGCTGGCATCGGAGAAGAAGTGTGGCCACCTCGGCGGCAAGGTCCTGATCCCCACGCAGCAGCACATCCGGACCCTGAACGCAGCCCGACTGGCAGCCGACGTCGCCGGAACCCCGACGGTGGTCATCGCCCGCACCGACGCCGAAGCAGCAACCCTGATCACCTCAGACGTTGACGAGCGCGACCAGGAATTCATCACGGGCGAACGCACCGCCGAGGGCTTCTACAAGGTCCGCAACGGCATCGAACCCTGCATCGCCCGTGCCAAGGCCTACGCACCGTACTCCGACCTTATCTGGATGGAGACGGGCACCCCGGACCTGGAACTGGCACGCAAGTTCGCCGAGTCGGTCAAGGCTGAGTTCCCGGACCAGATGCTCTCCTACAACTGCTCCCCGTCCTTCAACTGGCGCAAGCACCTGGACGACACCACCATCGCCAAGTTCCAGCGCGAACTTGGTGCCATGGGCTTCACGTTCCAGTTCATCACTCTGGCCGGCTTCCACGCCCTGAACTACTCGATGTTCGACCTCGCCCACGGCTACGCCCGTGAAGGCATGAGCGCCTACGTCGAACTCCAGGAAAAGGAATTCGCCTCTGAATCCCGCGGCTACACCGCCACCAAGCACCAGCGCGAAGTCGGAACCGGCTACTTCGACGACATCGCCACTGCGCTCAACCCGAACGCATCCACTTTGGCCTTGGTGGGATCCACCGAAGAGGGCCAGTTCCACTAACCACTTCGCCCAAGGTGAGTTTCCGCTCACCGGAAGGCACGACGGCGGCACTCCCCCGGGTGACGCAGCAGCTTGGAGGGGGAACCCGGAAGCGTGCGTAAAAGGGGCCCTGTCCCGGACGCCGGCCGAGCCCTGCGAGGCCAAGCGGCCGGGATGGGGAATAGCACGCGGAGGGTTTCCCCTCCATGCACAACCGACTCAGGCGAGTACCGCCGTCGAACATTTGCTTCTCATAGGAGAGATTGAAATGAACAGCTTCACCGACAACTTCACTATTAATGGCATTACGTTGACCGCGCAGCCCATTTGCCGGCAGAACGAGGTTTTGACGCCGGATGCGCTTGAGTTCGTCGGCAAGCTGCACCGGGCTACGGCTGATCGTCGTCAAGAGCTGATGCAGGCTCGGCACGCACGTCGTAACCAGATCTCGAGTGGCCAGGATCCGCGTTTCCTGCCGGAGACCGAGGGCATCCGCAATGACCCGTCGTGGCGGGTGGCTCCCCCTGCACCTGGTTTGGAGGACCGCCGCGTGGAGATCACCGGTCCGGTGGATAAGAAGATGACCATCAACGCCCTGAACTCGGGGGCAAAGGTGTGGCTGGCGGACATGGAAGACTCGTCGACGCCGACGTGGCGCAACGTCATCCAGGGCCAGCTGAACCTGACCGACGCGCTGGAGCGCCGGATCGATTTCACGTCCCCCGAGGGCAAGGAATACAAGCTCAAGTCTGCCGAGGACCTGCCCACCATTGTGGTCCGTCCCCGCGGCTGGCACCTGCCGGAGAAGCACATGCTGATCGACGGCAAGCCGATTGCCGGCGGGATCGTTGACTTCGGCCTGTATTTCTTCCACAACGCCCGGCGGCTCCTGGCCCAGGGCAAGGGACCGTACTTCTACCTGCCGAAGATCGAGAACCACCTCGAAGCCCGGCTCTGGAACGACATCTTTGTGCTGGCACAGGACCTTCTCGGCATCCCGCAGGGCACCATCCGCGCCACGGTGCTGATCGAAACCATCACGGCCGCGTTCGAAATGGAGGAGATCCTGTACGAACTGCGCGACCACGCGAGTGGTTTGAACGCCGGCCGGTGGGACTACATTTTCTCGCTGATCAAGAACTTCCGTACCCGCGGGCCGCGCTTCGTGCTCCCGGACCGCGGCCAGGTCACCATGACCCAGCCGTTCATGCGGGCCTACACCGAGCAACTGGTCCGCGCTTGCCACCGGCGAGGTGCCATGGCAATTGGGGGCATGGCAGCCGCTGTCCCTAACCGCAAGGACGAGGCAGCCAACCAGGCATCGTTTGAAAAGGTTCGTGCCGACAAGACCCGCGAGGCCAACGACGGTTTCGACGGATCCTGGGTTGCCCACCCGGACCTGGTGCCGGTCTGCCGCGAAGTGTTCGACTCAGTTCTCGGTGATCGTCCAAACCAGCTGGACCGTTCCCGCGAGGACGTCACCCCCGATGACCGTGCACTGATCGACATCGCCAGCACGGAAGGCACCATCACCGAGGGCGGCGTGCGCCTGAACATCGAGGTAGGTATCCGCTACATCGAGTCCTGGCTGCGCGGTAACGGGGCCGTGGCTATCCACAACCTCATGGAGGACGCCGCCACCGCGGAGATCTCGCGCTCCCAGCTGTGGCAGTGGATCCACTCCCACGCGATCACCGACCACGGCGACATCATCACCCGCGAATGGGTCGAGGACATGCTGGACGAGGAATTCGCCCGCCTGGAACGCTTCGACGGAGACCGCTTCGCTGACGCCCGCGCCATCTTCGAGGAAGTCACCCTGGCAGAGGAGTTCCCCACCTTCCTGACCATCCCCGCCTACGCCCGATTCCTCACCGAGGCCAAGGAAGAGGCCACGGAAGAGGAGCTCGTCGCCGCCTAAGGAGGCACCACAAGCCCCGCGACACACGCCGCGGACACCACGCCCCGACGCTGGGCTGCCTGCACTCTTCGCAACAAGTGACCCCGATGGTCGGGGAGGCAGCCCAGCAACGGGGCTTCTCCATGTCCGGAGCGCACCCCAATTCGACGACTCGCTGCACGCAAGACGCTTCCTACCGTCTAATCCGCAGCAACCCATCGAAACGGGCACGCCAGAGCTAGCGTTGCCGGGCCACCCAGCGCACGGACAAGGTGGTGCATATACAGAACGCGAGCACGGAGCCGAGGATCACGAAAAGCGGGACGGTCCAGCCGCCGGAAACACTGTGCACGAAACCAACGATGGTGGGCGCCAATGCCGCGAAGCAGTAGCCAACACCCTGCACGACGGCGGACATCTTCCCGGCGGCTGCCTGGGAGTGCGCGAACTTGATGATGGCAATGAAGATCACCGTGATGCCGCCGCCTTGCGCAATGCCTCCCATGGAGGACCACAGCCACCAGAACCCGGGAGCCAGCAACAGGCCCACGGGAACGGTCAGCCACAACGCACTCAAGGTGACCGCCACCGTCGTCGTACTGGCCAAGCGGGCCAGGAGCGGTACGCCCAGGCCGCCAACAATCGCGAAGATCTGGAAGAGCGAGGAACCGGCACCGGCTTCGGCTGTGCCCATGGCGAGCTCATCAGCGAGGAAACTGGGCAGCCAGGCGGTGACGCCGTAGTAGGAGAAGGCCTGGCCAGCGAAGCCCACTGTCAGGCCGACCGTCAGCCAGCCGACGCCGGCCACCTGGCCGGCCCCCGTTGCGGCAGGGATGGGAACAGCTGCGGGAACAAAAGCTCGCCGTGCACCAACTGTGGGCACCCAGAACACAATCGCGGCCAACGCCAGCAGTGCACTGGCGGCCAGGGCAAGCCGCCAACCCATCAACTCCGCCAGAGGTGCTGTGGCCACGGAGGTCAGGAACGAGCCCACATTCAAAGCTGCCGTGTAGACGCCCATGGCGGTGGCTTGGCGCCGGGGCGCGAAGTCGCGTCGGATGATGAGCGGCACCGCGATGTTGCCGATGGTGATGGCCACGCCAATGATGACCGTGCCGGCCATGACCAGGGCACCACCGCCGCTGGAGCGGATCACCACACCAGCCAATACCCCAAGCAGGGTGAGCATCACCGCGAACTCGGCTCCGAGGCGCCGCCCGGCCAACGAGGCCAAAGGGGACGCCAAGGAGAAGCAGAGCACGGGAATGCCGGTCAGCAGCCCGAGTTCCACCGGCGAGAATCCGAGGTCCCGCCGCAGCGAATCCACCACTGGCGCCACGGCAACGAAAGGCCCGCGCATGTTCAGGGCAATGAGCCCAATGCACGCGAGGATCAGCCAGCCGCGTGGGACTTTGGCGAGGAATTGACTCATTGGACGGACCGGGAGGGGGAGAAAATAGGCATCACTTTCATTGCTATCACGCCGCCGCAGGGCAGCCGGTCACAAACAAGACTTAGCCGGCAGCTTGCAGCGTGGCTTCGATCACGGCCGGCGAAAGAACATGTTGCGTGACCATTTGGCTCGCGCCCAGGATGGCCGCACGGTCCCCGGCCATGGTGATACCGATGCGCAGGTGGGTGGTGGCCAGTGGCAGGGACCGCCGGTAGACCACTTCGCGGATGCCGGCTACGAGGTGTTCGCCGGCCTCCCCCACGCTGCCGCCAATGATGATCATGGACGGATTGAGCAGGTTGACCACGGTGGCCAATACGTCGCCAACGTCGCGCCCGGCCTGACGCAGCGCCTGGATGGCCTGCAGGTTTCCCTCGCCCACGAGCCGCAAAACGTCCCCGCCCGTGGCAGCTTCGAGACCCTGGGCCTTGAGTTGGCGGGCGACGGCGGGACCTGAGGCCAGCGCTTCGAGGCAGCCGTAGTTGCCGCATCGGCAGAGGACGTCATCGCCGCGGGGAACGCGGACGTGTCCAAGGTCGCCGGCAGTGCCGTTGGCGCCGCGTTGCAACTCGCCGCTGCTGATGATGCCTGCACCGATGCCAGTAGCGACCTTGATGAACAGGAAGTTGTCGTGGTCGGGCCAGAATGCGGTCCGTTCACCGAGGGCCATGATGTTGACGTCGTTGTCCACCAAAACCGGAACGGGCAGCAATCGCTGAACGTAAGTGACGACGTCGAATCCGTCCCAACCGGGCATGATGGGCGGCTTCACGGGCCGCCCGGTGGCATGCTCAACAGGCCCTGGCAGTCCGATGCCCATTCCGGCGAGGTCCCCGAGCTCCCGCCCTGCCTCCGCGAGGAGCTCACGCCCCGCGGAAACCAAACGGCCCAGGACCACTTCGGGGCCGTCGGCGACTTCCTGGCCAAGCCGCCGCTCAGCGAGGATGCTGCCGCTGAGATCGGTGACGGCAACAATCACGTGGGTTGCGCCGACGTCGACCGCCAGGACCACGCGCGCAGCCGGGTTGAAAGCGAAGCGCGACGGCGGCCTGCCGCCGCTGGAGCTGGCCTCCCCTGCCGGACCGACCAGACCCGAACTAATCAGGGCATCGATGCGGGAAGCGACCGTTGAACGGGCGAGCCCAGTGGTGACGGCAAGTTCGGCACGGGTGCGGGCCTGGCCGTCGCGGAGAAGTTGGAACAGGTCGCCAGCGCGCGAAAGGTTGCCGGCCTCCACCACGGAGGCATTTCCGGCGTCGTGTCCGCTGGCTGAAGTCATGCCTTTAGTGAAACACGATTGCTTATGCGTGTCATGCAGCAGAAGTATGTCGGCCCTATTTCAACTTTTGCTTGACGCTCGGCAAAAGTCCCCCTAGGTTGTGATGAGCAGCACATCAAGGCGATCGATACTCACCATCTCCCGCATCGATTCACCTCCAGAAGTCCGCTTACGAAGAGGTAACTGAACTTGTCCAGCCACACAGACGCCACCCGCCCTTTGGGTGTTGGCATCCTCGGCGCCGGCCCGGTCACCCAGGCCATCCACTTGCCGTCCCTCGCCCGGCTCGGCGACATCCTCACCGTCCGGCACATCATGGACGTCGACCCCTCCGTCGCCGAATCCGTCGCCGCCCGCGTCGGTGCAACCCACAGCACCAGCGTCGAAGCCCTCCTCAGCGATCCCGCCGTTGAGATTGTCGCGATCTGCAGCCCCCACCAGTTCCACGCCGAACAAGTTATCGCCGCCTGCCATGCCGGCAAGAAGGCCGTCCTCTGCGAGAAGCCTTTTGCCATGAACGCCGGAGAAGCCGCACGAATCTCGGCAGTCAGTGCCGAGACGGGCGTGCCGATCATCGTCGGTGCCATGCACACGTTCGATCCGGGCTGGCTCGCCGCCCAGGACAACTGGGGCGCCCTCCCGGAGACCACGCACACCATCCGCTCCTCGATCGTCCTCCCACCCAACGCCCGGTTCGAGGACTTCGCGACCGAGATCATCACGCGGCCCGCTGGTGGCACTCCTGATTACTCCGACCCTGAGGTCATCAAGGGCGCACTCCGGGGCGGCATCATGGGCCTGGCCATCCACGACCTCCCGCTGATCCGCCGGTTCACCCCGGATTTCAAGGACATCGAGGTGCTCGAGGCACGCCACGTCCGCCCCTTCGGTTACGTCATCTCGCTGCGCACCCCCACCCGGACCATCGAACTCCGCGCGGCCATGAACAACACATGGAAGCCGGAATGGAGCTTCGAAGCCATCTCCGATGCCGCTGCCCTGCACATCGACTTCACACCGTCATACGTGCAGGCCGGTTCAGCCACCGCCACCCTGACGCGGGGCACCACGACCACGGTGCTCGGCCCCTTCGACCACAACGGTTACGAAGGTGAGTGGCGCGAACTCGCGGCCCTGGCCACGGGAGCGAAGCAGCCGCCCACCGCGCAAACCCTGATTGACGACCTGACCTTCGCGTTGGACATTGCCGACGCCACGGTAGCCAGCCTTGAGACGCAGCACGCAGTTACCGAAGGAATCCGCGCATGAGCCACCCGTACACAGTCAAGGCTGCGCCCGAGGCGCAGGCGGCCGGTGCCGTGGCCTTGGTGGTCGCATCCCTTCCCGAATCGTTCGGTCCGGACGCCGAAGCAAAAGCCGACGTAGTTGTCGTTTCCGGCCAGCCCGGATGGACCACCGAGGCAGCCACCGCCATTGACGGCGGGGCTCGCGGCATTGTGGTGATCAACCCTGCACCGGAAAACACCGACTCGCTCGCGGCAGCCGCCGAACGCAGCAACACCGCAGTGGTCCTCGACCAGCGCTGGGCATCCAACCCAGCAATGCCGGCAGCCGAGGATGCAGTCCGCTCCCTCGCCGGACGTGCCGCGATGCTCGACACCGTCGCAACCGCCCCGGCCGGCACCAACTCCGGTGAGCTGCTGGCGGACCATCTTGCCGCCGTCGTACGCGTTACCGGTCCGCTGGACGGCCTCCGCCTCCTCCACCGCGGACCGCGGGGCTACACGGCGACGGCGGTGCTCGCCAACGGCGCGCCGGTGGCGCTGCAAGGCATCCTGTCCGACGCCCGGCCCGCGTCCCTGCAGCTCAGCATGCTGGTTGACGACGGCGGCGTCAGCCTCACGCTGCCCGAACCGTCCGCGGCGTGGCCGGCCACGGTCAAGGTCACCGGTCCGCACGGCGAACTGCTTCTGCCCACCCTGTACGAGTCCGCCCACCGCGCCACGTGGCGCCGGCTGAAGGAACACCTCGACGCAGGCATCGTCCCCTCAGATCTGCGCCACTTCGCGGAACTGACCGAATCCGTTTCCACCCTCACCTGAATCACCGCAACACAAAGCAGTACCAGCCATTCAGTATCCGTTTGCCCTACTCAAAGTTGAGCTGGACCGGCGTAGCGACGCGGACTCCGCGTTGCCGGTCCCGAAAGGAATCACTATGAATGTTCAGTCCACAGCCAACAAAGCATTCTCCCGCCGCGGCTTCCTCGGCCTGACCGCCGCCGCGGCCTCAGTGCCGCTTCTCGCCGCCTGCGGAGGTGGCTCAGCCAGCCAGGGCGGCGGTGGCGGCGGCGCCGGTGGCACTATCAAGTTCTGGGATATGCCGTGGGCAACACCGGCCTACAACGATTCCGCCAAGAAGATCGCTGAAGGCTTCTCCGGCGCCAACAACGCCAAGGCCAACTACCAGATCATCCAGTGGAACAACTTCTACCAGACGTTCTCCTCGGCCATCGCTTCCAAAACCGGTCCGGCTGTTTCCACCGGTGGTGGCTTCCAGGCGTTCCAGTTTGATCAGCAGGGTCAGATCGCCTACGCAGACAAAGTCATCGAGAAGATGAAGGCCAACGGCCAGTTCGACGACTTCCTTCCGGGAGTGCTGGATCCGTTCAAGTCGGACAAGGGCTATGTCGCAGTTCCGTGGCAGCTGGACATGCGCGTGTTCTGGTACCGCAAGTCCCTGTTCGAGAAAGCCGGGGTTTCCCTGCCCACCGACTGGCCATCCCTGCTCGAAGCCGGCAAGGCACTGAAGAAGGTTGGCGCGTTTGGCTTCGCCACAGGCGCCGGTTCGGGCAACAACTACGGCAACCACTCCATGATCATGATGATGGTCAACAACGGCGGCGGCGTCTGGAACAAGAACGGCGAACTGGACCTCCTCAACGACCGCAACGTCGAAGCCATGGAATTCGTCCTGGAACTCGTATCCAACGGCATCATCGATCCTGCCGCGGTCAGCTACACCACGGACAACATGTCGGCACAGTGGAAGGACGGCAAGGCAGGCTTCGGCCTCTTCCAGGTCAACGTTCCCCAGCGCGTGGGCGACACCTCCGGCGACCTGCTGGTGGCCGACCCCATCACCGGCCCGCACGGCGACAAAGCCACCATCGTGTTCCCGAACAACATCATGATGTACAAGAACACCCCCTCCCAGGAGGCCTCCGAAGAGTTCCTTGTCTACTACATGGGCCAGCTCAAGGAACTGTGGAAGCAGAAGCTCATGTCCGCGCTTCCGGTCTTCAAGTCGATCACCGAAACGCCCGAGTTCGCCAATGACCCCAACAACGTCAAGATCGTCAAGGACTGGCAGCCCATCGCCAAGACGTTCGCTTCCCAGGGCAGCACCCTCAACGCCAACCTCGCAGCCCTCGACGGCGGCCAGGCCCTCAACCAGTTCAGCCAGTCCATCCTGACCGGCCAGGCAAAGGACGCCAAGAGCGCCCTGCAGACGTTCCAGTCCGGCCTCGAATCCGTCCTGAAGAAGTAGAACGGGTCCAGCCATGACATCCACCACCGCACCTTCGGGCTTGTCCCGGGCCCGCCGGGGGCTCGCCCCCGGCGGGCCGGGGGCCTCCCCTGGTAAGCGCAAGAGCAAACTGAGCGCGCAAACCACCAGGACCTTCTTCTGGCTCCTGCTGCCTTCCGTGGTCCTGCTGGTCCTGATCCACGGCTATCCGCTGATCCACGCCGCGGTCCAGGCCACCCACGACGGCGACCTGCTCCAGACCGGAAACTTCGTTGGCGGGGAAAACTTTGCCCACGTCCTTTCCTCCCCGGCGTTCTGGAAGGCTGCACAGTTCACCCTGTGGTTCACGATTGTTGGCGTGTTCGGCTCCTGGCTTGTTGGCCTGGGACTGGCCCTGCTGCTGCGGACCAAAATCCCCGCAGGCAATACCTTCAAGGTCCTGTTGCTCCTGCCGTGGGTGGTGCCGATTGTGGTCTCCTCCACCGCGTGGAACTGGCTGGTTGCCACACCTGACAGCCTGATCCCCTCGATCTTCCGGGGCCTCGGCCTGGGAACCCCACTGTTCCTGGCCGACCCGACCCTCGCGTCCATCACTGTCATGGTGTTCAAGGTCTGGGTTTCCTTCCCCTTCATGATGATGATGATCTCCGCGGCCCTGGCCTCGGTGGACACCACCGTCTACGAAGCCGCGAGCATGGATGGTGCCAGCCGTTGGCAGCAATTCACCCAAATCACCTTGCCGCTGATCGCCCGCTCCACGTACATCTCGTGGATCCTCATGACGATCTTTTGCGTCAACGACTTCCCCACCATCTACCTCCTCACCGGCGGCGGCCCGGTCAGTGCCACCACCTCGCTGGTGGTCCTGGCTTACCGAACGGTTTTCCAGGACTTCGCTACCGGCCCCGGTGTTGCCATCGCCTTCCTCATGACCATGACCCTGGTGGTCATCTCCGTCATCCTGTACCGCCAGATCCGAAAGTCGAGCGTCGAATAATGAGCGCTGTACTCCACGCCCACCCCGAAACCGGCCCGGCCCTCGGCATCAGCGAATCAGGCAAAACCCGCCGGGTCCTCTCCGAAGCCGGCATGCGCGGACGCTGGTGGCGTTTTGTCCTGATCCTGGCCATCACTGTGATCGTCCTGGTACCCATCATGGTCACCGTGGTCCTCGCCTTCACGCCAGGGCCCAACAGCACCGCTACCGGGTTCACCTTCGAAAACCTGGCCAACGTGTTCAACGGGACACTGGCTGCGACGTGGCTGCAGAACAGCCTGGTCACCACGCTCTCCACGGTTGTGGTGTCCGTTGCCGTGGCAGCGCCGGCGGGCTACGTCCTGTCCCGCGGCCGGTCCAAGGCAGTCTCCGGTTACTCCTTGCTCCTGTTCGTGATGCAGTCCCTGCCGATCATCACCTCGGTGGTTCCGCTGTTCATCCTCTTCGCAGGGATGGGACTGGTGGACAACCTGCTGGGCATCACCATCATCTACGTCGGTTCCACCATGACCGTCGCCACGTGGATGATGGCCGCGTACTTCGATTCGATCCCCATCAGCCTCGAAGAAGCATCCTGGATCGATGGCTGCTCGGTGTTTGGTTCCTTCACCAAGGTGGTGCTGCGTAACTCCTTGCCGGGCATCCTCTCCACGGCGATCTTTGCTTTCCTGCTCGCTTGGAACGACTACCTCGTGGCCATCGTCTTCCTCCGCTCCAATGAGATCTTCACCCTCCCCATGGGTGTCCAATCCTTCTTCCAGCAGAACGCCACAGACTGGACCTCCGTGATGGCGCTGGCCGTCGTCATGATGCTTCCCCCGATCATCGTCTTCGCCACGTTGAACAAGTACTTCAGCGTTGGCGGAATCGGTGGCTCCCTCGCCGGGCGCTAACTAGACTGGCGCCAACGCCTGAATTCCCTGCACAAACCACTCCCGCAAAGGAAAACAATGTCGTACTCACTCCAGCTGTACACCCTCCGCAATGCCATCCAGGAGGACCTGCCTGGAACCATCAAGAAGGTCGCCGAGATCGGTTTCACGCAGGTTGAACCGTACAACTTCGTGGCCACCGCAGCCGAGCTCGGGGCTGCGCTGAAGGAAAACGGCCTGACCGCTCCTTCAGGACACGCACCGCTCCTGTCGGCCGACCAGGACGAAATCTTCGCCGCCGCCAAGGAACTGGGCATCACCACCGTGATCGACCCGTTCCTCCCGGCTGAACACTGGCAGGACGCGGAAACCATCCAGGGTACGGCAGCCAAGCTCAACGCCGCCGCGAAGAAGGGTGCGGAGTACGGCATCCGCGTGGGCTACCACAACCACGCATGGGAACTGGAGTCCACCATCGAGGGCAAGACCGCGCTGGAGTACTTCGAGGGCCTGTTGGATCCGGAACTCGTCCTCGAGGTAGACACCTACTGGGTTGCCGTGGGCGGCCAGGACCCCGTGGAGCTGCTGGCCCGGCTCGGTGACCGCGTGAAGCTGATCCACATCAAGGACGGCCCGGGCAACACCGACACCAAGGCCCAGCAGCCCGCGGGCCAGGGCACCATCCCCGTGCTGGATGTCATTGCGGCGGCGAAGTCCTTGGAGGTTGGCGTCGTTGAATTTGACGACTACTCAGGCGACATCTTCGAAGGAATCACGGAAAGCCTCGCATTCCTCAACGCAGAATCGGCAGGTGCCAAGGCATGAGCTTCACACCTTCCACCCGTAAAGGCACTGTAGGCGTAGCCGTCATTGGTGCAGGCAACATCAGCAAGCAGTACCTGGACAACCTCACCACCTTCCCGGACGTCAAGGTCCTGGTCATCGCCGACCTCTTCGAAGAGGCGGCCAAGGCGCGCGCCGAGGAATACGGGATCCCCGAATGGGGTGCCCCGGAGCTGGCGCTGAACCATCCCGACGTCGAAATCATCGTGAACCTGACCATCCCTGCAGCTCACGTCGAGGTGGCGACGGCGGCGGTCAACGCCGGCAAGCACGTCTGGACCGAGAAGCCCTTCTCCCTGGACCGCGAGTCCGGTCTTGGCCTGCTCAAGGCAGCCGACGCCGCGGGCATCCGCCTGGGCACCGCACCGGACACGTTCCTTGGTGCGGGCCTGCAGACCGCGCGACGGATCATCGAGCGCGGCGACATCGGTACCCCGTTGACCGGCATGACCACGTTCCAGACCCCCGGACCGGAATCCTGGCACCCGAACCCTGCGTTCCTGTTCCAGCACGGCGCCGGACCCTTGTTCGACATGGGCCCGTACTACCTGACCGCACTGATCCAGACCTTCGGATCGATCCGCAAGGTGGCCGCCGTCGGCTCCTCCGCGAAGGCGACCCGCGTGATCGGTTCCGGTCCCAAGGCCGGCGAGGAATTCGCCGTCGAGGTCCCCACGCACGTTTCGGCCATGGCTCAGTTCGAGGGCGGCCAGTCCTCGCACAGCGTGTTCTCGTTCGAGTCGCCGCGCCAACGCATGGGCTTCGTGGAGATCACCGGCTCGGAGGCGACGCTCTCGTTGCCGGACCCGAACTATTTCGACGGCGACCTGAAGCTCTGGCGACCCGGCGCGGAAGAACCCGAAATCATCTCCGCGACAGGTCCCGCCAACGGCCGTGGGCTGGGCGTGCTGGACATGGCCCGGGCCCTGCGTGCCGGCACCCCGCACCGGGCTACCGGTGACCTCGCCTACCACGTGCTGGACAGCATGGTCTCAATCGCAGAGTCCGTCGAATCCGGCACCTTCGTCGATGTCACCAGCAACGCCCCCACCTCGGCTGCCCTGCCCGAGGACTGGGCGCCGGAAACCGCAACCCTCTAAACCCCAGCGAACCCAGCGAGGAAACGAACCATGAGCACGCCCACACACTCGTCCCTGCCTTCCGACCGCCCACTGGGGGTTGCCGCCATCGGCTACGCCTTCATGGGGAAGGCCCACTCGAATGCGTGGCGGAACGTGGCCAGTTTCTTCGACGTCCCGGCCTTCGAGCAGAAGGTCCTCGTGGGCCGGGACGCAGCCCAGGTGGCCGAAGCCGCTGCCAAGTATGGTTGGGCCGAATCCGCCACTGACTGGCGTTCGGTCGTTGATCGGGACGACATCGACATCATCGATATCTGCGCCCCGGGCTGGATGCACGCCGAGATCGCTATTGCAGCCCTCGAAGCCGGCAAGCATGTCCTTGTGGAAAAGCCTCTCGCCAACACCCTGGCCGAGGCTGAACTTATGACCGCCGCCGCTGAGAAGGCCCGCAAACGCGGGGTTCAGTCCATGATCGGCTTCAACTACCGCCGCGTCCCCGCCCTTGCCTTGGCCCGCGAACTCATCGCCGAAGGCCGCCTCGGCACCGTGCGCCACATCCGCGCCGCCTACCTCCAGGACTGGCTCTCCGACGCAGAGTCTCCCATGACCTGGCGGCTCCGCAAGGAAACCGCCGGATCCGGCGCCCTGGGCGACATCGCCTCCCACGCCATCGACCAGGTCCTCTACCTCCTGGGCGATGCCGTCACGGAAGTCTCCGGCCGCCTGCACACTTTTGTCGACCAGCGTCCCGGCCCCAACGGCCCGGAACAAGTAACGGTCGACGACGCCGCCTGGGCCACCCTGACCCTCGCCTCCGGAGCAATCGCGTCGGTGGAGGTCAGCCGGGTGGCGACGGGCCAGAAGAACTCCCTCAAACTTGAAATCTACGGCGACAAAGGCACCATCCTGTTCGACCTGGAGGCCCTGAACGAACTGGGTTTCCTGGATGCGACCGTGCCGGTCCGGGAACAAGGATTCCGCCGGATCCTGGTCAACGAGCCCGAGCACCCCTACCTGGAAGCCTGGTGGCCACAGGGCCACATCATCGGCTGGGAACACACGTTCACGCACCAAATCCGGGACTTCCTTCTCGCCATTCGCGACGGAAGCCAGCCGTCGCCGTCGTTCGAAGAAGGACTCAACGTCCAACACATACTGGCCGCGATCGAAGAGTCGGCGGCCGCCAAAAGTTCACTGATCCAGCTCAATGCAACCTCTATTGAAGGAGCCTGACATGCCCCGCCCGTACACCCTGTTCACCGGCCAGTGGGCCGACCTCCCCTTCGAGGAAGTCGCTCGCCTTGCCTCGGGCTGGGGCTACGACGGCTTGGAAATCGCCGTCTCCGGAGACCACCTGGACGCCTGGCGCTGGGACGAACCCGGCTACGTCGAGTCCAAGCTGGCTGTGCTGGAAAAGTACAACCTGAAGGTCTGGGCCATTTCCAACCACCTCAAAGGCCAGGCCGTCTGCGATGACCCGATCGACTTCCGCCACGAAGCCATCGTCGGTTCCAAGGTGTGGGGCGACGGCGATCCCGAAGGCGTCCGCCAACGCGCCGCAGAGGAAATGAAGCACACCGCCCGCCTCGCCAAGGCGCTCGGCGTGGACACTGTGGTGGGGTTCACCGGCTCCTCCATCTGGCAGTACGTCGCCATGTTCCCGCCCGTCCCCGAGAAGGTCATCGACGCCGGCTACCAGGACTTCGCCGACCGTTGGAACCCCATCCTGGACGTCTTCGACGAATGCGGTGTCCGCTTCGCCCACGAAGTGCACCCGTCCGAAATCGCCTACGACTACTGGACCACTGTCCGGACACTCGAAGCGATCGGCCACCGTGAAGCGTTTGGCCTGAACTGGGACCCTTCCCACTTCATGTGGCAGGGCATCGATCCCGTGTCCTTCATTTGGGATTTCAAGGACCGGATCTACCACGTGGACTGCAAGGACACCAAGCTCCGCCCCACCGGCCGGAACACCGTCATGGGCTCGCACCTGCCCTGGGGCGACCCCCGCCGTGGCTGGGACTTCGTCTCCGCAGGACGCGGCGACGTGCCGTGGGAATCGTCCTTCCGCGCCCTGACCGCCATCGGCTACAAGGGACCCATCAGCATCGAATGGGAAGACGCCGGCATGGACCGACTCCACGGCGCCCCCGAAGCCCTCGCCGCGCTGAAGAAGTTCGATTTCCCGGTGTCGCAGACCAGCTTCGACGCTGCCTTCAGCAGCAAGGACTAGCCCTTGGCCGACGCGACCCGCACCCTTCAACCCGGTCAGCGTTGCGAGGTGTGGGTCGCGTCGGTCAGCGGCCAGGCCGAGCTGCTGTTCACCTCCACTGACGTCCTGTTTGAGGCCCCGAATTGGACCCTCGACGGGACGGCACTGGTCCTCAACGGGGACGGCAAGTTGTGGACCCTGGACGTTCCAGGTGGCGAACCCGTAGAAGTTCCGTTGACCGGCGTGCCGGACCTGAACAACGATCACGTGCTCGCGCCCGACGGTGCCGGCATCTACCTTTCCGCCAACGACGGCCACATCTACCGGGCATCACTGAGCGGCGGTCCTGCCCGGCGGATCACGGACGAGGACGGCACATTCCATTTCCTCCACGGCGTCAGTCCCGACGGCAAGGAGCTGGCATACGTGGGTATCGAGGCGGGCGACTTTACGCAGCCCGGTCGCCTCATGACCATAGCGTCCGACGGCGGCACTGCCGCCCGCGTGGATGTTGGGCCCGGTCACTGCGACGGGCCGGAATACTCGCCGGATGGCCAGTGGATTTACCTCAATACCGAGTCCTTCACTTCTGCTCCCGGCCACGCGCAACTGGCCCGCATCCGACGGGACAGGAGCAGTTTCGAGCGGCTCCTGACGTCAGACTCCGTCGACTGGTTCCCGCATCTCTCCCCCGACGGCCGCTTCGCGACGTACATCCGGTTCCCCAGCGGCACCGAAGGCCATCCCGCCGACTTGCCGGTCGCCGTCGTCCTCGTATCCACCGAAGACTGGACGGTTCCCCTCCAAACGTGGCCACTTTTTGGCGGCCAAGGTACCCTCAACGTCAACAGCTGGTCGCCGGATTCGACGCGCTTTGCGTTTGTGGCGTACCCGCTCACCGACCCATCAAAGGACTAAGCCCGTGACCTTCAGCAATGGCACTTCCGACGGCACCATCCGCTGGGGAATTCTCGGCACCGGCTTCATCGCGGGCCTGCAAACCAAGGATCTGAAGGAAAACGGCTTCACAGTTCAGGCTGTCGGATCGCGGTCGCTGGACTCGTCCAAGGCTTTCGCCGCAGAGTACGGCGTCACCACAGCGCACGGCAGCTACGAAGACCTGGTGGCTGATCCCCTGGTTGACGTGGTCTACATCGCCACGCCGCATCCTTTCCACCACGCCAATGCGCTGCTGGCCTTGAACGCCGGCAAGCACGTGTTGGTGGAGAAGTCCTTCACCATGAACGCGCGCGAGGCTCAGGACGTTGTTGATTTGGCCGGCTCGACAGGGCTCGTGGCGCTCGAGGCCATGTGGACGAGGTTCCTCCCACACATGATCCGTGTGCGCGAGGTCATCGCTGCGGGCACCATCGGCGAGGTCCGGAAGGTGGTGGCCAGCCACAACCAAAGCCTGCCCAAGGATCCCGCGCACCGGCTGAATGATCCCGCACTGGGCGGCGGGGCCCTGCTGGACCTCGGCATCTACCCCATCTCTTTCGCTTTCGACATCCTGGGTACGCCCGCCGCGATCCGGGCGAGCGCTTCGATGACGCCCACCGGCGTGGACCGGCAGACGGCAGCAATTTTTGATTACGACGGCGGTGCGCAGGCTTTAGTGGACTGCGAACTGGACGCTGCGAGCGCCAACCGGGCCATGGTGATCGGCACCGAGGGTTGGATCGACATCGAGCACACCTGGTACAACCCTGTTCCCTTTACCGTCTTCAAAGCCGACGGGGAAGTGCTGGAACGCTACGACCAGCCCGTGAACAGCAGGGGCATGCAGTACCAGGCAGCGGAACTGGAACGCCTGGTCCGGGAGGGTTCCACCTCCGGAACGACGCTTCCCCAGTCTGAGACCGTGGCCATCATGGCTGCCATGGACGAGATCCGCCGGCAGATCGGCCTGAGCTACGACGCTGACGGCGCTTCCAACAGGGCTGATGCCGCATGAGCGACTCACCCCGCCTCGTGGAACTCCTCCAGCAGGAGGAAGAGCTGGTCTTCGCAGCCTTCGACAACCATGATGCCTGGCGGCTGGGCTCGCTGATCGCCAACCACGCGATCTCTTCCGGGTTTGGTGTGGCAATCGACATTCGCCGCCACAACATCGTGCTCTTCCGCTGCGTCCTTCCCGGTGCTACCTCAGACCAGGAAGAATGGATCCGCCGGAAGGCTGCATCCGTGCTGCGGTTTGAGCACAGCACGGCCTTGCTGGGGGAACAGTTCGCTGAGCGCAACCCGCTTGGCGGTGGGTGGCTCGCTCCGGAGGACTACACCTTGGCTGGGGGATCCTTCCCGCTCCGGGTTCGTGGGGTTGGCGTCATTGGGGCGATCACGGTCTCCGGGTTGTCGTCCGATGACGACCACCAGCTGGTGATCGACGGGATCCGGAGCTACTTGAAGACGGTGGGGGTAGGTCAGACCGGGTGAGAGGGCCTAAATATTCAGTGCCCGACGCACAGCCCGGGTGTTTCGTCGTGAAACGGGGACCATTGTGCGCTCTGGATTGTCCATGATGAGGACCCACTCCCCCTTTTCCCGTCGCTCCACTTCGCGGATGCGGCTGAGATTGACAAGGTACTGACGGTGCACCCGCAGGAAGCTCCCTGTGTCCGACAGATCGGTTTCGAGCTTGTCCAAGCCGGACAATGCGGCACGGAGCCTGCCCTCATCGGTCAGCAGCCATACCTCGTTCCCTTCCGCTTCCGCCACCGCTACCTCCGACGTTGCCAACAGCACCATCCGGTTCTCCTCGCGTAGGGCTACGACCCGCCGCGATCCTCCCAGCAGCACGCCGCCTGTTTCGGCCTGTGGAAAGTGCTCGCCCGCCACGGCCCCGAAAGACATCAGGTGCCCGATCAGATTCTTATGGAGGAACACTGGTCGAATGCCGATCGACGTCGGTTCGTCCGTAAAACGGGTGAAGATCTGGGTCGACCCGGTCCAGCCTGAGTCAACAGCGGCGCGCTTGGTGGCATAGCGTGCGGCATGGATGAACGGGGGAAGTTGCGGAGTCCAACGCAACACCGGATCCACCGCGGGCGCATTTCCCGGGATGCCCAGGATCATGCTGGCCCTGTCGTCGGCGATCACCACGCCTCCTTCAGTGTCCACGGCGACCAGAGGATCGGTGGTACGTCCCCTGGCCTGGGCAAACACTGCGAGCAACTCGTTGCCGCTGTCGTGGGCCCTTCCCCTCAGGACATTCTGGGTGCGGGCTGCCGACGTCTCCAGCCATTTCCTTGCAGAACCGGGCAGTTCGCCGCCCCAGCACGAGATGTTCAGGACCGCAATGGGCTCTCCACCCACCAACTCCCGCACCGCGATGGCACCGCAGGACCACTCATGAAAAGCCTGCAACCAGTGCTCTGATTGCCTGATCATCACTGCGCGCCGGGTTTCCAGGGCGGTCCCCATGCTGTTCGTTCCAACGGAGCTCTCCGACCAGCTGAAAAAGGGCGCAAGCCCACCCTCTGAAGCGATCGTGCGCGTGTTCCTGTCGCCCCAAGCGGCAACTATCCGGCCATTGGCATCGGCGATCGTCGCAACACCACCGACCTTTGCCAACTCGTGCGCCATCGCAGCAGCGCAAAATCCCAGCTCCGCGAAGACTGTGTCCTGGTCGAGGGAGTGGGTAGCATCCGATACCGCGTTGGGCGCCTCTGTCAGAAAGGGGTCTATCCGGTAGACATCCCGGGAGCGTTGCCACGAGATCGCTACCTCGGGCCTCACTCCTTGGACATCATCCCCACCGCCCACAAAGCGCTCCCACGCATGAAATACGGCGGTTCGGTTGGACTGCGTGGAAATCTGCTGTGATTGATGCTCACCTGGCACGAAAACCTCCTCGGCGCCCGTTAAGGAACGCGTTCTGAACCGAAGGCCAACCATGGCCCGCGTCTATGCCATTAGTGGAAGCTCCGCAGGTTTCGTGACGTAGTTCACAAAGATCCACCGTGGGGCGCCATGTCCTCCCAACCCCAAAGCATGCCCGAAGTGGGTGGTCTGCGTGCCATGGATGTGAGCGTGAACGGCACCTTCGAGCGCCTGAACGGCAGCCTCCGCGGGTCCGGCGGTAGTACCTTTTCGGCCGGTTTGGGCGGGCATACGGTTAGCTCTCAGCTGCTCGGATGAGCTGGCTGTTACGCATGAATGCTCGCGTAATTCGTATGTGATTTCACGAGGAGGTGATGTCTGGTGACGATTGCTGAAGAAAACATTACTGAGGAACGGTCAGAGTTGCTGGCCAGGCTCGGTTTGGACGGACAGAACAAAGCATCCATGGGCCGGGTGTTGGCCACTGGTTCGATCGCGGAGGCGACGGAACGTGCCGACGGCACTATGGAGGCGACCATCCGGATCAAGGAAGACGAGGTTTGCTGGGATCCGGCCATTCTCGTTCTGCCGCATGGCGGTGATCTGGAACTGACCGTCATCAACGATGACAAGAACACCCATGCCTGCCTGTTGCCAAGCAACGGCGACCAAAAGTTCCTGTGGCTGGTGAACCATTCGCGGGGAAAGGCGAAAATCCGTCTGGATGGCCCGGGCTACTACTGGTACAGCTCGCCGGGAGGCAACGACGAAGGACGGGGCCTCACTGCCGCGATCGTCGTGCAGGGCGAAGTCCCCCCTGAAGCCCGCCTGGATCGTCCCACCCAACCCCGCGAATAGAAAGGACCAGATCGATGACTGTTGAGTATGTTGACGCAGGCGAGGCTATAGACCATAGCGCGCTAAGCAGCATGGCGGGGGTCGCCCCCGCCGTGACAAACGAGATTGATTACGAGCGCCTGTTGAACGCGCGTTCGGAATCACAGAACTGGCTGACGTACTACGGCGCCTATGACGGACAGCGCTACAGCCTGTTGGACCAGATCAACACGGGGAACGTGAGCAAGCTCAGCCCTGCGTGGATCTTCCAGGCCGGCCATTCCGGTCAGATGGCAGCTACCTCCACCTATGCCTTCGAAGCCTGCCCCCTGGTTGTCGATGGCGTCATGTACGTCACCGGCTGGGACGGCTGGTTCTGGGCGTTGGACGCGGTGACCGGCAAGGAGCTGTGGCGCTACAAGCATGCGATTCCTTTTGACGTTTCGCTGTGCTGCAGCAACGTCAACCGGGGATGTGCAGTAGCCAAGGGGAAAGTCTTCTTCGTGACCCCGAACGCCCAGCTGTTGGCACTGGATGCAACAAACGGCGACGTGGTGTGGCAAAAAACCATTGGCGATGTGCGTGCAGGTGAAAGTGCCTCGATTGCCCCAACCGTCATCAAGGACACTCTGATCACCGGCAGCGCCGGCGGAGAGTTCGGGGTACGTGGCCATATCGATTGCTGGGACCTGGAAACGGGTGAGCAGCGTTGGCGTACTTACACTGTGCCCAAGCCCGGCGAACCCGGCTCGGAAACCTGGCCCGCCGACGGTGAGGCCTGGCAGCGCGGTGGTGGTAACCACTGGGTTACCGGTACGTACGATCCTGAGCTGAACCTGTACTACGCAGGTACCGGCAACCCTGCTCCGGACTTCGATGGCGGGGTCCGTGAAGGGGACAACCTCTACACCGACAGTGTCGTGGCGATGGATGTCGACACCGGGGAAATCAAATGGCATTACCAGTTCACCCCGCACGATCTGTGGGACTACGACTCCACCATGGAGATGACCCTGTTTGAGCGTGATGGCAAGAAGCTCCTCGGCCACTTCGACAAGAACGGTTACTTCTTCGTCCTGGACCGGACCAACGGCGAGCTGCAGCACGTAACTCCCTTTGTGGACCGCATCGACTGGGGCGTCATCACCCGTGATGGGAAAGTAACTCCTCGGAAGTACCCCGACAAGGAAGGCGAACCGGTCCACTTCTACCCCGGCCCGGCCGGCGCGAAGGAATGGACGCACGCCGCATACAGCCGCAAGACGGAGCTGTTCTACGTGCCAGTGGCCGACGTCGGTGCTACCGCCACGCGCCGGCGGCGCGAGTTCAAGGAAGGCATTCCGTACTGGGGTGCCGGTGTCCAGGTGGACATCGACAACATGGCCGGATCCGTCAGCGCTTTCGACACCTACGGTGAAGAGAAATGGCGCTGGCGCATCGACTACCCCATGGCCGCGTCCGTGCTGGCCACGGCCGGCGACCTGGTATTCGCCGGCACCCCGACGGGGGAATTCGTAGCGCTGGATGCCCGCACCGGTGAAAAGCTCTGGGAATTCCAGTGCGGCAGCGGCCACCACAGCAGCTGCTCGACCTACAGCGTGGACGGCAAGCAGTTCGTCGTCGTCCCCGTTGGTTGGGGCGGTTGGCTCGAAGGCATCGTGCCCGGACTACTTGGCCAAGGCCACGGCAGCGCGGTCATCGCCTTCGCTCTGCCCGACTGAGCTGTGTCCTGCAAACCCACCCATCAATGAAAGGAGAAGGAACATGACTGATCAAAGCACCAAGAAGAGCTGGGAAGCTCCCACGCTCGCGGAAATCCGCGTCTCGGCAGAAGTAACTGCCTACGTGGCAACCAAGTAGTGGCCCGGAGGTATGCCGGTACTTCGCCGGCATACCTCCACCAACACGGACGAAAGGCATCATCGGAGATGTGGGTACGCGTTCTGGGTTCAGCAGCCGGAGGAGGGTTTCCGCAGTGGAACTGTGCCTGTCCTTCGTGCAGCGCGGCGAGGGACGGATCCCGTCCCTGTGTACCGCGCCTCCAATCGTCCATCGCGGTCAGCGCTGACCGCCACCAGTGGTTCCTGCTCAATTGTTCACCGGACATCCAGTCCCAAATAGAATCCTTTGAAGCCCTGCACCCCGTGCCTGGGCAAGGTCCACGGGTGCAAGCCATCCTGCTCACGGATGCTGAGCTTGACCATTCGCTGGGCCTGCTGTTGATGCGTGAGGGCCGTGGCGTCGAAGTGCATGCCACGGAATCCGTCCATGGAACACTCACTTCCGGTACAGGGATTCTGCAAACGCTCCAACAGTATTGCCCTGTGAAGTGGACACCCGTGATCCCGGGTGTGGAGGCGCAACTTGGGACGGGGTTGTCCTATCGTGCCTTCAATGTTCCCACTGCCAAGCCGAAGCGCTTCGCGGAAACAATCTCTTACGGCCGGGTAGTGGGGTACCGCGTCACGGACATCAGCACAGACCGCTCCTTTGTCTACCTCCCCGGCGTGCAGCAACTCACCCCCGGCGTCCTCGGGGAGTTCCAGGATTGCTCGGCGATCTTGCTCGACGGAAGCTTCTGGCGCGACGACGAAATGGCCAGCCTTGACCTGGCCGACAAGACCTCTCGGGACATGGGACACGTTCCCATCAGTGGGCCCGGCGGCAGCCTCGAAGCGTTGTCCGCACTCGAGATCCCGCGCAAGATCTACGTCCACATCAACAACACCAACCCGATCCTGCTCGACGACTCGCCAGAACGCCTGCACCTCGACCGGCATGGCGTGGAGGTCGCTGTAGACGGGCTTGAGTTTGAAATCTAAGGAGCAGCCATGACAGCAATACTCACGCCGGACGAGCTCGAAGAGTCCCTCCGCGCGCATGCCAAGCAATATCACAGCGAGCATCCCTTTCACCGGCGCATGAACGCGGGCCAGTCCACCCCGGAAGAACTCCGGGGGTGGGTGGCAAACCGCTTCTACTATCAAATGAACATCCCCCGGAAAGACGGGGCGATCCTCAGCCACTGCCCGGACAGCGACGTCCGGCGACGCTGGGTACAACGGATCATCGACCACGACGGCGTCACAGAAGGGACCGGCGGAATTGAGTCCTGGCTGCGGTTGAGCGAAGCCGTCGGCTTGACCCGTGAGGAAGTCGAGGACTCCAGGCACCTGCTCCCCGGCGTGAAATTCGCCGTCGATGCGTACGTCACCTTTACCCGCACCAAGCCCTGGGTGGAGTCCGTCGCGTCTTCTCTGACCGAGCTGTTCGCCCCGGACCTTATGGCAGAACGGCTCTCGGCGTTTGAGCGCTACTACACCTGGATTGCTCCGGAAGGCCTTGCCTATTTCCGGGCACGTATCTCCCAAGCCCCCCGCGACTCCGAACATGGCCTGGAGATCGTTAGAAAGTACTGCGTCACCCCCGAAACGCAGGCCGCCGCCGTCGCCGCTTTGTCCTTCAAATGCGATGTGCTGTGGAGCATGCTCGATGCGATTGACCAGGGCTATGGAAATCGTTGACGCTACCGCCCGGCCGAGGTTGTCTCCCCACGTTCGGCTGGTCTTCAACGCCGCGCGTGGGGAGTACGCATTGCTCTCGCCCGAGACCATTTGGACCATCAACGCCACGGGGGCCGCCATCGTGGAGCTGTGCGACGCCACCAGGACCCTCGCAGAGATCGAGGCCGAACTGCGCGGCCAGTATGACCAGGTCGCATACGGCGACATCCAACGCTTCGTGGCGGGGCTCGTCACCAAGCACGGCATGGAGGTAGAACATGGATAGGCCCTACGGACTGCTCGCTGAGCTCACCTATGCCTGCCCGCTCAAGTGCGGTTACTGCTCTAATCCACTTCAGCTCGACGACTACCGGGACGAATTGAGCACAGAGGACTGGAAACGGGTTTTCGCCGAAGCCGCCGAACTAGGCGTGCTGCAGTTGCACTTATCCGGGGGTGAGCCCCTCCAACGCCACGACATTGTCGAGTTGGTGCGCTCCGCCAACCAGTTGGGCCTTTACACCAACCTGATCACCAGCGGCCTTGGCTTATCCCGGCGTCGTGCGGCCGAGCTTCGCGAGGCGGGCCTGGACCATGTGCAGCTCAGCATTCAATCGGATGAGCGATCACTGTCCGATGACATTGCGGGCACCCCCTCATTTGCCCGCAAGCAGATAGTCGCCCAGCAGGTTAAGGATCTGGGCTGGCCGCTCACCCTCAACGTAGTCCTGCACCGGCTCAATATCGATCGGATCGGCGGCATCATCGCCATGGCAGAAGCGATGCACGCGGACCGCATCGAGCTGGCGAACACGCAATATGCCGGCTGGGCAGGGCTTAACCAGCCCGAACTCCTTCCAAGCCGGGAGCAGCTCGACCACGCCGAGGATGTTGTTCGCGAGGCACGGGAACGGCTCGCGGAATCCATGGAGATCATCTACGTCATCCCGGACTACTACAGCGAGTACCCAAAACCCTGCATGGACGGATGGGCCAGCCGGCAGTTCACCGTGGTGCCCAATGGCGATGCACTGCCGTGTCCGGCCGCCCACGAGCTGGCATTGGGCCACGGGCTGCCGGCGGCCAACGTGCGTGAGCACTCCCTGGGATGGATTTGGGAACAGGCACCGCTCTTCCAGCAATTCCGGGGCGACTCATGGATGCCCGACCCCTGCCGCAGCTGCGATCGCAAGGAGATCGATTTCGGTGGTTGTCGGTGCCAGGCCTTTGCGCTGACCGGCGACGCCGCGCGAACAGATCCGGTCTGCCACCTTTCCCCCGACCACGGCCTCATCGAGGCGGCTGTGGCGACGGCTAACGATCCCTCCCGGCCCGCCGGCGGGACACTGATCCCCCGTATGGCGATGGGTCGTCCCAACCGGGCTACGAATGTCACACCGCGAAGGACCACAGGCATACCTGTCCAGCTGTCCCCGACCATACTCAGGGAGAAGGCATGATCGCCCTGCTCGGGTTGGGATTTGCCCTCGGCCTGGACAACTTCCGGACGTCCATTGTGCTTGGTGGCCTCAAACCCAATTGGCGCACGTCCGTGCGGACATCGCTGGTTTTCGCCATGTGGGACGGCGTGGCACCGGTCGCCGGGATCCTGCTCGGCGCCTATCTGAGCACAAAGATTGAGGGTTTGGCGGGAGTCATCGGTGCGATCGGCTTGGCCGCCTACAGCCTGTGGCTCATCATCAAGTCCTTGCGCTCTCCCGAACACGCGGATCTCGATATGAAAACGGCACGGCGCTGGCTTCCCCTGCCCCTGAGCCTCGACAATGTTGCCGCCGGGGCCACCCTGGGGCTGGCCGGCCACTCGCCCTGGCTGGCGCCGGCCCTGTTCGCCTTGACCACGTTTGTGATGTCAGTCGCCGGACACCAAATTGGCCGAACGATCGCCAGCTTCCTTCCCCGTTTCCTGCCCCGCCTCCGCATGGACCTGCTGACCGGGGTTGTCCTCCTGGTCGTGGCATGCCTCATGCTCCTGGGCGTCGACATCATTGATGAGGGCATCGCCCCTACGGATGGTGACTAATGGAGAACCTTGAAATTCATGGCCTTGAAGATGACCCAACGCGTCCCCCCTGCTATCACTGCGGTGAACCTTATACGTCAGCAGGATCGGGTCGGCATGTTGACCCGGTCGACTGCCAGGTCTGCCAACGGTGCAAAATGATGCCCGCCTGCTACACGTGCCGGAACATGTACTGCCCCTGCGAAATTCATCAACTCGGAAAAGCATCAACGCCGTGAGCAAACGTAACTGTCCGTAAGCCGTTCATCGATCTTGATATAGGGAAGCCACATCAGGGATTAGGCGCAGTTTATGCAGCTCGGTAAGAACCCGGTGGCGACGACGAACCAGTCCAGCTGGTCCGCGTTGTCTCCGGGTTCCTTGTGCCCGCACACCACGCAGCTGACGGGTTCCTGACCGGGAGGAAGCGGATGCACGTAAGACATTGCCTGCAGCAGTTGGTGCCAGGCTTTGCTGATTGACCTACGCATCCGTCGTCACGTCCTCGGAACAGGAAGCCACATGACAGCACCGCGGAGCTTCCGCGCCGCCTGGGCCGGGTCCGCGGCGCCATAAATGGAACTTCCGACGACGGCCACGTCAGCCCCAGCCTGCTGAATGTCGGTGATCGTGGTCAGCTCTACACCGCCTGCAACAGAGAAAGGGACACCGGATTCTTTGCCCATACGGAGCAGCCGCGCCAAGTCGAAGCCCGGTTGGGCTTGCTCGTCCAATCCAGCATGCATCCCCGCGTATTTGGCGCCCAAGGCCCGGACCTCATTGGCCCGGCCCACCTTGTCCGCCACGCCAATGAGGTCGACGATCACGCCCTTGTCGCATTCCGCGGCCGCTGTGATCGCACCGGCAATGGTCGAGTCGTCAGCGACACCGAGCACCGTCACCAGGTCCGCACCTGCCGCGAAGGCAAGGTTTGCTTCAAGCTCTCCAGCATCCATGGTCTGGAGGTCCGCCAAGACAAGTTTGTCGGGGTGTGCCTTCTTGACGGCGCTGACAACCGGGAGACCTTCAGACTTGATCAACGGAGCCCCGAGCCCCAGGATGTCCACGTAGTCGGCCACTTTGCCTGCGAGCTCGAGGGCCGCGTCGGCAGTTAGGAGGTCGATGGCGACTTGTAGTTTCATGATGCTCTGCTTTCTTCAGGGCGCGACTATTGGCACGACCGCGGCGACCACTCCGGCCAGCGCTCCTCCGACGAGTGGCCCCACAACGGGAATCCAGCTGTAGCCCCAATCGCTGGAGCCCTTGCCCTTAATGGGAAGCAGCGCATGGGCAATTCGGGGGCCCAGGTCCCTGGCAGGATTGATGGCATAACCGGTGGGACCGCCAAGGGACACCCCAATGCCAACCACCAGAAGGGCGACGGCAAGGGGACCCAGTCCAGAAGGCGTGCCGCCGAACGTGAGGATCCCGAAGACCAGTACGAACGTGCCGATGATCTCGGTGACCAGGTTCCAGGGCGTGGACCTGATGGCCGGCCCCGTGGCGAAAACGCCCAGCTTGTTGACCGGCTCGGGTTCGACATCAAAATGCTGCTTATGTGCGGCCCACATGAAGACGGCCCCGAGGATTGCCCCCAACAACTGCGCTCCGAAATATGTGACCGTGGAGGCGAAGTCCACTGCCACACCTGGCGCATACTCCGCTTTGCCGTTGATCAGCAGGCCCAAGGTAACTGCCGGGTTGAGGTGTGCGCCCGACTTCACGGCGACAAAGACGCCGGCAAAAACGGCGATACCCCATCCCCACGTCACCATAAGGAATCCGGCGTTGTTTCCTTTAGTGCCCTTAAGGGCAACGTTCGCCACTACGCCGCAGCCCAAGAGGGTCAGTATTGCTGTTCCGAAGAGTTCGGAAAGGAAAACTGTTCCGAGAGACATCCATTTGCTCCTTAGTTTTGGTGTTGCCAGTCCCTGGCAAGGTGCTCGTGCATCGCATCGCTAGCGATCGAACCTGTCGAGGTCCATGACCTTCTGCCACGCGAAGACAAAATCGTTGATGAACTTTGATTCGGCATGCCGGCCCGCATAGAGCTCCGATAGGGCACGCAGCTCGGCATTTCCCGAAAAGACGAGGTCAGTGCGGCTTGCGACCCACTTGCGTTGCCCGCTCGTCCGGTCCTTACCTTCATAGGCCTCTTCACCCGTATTGCCGTCAGCCGTCTGCGTCCAAACGGTATCGATGTCCAGCAGGTTGACGAAGTAATCGTTGTTCAGAACGCCCGGAGTTAAGGTCAGGACGCCCATGGGTGAGTTCTGGTGGTTGGCACCCATCACCCGCAGACCACCGAGCAGAACAGTCATCTCGGGGGCAGTAAGTGTCAGCTGATGAGCGCGCTCCACCATTAGGACTTCGGATGGGAGACGGTTAGCCGGTCCAAGGTAGCTACGGAATGCATCCGCTGTGGGTTCAAGCACGGAGAACCGCTCAGGATCAGTCCACTCCTGCGTGGCATCTGTCCGGCCCGGTCGGAAAGGGACCTCGACGTCGTGGCCACCCTTGGCTGCGGCGTGTTCCACCGCTGCGCAGCCGCCCAGCACGATCAGGTCAGCCAGGGATATCGTTTTCGAACCAGACTGGGAGGTGTTGAACTGATCCCGGATCAATTCAAGAGTGTCGAGTACTTTGGCCAATGACTCAGGATCGTTCGCGTCCCAGCCCCGTTGGGGATCAAGGCGAATGCGCGCTCCGTTGGCGCCCCCGCGCTTGTCACTGTTACGGAACGTAGAGGCCGAAGCCCACGCGGTAGAGACGAGTTGTCCCACGGACAGGCCCGATGCGAGCACGTGGCTCTTCAGCGTGCGGATGTCATCCGCGCCAATCAGCTCGTGGTCCGCTTCCGGCACCGGGTCCTGCCAGATCAGTCGTTCGCGCGGGACCAGCGGGCCCAGATATCGGCTGACGGGGCCCATATCCGAGTGCGTGAGTTTGAACCAGGCACGGGCAAAGGCATCCGCCAGTTGTTCTGGATTCTCCAGGAATTGCCGGGCAATCACCTCGTATTTTCGGTCTTCCTTCAGGGCAAGGTCCGTGGTGAGTACCGTGGGGACGTGGCTCTTGGACGGGTCGTGGGCATCGGGAACCGTACCGGCCCCTTCGCCATTGCTGGGAACCCACTGCCAGAGACCTGCCGGGCTAAGAACCACGTCCCACTCGTACGCAAACAGTATTTCAAGGAAGCTGTTGTCCCATGTGGTCGGGGTGGGCGTCCAAATCCCTTCCAGCCCACTGGTGATGGTGTCGGCACCCTTGCCTGTTCCGAACGAATTGGGCCAGCCCAGACCTTGCAGTTCGAAGCCTCCGAACCCCGGTTCAGGTCCCAGATGGGTGCCGGGCTGGGCGACTCCGTGGGTCTTGCCGAACGTATGGCCACCAGCTACCAAGGCAACCGTTTCCTGGTCGTCCATCCCCATGCGTTGGAATGTTTGACGAATGTCCCGGGCTGCGGCGATGGGGTCAGGGACTGTGGCTGGGCCTTGCGGGTCCACGTAGATCAGACCCATTTCGCTGGCCGCGAGGGGCTCCTGCAGATCCCGGATGCCGCTGTGGCGTTCGTCGGCGAACCACGTGTCCTCCGGACCCCAGTACGTGTCGTCAGCTTCCCAGGCGTCCTCGCGTCCACCCCCAAACCCGAAGGTTTTGAAACCCATGGACTCCAAGGCCCTATTGCCGGCGAAGATCATCAGATCAGCCCAAGAGACCTTGTAGCCGTACTTTTGTTTCACCGGCCACAAGAGCCTGCGCGCCTTGTCGAGGTTACGGTTGTCCGGCCAGCCATTGAGAGGTGCGAAACGCTGCATGCCAGCGCCGGCGCCTCCCCTCCCGTCACCCAGACGATATGTGCCGGCACTGTGCCAGGCCATGCGAAGGACAAGCGGTCCATAATGTCCGAAGTCGGCAGGCCACCACTCTTGTGATGTGGTCAGCACTTGGTCCACATCCCGGGCCAGCTCGTCCAAGTCCACCGACAGGAACTCTTTGGCGTAATCAAAATCGTCGCCCATCGGATTAGCGTCACGGCTGGGCCTGCTGAGGCATCTCAGGTCGAGCCCGGTGGGCCCTTCTGCGTGGGGCTGGCCGCCTGCCACTGGGCAATTCCGTTTGCCAGGTGGTCGACGCGTAGCAAGGGTCCGGTCATAGGTAAGGTCCACATGGGCGTCGGGGCTTCCAGACATGGTTACTCCTTCAGCAGGAGTCCCGAGGGCTCCGTTAGTTGACGAATGATGCAAACTGAGAGACAACCTATGCCTGCCCAAACCTCCCGAACAGCCGCTACCGCCGGACTCCCGAAGCACGCCGTTCATGCGTCCGAACCCGCCGTTCGCAGCAGCGTCCGACTCACTTCAGGAAGAATCCGAATCAGCGGGATGGCACCCTGATGACCGTTCGGGGGCGTGTTTAGTGTTCCGCCGACGCTTCGGTGTCCCGCAGGACGCGGATCAGATTGCCGTGGGTCAGCGCGGCGATCTCAGAGCTGGACCATCCGCGGCGTTCCAGCTCCTCGAGCAAAGCGGGGAAGCGGTCCACCGATGCGATGTCGTGAGGCGGGGTCATCCCGTCGAAGTCACTGCCTATTCCGACGTGCTCCGCGCCGGCGACGTCCCGAATGTGCTCGATGTGGTTACAGATCTCCCGAATGCCGCAGGGAGGCTTTGGGTTCTCCGCGAGCCAGGCATTTTCCCGTACCGCCGCCTGCGGCCCGATCCAGTCCCCTTGCGCGGATTGACGCGCAGCAGACCATCGACGGTATTCCTCGGAAAGGAACTCTGGAAGAAACACCACCATGACGATCCCCCGGCTGGACCTGACCGCGCCCAACATGCTGTCCGTGACGTTACGGGGATGGTCGGATAGGGCCCGGGCGCCGGAGTGCGAGAAGAACAACGGGGCTTTGCTGAGGCGGGTGACCTGCTCGATCGTCGAATCTGCGCAGTGCGACAGGTCAATCAACATGCCCAGTTCGTTCATCGTTTCCACCACGGACTCGCCAAAGGCGTTGAGGCCTCCCACGCTTGGGACATCCGTTGCGCTGTCCGCCCACGCAGTGTTTCTGTTGTGCGTGAGGGTCATGTACCTGACGCCGTTGCGGTACATGAACCGCAGCACATCGAGGGAATCGAGGATCTGGTGCCCGCCTTCCATTCCCATCAGGGAGGCGATCCTCCCTTCAGAGAAGCATCGCTCGATGTCATCCGCGGACCGCGCGAGGGCAGTGAGCTGCGGGTAGGTCTCGCATAGACGGTGGACGGCCTCGATCTGGGCCAGTGTGAGGGCCGCCGCCTCGGCCGGGTCTGAGTCGGCGGGTACCCAGATGGACCAAAACTGTGCCCCTACTCCCCCATGCTTCAGGCGGACCAGGTCCGTCTGCAACAGCAGCTGCTCACGCGAAGGATCGAGACGTTCGAAGTCCAAGCCAGCCAGTTCATGATGCTTCCACAACATGTCGTTGTGGCCATCGATAATCAGGTGATGTTCCACGGCTAGAAGGTCTTGCCGACGGATCCGAGCTGCTGGGCGGCTTCGACGATGCGTGCGGCCATGCCTGCTTCGGCCGAAGCACCCCACACGCGGGGGTCGTAGGTCTTCTTGTTGCCCATTTCGCCGTCGACCTTCAGGACGCCGTCGTAGTTGGAGAACATGTGTCCGGCCACCGGGCGGGTGAACGCGTACTGGGTATCGGTGTCGATGTTCATCTTGATCACACCATAGGAAACAGCGTCAGCGATTTCCTGCTCCGTGGAACCCGAACCGCCGTGGAAGACGAGGTCGAACGGGTTTTCCTTGCCGATCTTCGCACCCACCTCGGCCTGGATCTGCTTGAGCAGTTCCGGGCGGAGCTTCACGTTGCCCGGCTTGTACACACCGTGCACGTTACCGAACGTCAACGCGGTCAGGTAACGGCCGTTCTCCCCGGCACCCAAGGCCTCGATCGTAGCCAGGGCGTCCTCGGTGGTGGTGTAGAGCTTCTCGTTGATCTCGTTCTCCACGCCGTCTTCTTCGCCACCAACGGTGCCGATTTCAACCTCGAGGATGATCTTCGCAGCAGCCGCGCGCTGCAAAAGTTCCCGGCCGATGCGCAGGTTCTCCTCCAGGGTCTCGTGCGAGCCGTCCCACATGTGCGAGTTGAAGATCGGGTCCTTGCCGGCCTTCACGGCTTCCTCGGACGCGGACAGCAACGGCAGGACAAAGTCCGCCAGCTTATCCTGCGGGCAGTGGTCCGTGTGCAAGGCGATGTTGACGTTGTAGTTCTTCGCAACTTCACGGGCGAACGCGGCGAAACCCAGCGAACCGGCCACCATGTCCTTGACCGAAGCACCGGACCAGTACGCTGCACCACCGGTGGAAACCTGGATGATGCCGTCCGATTCGGCCTCAGCGAAACCGCGGATCGCAGCGTTCAGAGTCTGCGACGACGTCACATTCACCGCAGGGAAAGCGAAACCGCCAGCCTTCGCACGATCAATCATCTCGGAGTAAATCTCTGGGGTTGCAATGGGCATGGCTACTCGGAAACCTCCCCGTCGGTCTCGTATGCGGTAATTTGGCCGATTCGACGCTCGTGGCGTTCGGCGTTGCTGAACGGTTCGGCAAGGAACGCTCTGATCAACTGCGTGGCTTCCTCCACACTGTGTTGGCGTCCACCCACAGCGATTACGTTTGCGTTGTTGTGTTGCCGGGCCAGCACAGCGGTGTCCACGTTCCACACCAACGCTGCTCGCACACCCTTGACTTTGTTCGCCGATATCTGTTCGCCGTTGCCGGACCCGCCCAGCACGATCCCCAGCGCCTCCACGCCCGCTTCCTGGTCATTGACGACGGCGGTCGCCGCCTTAATGCAGAACGCCGGGTAGTCGTCGTCCGGGTCGAAGGACGCGGGTCCGTGGTCCACCATGTCGTAGCCGCTGGCCGTCAACGCAGTGATCAGGTGCGAGCTGAGTTTCAGCCCGGCATGGTCTGTCGCTATGTGAACACGCATGCGTGGCCTCAGGCTTTCCGTGGATTGTTGGAGGCCAATGCAAGCTGTCCGTTGGTCCGCAGCGCCTCAATCGCCTCGGACGGTGAAGGCTTACCGTAAACGGCCGAACCCGCCACGAAGACATTGGCGCCGGCCTCCGCTGCGCGGAGGATGGTTTCCTCTGTAATGCCACCGTCAACCTGGATGGCCACGCTCACTCCGGAACCATCCACGGCCTCACGGGCACGTCGGATCTTGGGCAGCACCACGTCCAAGAACGCCTGGCCACCAAAGCCCGGCTCCACCGTCATGAGCAGCAGCATGTCAAGCTCCGAAAGCATGTCAAGGTAAGGCTCCACTGGAGTGGCTGGCCGCAGAGCCATGCCCGCTTTGGCCCCCCGGGCCCTGAGTTCGCGTGCGAGCTTGATGGGAGCCATCGCGGCCTCCACGTGGAAGGTGACCGACGAGAGGCCGGCGTCCGCGTACAGCGGTGCCCAACGGTCGGCGTCGGAAATCATCAGGTGGGCATCCAGCGGTACCGGGCTGACCTTTTGCAGCCGCTCCACGACAGGCAGACCGATGGTCAGGTTGGGGACGAAGCTGTTATCCATGACGTCGACGTGTACTGCGTCTGCGTTGCTGATGCGGGCCAGCTCGGATTCGAGGTTGGCGAAGTCAGCCGAGAGGATGCTGGGATTGATGCAGCAAGTCAGGGGCGAGCGGGACATGGTGCCTGCCTTTCGGTAAGGGTCAGAGCTGGCATTGCCAGGTGGTCACGCTGCAT
This sequence comes from Arthrobacter sp. fls2-241-R2A-172, assembly GCF_030208885.1. Lineage (NCBI taxonomy): Bacteria > Bacillati > Actinomycetota > Actinomycetes > Micrococcales > Micrococcaceae > Arthrobacter > Arthrobacter sp. fls2-241-R2A-172. The sequence continues at coordinate 364,544 of NZ_JARVTB010000001.1, read as the reverse complement.
TGCGGGCGGCGGTGAGGGCACTTTCGACGTCGGAAAGCAGGTCGTTCCAGCTCGCGACGAACTTGTTAAGACCTTCGGATTCCAACTGGTCAACCACCTCGTTGTAGGTGATGCCGAGGTTTCGGAGGGAGCTGAGGACGACAGTCGCTTCGTCATAGGTACCCGCGATGGTGTCTCCCGTGACGATGCCATGGTCAAAGGTGGCATCCAGTGTCTTTTCCGGCATGGTGTTCACTACGCCGGCCGCAACGAGTTCCGTGACGTAGAGGGTGTCAGGGTATGCCGGGTCTTTGACACCGGTTGAAGCCCAGAGAGGACGCTGTGGACGCGCCCCCGCTGCAGCCAGAACAGCCCAGCGCTCCGTGGAGAAAAGTTCTTCGTACACGTGATAGGCGATCCGGGCATTGGCCAACCCTGCCTTGCCTTTGAGTGCCTTGGCTTCTTCGGTGCCGATGGCGTCAAGGCGCTGATCGATTTCCGTGTCGACACGGGAGACGAAGAACGATGCCACAGAGTGGATTTTCGAAAGATCATGACCGTTTTCCATGGCCCGCTTGATGCCCGACTGGAAGGCATCGATCACAGCCCGGTATCGGGCGAGGGAAAAGATCAGGGTCACGTTGACGCTGATTCCCTCCGCAAGAACCGCGCTGATGGCTGGGAGTCCTTCCCGGGTGGCCGGGATCTTGATCAGGACATTCTCCTTGTTGACCTTGGCGAAGAGCTTCTTGGCCTCGGCGATGGTGCCGGACGTGTCCCAGGCGAGGCGGGGGTCCACCTCGATGGAGACCCGGCCGTCAACACCATCGGTGGCAGCGGCGATGGGTGCGAAAAGATCGCAGGCATCTGCGACGTCGGTGGTAGTGAGCTCGAAGATCGTTTCCTCGACGCTGGCCCCTGCTGCGGCCTGCGCAATGATCGCGTCGTCGTAATCCGTGCCGGACGTGATGGCGGCCTGGAAGATGGACGGGTTGGTGGTCACACCCACCACGTTCTTGTGGTCGATGAGGTCCTGCAGGCTGCCACTTGAGAGCCTCTGGCGGGAAAGATCGTCCAGCCAAATGGAGAGACCGGCGTCGGAGAGTTGCTGGGTGGGAGTAGTAGACATGGTGATTCTCCTGTAGTCGATGATTAGGCCGTCAAGCCAGCGAGGGAGTCTTTGGCTGCGGCGGCAACGGCTTCGGCGGTGATGCCGAATTCGTTGAAGAGCCGCTTGTAGTCGGCGGAGGCGCCGAAGTGTTCCAGGGAGATGGAGCGGCCGGCGTCGCCGACGAATTCTTTCCAACCCAGGGCCAGGCCGGCTTCGACGGAGACGCGGGCCTTTACGGACGCGGGAAGGACAGACTCGCGGTAGGCCTCGTCCTGCTTGTTGAACCATTCAACGCAGGGCATGGAAACCACGCGGGCAGCGATGCCTTCGGCCTGGAGGGCTTCGCGGGCAGCGACGGCGAGTTGGACCTCTGAACCGGTGCCGATCAGGATCACCTGCGGGTCGACCGTCTGACCATCGCGGGAAGCCTCCGCCAGGACGTAGCCACCCTTGGCAACACCTGCGGAGGACGCGAAGGTATCCCCGGTGGCTTCGCCGTCACCGCGCTCAAAGACCGGCACGTTCTGGCGGGTCAGCACGATGCCTGCGGGGTTCTGGTGGTTCTCCAAGATGGTCTGCCAGGCGATCCCCACCTCATTGGCGTCGCCCGGGCGGACAACGTCCAGGCCCGGGATGGCCCGGAGGGTCGCGAGCTGCTCCACAGGCTGGTGGGTAGGCCCATCTTCACCCAGGCCGATGGAATCGTGGGACCACACATAGATGGAGGGGACCCCCATCAACGCTGACAACCGGATAGCCGGCTTCTGGTAGTCGCTGAAGATCAGGAACGTACCGGAGAATGCGCGGGTACGGCCGTGCAGGGAGATACCGTTCACGATCGACGCGGCAGCGTGCTCACGGATACCGAAGTGCAGGACACGTCCGTACGGGTTGCCCTTCCAGGCGTCCGTGGAACGAGATGTCGGGATGAACGACGGCGAACCCTCGATGGTGGTGTTGTTCGACTCGGCAAGGTCAGCGGAACCGCCCCAGAGTTCAGGAAGGACCGGGCCAATGGCGTTCAAGACCTTGCCCGAGGCCGCGCGGGTGGAAACGTCCTTGCCGGCCTCGAACACCGGCAGAACCTCGCCAAGATTGGCCGGAAGCTGCTTAGCCTCGATGCGCTCCAGAAGGGCGGCGCCCTCCGGATGTGAATTTTGCCAGGAAGAGAACGTCGCATCCCAGTGATCACGGGCAGCTGCACCCCGCTGAACAACCTTGCGGGCGTGGTCCAGAACGGCTTGTTCGACCTCGAAGGATTTCCCGGGGTCAAAGCCAAGGACCTCTTTGAGCGCTGCGACTTCCTCGGCACCGAGTGCGGAGCCGTGGATTTTGCCGGTGTTCTGCTTCTTCGGGGCCGGGTAGCCGATGATGGTGCGCAGCGAAATGATGGACGGCTTGGCGGTCTCCGCTTTGGCTGCGAGCAGCGCCGAGTAAAGTTCCTGGACGTCCTCGACGTAATCGCCGGTCGGATTGTTGTCGCTAGGGCGGGTCCAGTCCACGCGCTGGGTGTGCCAGCCGTAGGCTTCGTAGCGCTTGAGGACGTCCTCTGTGAACGCGATGTCGGTGTCGTCTTCAATGGAGATGTGGTTCTCGTCGTAGATCACTACGAGGTTGCCCAGTTCCTGGTGCCCGGCCAGCGAGGATGCCTCGGACGTGACACCTTCCTGGATGTCGCCGTCGGATGCGATCACCCAGATGGTGTGGTCGAACGGCGATTCGCCGGCGGGAGCATCGGCGTCGAACAGGCCGCGCTGGCGGCGCTGCGAGTAAGCGAACCCAACGGCGGACGCGAGGCCCTGGCCGAGCGGGCCAGTGGTGATCTCCACACCGGCGGTGTGCTTGTACTCGGGGTGGCCAGGGGTCAGCGAACCCCAGGTACGCAGTGCCTCAAGGTCCTTCAACTCCAAGCCATAGCCGGAGAGGAAAAGCTGGATGTAGAGCGTCAGGGAAGAGTGGCCCGGTGACAGGATGAAACGGTCGCGGCCGATCCACTCCGGATCGCGGGGGTCGTGCCTCATCAGCTTCTGGAACAGCAGGTACGCTGCCGGAGCCAAGCTCATCGCCGTACCAGGGTGGCCATTGCCGACCTTCTCCACGGCGTCGGCGGCCAACACGCGGGCCGTGTCAACAGCCCGCTGGTCCTCGACGGTCCACTCCAGTGTGGCTGCAAGACCTGAGTCGCTGAATGTGACCGCCGTGCTCTCTGTTTGGTTCACGATATGTCCCCTTCGATCAGTTGGCCTCCATAAAAAGGCTGGCCAGCACGTCATCTTTTGCTTGCTCCTCATACTTCCTAAACAAGGAGTGGGTGATAACACTGTTTTCTGACAGTTTTTGACTACACTTTCGGACGGGGTTCGATTCTGCCCCTACAGGGTGCGCGCTGCGGCGCCGCCCTGCTGAGCGCACAAGGATGCAGCCATGACTCTCTCTGACCTTCCCTGGCCGTTGTTGAACGCCGTGGCCGCCCTGGCCGATGCCCCGCTGTCCCACATAGCGCAGCGGCTCCGTGAAGCTGCCCTTCCTTCCGTCGGGAGCAGCGCCTTGGTCATTTTCACGGAGGACTGCACTGGGCGCCCGCAGAAAAAGGCCGGTGCGGAGGACATCATTTCCAAGGTCTCGATTGCCGAGCTCGACCTGCTTCGCGCGCAGTTGTCCGATGAGGATCCGTGGTTCGGTGAGGCCGAACTCGCCGGCAAACAAAGGCATGCGCTGGCCCTCAAGCACGCGCCCAGCAACGCACTACTGGTCCTCACCGATCCCAACCCGATCGAACCCGACACCAGTGCCTGGCTGGATCTGCTGCGGTTCCTCTGGAACCTGACCGCCCGGCGGATACAGGAAAAGGTCGCGGACGCACCGCCGTCGTATTTGGTGGAGTCGCGGGCGGCTTCGGCGGAGCGGCTCCGGGTCACAGCCGAGCTGACCGACCTGCATTCCACCACGTTGGAAACGCTTCTGGCCGCGCTGCGGTCATCGGCACTGGACCACGCCACAGCCCGCACCACCGTGACAGACCTCGCCGCGAAAGCGTTGATTGCGCTGCGCACACACAGCGACCGCACCACTGACTTGGTCGAAGAACCTGTGGCCAAGGCTTTTGAACGCCTGCGTGAGGACCTCCGCCCCCTCACCGGATTCAGCGGCATCGAGGTTCAGTTCATCGAACCACCCCTCAACGGCCGGGCGCTCCCCGGGGAGGTCGCGCACGCTGCACGCGCGATCGTCCGTGGACTCGTCCTGGTCATGATGGAGCAGCCGGAGGTAACCCGGATACGCACGCATTGGGATTGCGACGGCGAGAACCTGCTGATCAACGTGCGCGACGACGGCGGCGGGGCGTTGACCACCAAGGATCCCAATATCGGCCGCCTGGACCGCAGGGTCCAGGCCCTCACCGGTCAGCTGCGGATGGACGTCATGTCCGGCTGGGGTGCGGACGTCTTCGTTTCACTGCCGCTGGATCTTCCGGCACGTCCGGCTGGCGATGTCGCCGGCTGGAACCTGGCCGCACGCGAGTTGGAGGTCCTCCAGCATCTGGCTTCCGGGCACCGCAACCGCACCATCGCCGCGGCCATGGGCATCAGCGAAAATACGGTGAAGTTCCACGTGCGGAACCTTTTCAAAAAGCTCGACGTCGGTTCACGAACTGAGGCGATCGCGCTGGCCCACAGCCACGGCATGCGGCAGCAGGGGTGAAACTACTCGAAAGAGTAGTAGAAGTGATTGACGCGGACATCAAAAAAGGTGGTGCCCCAAGACTCATCGTCCGCGGGACACCACCTTCGATCCGTTTGCTACACGATAGCTGCGCGAAGAGCCTTGGCGGCCACCGCCGGATCGTCGGCACCGTAGATGGCGCCGCCGGCCACAGCGACGTCGGCACCAGCCTTTTGGACGTCTCCGATGGTGGCAACCTTGACGCCGCCAGCCACTGAGAACGGAACACGGGCTTCCGAGCCGGCGCGGAGGAGACCGTTCAGGTCGAAGCCGGGTTTGGCCTGCTCATCCAGGCCAGCGTGCATTTCCACGAACTTGGCGCCCAGGGCGCGGACCTCCTTGGCGCGGGTGACTTTGTCCGCGATGCCGATAAGGTCAACAACAACGCCCTTGTTATGCGCTTTAGCTGCCTTGACCGCCCCTGCAATGGTGGAGTCGTCAGCGGCTCCGAGCACGGTTACCAGGTCAGCCCCGGCCTTGAACGCGATGTCGGCCTCGAGCTCACCGGCATCCATGGTCTTGAGGTCCGCGAAGACGATCTTGTCCGGGTGCGCGTCCTTGACCGCCGTAATCACGGACAGGCCCTCCGCTTTGATCAACGGAGTGCCGAGCTCAATGATGTCAACGTATTCGGCGACCTGACCAGCCAGCTCCAGGGCGGCTTCGGTGGTCAGGAGGTCGATGGCAACTTGGAGTTTCATGACGTTACTGCTTTCTGTTGAGAACTGATCTGAGTGTGAGAAATCGATGGGTGGGTTACTCGAGGTTCGCGTGCCGCAGCCACAGCTCTTCGGCAGGCTGCGGATCGTTGTCCCAGAGGGACTGGAAGATGGCTTCCGTGGCCACGAACAGGGCCTGCTCAAACAGCGAGCCGGAGTACTGACGGGTCTTCGACGATCCGTGGTCGGTCTTCTGGGCTGCCGGAATGATCACCAATGCATCAGCAAGCCCAGCGAGCGGCGAGTCCGGGTTGGTGGTGAAAGCTGCGATGCGGGCCCCTGCCTTAGCGGCCGTTTCCGCGGACTTGACCACCCCGGAGGTGGTGCCCGATCCGGAGGCCACCAGAAGGAGGTCTCCGGAGGAGATGGCCGGAGTTGTTACATCACCGGCGATATGGACAGCCAGGCCCAAATGCATCAATCGCATGCCGGCCATCCGAAGGACCAGCCCGCTGCGACCGGCTCCCGCCACGAAGATTCGTCCAGGGTGTGCGAGGTGGCTTGCAATGCGGGCCATCTGCTGTTCATCAATCTTGACGACCGTCCCCGACATCTCGTCAAGGACGAGGGAAATGTTGCGGGCAATGTCGGACGGGGTCGTGGTCGGAGCCGCATTCGTTGCGTTTGCTGCCGGATTCACAATCTATGGTCCCTTCGATTCGGTCCTCTGCCCGTAGGGGCCTTCGGAGTGATGTTCGGTTGTTGACTATGCTTCCGAAACACAAGGGATGGGGTAACACTGTTTTCTGACGGTTCTTCCTACCCTTAAGGATGGGGTGGCAGTCCTCAGCCCAGCCTGCGCAACCGTGCTCTGTAGTATTGGAGCCACCTCGTAGCCGTTCTTGGGAGCTGAGACACTTGGCACCGCCTTCTCCGTTCGAGTCGCAGATCTACCGGCCACTGCCGGAGATCGAGCGGGCCGAGGCGATCGTCGACAGGATCTCCACGGCCGTTGCTTTGGGTTTGCTCAACGTCGGTGAACGCCTGCCGGCGGAGACCGCCCTCTCGGAAAAGTTCGGTGTTGGGGGCACGACTCTTCGCGAAGCCCTGACTGAACTGCGCATCCGGGGAACCGTGGAGACCCGCAGAGGGCGAAGTGGCGGGTCGTTCGTCGCCGGATACCCCCTGTACCCTGCCGACGAGATGCAGGCGTGGTTCCTCTCAACATCGATTCCGGAAATACGGGACATCGGTGAGGAGCACATTGCCATCTCCACGGCAGTTGTCCGTCTTGCCTGCGAGCGCGCCGAACCCCAGGACTTCAAGTGCCTGCATATGTTGGCCGGCGTACTGGACGGTGCTGCGTCTCCCGAAGTCCGAGCAGCCGCGGATAGCCGGTTCCACATCCAACTTGCTGTCGCCGCCCGGTCACCGAGGCTTGCCAGCGCCGAGATCCGGCTCCAACAAGAGACCGTCCAACAGCTATGGACTCCTCTCGGGGTGCCGGTAGACACCGCAACCGCTGCCGCCGAGCACCTTGGACTGGCCCGGGCAATAGCCCGGGACCAACCGGGCACAGCGGAGGCCTTGGTGCAGGAACACATCAGGCGGAACGTCTTCCATCTGATCGACACGAAACTCACCCTCGAGTACGCCCAGTCCCAGCAACGGGACTGAAAGGACCGCGCCCACTCAAAGGAGTGGGAAGAACCATCCCGAATTAGCGTTTCGGGTTCGTCGCGCCCGAAGGACGATGGAAGTCAGCCGCTGCAGCATTCGTTGCCGCAGGCGAACCTGTCCCACAGCTCCTCCGGAAAGGCAGACCGATGCTTACTTCAGATACTTGCCTTGCCGAATGGATGGGGCGGGAGGCCCTCGCCGAGGCCATGATTCCCGTCATAGGCCGGCTCTACCGGGAAAACAACGTGGTCACCACCATCCACGGACGCAGCCTGGTCAATCAGTCCGCCATGAGCATCCTCAAAGCCCATCGTTTCGCCCGCCGGATCAGCAAGGAGGAACTCCTCCTGGAAGAGACCGCTCCCTTGGTCAACGCATTGGTCCAACTCCAGCTCGGACCGGCAACCGTCGATATCGCCCGCCTGAACCAGAAGTTCAAGGACAAGCGCACGGGCACCAGCGTTGAGGAATTCCTCCGCGCAGAACTCGCGGGAGTAGCGGGCAGGCGCGGCGGCGGGGCCGGCGGCAGCACCGACGTCGTGCTTTATGGTTTTGGCCGTATTGGACGCCTGCTGACGCGGCTTCTGGTGGAACAGGCGGGCGGCGGCCATGGCCTGCGGCTTCGGGCGGTTGTTGTTCGCAAAGGCGCGGAGAACGACCTCACCAAGCGCGCCAGCCTGCTGCGTCGGGACTCGGTCCATGGACCCTTCGAAGGGTCCATCAAGGTAGACCACGAGGCCAACACCATTACGGCCAACGGCGTCCGCATCCAGGTCATCTACTCGGACAACCCCGCCACGGTCGATTACACGGCGTACGGGATCAGGGACGCCTTGATTGTTGACAACACCGGACGGTGGCGGGACGCAGAAGGCCTCTCGCAGCACCTCCTGAGTCAAGGTGCCGCCCGTGTTTTGCTGACCGCACCGGGCAAGGGTGGGCTGAAGAACATCGTGCACGGCATCAACCACCGGGACGTCAACGACGACGACACGATCGTCTCCGCGGCGTCCTGCACCACCAACGCCATCACACCGATCCTGCAAGCCCTCAATGACAAGTACGGAATAGTCCATGGCCATGTGGAAACGGTCCACTCGTTCACGAACGATCAGAACCTCATAGACAACTTTCACCAGGGAAACCGCCGGGGCCGCTCTGCTGCGCTGAACATGGTCATCACCGAAACCGGGGCTGCCAGGGCCGTGGCGAAGGCGCTGCCCGAGTTGCAGGGCAAGCTCACCGGAAGCGCCATCCGGGTGCCCACGCCTGACGTGTCCATGGCCATACTGAACCTGAACCTTGAGCGCGGCACCACCAAGGACGACGTCAACACTTACCTGCGCGGAATGGCGCTGCATTCGGACCTACGGCATCAGATCGATTACATCGATTCCCCGGACGTTGTTTCCACGGACTTCGTGGGGTCCCGGCACACAGGGATAGTAGATGGGCTGGCCACCATCTCGAACGGCAAGAACCTGGTTCTCTACGTCTGGTACGACAACGAGTTCGGCTACAGCTGCCAGGTTGTCCGGATTATGGAGGAAATGGCAGGCGTGCACCGGCCGTCCTACCCCGTGGCGAACATGGTGGAGGAAGCCCTGTCCGTACTGGCAGCCGCGGGCTCCTGATGGCCGTCCAAAAGCCAGCCCCAACAAAGTGAGCTGAAGCATGAAGATTGGAATCCTGACCAGCGGCGGCGACTGCCCCGGATTGAATGCGGTGATCCGCGGGGCGGTCCTGAAGGGCATCGCCATCCACGGACTCGAGTTCGTGGGGTTCCGGGACGGATGGCGCGGAGTGGTGGAAGGTGACGTCGTCGATATCCCCCGCTCCATGGTCCGCGGCATTGCCAAGCAAGGCGGCACCATCCTGGGGACATCGCGCACCAACCCTTTCGGCGATGGTGGTGGCCCGGACGTCATCAAAGGGCACTTGGACCGCCTGGGCATTGACGCAATCATCGCGATCGGTGGTGAGGGCACCCTGGCCGCCGCCCAAAGGCTCACCGATGCCGGGCTCAATATCGTGGGCGTTCCCAAGACCGTGGACAACGATCTCGACGCCACGGATTACAGCTTCGGATTCGATACCGCGGTGCATATCGCCACCGAAGCGATGGACCGGCTCCGGACCACCGGTGAGTCGCACCACCGCTGCATGATCGCTGAGGTCATGGGACGGCACGTGGGCTGGATCGCCCTCCACTCAGGTATGGCGTCCGGCGCGCATGCCATCCTGATTCCTGAGCAAAAGGTCAGCGTGGAGCGGATCGGCCAATGGATGCTGGAAGCACATGCCCGCGGCAGGGCACCCTTGCTGGTAGTAGCTGAGGGCTTCGTTCCTAACCACATGGAGACCCCTCACTCCGAACGGGGCCTGGACACCTTCGGCCGTCCACGTATGGGTGGCATCGCCGATCAGTTAGCCCCGCAACTGGAAGTGATTACGGGTATCGAAACCCGGACTGCGATCCTCGGCCATATCCAGCGCGGTGGAGTGCCGACCGCTTTTGACCGTGTGTTGGCCACGCGTTTGGGCATGGCCGCAGTCCACTCCGTCGTCGAGGGTCGTTGGGGCACCATGGTGGCGCTCAAAGGGACGGAAATATTGAGTGTGAGTTTCGATGAGGCTTTGGGGAAACTCAAGACCGTTCCCCAGGACCGTTATGACGAAGCTGCCGTCCTGTTCGGCTAGGCAGGGATACCCGTCACCGCCCCTTCAACACGTATCGCCGTTCAGGACGTCCGACGCCGTACTTGAGTCGGACGTCCAACGCACCTTCGTCGTGGAGGTACTCAAGGTATCGGCGGGCGCTCACACGGGAAGTTCCCAGCTGTTCGGCAACCTCGGCGGCGGACAGGTCTCCGGGCGCGGACTTGAGCGCGGATTCGACCAGTTCGAGGGTCTCCACGCTGCAGCCCTTGGGCAGTGACCGCTCCGAGACGCTGACACCGAATACCCGGTTGACGTCGGCTTGTTCAGCCTGGTCCTTGGAAGAATCCAGTCCTTGGTAGGCGCTGAGGTAGTGTTCCAGCCTTTCCTGCAGGTCCGCTTGGGAGAACGGCTTGATCAGGTAATGCACTATCCCGCCACGCAGGGCTTTGCGCACTGTCTCTACTTCCCGGGCGGCACTGATCACCAGTACGTCCAGGTCCGGGGCCACGTCCCGGAGCTGGTGCATCAGGTCCAGGCCACTGATGTCCGGAAGGTGGATGTCCAATAGCACCAGGTCGGGTTGAAGGCGTTCGGTTTCCATCACGGCACGGGCTCCGGTGTGGGCCACTCCCACCACTTCAAAGTGGGGTGTCCTCTGGATGAACCCGGCGTGGACTTTGGCCACCATGAAGTCGTCGTCGACGATCAGGACCTTGATCACGGCTGCGCTGCCTCTTTCTTTGCGTGTGAATCCTGCTTTGTGAACCGGGCGGTGAACACGGCACCCGCGTCGTTGGCCACGGTCAGGTCCCCTCCGCTGCGCCGGCAAATCACCCGCGAGAGCGCCAGCCCAAAACCCCGGGCGTCTCCGGGGCCCGGGTCCTTGGTGGAGAAGCCTTGCCGGAAAATCTCTTCTGCGGAATCCGAGGGTACGCCGGGGCCGTTGTCCCGAACGGTGACGGTGACGCCGTCCACCGAGTCGGCCACCAGAACGGTGACCGCTGCCCCCGCAAACCCGGTGACGGCGTCGAACGCGTTATCCACCAGGTTCCCCACCACGGTGGTGACGTCCCGGGAGAGTTCCTCGGGCACCGGCGAAAGAGTGGACCCGGGGTCCAACTGCACGTCCACGCCACGTTCCGACGCCAGGCTGGCCTTGGCGATAAGCAGGGCGGCGAGCGCGGGGTCTTCGATCCGGCTGGTGATGTCGTCGTTGAGCCGGGTGCGTTCCACTGTGGCGCCGTTGACGAACTGCACCACGGAGTCGTATTCGCCGATCTGGATCAGGCCAGAGATGACGTGGAGTTGGTTGGCGAACTCGTGCGCTTGCGCCCGCAACGTGTTGGTGACTGTGCGGGTGGCGCCCAGTTCGCTCTCCAAGGAGGACAGTTCTGTCCGGTCCCTCAGGGTTGTCACGGAACCGATGTCGCGCCCATGCGAGTGGAGGGCCACGCGGTTCATCACCACTAGCCGTTCACCTACCAGCACCAACTGGTCCGGGTCTGCTTGGTCGCGCGTCAGGACGGTCTTCAGCGCGGGGTCCACATGAAGGGACCGGAGCTTCTTGCCGACGCAGTCCGGCGGAAGGCCCAGGAGCTGCCGCGCGCTTTGGTTGGCCACGGTGATCCGTTCGTGGGGATCCAGCGCGACAACGCCTTCTTTCAAACCCTGCAACATGGCTTCGCGGTTCTCCACCAGACCTGTGATTTCCCGGGGTTCCATGCCCAGTGTCTGGCGTTTTACGCGCCGGGACAACAGGAGCGAGCCGGCCACTCCCAGGACACTTGCAACTCCCAGGTAGGTGAGCAGGTTGGGCACGGCGTCGCCCAGGCGTTCCAGTGTGGAGGGATAGTTGCGGCTGATCGAGGCGATGCCGATCATGGTTCCGGAGTCGTCTATGACCGGCACGTGGGCGGAAAGGACTTCGCTGTTGTTGGCGTTGAGTACACCGGTCCAGGCACGGCCCTCCATGACCCTGCTTTCACCCAGGGGAAGCTTGCGGCCTATCAGTCCGGGGTCGGAGGCAGTGATGACGGTGCCATCCAATTTGGCCAACGCTACGTGCGCCGATCCGGACACCGTGCGGACGGACTCGGCAACTGCCGGAAGGGCTGAACCGCCACGTGGTTCTGCCGTGGGCAGCAGTGCCCGTACGGTGGGGTTGTTGCCCAGGGCTTCGGCGGCGGACAACGCCCTGCGCCCCTCGGTCCGTTCGAAAGCTTCGGCGGATTGGGCCAGGGAGATTGCGACAACAGCTACCAGGACGGCCAACACAATGAGCAACTGCAGTACCAGGTATTGCCCTGCAAGGGACATGCCTCTGCGTCGAGTCACGGTGCGGTTCCTTAGGTGGTGCCGGTGATCGGAGCTGGCTGGGGGGTGCTCCGCGTGGCGTACGGGAACTATACCCCAGACCCTTCCGGGACCTTTGCGGTCCGTGAACGCAATGAACTTAAAGATCACTGCGAACACAAGAGTGATCGCCGTCACGCGCCCGCCTAGCATCAGTCTCCGGGGCTCAACGATGACCGCCCTGGACAGAATTCATAACTGAGAAGAGGAACACCATGCGCCAGATCCGCGCATTGCGAGTCGCCGCCGTCGCCGCCGGCCTCGCCCTGATGGCCACAGGTTGCGGTGCCACAGGCAAGAACTCCACCGGTTCGGAAACCTCCGGCGCGGCAGCCGGACCCATCACCGGGCTCCAGATCATGGTGCCGAACACTCCCGGCGGCGGCTATGACACCACGGCCCGCGCAGCGGCCAAGGTCCTTGATGACGAGAAGATCGCCAACAACACCGAGGTCTTCAACCTCGCCGGTGCCGGCGGCACTGTCGGCCTGGCCCGGGTGGTCAATGAGAAGGGCAATGGCGATCTCGCCATGTTGATGGGCCTGGGCGTCGTTGGTGCCAGCTACACCAACAAGTCGCAGTCAAAGCTGACGGACACTACGCCCCTGGCAAAGCTGATTGAAGAGCCGGGCGCCATCATGGTCAGCAAGGACTCCCCCTACAAGACCATCGACGACCTTGTGAAAGCCTGGAAGGCTGATCCGGGATCCATCTCAGTGGGCGGAGGCTCCTCCCCCGGCGGACCTGACCACCTGCTGCCGATGCAGTTGGCCGGTGCCGTTGGCATCGACGCCACCAAGGTCAACTTTGTTTCCTACGACGGCGGTGGCGACCTCCTGCCCGCCATCCTGGGCAACAAGCTCGGCTTTGCCGCTTCCGGCGCCGGTGAGTACCTGGAGCAGATCAAGTCCGGCGAAGTCCGTGTGCTCGCCACCAGCGGTGAAAAGCGGCTCGACGGCGTGGACGCACCCACGCTGAAGGAATCCAACATTGACCTGGTGTTCAGCAACTGGCGTGGCGTGGTGGCCCCTCCAGGCATCAGCGACGCCGACAAGCAGTCCCTGATCGCCGCACTGGAGAAAATGCACGCTTCCGAGGGCTGGAAGCAAGCGCTGAAGACCCACAGCTGGACGGACGCTTTTGTCACCGGCGATCAGTTCAAGACCTTCCTGACCGACCAGGACAAGCGGGTGGCGGACGTCCTCACCAAGCTTGGTCTGGCGTGAGCTCTGCAGTAACAGGCTTGAAAGGCCGCGCCGAGCTGGGGGTAGCCCTCCTGCTCGGCGTGGTTGGCGTCCTTGTTTTCCTCGACGCCAACGGCCTGGTAACCCCGTACTCCAAGTCAGACCCCGTTGGCCCCAAAACGGTCCCGTTCATTGTTGCCGGAATTCTCCTGATCTGCGCGGTGCTGCTGGCCATCAACGTCCTCCGTGGCGGTAAAGGCGAAGCCGAAGAAGGCGAGGATGTGGACCTGACCCATCCTGCGGACTGGAAGACCATCCTTCCGTTGGCGGGTGCATTCCTCCTGAACATCCTGCTGATCGACTGGGCCGGCTGGGTCATCTCCGGCACCGTCCTGTTCTGGGGCAGCGTCCTTGCCCTGGGCAGCCGCCGGTACATTCGCGACGGAATCATCTCCGTGGCGCTCTCCCTGCTCACCTTCTACGGCTTCTACCTCGGCCTGGGCATTGCTTTGCCGGCCGGGCTCCTGGAAGGAATCCTCTGATGGACGTCTGGTCCTCCTTGATGGACGGTTTCTCCACCGCCCTGACTCCCATGAACCTGATGTACGCCATGATCGGCGTCATCCTGGGCACCGCTGTTGGTGTCCTCCCCGGGCTGGGCCCGGCCATGACCGTGGCACTGCTCCTCCCCGTTACTTATGCCCTTGAACCCACCAGCGCGTTCATCATGTTCGCCGGTATCTACTACGGCGGCATGTACGGCGGCTCCACCACCTCCATCCTGTTGAATACACCGGGTGAATCCTCATCCGTGGTTACAGCCATTGAAGGCAACAAGATGGCCAAGGCGGGACGCGCCGCCCAAGCGCTTGCGACGGCGGCCATCGGCTCGTTCGTTGCCGGAACCATTGGCACCACCCTCCTTGCCGTCTGCGCGCCGATCGTTGTGAAGTTCGCCGTCAGCCTGGGCTCGCCCAGCTACTTCGCGATCATGATGCTGGCGCTCCTGGCCGTCACCGCAGTCCTGGGCAAGTCACGTCTCCGCGGCTTTGCCTCCTTGGGCCTGGGCCTGGCCATCGGCCTGGTTGGTTTGGACTCCGTGACCGGTCAAAGCCGCCTCACGTTCGGCATTCCGCTGTTGTCCGACGGACTGGACATTGTGGTGGTGGCAGTCGCTATCTTCGCCGTGGGTGAAGCGCTCTGGGTTGCCGCGCATCTGCGCCGTACTCCGTTGCACATCATTCCGGTGGGCCGTCCGTGGATGGGCAAGAAGGACTGGCAGCGTTCCTGGAAGCCGTGGCTCCGCGGCACAGTGTTCGGTTTCCCGTTCGGCGCACTCCCAGCAGGTGGAGCCGAAATCCCCACGTTCCTCTCCTACGTCACGGAAAAGCGCCTCAGCAAGCACCCCGAAGAATTCGGACACGGTGCAATTGAGGGCGTGGCCGGGCCAGAAGCTGCCAACAACGCAGCGGCGGCGGGCACGCTCACCCCCATGCTGGCCCTCGGGTTGCCCACCAACGCAACGGCCGCCGTGATGCTCGCAGCATTTACGTCCTACGGCATCCAGCCTGGTCCGCAGCTCTTCTCCAGCCAAGGACCGTTGGTCTGGGCGTTGATTGCCAGCCTCTTCATTGGCAACCTCCTGCTCCTGCTGATCAACCTTCCGCTGGCACCCCTGTGGGCCAAGCTCCTGCAACTCCCCCGCCCGTATCTGTACGCAGGCATCCTGTTCTTCGCCACCCTGGGCGCCTACTCGGTGAACCTGCAGGCGTTCGACCTGGTGATCCTGCTGGTCCTCGGCGCACTCGGCTTCATGA
This sequence comes from Arthrobacter sp. fls2-241-R2A-172, assembly GCF_030208885.1. NCBI lineage: Bacteria > Bacillati > Actinomycetota > Actinomycetes > Micrococcales > Micrococcaceae > Arthrobacter > Arthrobacter sp. fls2-241-R2A-172. The sequence continues at coordinate 349,378 of NZ_JARVTB010000001.1, read as the reverse complement.
TGCGGCGGTTCGGGCTCCCCGTCCTGCCGCTCATCCTGGGCGTCATCCTCGGCCCTCGCCTGGAAGGCCAGCTCCGCAAGACCCTGCAGCTCAGTGCCGGCGACCCTGCCGGGCTCTTCAGTGAGCCGATCGCCGTCGGAATTTATGTGATCATCGGCATCATCCTGGCGTGGCCGCTGGTGCTCAAGCTCATCCGGCGCAGCCGTCCGGCAAAGGCCATGCCCATTGGCTACGACGACGCTGAACCCAGCGCGGACCACGCCGTTGCGTCCGTGCCGCCGTCAACCACCACGGAAGCCACCATCCCAACCCATCGGAAACAGGAGAAACCATGACCATCGTGGTGGGATACGTCCCCACACCCGAAGGCGAAGCGGCGCTGACCCAGGCCATCGCAGAGGCCAAGAAGAGCAATGACACTCTGTTGGTCATCAACTCCTCCAAGGGCGACGCCCTGGTGGACAACCGTTACGCCCAGGAGCCGGACATCCAGAGCATCGAGGAACGTCTTGCTTCGCAGGGCGTGCAGCACGTCATCAAGCAGCCCATCCGCGGCCACGACGCAGCAGCCGAAGTGCTGGACGCAGCTGATGAGCATGACGCCGGGCTGATCGTGATCGGCCTCCGCCGCCGCAGCCCGGTGGGCAAGCTCATCATGGGCAGCGTCTCCCAGCGGATCCTGCTGGAGGCGGACTGCCCCGTGCTGGCGGTCAAGGCGGACTGAGGTTCGGGAAGCACGACGGCGGCCGGTCACCAAGGTGGCCAGCCGCCGTCGTGCTTTATGCGTTGAGCGTCAGGGTGTGGGCCGGATGGCCGTGTCCTGGCTGTATGACGTGATGGTGGCTGCGGCTCCGCTGTCGAGTACCTTCGAATGGGTAGTCGATCCGTCAAGAACCACGTGCTGGGTGGCAACATTGCTGACCACGTGGTTGGTGGCTATGACGTTGCCGTCCCCTCCTGCGATCAGGATGATGGTCGGCTGGGCACCGGCAGGGACAACCTTGTTCGGCGGGACGTCGTAAGCGAAAAGGTTGTTTGAGATGAGGTTGTTGTCTCCCAGCGTATGGATGACGCCGTAGAGGTCATCGAGTCCGTTGGTGCGGTCGATGAAGGGCGGAAACCCTTCCGCGCCCCGGCGGAAGTGGTTGGAGGTGATGAGGTTTTCTTTGCATCCATTCAGAAGGCGCATTATGCCCGGATAGAAGCCCTGGAACCTGTTTGATATCACACTGCAACGGTTGCAGCCTGTGAACTCAAGGAGACTACGTCCTCTGGGGAAGAAGTTGTTTCCTGTGACCAGGAGGCCTTCGTGGTTTTCGGCCAGAAGAGTCACGCCCTCGGGGCCGGCACCCATCAGGTTGTCGCTGACAATCGTTGCCTGACCGGCTCCGGTCAGTTCCACGCAGTTCCCGCATTCGGCGATCATGTTGTCGTGGATCCGCAGGGCGTCGGCGCCCCGGACTACCAGAGCGTGCTCGAGATAGACGAACCCCATCCCCGTGATGTGGATGGAGTCGTTGTCGGATGCTACGTCAATGCCGGTCTTCCCATTTTTGTAGCTGTTCGCGTCCGGGGTGAAAGAAACCCCATCAAGGCAGAAATCCCTGAACACGATCCCGGACAGGCGGGGGCTTCCGTTCCTGCGCACGAGAAATGCCTGGGGCGCCGAAGGTGGCGTCAGGACGCGGATGTGACTGCCGCCCGGCTGCAGGTTTACCCAGCCCGTGGTGTCGACGTTGTCCTTGATGCTTCGGGAGAAGAAGCCATGACCAAACCCTGCGATGGTGAGGTAGTCCACGTCCACCACCACCTGGGTGCGAAGGTCATAGTCCCCCGGAGGAATGATGACAACGGCTCCCGGCCTGGTCTCCGGCGTCGCCTGGCGCTTTTTTATGTCAGCGATGATGTCATTGATGACGGCACCGATATCCGACTCCGCCGTGATCTTGGGCTTTCCTTTGATCTTCCAAGCCGTGACGTCATAGGCGTTCGGCGAGTTGAAGGGACCCCCTTTAGTCTCCTCCGCGGCCTCTGCGTTTGGGGATGTTCCAAGGCTCAAGGCCGCAGCCAGCGCGCCCACAGCCCCTGCCCCCACGAGCATTCGGCGTCCCGGGTCGGTCATTTCAAGCTTCCTGCCAGTTCCCACTGGATCTCCTGTCAGTCCTCGTCCACAGCCCGGCGCCTCGGCGTGGCAGTCAGGCACGGGCGTGCCAAATCGTTTATCCAAGGGGGGTTGGGAGAAACACTAAGAGCAGTTGTGAGGGCTGTCAACGCCAAAATCCGGGCCAGTATTTTGGCACGATCCGCTCCGGACCTCCCGCCGATGTGACCCTTGACACCAGAAATATTAGAGGCCTAAACTCTTGCCAAGTCGTTTTGGCAAAACGATTTGTCACCCAAATGAACCTCAGCACCGTTTTTGCCACTCCGTTCAAGAGAAAGTGAGTCGACAGCGATGTCCACTCGAAACACCATCTCCAAGCTCGTCACCCTCGGCGGGCTGTGCACCGCCGTCGCACTCGTTGCCACCGGTTGTGGCGCCGGAGGCCCGGCGCCCTCATCCGGCGGATCCGGAGGATCCAGTTCCATCAACGTTTTGGTCGAAGCCGGAGGCCACGCCGAACTCACGGGCGTCGCCGAACAGTGCAAGAAGGACGCCGGCGTCGACGTGAACTTCGTCGAACTCCCCTACGACGGAATGTTCAACCGCCTTTCCAGCGAGTTCTCCTCCGGCAACGTGTCCTTCGACGTCGCAGCCCTGGACTCGGTCTGGCTGCCCAGCTTCAAGGACGCCGTCCAACCCATCGACGAGCTCTTTACCGACGACGCCAAGAAGGACATCTTCCCCGCGCTCGTCAAGGAAGCAAACGTAAATGGCCACTTCATCGGCATGCCGGCCTGGACCAACGCCGAGATCATCCTGTACCGCAAGGATCTGTTTGAGGACGCCAAGAACAAGGCCGATTTCCAGGCCAAGTACGGTTACGAGCTCGCTGCGCCCAAGACCTGGAAGCAGTACCAGGACATTTCGGAGTTCTTCACCAAGGACGGCATGTACGGCACGGACGTCAAGGGCGCAGTTGAAACCGAATGGCTGGCCCACGTCCTCCAGGCCGGCTCCCCCATGGTCCTGGACAAGGACAACAATGTGGTCATCGACAACGCCGCCCACAAGGAAGCCCTGGACTTCTACGTGAGCTTGGCCAAGGACGCCCCGAGCGGTGCAGCACAGGTTGACTGGGCGGCAGCACAGAACCTGTTCAACCAAGGCAAGACCGCCATGACCCGATTCTGGGCCCACGCCTACCGCCAGATTCCCGCCGATGCTCCCGTGGCAGGAAAGGTGGGAGCCGCAGCAATGATTGGCGGCAGCGCCGGCGTCGCAGGCGTTCCGGGACCGTGGTACCTCTCCGTTCCCAAGGCAACCAAGAACACTGACGCTGCCAAGAAGTTCGTCAAGTGCGCCTACGACTACAACGACAAGGGAATCGAATCCAAGCTCGGTTTGGCATCGCGGATCAGCGCCTTCCAGAAGTACCAGGACCAGCCCGGATACGAGAGCTTCAAGCCACTCATCGAGACCCTCAACGGCCAGGCAACGGCCACCCGCCCCGCCACCGCCAAGTGGCAGCAGATCGTTGATACCGTCCTGATCCCGTTGCTGCAGAAGGCCGTGGCCGGTGGCGACACCTCAGCCCTCCTGGCCGATGCCAAGAAGCAGATCCAGGACCTCCTGAAGTAAAGACTCCGCGGCCGGCACCATCAGCACTCAAATGACAGTGCCGGCCGCGGTCCCAACCAGCAGAAAAGAAAACCGTGCGTATCTCCGATCGCCGCTTCGCCCTCTATCTGATGACGCCCGCGGCACTGTTCCTGGCCGTATTCGTGGCCTACCCGCTCTTCCGCCTGGTGGCGGACAGCTTCTTCAAGATCTCCCCCATCGCCGGCGGCCCCCGCGATTTTGTGGGGTTCCAAAACTACGTCACCGCATTCACCTCCGAGGCCTTCACCAGCGCCGGATGGCGGACCTTGGGCTACACCGTGGTGGTAGTAGCACTGGAGTTCACCCTCGGCCTCGGCATGGCGTTGCTCTTCACTGCCCTGGGCAAGAAGTCCCAGATCTGGCGGACAGTGTTCCTCTACCCCCTGATGATCGCCCCGATCGTTGCGGGCCTCCTGTGGAAGTTCCTGATGATCGATAACTTCGGCCTCATCGGAACGCTCCTCCATCAGGCAGGCATCCTGTCGGACCCCAACCAGATCGGGTGGTTGTCCGACCCCAACATTGTGTTGTTCTCGGTGGCCATCCCAGATATCTGGCTCACGACGTCCTTTATGTGCCTGGTGCTCTTCGCCGGCCTCCAGAACATTCCCGGCGACCTGCTCGAGGCCGCCCGCCTGGATGGCGCCCGGGCTCCAGCGCTCCTGTTCCGGATCATCCTTCCGCTGCTGCGCCCCGTGATCGCTGTTGCCTTGGTGGTCCGCGGAATCGACGCTGCGAGGGCCTTTGACACCATCCTCATCCAGACCAACGGCGGACCACAGTCGGCATCGGAAACGATGAGCCTGCTGATCTACCGCACCATGATCCGCTTCGGCGACCCCGGGCTCGCCAGCGCCATGGGCACTATCTACCTCCTCGCCATGCTTGCCATTGCCTTCGTCGCAGTGGCAACCATCTGGCGGCCAGGAAAGGACAACTGATGAGCAACGCGAGCGTAGCCACCATAGCCAGCCAGCCGCCGTCGGGCCTTAGCGAACCACAAGTGCTCCGGCGTCGCGGGGTCAACCGTGAAGGGCTCGAAGCCGGCCGGCGCAGCACGCGGACCATCCTGTGGATCCTGCTGGCGGTAGCAATGGTGCTGTACGGTTTCCCGTTCCTGTACCTGCTGTTCACGTCGTTCAAGACGCCGATCGACACCATCGCCGTCCCGCCCACCATCCTGCCCCGCGAGTGGACGCTGGAGAACTACACCAGCGCACTGGGCCGCAGCGGCGTGGTGGCGTCCTTCATCAACAGCATCCAAACAGCGGTCATCAGCACGCTGTTGTCACTGGTCCTGGCAGTGCCGGCCGCCTACGGCATCACCCGGTACAAGACCCCCAGCGGCCGGGTGTTCATCATGGCCGCACTGGTGACCCGCATGGTCCCGCCGGTGGCCATCGGCATTCCGCTGGCGTCCATGATGTCCTCCGCAGGGCTGGCCGACACCCCCATAGCCCTGTCCATTGCGCACACCACCATCTCGCTGCCCCTCTCGATCTGGCTGATGTCCAGCTTCTTCGAATCCGTCCCCCGGGACCTTGAAGAAGCCGCAACCGTGGACGGATGCAGCAGGCTCGGTGCCCTGTGGCGGGTGGTCCTCCCCGTGGTGTCCGGCGGTATCGCCGTCACAGCGATCTTCGCCTTCCTGGCTTCCTGGAACGAATTCCTGTTCGCACTCCTGATGACAGCGATCCGCTCCCAGACAACGCCAGTGGTGATCGCGAACTTCCAAACGCAGTTCGGCCTGGACTGGGGTTCCATGACGGCCCTCGCCGCGGTGTACTCGATCCCGGTCATCCTGCTGACGCTCCTGCTGCAGCGAAAGATCGTGGCGGGCATGACGCTGGGTGCGGTCAAGGGCTAGCGCCACCATCAACGAGTAGCCTACTGATAGCCCCTTCGGGGGCGTCACCAACCATAAGGACGTGGGAGTCAATGAGCAGCAAGAACATCGGTATCAAGGACGTAGCCGTCGCCGCCGGCGTGTCCGTCACCACCGTGTCCCACGTCCTCAACGAGGTTTCCTATGCCCGGATCAGCCCCGAAACGCGGGACAAAGTCAGGATGGCCGCCGAAGAACTCGGTTACGGCCCCAACCGCCTGGCCCAGGCCCTCCGTACGCAAAGGACCGGCATGCTGGGGCTGGTCAGCGAGGAAATCGCCACCACGCCCCACGCGGGCAGGATCATCCTTGGCGCTGATGAGGCCGCCAAAGCCCGGGGGTACAACCTCATGATCATCAACACCCCGGGTTCGGCCAGCCTCGAATCAAGGCAAGCCGACGTGCAGGCCCTCCTGGAGCGCCGTGTGGACGGGATCCTTTACGCCACCATGTACCACCGCAACGTGGAACTTCCGGAGAACCTGGCCAGCGTCCCATCGGTCCTGGTGGACTCCGTTGCCATTGGCGGGAACATCACCGCAGTGGTACCGGACGAGGATGGCGGCGCCCGCGCCGCTGTCGGTGCCCTCCTCGACGCCGGCCACACCCGGGTGGGCTTCATCAACAACACCGATGATGTGCCAGCAACCCGTCAGCGGCTGCAGGCCTTCCGGGCCATGCTCAACGAAGCAGGGCTCGACGGCGATGCCGCACCTGTCGAGTCCGAGGCCTCCGAAGTGCAGGGCGGCTATGAGGCGGCGAAACGCATTCTCTCGCGGACGGAGAGGCCTACGGCACTGTTCTGCTACAACGACCGCATGGCCATGGGTGCCTACCGGGCGGCCGCCGAACTGGGACTCAGCATTCCCCGCGACCTTTCCGTAGTGGGCTTTGACGACCAGGAACTGATCGCAGCCAACCTCCACCCCGGCCTCACCACAGTCGCCCTCCCCCACTACGAGATGGGGGCCTGGGCTACGGAACACCTTATTGACGCCATTGAGGGCAAGGAAGACCTGTCCTTAATGGCACTCCACCCCACCATCCTGGGCTGTCCGTTGGTGACCCGCGATTCCGTCGCAGCTCCCCGCTAACACCCAGCCAGCCACTTCAACGTCCCAAAAGGAACGCACCACATGTCCAGTAGCCTTGATGCCGCACGCCCGGAAACAGCCCCGGACGTAACCCCCCGGTTCCGCCCTGCCATCCACTTCACGGCAAGCGACACGTGGCTGAATGATCCCAACGGCCTGGTGTTCCACGACGGTTTGTACCACCTCTTCTTCCAGAACAACCCTTACGGAAACGTCTGGGGCAACATGTCCTGGGGCCATGCCACGTCCCCCGACCTCATCCATTGGACTGAGCACCCGGTCGCTATTGCCGGCGACGAGGTTGAGGACATCTTCTCCGGAAGCGTCGTTGTGGACCACGGCAACACGTCCGGTTTTGGAACGGTCGGCTCCCCAGCCTTGGTGGCTGTCTACACCAGCGCCTTCAAGGCCGCCTCCCCGTACGGCGGCACGCAGGCCCAGTCCCTCGCCTACAGCACCGATGGCGGAATGACGTGGCTCAAATACGATGAAAACCCTGTCCTCACCAGGAATTCAGCGCACTTCCGGGATCCCAAAGTCTTCCGCTACGAGGGCGCAGAAGGGTCCTTCTGGGTGATGGTCGCAGTTGAAGCGCAGCACCAGAAAGTGGTCCTGTACCGTTCCCGGGACCTCAAATCGTGGGATTTCCTCAGCGACTTTGGGCCGGCCAACGCCGACGCCGGTGAATGGGAATGCCCCGATCTGTTCCCGTTGGCGGTGGACGGCGATCCGGACAACACCAAATGGGTGCTGATCGTCAACGTCAACCCGGGTGCCGTGGCCGGCGGTTCGGGCGGCCAGTACTTCGTGGGGGACTTCGACGGCGTCCGTTTCGTCCCGGACGCGGGCTCGCTCGCCGCTCCCGCCGGGTTGTCGTCCTTCCCCGACAAGGATGCGGCTCAGGCGGCGCTGCAGCAATGCCTCTGGCTGGACTGGGGCCGCGACTGCTACGCCTCCGTGTCCTTCAGCAACGTCCCTGCCAACCGGCGCATCACCATCGGCTGGATGAACAACTGGGACTACGCCAACCAATTGCCCACGGCGCCCTGGCGGTCCTCGATGACCTTGGCACGGGAACTCCGGCTCAGTTCAGTAAACGGCTCCCTCCAACTGATCCAGCAACCGGTCCTTCCCGAACAGCGGGTGGAGGAAAACCCAGTGCCCGGTCCCGCGCCGTTCAATCTGGACGGCACTGCCCTGAGGCTGGCCGACGCCGTTCCCGGTACCGCACAAGTCATCGAAGCCGAGATTGTTCCGGGAAGCGCCGAACGCGTTGAGTTCAGCCTGCTTGGCAGCACCGACGGGAGCCAGCGCACGGTGCTGGGCTACAGCACACGCAGCGGGCGGCTCACCCTGGACCGCAGGCAGTCGGGAGATACGCAGTTCCACGGGAAGTTCGCATCGGTGGAATCGGCCCCGGCCGCTTTGGAGGACGGCATTCTTAAACTGCTGATCGTCGTGGATCAATGCTCCGTGGAAGTCTTCGCACAGGACGGCAAAGTGGTCCTGACAGATCTCGTCTTTCCCGAAGCCAACAGCCTCCAGAACTGGTTGTCTGCCGAGGGTGGCACTGCAACCGTCCGCAAGCTCGCCGTCTCATCAATCGCCTAAGGAAAAGCCCGGAATGCAAGAAGCAAAACCTGCCCACCCTGGAACAGACCCCGACGTTGTAGTTGTTGGCGAAGCCCTGGTGGATATTGTCGTCGCCCCCGGCGGTACTGTGGAGCACCCCGGAGGATCCCCGGCAAACGTCGCCTACGGACTTGGCCGGTTGGGCGTCCGCACCGCCTTGATGACGTCCATCGGAGACGACCACCACGGTGCCGCCATCCAGCGGCACCTGGCCAGTGCCGGCGTCGAGCTCCTGGCTGGTCCCGGGAAACGGGACCGAACCGCTACGGCAACCGCCACCCTGGCATCCGACGGTTCAGCCCACTACGACTTCGACATCACCTGGGACCTGCCCTCCACCGCACCGATGACCCTTCCCAAGGTTCTTCACACCGGATCGATCGCCACCTTCCTTGCACCCGGAGCGGCGGCAGTCCGGACACTCCTGGAGCAGTCGTACCGGCGCTGCCTGGTGACCTACGACCCCAACATCCGGCCTGCGCTGCTGGGCAGCCAGGCCGAAGCGAAGGGAATCTTTGAGGACCTCATCCCCTTCACTGAGGTGGTCAAACTCAGCGATGAGGACGCCCAATGGCTCTATCCGGGGTTGGCGCTGGAAGACATTGCGCAACGCATCCTGCACCTGGGGGCCGGCCTTGCCGTGGTCACCAAGGGTTCAGATGGATCGCTGCTCTCAACCCCGGGAGCGCAGGTTCTGGTTCCGTCCGTAAGGTCTGTAGTGGTGGACACCATTGGCGCCGGCGACTCCTACATGGCCGCCCTGATCTACGGGCTCCTGGCAAGGGAAGCCGAAGGGCTGGGGTCGGAAGCCCTGGAGTCGTTGGGGCGTTTGGCCACCAAGGCCGCGGCCATCACGGTGCGGCGCGCGGGCGCCAACCCGCCGACGTCGGACGAGCTGTTGGCCGAACTGCCCGACCACCAACCCGCCATCTGACCACCTCCCCCACTCCAAGAGGATCCACACCATGTCCAGCAGCAACTACTACGACGTGACCAGCTGGCACGTCGGCAATCCCTCCGAAGATGTCGGCGAGGTCATCAACAGCATCATCGCCGACATCAAGGACCGCCAGAACGTCTCGAACGTGAACGACGGCGGCAAGCCGGGAGCCGTGATTTACCTCCCGCCCGGCGACTACCGCCTGCGGACACAGGTTTTGATTGACATCAGCTTCCTCAGGATCCAGGGCTCGGGACACGGTTTTACGTCCTCAAGCATCCGGTTCAACGTTCCCGAAGACGAATGGCCGGATCTCCACGAGCTGTGGCCCGGGGGAAGCCGCGTCCTGGTTGACCTCCCCGTCGGTGACAGCGCGGACCCTGCGAGTGGAGCCGCGTTCCTTGTCGAGCGGGCGGGCAGCCCCCGGATCAGCTCAGTGGAGTTCGCCAACTTCTGCATCGACGGACTGCACTTCACCCCGGACGGCTCGGACCTGCCCGCGGAAAACACCTACGTGAACGGCAAGACCGGCATCCATGTGGCCAGCGCCAACGATTCGTTCCGCATCAACGAAATGGGCTTCATCTACCTTGAACACGCGCTGACCATCCACAACGCGGACGCCCTCTCTATCCACAACAACTTCATTGCCGAGTGTGGAAGCTGCATCGAACTCCGCGGCTGGGGTCAGGCCTCCAAGATCACGGACAACCTGATCGGGGCTGGCTTCAAAGGCCACTCGATCTACGCCGAGAACCATGGTGGCCTGCTGGTCACTGCCAACAACGTCTTCCCCCGCGGGGCGAGCAGCGTCCGGTTCAGCGGCGTCACCCGCTCGAGCGTCACCAACAACCGCCTGCATTCCTTCTACCCGGGCATGGTGGTCCTTGAAGGCAACAGCTCTGAGAACCTCGTAGCCACCAACCACTTCCTGCGCGACCATGAGCCGTGGACACCGTTCCTGGGGATCGACAACGGGCTGGACGACCTGCACGGGATCCTCACCGTCAGCGGCAGCAACAACTCCGTGATCGGCAACCATTTCTCGCAGATCATCGACTCGGCGAGCATCCGTCCGGAAGGCGCGACGCCGGTCATCGTCCGGCTGCGCGAGGGCGCCGGAAACTTCGTGTCCAACAACCATGTAGTGGCCATGAACGTCCACTCCTCAACAAGCGATGATTGCTTCGAAGCCCAAGTGGATGCCCTCTTGGCCACTGATGACGTAGAGGACCTGGCCGTGACCACCGTCCAGGTGGATTCCGCTTCAGCGCGCAACACCATCCTCGATTCCGGCAGTGATGCGCAGGTGGTCGCGGACAGGGGCACCAACGCCGTCAGGGCCACCCCTACTTTGTGATCCGGAGTTTTTCGCCCAGCTGATGCCCTTAAGATTCGTTCTTAGGGGCATCAGCTGCCCAAGGGACTCCGAGGGGGAAACACATGACCGAGACCATCCGCACGGCAACCGCACACGACGCCGGGAAACTGGCTGAGCTGGCAGCCGTCACCTTTCCGCTGGCCTGCCCGCCCGGCGCTTCACCGGCGGACATTCAGGCCCACCTTGAGAAGACGCTGAGCGAGTCCAACTTCCTGGACTACTTGGCCGATCCGAAGATCACCATCCTGGTGCTCGACGACGATGGCCAGCTCAACGGTTACACCCTCCTGGTTGCCAAGCCGGCCAGCGATCCCGACGTCGCCTCCGTGCTCTCGTTCCTGCCGTCCACGGAGCTGAGCAAGTGCTATGTCCACCCGGACCACCACGGCCACGGAGCGGCATCAAGGCTGATGCAGGCTTCCCTGGCCAACGCCGCGGACAAGGGCGCGGCGGGTGTCTGGCTCGGCGTGAACAGCGAGAACGCCAAAGCCATCCGCTTCTACGAGAAGAGCGGTTTCCAGAAAGTGGGCACCAAGTCCTTCAAACTGGGTAACACCGTAGAGCACGACTTCGTCATGGAGCACGAACTCTAGCCGAACAGCTCGCCGGTAAGGGGCGGCCGCGGATCGGACCTCAGTTCCAGTCCCGCGGGGAGACCGGCAACGCTGCCGGAAGAACCGTTCGCTTCCACCCTGATCCGTGATCGCCCCAGAAGCACGTTGTCGGCCTCAAAGGTGCCCAGGGAAGCCGGCAGGATCGGCGCCAGGTGGAGCACACTGCGGGTGAAGTCGGGATCGAACCGCAGCAGGATCCGGGCGAGTTGGACCGGTGCCGCAGCCGCCCACGCTTGTGGGGAACACGCCGTCGGATACGGAACCGGGTTGGTGAAGTCGCCGCGGTCAAAGCCACAAAAAAGTTCGGGGAGCTGGCCGCCGAAGTGTTCGGCGGCGTCGAACAATCCACCCGCCACCTTGCTGGCCTCCTCCACGAAGCCGTACCGCATGAGCCCGGTGGCGGCGAGCGCTGTATCGTGGGGCCAGACGGAACCGTTGTGGTAGCTGACCGGGTTGTAGGCACCCATGTCGGAGCCCAGGGTGCGGATGCCCCAGCCGGTGAACATCTCCGGTGACATGAGCCGTTCGGCAACCTGCGGCGCTTTGTCTTCATCCACGATGCCCACCCACAGGCAGTGGCCCATGTTGGAGGTGCACGAGTCCACGGGCTTTTTGTCCTTGTCCAGGGCGAGCGCAAAATACCCGCGGTCCGGGAGCCAGAACCGTTCGTTGAAGGCAGCTTTCAGGGCTTCGGCCCGGTCGGCGCAGCGACGTTCGACGGCGGTGTCGCCCGCCGCGCGCGCCAACAGGGACCGGCCCACGTAGGCCGCGTAAGCGTATGCCTGCACCTCGCAGAGCGCTATCGGGGTCTCAGCCAACGTGCCGTCGGCGAAGTTGATGCCGTCCCAGGAGTCCTTCCACCCTTGGTTCACCAGCCCATGCTTGTTGGGCCGCTGGTACTCGATGAACCCGTCGCCGTCTTTGTCCCCGTACTGTTCCATCCAGTCGATGGCCCGGTCGGCATGGGGAAGGAGGGATTCGATGATGTCCTCGCCCAGGCCCCAGCGGCTGAGTTCGCCAAGCGTGGATACGAAAAGGGGTGTCGCGTCCGCTGTCCCGTAGTACGCCGTGCCGCCCAAGGACAAGCCGGCGCTGGCTCCCAAACGGACTTCGTGGGGCACCCGCCCCGGTTCTTCCTCTGAATCGATGTCCACTTTGCTGCCCTGCAGGCCGGCCAGGGTTTGGAGGGTTCCCGCGGCCAGGCTGGGGTCGATCATGAGGGACATGTAGGAGGCCAGGAGGGAGTCGCGTCCGAACAACGCCATGAACCATGGTGCTCCGGCCGCGATTGCAGCACGCCCGGGGTGGTTATCGTCGAAAATTCGGAGGGAGCCGAGGTCGCGTTGGCTCTGGTCCAGCACGTCCGTCACGTTCTGGTCTGTCAGCCGGATACGCGGTACGTGCTCTTCCCATTGGACGTAGCGTTGGGCGGCCACGCTGTGGCTCAGGGGCGCGCCGGCGATGAACGGGTTGTCGGGTGCTTTGCCGTTGATCAGTGGCAGGGCGATCACTGTGGTGGACCAGTGGCTGCGGGGCGGGATGGTGACCTGGAAGGTGAGCCCGTCCTCGGTAGCTGTAGCTTCCTGGGCTTGGAAGGATACGCCGCGGCGCTGCCCGTCGGCGTGCAGTGACTCGATATGCAGATCGTTCCCGCGGACAGACCTGACGGTCTCCCCGGTTGTACTTGCCCGGCCGCCTTTGACGTCGAAAAGGTCGGCCAGGTCCGCGTCGATCAGCAGTTCCATGGCGCACGTGGTGGGCTGCGCGGAGTAGTTCCGGATGGTGAGGTCGTCCCGGAGGCCAGAGCCGACGGTGCGCTGGTGTTGCACCAGCAGCGGGCTCTCGAACCGGCCATCTTCCGTGCACGCGCGTCCCACGTATTCGGCTTGGAAGGCCGTGGGATTGCGGGCCACCAGGGGTTCGCGAGGCTCGCCGTTGATGCGCAGCACCCACCGCGAAACCACGCGGGTGTCCTGGTAGTACGCGCCCTGGGAGCCGCCTCCGTGAACATCACCCGAGTGCGAGGAGATACAGAAGGATGAACCTTCGACGACGGTCACGGCTCCGAGCTCGGACGCTCCGGCCTCGGTGTCTTCGTTCCAAGCGGTCACACGTCCTTCTTCCTGGGTGTCGATCACAGGTTGATGGGAGCTTGCCTCTGATTCTCTTGCAAGTTCCGGCCGACTGGAAGCCCTGTACCCCCGAATTGTTCGATCACCCTGGCGTAGAGCTCCAGATGGTCCGCCGCCATCCTTGCGGCGCTGAAGGATTCCTCGACTTCGTGGCGGCAGGCTGCGCGGCTCAAGGATCCAATCGACCCCATGAAGCCCGCCAGCTCATCTGCCGGCGCCAAGTAGCCGGTGACACCGTGGCTCACGATTTCCGGCGCGGCGCCCATGGGCGTGGTCAGTACGGGAGTGCCGGTGGCCAACGATTCAATCATGACCAGGCCGAAGGGTTCTGCCCATTGGATGGGGTTCAGGAGGACAGTCGCATCGCCCATGAGTTCGTATTTTTCGGGGTCCGACAGTTCGCCAAGGAATTCTTCGTCAGGACCCAGTGCGGGCTGCACCACGTCACGGAAGTATTCCTGCTCGTCGGGAGCCTGCATCTTGGCCGCTATGCGGAGCGGCACCCCGGCTTCCCGGGCGATCCCCACCGCTTCCATGAGTCCTTTGTCCGGGCACATCCTTCCAACAAAGCAGGCATAACCGCCGGTTCCCTTACCGACAGCCACTGCGGAGAGGTCGATGCCGTGGTGGATCACGGCTGATACCGGGAGGTCCTGGACGCGGCTGCATTGGTCGCGGGAAATCGCGATGATGCCGGTGTCCTGGGCCATGTCCCGGTAGAGGCCCTCGGATCGTGGAGTCAGTTGGCCATGGATGGTGGTCACCACGGGGATGTTCGTGGGCCGATGCGCGTAGAGCGGGCCGGCAAGGGTGTGGTCGTGGATGATATCCACGCCCTGAAGCCCCTTGTAAGCCTTGATGACATGGGCCAGTTCGCTCAAGCTGAGGCCAACATCCTCGGGCTCGCTGGGGCCAAATCCCGGAAGCTGGGGCACAGGGCAGGTGCTGTCAGATGATGTTGCCAGCAGGACGTCATGGCCGGCATCCGAGAGCGCACAGGCCAAGGCGTCAACGACGCGTTCAGTTCCGCCATATTTCTCGGGCGGGACGGTAAACCAGGGTCCAACAATGAGTCCGATTCGCACGAGATCTTCTTCGCATATGCCCCCGGTGACAAGGCTGGCTGCTCAACCTCCTCTAAACATATTCCTGGGCGGGACCTCCGGCAACACTCTTGGCCTGAGTGAGGAAACTAACAGCACGCTCCCGGAATGCCGTCTCCCGCTTGGGCGTTGCAGCCATCATGAAGATTGAGATCTGGTCAGACGTCGCGTGTCCTTGGTGCTACATCGGCAAGCGCCGTTTCGAGACAGCGCTGGCGCAGTTCCCGCACCGTGATTCGGTGGATGTTGAGTGGAAGAGCTACCAGCTGGATCCGTCCATTCCCGAGCACTACGACGGCACCGAACTGGACTACCTGAGCAAGCGCAAGGGCATGGCACCGGAGCAGGTCAAGCAGATGTTCGGCCACGTCACGGAGACTGCCAAGGGCGAGGGCCTGGATTACCAGTTCGACAAAGTTGTAGTGGCCAACAGCTTCACGGCGCACCGGCTGATCCACCTCGCCGCTGCCCACGGCCGGCAGGACGCCGCCAAGGAGCAACTGCTGAGCGACCACTTCGAGCACGGCAAGGACATCGGCAACAAGGAATACCTCACCGGGCTTGGCGCCGCGCTTGAACTGCCGGCCGAGGAAGTGGCCGAACTGTTCACGTCCGACAAGTACACGGACGAGGTCAACCAGGACATCAACGAAGCACGCGCCATCGGAGTCACCGGCGTCCCGTTCTTCGTCATCGACCGCAAGTACGGCATTTCCGGCGCCCAGCCCGCCGAACTTTTCAGCCAGGCATTGAACCAGGCGTGGCAGGAAGCCAACCCCCTTATCCCGGTGGGCGCTTCGGACGCCGAGGCCTGCGGCCCAGACGGCTGCGCCGTCTAGCACAAACGCGGGGTCACTTACGGCCCATAAATCCCTTCCGGATGGGCCGTAAGTGACCCCGCGTTGCTTCTTTTACGGCTAGCTCTAGGCTTTCACAACCTCAAGCTCGACGACGGCCCAGGACAATGCGGGCAGCGTCAGGCGCAGCTCCGAGCCGGTTGCCTTCACCCCATCGAGTGCCGTGAGGCCCACCCGGCCCGGCTGTTCCTGGCTGTTGATGGTGAAACGATCGCCGCCCTCAGGGATTTCCAGGACCTCGGCGCGGAGTACCTGGCGGGCGTCGAAACCGCGAAGCGATACCTCGACGTCGGCCGCTTCTTCCAAGCCGCGGTTCGCGAAGAACAGTGCCACTCGCCCTGTTTCCTCGTTCCAGGTGGCGCTGACGTCCACCAGGTCCGTGTCACCGAATCGATCATTCGAGTACTTGTCCGAGTTCACGGAGAGCCGAAGGATCTGGCCCTTGGCAAGCTCAGCCATGCGCGAGAACGGGTGGAAGATGGTCTGTTTCCAGGCCGGGCCGTTCTCCTCCGACAGGATCGGCGCAATCACGTTGACCAGCTGCGCCTGGTTGGCGATCTTGACGCGATCGCCGTGCCGCAGCAGCGAGTTCAGCAGGGTCCCAACCACCACGGCGTCGGTCACGTTGTACTTGTCCTCGATGACGCGCGGGTGCTCACGCCAACCGGCCTTGATGACGTTGTGGGGCTGGTCCTCGGTATCCAGGCCGCGCTGGTACCAGACGTTCCACTCATCGAAGGACAGGTTGATGTGCTTCTTGTGCTTGCCCTTGGCCCGCACCGCATCCGCGGTGGCGATCACCGACTCAATGAAGTAGTCGGTGTCGACGGCGGATGCCAGGAAGCTGCCCACGTCGCCTTCGTGCTCCTGGTAGTAGGCGTGGAGGGATACGTAGTCCACCTCATCGTAGGTGTGGGTGAGGACGGTCTGCTCCCAGGCACCGAACGTGGGCATCGAGGAGCTGGAACTGCCGCAGGCCACAAGCTCCAGCGAGGGGTCCACGAACCGCATGGCCTTCGCTGCTTCCTGCGCCAGCCGGCCGTATTCGTCGGCGGTCTTGTGGCCGATCTGCCACGGCCCGTCCAGCTCGTTGCCCAGGCACCAGAGCTTGATGTTGAACGGGTCCTTGTGTCCATTCTTGGCCCTGAGGTCCGAGAGGTAGGTGCCGCCGGGGTGGTTGGCGTATTCCACGATTTCCCGGGCTGCGTCCACTCCCCTGGTGCCCAGGTTGATGGCTTCCATGATTTCGGTGCCGGCCTGCTTTGACCAGTCCACGAATTCGTGCAGGCCGAAGGCGTTGGTCTCTACGGTGTGCCAGGCGCCGTCCAGGCGGCGCGGCCGGTTTTCGACGGGGCCAACGCCGTCTTCCCAATTGTACCCGGAAACGAAGTTGCCGCCCGGGTAGCGGATCACGGTGGCGCCGAGCTCCTTCACGAGCTTCAGGACGTCCTGGCGGAAGCCGTTCTGGTCGGCTTCGGGGTGGCCGGGTTCGTAAATCCCGGTGTAGACACAGCGGCCCATGTGCTCCACGAAGGAGCCGAAGAGTCGTCGGGGGACCTCGCCAATGATGAAGTCGCGGTCGAGGGTGATGCGTGCGCGGGACATGGATCTCCTTGGTTGGTTTCAGGTCTGGGTGTGGGGTCTGAAAGGTGCCGGTCAGGTTCCGGCGAGTCCCGTCGTCGCAACGCCTTTGATGATCTGGCGCTGGAAGAACAGGAAGACGAGGATCAGCGGCAGCGCAGCGAGCAACGCGGAAGCCATGTTCTGCGCGTACTGGATGCCGTAGGCGCTCTTGATGGTCTGCAGGCCGACCGGAAGCGTCAGCAGTCCGCCGTCGTTGGTGGCGATGAACGGCCACAGGAAGTTGTTCCACGCACCGATGAACACGAAGATTGCGACGGCGGCCAGGATGGGCCGGGACAGCGGCAGGATGATTTGGGTGAAGATCCGCAGGCGGCTGGCACCGTCCATCACGGCCGCTTCCTCGAGTTCCCGCGGGATCTGGTCGAAGAACTTTTTCAGCACGAACACCATGGCCGGGTGGATGACCTGCGGGAGGATGATGGCCCAGGACGTATCGACCAGGTTCAATGCCAGCATTTGGTAGAACAACGGGATGATCAGCACGGGCGGCGGGATGATGATCGAGGCAATGATCACCGTCATCAGCACTTTCTTGCCCTTGAAGTCGATCCTCGACAGGGCGTAGGCAACCAGGGCCGAGATCACCAGGGTGATGGCCGTGATGGCCGCCGAGGTGTACAGCGAGTTCCACGTCCAGAGCGGGATGTTGCCGTCTTGGAACACCTTGACGAACGCGTCAGGTGTAAAGCCCGACGGCGGCACCCACGTGACGTCCGGAGCCGCGGCATCCGTTTCGCTCTTGAAAGCGGTGACCGTGGCCCAGGCGAAGGGAATCAGCCACAGCACCGCGATGAACCCGGCGACGACGATTGCCGCGATCCTGCCGATCGTCAGTTTCCTGCGGGGCTGGCGGAACCCGGATTTCCTGGCTTGGGTGGTTTGTGGTGCGGGACGGGTGATTGTAGCTGTGGCCATGGTTATGCACTCCTGCGGCGGGTGATGACGAACTGCATGACCGAAACAACCACGATCAGTCCGAAGAAGATGTAGGAGATGGCTGCGGAATAGCCCAGCCGGTAGCCGGTGAACCCGGTTTCGAAGATGTACTGCACCACGGGCCTGGTGGATCCTGCCGGGCCGCCGGCGGTCATTTGGTACACCTGGTCAAAGATTTTCAGGGATGCCAGGATCTGGAGCAGCACGATCATCACAGTGGTGGGAGTGAGCTGCGGAAGCGTGATGGAGAAGAACTGGCGCCAGGCTCCGGCTCCATCCAGGGACGCTGCCTCGTAATGCTGGGCCGGAATGTTCTGCATCGCGGCCAGGTAGAGCAGGAAGTTGAAACCCACCGTCCACCACAGCGTAGCGATGACGATCGCCCACATGGCAACGTTGGGATCATTGAGCCAGGCAACCCTGGGCAGTCCGATGCCCGTGAGGAACTCGTTGATCAGGCCCAGCTGCGGGTTGTACATCCAGGTGAAGAAAAGGCTCACCACCGTTGATGCCAGCAGGTACGGGGCAAAATAGCTCAGGCGCCACAGCCACTGGGCCGGCAGCCCGACGTTGAGCAGCGCGGCCATCACCAGGGCGACCAGGACCAACGGAACAGTGCTGATCACCGTGAAGTACAGGGTGTTGCCCAGGGAATGCCACATGTCCGCATCCGCCAGGGCTTCTGCATAGTTGGCGAATCCGATCAGGCTGTCGTTGGCGCCGGTGAGGGACTTGCCCGTGAGGCTCATGTAGAAGCCATAGAGGATGGGCCAAACAAGGAAGACGAGGAAGAACACCAGGAATGGCGTAGCAAAGGCCCAACCACTTAGGTTGTTGTTGCTGCGGTTCAGTGATGTGCGCAGATTCTCCGGCCTGGGCCGGGACAGGGTAGAGGTACTCATGAAGGACTCCTTTGTCGCGCGGTGCGTAGGGCCGGGCTAAACCGGGTTGGGGCGGGAGAGCAGAGTGTTGGTGCGTTGTTCAAAGGCATCCCAACCTGCAGCTGCCTTGTCCCTTCCCAGGAGTACGTTCTGCACGTTCTCCGCGAAGTAGGTCTGCCAATCCGAGCCGGAGCCGCTGAACCAGGCCTCAGGGTCGTAGGCAATGATGTCCGCCGCGTTGGCGTAGTGGATCTGCGGAGTGAGGTCGCGGTAGGCCTGTGACTGGACCACCGGCTGGTATCCGGGGATGTGCCCCGCTTCCGCCCAGGACAAAGATCCCTTGAGGACGTCGGTGACGAATTTGTAGACGTCCCTCCGCTTGTCCTCGTTGTGGTTCAACTGCCGCGGGAGGACGAACGAGTGCGAGTCCGCATAGGAGGCAGGGGTCCCGTAGAGGGTGGGAATGGTGGCCGCATCCACGGGAATGCCGGCTTTCTTCATGGTGGGGAGTTCCCAGACACCGCTGAACAGCATCCCCGAGCTCCCGCGGGCGAATTCCGCGATGCCCGTGCTGATGTCGCCCGCCTGCGCCGCGATGGTGTCGTCAAAGAGGGAGGCCATGAACTCCAGGGACTCGATGGCAGCATCCCGGTCAACCTTCATCGGCTGCCCGGGAGTCAGTTCCATGTCGGCGCCATGCTGCTTGTAGAGGGTGTAGAAGAGGCGCCACATCTGCGAACCACTGCCCAGGTAGCCAAAGGACAAGCCGTGGGCCTTGGTGACCTTCTGCATTTCCAATGCCATGGCCTTGAACTCCTGCGGGGAGCTGACTTCCCCCAGCTGTCCGTTGCTTCCCAGGACGCCGGCTTTGGCTGCAACATCCGTGTTGTAGAACATGATGAACGGGTGGGAATCCAGCGCAATGGAGAACACCTTGCCGTCTTGTTGGCTCTTCTCCCAGATCCTCGGCGCAAAATCCGCGGCAGTGACTCCGTTTTCCGCCAGCAGATCCAGGTCCCACGGCTCAATCAGTCCACCGGGCGCGTACCCGGGCACCCGGCTGGCGTGCATGATCGCCACCTCCGGCGGCCTGCCACCCGCTGAGGCCATGGCCAATTTGGTGTAATACGGCGGGCCCCAGGCGAGCACCGTGGGGTGCACCGTGAAACCGGGGTTGGCTTGGTTGGCGGCGTTGATCATGGCCTGCATCTTGATTCCATCACCACCTGAGAGCAGGTGCCAGAAGTCGATGTCCTGCACCGGAGCAGCCTGCGCCGCTCCCCCGCAGCCTGTGAGCGTAGCGGCCATGAGCCCGCCGCCAACAAGGGCTGATCCTGCCAATAGCTGTCTCCGGGATAACTGTTTCCCGGTCAAAGATTCAAAGTGCTTCACCCGTCACTCCTTTGGATGGGTCCGCTGAAAGGTCACATGCTGCGCTGCATCATTCCGGCTCCGGTGCGCCCCACACTCGGGTAAAAGGTGGCCCTGGGGTGACGCAGCTCTCACATTACAACGATGTAATAGATCGGGCAAGAGAAAATTGTTAGCGCACACAATTTAGGGGAGAGCTATCATTTCAGGACTTGCTGCTGTCCCGCTCCTCAATGGTGTAGCCGATCTCAACCAGCTTCTGCCCGTGGTTCCTGTCGGACATACGCTCCGTCAGCAAACGGAGCGCCTGCGTGGCTATGGCCCGCTTGTCAAAGGACACGGTGGTCAGGGACGGCACGGCATAACGCCCATCATTCACGTCATCGAAGCCGGCCACGGCAATGTCATCCGGGACCCGCACGCCCCGCTTCCACAGCGTGTTCAAAGCGCCAAGTGCCATGGAGTCGGTGAAGCAGAAGAGGGCGTCGGGCAGGGGGTTGGCGTCCAGGTATTCCGCGAGGGACGCAGCGGCGGAGGCGGGCGTCCAACTGTCGCAGGAAATCATCAGCGACTCGTCCTTGGGTATGCCCAGGATCTGCAGCGCAGCCTCGTACCCGCCGGCCCGCTGGATGGCGGTCGCAGAATGCCGGCCCCGGTTGACACCCAGGACAGCGATCCGCCGGCGTCCGGGCTTGGCCAGCGCCAATGTCATGTCCCGGGCAGCAGCAAAACTGTCTACGAACACCCGGTCCGCCAACTGCTGCGTCACCTCACCAAGCAGGACAACCGGCGGCAGTGCGACACCCATTTGCACGGCACTTTCCTTGAGCACCACGGGGTTGAGGATCAAGCCATCGATGAGGTTGGCCCGGGCGCGGGTCATCAATTCATGTTCCCGGTGGGGATCGGAACCGGTCTCTTCGATTTGCACGCTGAAGCCTTGTGCGTGGGCAACCTCCACGATGCTTTGGGTAAGCTCTGCCGAGAACGGGGTGGCAAGGTCAGGCAAGGCCAAGCCGATCACTCCGGAGCGCCCATTACGGAGGCCCCGCGCCGAAAGATTGGGAACATAGTCCAGCTCGGCCATGGCCTGCTCCACCCTGAGGCGCGTGGGGGCAGCTACGGGTACAACGCCGTTCATGACGTTGGAGACAGTTTTGGGTGAAACCCCGGCGCGGCGCGCCACGTCTTTGACCGTTGCGCGCACGATCCACCCCTTACTTGTTGCCTGTTTTCACGATGCTACGCGAATTTTTACCCCACCTTACGCAGCCCTGCAGGGATGTGGATGTCCCCTCTCAAGCCGACTTGCTGACAGATCGCGGTAAAGTGTCTATATGCCCAGGATCACGGCCCTCACCAACGCTGCCCAACGCGCCGAGACCCAACGCCGGATTCTCACCGCCTTTGGGGAACTCCTCTTCACCCACGGCCTCCCTGGACTGACCATGACGGACGTGGCCCGGCACGCCGGGGTGGGGCGGACGGCCGTCTACAACTACTACGCGGACATGGAACAGCTCCTGATCGCCTACGCACTGGATGAGACCGAGCGCTTCATTGTCGACCTGCGGGACTCGCTGGCCGCGCTGGAAAACCCAGTGGACCGGCTCGCCCTGTACGTCCGGGCGCAGGTTGAGGACCTCAGCCGCCGGCACCTGCCGCCAGGTCCTGCCATGGCCGCTGTCCTCTCGCCCGGCTCCTTCGCCAAGCTCGCAGATCACGTGGGTGACCTCAACGTCCTTCTCCAGGACATCCTCCGGGACGGCGTCCAACAGGGCTACCTTCCGGACATTGATGTCGCCCAGCTGGCACGGCTGATCCACGGAACGCTTTCGGCCAGCGCCGCACGACGCAACCGAACGCCCGACGGCGACACTTCCGCACCGGCCCCAGCCCCCGACGTCGAGCTGCTCGCCGCGCAGGAAGCACACACCGAACAGACGGTTCGCTTCATCCAGCTGGGAGCCGGAGCGCGCTTTGACGAGGCCGGCAACCCGGTGCGGCTCGACCGGCCGATCCTCAACGTCCTTGCCGGACAGGCAGCTACTGCCCTGCCGGCAGGGTAGGCACCACAGGCCACTTGGATTTGTCAGCAATCCGCAGGTCCTCACGCGGGCACAGGAGCTTGCCGGGAGTCTGGTCCACCAGCTGCGGTTCCACCAGTCCCTCATAGCCGGGTGTGAGGATCACGTCCACGGAGCCGTCTTCACGATTGTCCTGGAAGTAGTCCGTTCCGGCCAGGTTCCGCTGGACGTTGAAGGCCGCCGCTTGTCCCTTGACTCCGGAGACAACCACGCCCACACCCGAGTACGCGGTGTCGCTGTTGGCCACGGAGCCCACCTTGAAGCCGCGGGCGGTGAATTCGGCGGCAACCGTGCCCGCCAGTCCACCCCGGGAGGTGGCGTTGAAGACGTTCAGGTTCACGGTTTCGTTCGGCACGTAGTCGAACGTGGTGGTCGGGCACAGGCTGGTGGGGGCTTTGCTGGCGACAGCCGTGGGTACCTTGATGACGCCGTTCATGATCGCCCAGGCTCCCACCGCGCCGGCCGCAATGATTCCGACCAGCAGGACCAACACAATGCCGTGGAACAGCCGGCGGCCGAAGCTGCCCCGGCGAACCGTGGGATCGTCGGCGAACGTTGCCCGCAGTTCCGATCCGGTCACCACGTGGTGGCCGTGCAGTTGCGTCACATCCTTGGGACGCTTAGGTTTTTTTGGCCGCTGGGTGTCCTGCTCCGTGGCGGCCGGCCTAGCCATCGATCACCAATACGCGGGCGTGGATGGCCGTCCGTTGGTGGAGCGCGGTACGGACCGCCCTGTGCAGGCCATCCTCGAGGTACATGACCCCCTGGTATTGGACGACGTGCGGGAACAGATCGCCAAAGAACGTGGAATCCTCTGCCAACAACGCCTCCAGGTCCAAGGTCCGTTTGGTGGTCACCAGGTCATCAAGGCGCACCGGGCGCGGAGGCAGGGCAGCCCAGTCGCGCGGCGCGGAATATCCATGGTCAGGGTACGGGCGTCCCTCGCCCACAGCTTTGAAGATCACCCTGCAAGCCTATGGAAGTTACCGCGCTAACGGAACTTGTGACCCCCGGCACAGGCAGGTTGTGGCCAAAAGGTGACTATCCTTCGTGGGACGTCACAGCTGTGAGGGTTCCCGCAGGGACTGACAGAATAGGGGCATGACTCAACCGCTCCAAGGGACTGACCGGACCGCCGCCCAAGCCACGCCTCGCCTGGCGCTGCTCCTGGACGTTGACGGCCCCATTGCCAGCCCGGTGACGCGCGACGTCAAGCCTGACATCATCGCCGACCTGGTGGCCCTTGCCTCGGCAGGAATCCCTGTCATCTTCAACACGGGCCGCTCGGACGCGTTCATCAGTGAACAGGTCATGAAACCCATGATTGCCGCCGGGATGCCGGCACACACCGTTATCCACGCCATTTGCGAGAAGGGGGCCGTGTGGTTCAGCTACACGGCGAGCGGCCCCGGGACCATCCACGTGGACCACGAGCTCACCGTGCCCAAAGCCTACGGTGACGATATCCGCAGGCTCGTTGCCGAGGACTATTCCGCCCACATGTTCTTCGACGAAACCAAGCGGGCCATGGTTTCCGTGGAACAGCACCTGGAAGTATCCAACGAGGACTACCTGGCGGAACAGAAACTTTTCGACGCCGATGCCCTGGACATCATGGGACGCCATGGCCTGAGCGCCGCGATTTTGGACCACCACGCCCCGGAATCCGACGACGCTGTGGACTACCGCCTGGACCCCACCATCATCTCCACTGACATTGAATCGGTGCGGCTGGGCAAGGACCTGGGAGCGAGCCGCGCCGTCGAACTTCTGGCAGCCCAAGGCATCACTCCCCTGTCATGGCGCACCGTGGGCGATTCCCGCACGGACTATGCCATGGCAGACTGGCTTCACCACAACGATCACGACGTAAAACACGTGGATGTCCGCCCCGCAGACGGCGTACCGGTGAAGCCCTACACCATCCTGACGGCCGCTGACCTTGAACTGGCGGACGACGTGATCCACGACGACGCCGGCGGCGCTTTCCTCCGCAGCTGGCGCGAAGCACTTTCCATCTAGCTCCACCCCGACGATTCCGGAGAACAGCCATCACACAAGCACAGGTCGATCCGATCTACCACGGCAGCCCTTCCATTGAAGAAGACACGATCGCCGAGGCGGTCTCGCCTGCCGTCGTCGCGCACCTGAAGCACAGGTCCGACGTCGTCCGTCACCGCGGGCGGTACGCCCTGGTCAACAGCGACCTCACCCCGCAACAGGCCATGGTGTCCGACCTCCTGGCCGTACGGGCTGCCTTGGACGCCGCAGGCATCGACTTCATCCTGGTGCGCGGCAACGACGAACGGCCTGTCATCGCCGTCGATTGGGAGTCCCGCAAGGTGGTCCGGGAGGCGCTGGTTGCGGCGTTCCGCAATGAGCCGTTCTATTCCATGACCGTGGACGCCAAGAAAAAGACCTCGGTGCTGGTGGCCGATGGCGAGTTGACCACCAACAGGAAATCCCGCATCTTCCGGTTGTACAGGCCCCGGGTCGAGACCGGCGGCGGCCTCTGGTACGGTCCCGCATTGGGTGTGCAACTCGAGCTGTGGAGGTTCGAAGGCGATCATCTGGAGCTTCCGGTGGAGAACTCCCTGACCCGCCGGACCATGCTGCGGCAGGACGCCGTGCGGGGTACCGTCCAACGGCATGGCCTGACCTGGCCCACCATCGAAAACATGTTCGCGGACCACGCCAGCGACATCGCCTTCGACATCGACATTGTTTTTTCCTGGGTTGACGGCAGCGACCCTGAGTACATTGCCCGGCGCCGCGCCCTGCAGGCAGACGCCGTACTCGGGGAGGGCGATGACAGCGAAGCCCGCTTCCGCCAGATCAACGAACTGAAGTACGCGCTGCGCTCTGTGCACATGTTCGCGCCGTGGATCAGACGGATCTTCATCGCCACCGATTCGCCCACCCCTTCCTGGCTGGCAGATCACCCGGCGGTGACAGTGGTGCGCAGCGAGGAGTTCTTCGCCGACCCCTCAGTCCTTCCTACCCACAATTCGCAGGCCGTGGAGTGCCAGCTCCACCACATCGAGGGTTTGTCCGAGCACTTCCTCTACTCCAACGACGACATGTTCTTTGGCCGTCCCGTGGGTCCGGACATGTTCTTCACTCCCGGCGGCATCACCAAGTTCATCGAAGCCGACACCCGCATTGGCCTGGGCGAGAACGATGCCGAGCGGAGCGGTTTCGAGAACGCAGCCCGCGTTAACCGCAAACTGCTCTGGGAGCGCTTCGGCCGGATCACCACCCGGCACCTGGAGCACACAGCCGCCCCGCTACGCCGCAGCGTCGTGGCCCGGATGGAAAAAGAGTTCCCTGCGGAATTCGCCAAGACCGCCGGCAGCCGCTTCCGTGCTGCGGACAACATCTCCGTGACCAACTCGTTCTACCACTACTACGCCCTGCTCACGGGCCGCGCTGTGACGCAAACCAATGCCAAGGTCAGGTACGTCGACACCACCATGTGGGCGGGACTTCACTACCTGCCCAAGCTGTTGGCGAAGCGCCACATGGACTTCTTCTGCCTGAACGACGGCAGCTTCCCGGAGGTCGCGGCAGAGGAACGTGCGGAACTCGTGACCGATTTCCTGGAAAAGTACTTCCCGGTCAAGGCACCCTGGGAGAAATAAGCGGCAGCGACGAGGTCAGCGTCCCAGGGGAAGTGTGCGCCCCTACCCGGGACTCGTGCGGGATGCGGATGCCGGCTTCGGCCAGCCTCCGCTGAACCTCTGCAGCATCCACGGGTTCGCCAACGGTCACTCCCCCGGACATCGGAACCACTGAGTGGACGATCGTGTGCTCGTAGACATGGATCATGTTGTATGACTGCGCACCATCGCGGCCACGCTGTCCGCCAGCACGCACCGCCAGGTCCTGGGTGTAACAGGTGGCCGAGGCGACGGACACCGGGATGCCGGCGAAGCCCGCCGTCGTGGAGTAATGCAGGTGGCCACCCAGGATGGTGCGAACGTCCGAATTGCGGACGACGGCGGCCAGTGCGGCTTGGCCGCGCAGCTCCACCAACACCGCAAGGTCCTGGACGCAGGGAACCGGGGGGTGGTGCAGGGCCAGGATGGTGCCGTCCGGGGCCGGAGTGGCCAGTTCGGCAGCCAGCCACTCAAGCTGGGCCTCGGACAGCTCGCCGTAGTGATGGCCGGGCACTGTGGTGTCCAAGGTGATGATGCGGAGACCGTTCACGAAGTAGCTGCGGTCAACCGGGTCCTGGGGTTTGCTGGTCTCGGACGCGTCCTCGAAGGCAGCACGGAAGTTCGCCCGGTTATCGTGGTTGCCCATGGCCCAGATGGCCTTGGCCCCGAGCGCGTCGCAGACGGGTTCAATCATTTCGCGGAGCCGCTCGTAAGCGTGGAGCTCGCCCTTGTCCGCCAGGTCTCCGGTGAAAATGATGGCCTCAGGCCGGATCCTGGACGCGATGATCTGATCGCAGATTTCCTGGAGCCTGGCTGCACTGTCCACGGAACCGTGGAGCGTGTTTGGACCACCCACCAGGTGAAGATCACTCAGGTGCAAAAGCACATGACCTGGTTTGGGATATTCAGCCTCGATGAGCTCCATAGCTTGCCTTAGCGTTCAGTGGGAGGCGGCGCCTCCCGTGTCAATCCAGTAGGGCCAATCCAACCAGACAACAAGCCAACATCTGGCTAATTTCCGGCGGAATGTTGGAAAATTACTTTCCCTCCCTTCCGAATTGATGGCTTACGCCAACGCTTCTTCCACTGCTTTCATCAGGTCTTCGGAGTCGGGCTCCACTGCGGATGGGAATCGTGCCACGAGTTTTCCGTCGCGGTTGATGACGAACTTCTCGAAGTTCCACTTCACTTTGACCGGCTCGCCGTCGGCGCCGCGGGTCAGTTCGGTGAAAAGGGGGTGCTGTTCCTTGCCCAGCACGTTTGCCTTGCTGGTCAAGGGGAAGGAGACGCCAAAGTTACGCTCGCAGAACTCCGCGATCTCGTGGTCCGCGCCCGGTTCCTGTCCACCGAACTGGTTGCACGGCACACCCAGGATCTCCAGGCCTTGATCCCGGTATTTGCCGTACAACTCCTCCAGGCCCGCGTACTGCCGTGTGAAGCCGCATTCGGAAGCGACGTTGACCACCAACACCGCCTTCCCCTCGAAGCGGCCGAAGTCAGCGTCGGAGCCGTCGTTGAAGGTGAGGGGAATGCTGTACAGGCTGGTCATGGGATTCGCTTCCTGACGTCGTCGGCCGGCTGGATCGCCGCCATCGAGCTTACGGGAGCTTGCCGTGCGGCGAAACCTAGGGCGTCGGGATGACCAGCGCGGACAACGGCACGATCACACCGTCCGGACGCTGGACCTTGTCCGTACCGATCAGGATGTATCCGGGCGGAAGGACCACCGCCGGGAGCGTCGTCGGAAGTACGGCTGCCGGCGACGGCACCGGCGCGACGGGAGCAGCTGGTGCCGGTGCTGGCGCCACTGGAGCAGCAGCAGGTGGCGTGGCCGCTGGTGCGTGCACCGCAGGAGGTACGACGACGGCCGGTGCCGGTGCGACGGGGACCGTCACCGTCGGAGCCACAGGAGTCGTGGACGGCGCAGTTGTTGTCGACGTCGGTATGGGAGCGGGCGTGACCGTGGGCGTCGGTGTGACGGTCGGCGTCGGCGTGACCGTGGGCGTCGGTGTGACGGTCGGCGTCGGCGTGACGGTCGGCGTCGGCGTGACCGTGGGTGTCGGCGTGACGGTGGGCGTCGGTGTGGGCGTCGGCTTTGCGGTTACGGACGGCGCCGGGGTCTGCGTGGCTGGCGGGTCGCTGGTGCCTGGGGCGCTGGGCGCTGCCGGGGTTGAGGAAACCGGTGGAACCACGACTGGCAACGCCACAGGTTCTTCGTGTTCGCCGCCGATGACTGCGCGGTTGGTGCCATCGGCCACGGGTACGGCCCACTGCGGGGTGGCCGTGGTGCCCGTTCCTACGCCTGGCTCGTAGCTCACCATGGTGATGGGCTGCAACGGATCAACCTGCTTGATGGGCAAGTAGATCCAGCCGTTCGGATTGGTGTGCAGTCCGTTGACAATCGTCTCGAAGTGGAGGTGGCAGCCTGTGGACCAGCCCGTGGTACCCACCTGGGCAATGACTTCGCCCACCCGCACAGATTGGCCCTTGGTGACGCCGATCGCCTGCAGGTGGTTGTAGGTGGTCACCAAGCCGTTGCCGTGCTCGATTTCCACACGGTTGCCGCCGCCCCAAATGTGCCACCCAACCGCCCGGACGATACCGGCGTCGGCGGCGTAGACCCGGGTGCCGCATGCTGCAGCGTAGTCCTGGCCCCAGTGGAACTCACCGGGGAGGCCAGTCAAGGGACTGTAGCGGTAGCCGTAGGGCGAGCTCGGATTGAGGACCTCAAGAGGCGCGTACAAGCTCCCCGCGGGCGGGCGTGGCATACCCGCAGAGGCAACTGTCAGGCCAGTGGATCCATCCTTGCTGACGGTCCTGACCACGGCCCGGTCGAAGTGGACCATAGGCGTTCCGGCTTGTTGTGCCGGGGGCTCGGGGGTGGGATCAATGACCGTGGTCTCGGCCTCCGGCGCCACCAAGGTGCCCAACGCCGTCGGTTCAACAACGCCCTGCGCCAGGGAACCACCGATGCTGCCGGCGGGCACTGAGGTGAGTGGCTGGAAGCCAAATGCGATGAACGCCAGAATGGCGAGGCTTCCAGCGATCAGGATGCGGTGGAAACCTATGGCACGGATCAGTTTTACTGCCCGGTTTGAATCATGATGCTTGCCCACAAAACACTCCCCAAAGCCAGCGGCACCAAACCCCAGCCTGGCGTGCAAGCACCATTGTTGCGGGAATCACAGCAGAAATAAAGGCTTCCCGGGCCCTTGCCAAGGAAAGGTTTCATCAGTTTTGGCTCAAGATGTCTTGAGCTTTGCCTCAGGCAGTCGTGGCCCGTGCAATCGGGGGCTCCGAGCCCTGTACGGTGGACGCTAAGCAGGCGGATTATTTCATGCCGCGCAAGAGAGCGCCTCGATAGCACTGGGATGTCACCATGGATGATCCACAGCGGACCGCACGCATCCTTTTAGAGAAGAATGCCGTGACCCTCTACCGATTGTGGGCCGGATACTGGGGTCGGGGAGGAAACGCCACCGCTTTCGAGTTCGACGCCTACGTGCACGAAGCACTGGTGGCGTCCCCTGTCGATCTCCGGCTGATGGCCTCGGCCGTAGATGGCCTTTACGAAGGAAAGCCCTGATTCGGACCTAGTATCGGACTAGCTGACGAGTCTGCGTACGTTCTCCATGATGGTTTCGCGGCGCCGTTTGAGGCTCGGAAGCTTGGACCGTGCCATCTCGGGAGTGAGCGTGTGCCAGGTCATGGCCAAGGCGCGCACGCTTGCCAGCAGCTCGATGGGTGTGAGATCAGAGCGAAGGTTGCCGGCTTTCTGGGCGCTTTCGATCCGGGAAAGCTTTTCCTGGTGTGAGGCCACCAAGGTTTCAAGGTCCGCCGCCTGGCCGCGTTCAAGGATGTACCAGTTGGTGAGCCTGAGGACATTGGGGTCCTTCTGGTAGAGGTCAAAAGCACGGGCCGCGTACGCCGGCAAGTCCAGTGCGTCGAATTCGGTCTCCTCCACTACTGCGACCACCCGCCGGGAGAAGACCTCGTCGAACAACTGCTCCTTGCTGCCGAAATACCGGTACAGCATCGCCTTGTTGGCCAGTGCCTCGTCAGCAATACGGTCCACCCGCGCCCCGGCTATGCCATGGCTGGCAAACTCCTCCTCTGCCGCCTTCAGGATCCGCTGCCTGGTTGCTTCTGCGTCTCTCGCCATGTCCCCACCATAGCAAGTAACTGGTTAGTTGACATCGATGCATTTCAAGCGCATGGTTAAAAACCAACCAGTTAGTTACTTAGAAAGGGTCCGACATGTCAGCAACGCAGATGGAAACAACCCCTGCCACGCGATTGTCCAGAACCATAACCTTGGCGGTCATCTTGGGCTGCCAGTTGATGATGGTGTTGGACACGTCCATCGTGACCACGGCACTGCCGCACCTTGAACGCGAACTTGGCTTCAACAGCACCACCCTCTCGTGGGTCCAGAACAGCTATGCGCTGGCTTTCGGAGGGCTGTTGTTGCTGGGCGCCCGCGTCGGAGACCTTCTGGGCAGGCGCCGGGTCTTCATGGTCGGCGTAGGAGTTTTCACGTTGGCATCCCTGCTGGCCGGGGTCGCCTTCAACGCCGAGGTCATGATCGGGGCCCGCGTACTCCAAGGTGCCGCATCGGCCTTCGCCATTCCGGCAACCCTGGCGCTCCTGGTGCAGACTTTCCCCGAGCCCGGGGAACGGTCCCAAGCGATCAGCATCTACAGTGCCGTGATCGGGGCAGGGGGCAGCGTGGGCATCATCGTGGGCGGTGTCTTCACAGACCTGCTGTCGTGGCGATGGGGCTTGCTGATCAATGTTCCGATCGGAATTGCCGTCTTGCTGCTGAGCCCACGTTGCCTGCCGGAAACCGGAAGGGTCAAAGGCAGTGTAGACATCCCGGGCGCGTTGACAGTTACTGCGGGAATGTCCGCCTTGGTCTATGGACTCGTGAACGCGGGCGAGGCTGGGTGGGGGAACCTGACGACCATCGTTTCACTCGCGGCAGCCGTGCTCCTGCTTCTGGCTTTCGTGCTCGTCGAGCGTCATGCCGAGCGGCCCATCACTCCCCTGCGCCTCTTCAAAGACATGACCCGGTCGGGCGCCTACATCATCCGGATTCTGATCGTGGGGGCCATGTTCTCCACCTTCTATTTCCTCAGCCAGTACCTCCAGAATGTGCTGGGATTCAGCGCCTTCGCCGCCGGCATCGCCTACATTCCGCTCACGCTCCTGTTCTTCCTCATGGTCTACGTGATCAAACCCCTCAGCGCCTTACTGGGTAAGCCCGCGCTGCTGGTGGCCTCGTTGGTCATCGCGGGCCTGGGCATGCTGTGGCTCAGCTCCATAGGCCCGGACACCGCGTATTTTCCGGACGTCCTGCTTCCGCTGATCGTGCTCGGAATCGGCCAAGGAACAGCAATCATCCTGTTGACCGAGTTTGGCATGTCCAGGGTGGCACCAGCGGACAACGGCGCCGCCTCCGGATTGGTCAACACGGCACATCAACTCGGCGGGTCCATTGGGCTGGCGCTGTTGACCGTGGTGTTCGCGGGCTGCGGCGGAACAGCCGAAGGAACGGCAAGAGCCGAAGCCTACGGAGCTGTCTTCACCTCGGCCACATGGTTTTACGCGCTTGCCGTCCCCTGCGCAGCACTGATCTACCTCGCGCAACGCAGGGCGGCGGGAAACGCGTCAGCTTCCCGACCGTGACCCAACGGGCAGAGACGGCAGCTCGGTGAGTGACCCGTCATGGTCCAGGCTCAGCACCAGATCCAGATCGAGACGGGCCAGGAACCCGTCGTCGTGGCTGACCAGGATGACGGCACCGCGGTAGGCATTCAACGCTTCCACGAGTTGGTCCACACTCTGTATGTCGAGGTTGTTTGTTGGCTCGTCGAGAATCAGTACCTGTGGCGGCGGATCGGCAAAGAGAAGCTTGGCCAAGGAAACCCTGAACCGTTCCCCACCGGAGAGAGTCCCAACGGGACGGTAGACGCTATCGCCCCGCAACAAGAACCGGGCCAACTGGTTGCGGATTTCCCCGACAGGGACACGTGGCGCTGCCGCCTGAACATTTTCCAAGGTTGTCGCGGCCTCGTCCAGGCCATCGAGCCGCTGCCGCAGATAGCCGGACCGCCCGGTCAGGAGCTGACCACCTGCGGTGCCGGATTCGACGTCGTCATCATCGTCTGTCAACGGTTCCCCGCTGACCAGGCGTTCGAGCAAGGTGGTTTTTCCCACCCCGTTGGCGCCGATGATGGCCACTCGTTCCGGTCCTTCCACTACAAAGGCACGATTGGTTCCCCGCAGCTCGGCGATCCGCCGGCTGCGGGGAACGTCCGGATCCGGAAGGTTCACGCTGATCCGTTCGTCTTCCCTGATTTTGGAGGAAGCCACATCCAGCGCAGCCTGGGCAGCGTCCACCTTGTCATCCGATCCTGATCGCAGCTTGCCCGCTGACACCTGCGCATCGGAGGCCCGCTGATTCATAAGGATCTTGGAGCCCTTCTTGTTGTCATAGCTGGTTTGACCGGTGCGGGCACGCTGCGCCAGCTTCATCTCAGCTTCCTGGCGCTGGCGCTTCTCAGTCTTCACGGCCTGCTTGGCAGCTTGGGCAGCCTGAACCGCTGCGGCCTGCCGCTCATCCACATACGACCGCCAAGCACTGTACGGACCCCCGAACACTTCGAGTTCTCCACCATGCAGTTCCGCCGTGTTGTCCATCAACTCCAGCAGTGCCAGGTCGTGGCTGACCACCACCAGCGTCCCCGGCCACGTGGAGAGGAGGGCGGACAGTTTGGTTCGCGCCTCCCTGTCCAGGTTGTTCGTTGGCTCGTCCAAGAGAGTGATTGCTGTCCCCTGAAGCCGGAGCCCTGTGATGGCAACAAGCATGGCTTCGCCTCCCGAAATTTCGCCTACGTTCCGCTCCAGGTCCGCCCCCGTAAAGCCGATGTGGCGCAAGGATTTGTCCGCCCTGGCTTCGATATCCCAGTCATCGCCCACCGCATCGAAGTTCTCCACCGAAACATCGCCGGCTTCGATGGCCCGCAGTGCTTTCAACTTCTGGCCGATACCCAGCAGGTCTGCCACCGTTGAGTCGGTCGCGAGGGTGAGTGTCTGCGGAAGGTACCCGACATCACCGTTGGTCGTAATACTGCCGCTCGTAGGGGCAAGGCTCCCGGCTATGAGGCGCAGCAAGGTTGATTTTCCGGCACCGTTGGATCCCACAAGGCCTGTGCGGCCCGATCCGAATGTTCCGGAGATCCCGGCAAGGGCGACGGTACCGTCGGGCCACTGAAGGCGCACGTCGGTCAGGGTGATGGACGGGTTTTTTGTTGTAGACATGATGCTCCGAAGGCTCCAGTGGTTTCAGCGAGTGCGCTGCAACCACGGGCCGGCAGGGGCATCAGGGCAAGGTCAGCGCACGGTTGGCGTCGTGAAACCTGTAATGCCCGTCAAAACATCGGCCTAACACTGGGGAATAGAGGGTTACAGTCTCGCAAAAGCCTCCAACGAAGGCAACTTGCCGCCAATGGCCTTCTGGCGGCCGGACCGGGGGCTGACGCCGTCCCACGCCGCCCGGCATTGCCGCCCCCCGTCATCGGACATGCGAAGAAGTCCTCCCGCCCGCTTCAGCCCAGGTTTTCCTTAAGCAACGCGCGGTGCTCGACGGCGGCAGTTGAGTGGAGGGCGCGGCCCGCCGCAGTCAGTTCCAGGAACAACGAGCGGCGGTCGTCGGCGCAGGTCTGGCGCGTCACGAGGCCGGCTTTTTCAAGCCGGTCCACCACCTTGGATACGGCACTTTGGGTCATGGGCGTCCGCTCCCCCAACGACTTCATCCGGCACGAAGACTCTTCGCTGTCGGCTACGAGATCGAGGATTTCGAACTCATTCAGGCCGATATCGAATTTGGCTTCCAGGGCACGGTCGATCGCCGCTGCGGTACGGAAGTAGGAGTCCTGGATGCTTCGCCACTGCTCAACAAGTTGGCGGTCACGCGTCGTTGCCATGTCCTGATTCTAGTTCATGACGCAGTTAGAATCCACGTCATAATATTCCTTGTCATTGAATGACGCGTCATATAGATTGTTGCTCATGACATCACCCACCACCCTCAAAAAGCCTGCCGAGCCCCTGGCTGCAGCCGTCCGCTGGACGCGGGCACAGTGGCTGCTCCTGATGGTCGTATGCACTGTCCTGGCCCTGGACGGGCTGGACGTCTCCATGGTCGGCGTTGCATTGCCATCGATCGGACATGAACTCAACCTGGGGACCGACTCCCTGCAATGGATCGTTTCCGCCTACGTCCTTGGCTACGGGAGCCTGCTTCTCCTCGGCGGCCGACTCGCGGACCTGCTGGGCCGCCGTCGAATCTTCCTCATTGCCCTGACCGTATTCGCGGCAGCGTCGCTCCTTGGCGGATTGGTTGACGATCCCGCCATCCTGATCGCTACCCGGTTCGTCAAGGGCCTGGCTGCCGCCTTCACCGCACCCACGGGCTTCTCCATCATCACCACCAACTTTGCGGAGGGACGCGAGCGCAACAAGGCGCTGTCCATCTTCACCACCTTCGGTGCCAGTGGCTTCTCGCTGGGCCTGGTGGTTGGCGGCCTGATGACCAGCCTGAGCTGGCGCTGGACATTCCTTGTCTCGGTGCCGATCGCCGTGATCGTGGTCCTGCTGGGCATGAAGTTCATTCCCAAGGACAAGCCGTCGGTGGAAGACAGCGGGCACGATATCTGGGGTGCCGTGACGCTCGCCCTGGGCATGCTCGGCCTCGTCTACACCTTGGTTTCAGCACCTGAACAGGGCTGGGGATCTGTGGCAACAATCGCCGGGTTCGCAGTTTCTGTTGCCGTGCTGGTGGCCTTCGCCATCATCGAGCGCAAGGTCAAGCACCCGTTGATCCGCTTCGGCATCCTCAAGGAAGGCTGGGTGGCCCGGGCAAACCTGAGCGCAGTAGGACTGTTCGGTTCCTACCTGAGCTTCCAGTTCATCGTCACCATGTTCCTGCAGTCCGTGCTGGGTTGGACGCCCTTGGGAATGGCGCTCGCATTGCTGCCCGCGGGTTTGCTGGTGGCCACCAGCGCACCGTTCGCGGACCGTCTCATCGAAAAGTTCGGGGCCACGCAGCTCATCCTCACCGGCCTGACGGCCCTCGGCTTGGGCTACGTCCTGTTCCTGCGGGTGGGAACCACGCCCAACTACGCGCTGGACATCCTGCCGTCGGTGGTCCAGCTGGGGATCGGCTTCGCGTTGGCTTTCCCGTCCATCAATGTCCAGGCCACTGCCGGCATCCGCGACTCCGAGCAAGGGCTTGCGGCCGGTCTGATCCAGACCAGCACCCAGGTCGGCGCCGCACTGGTACTGGCCGTCACCACGGCCTTGGTGAGCGGCCACGGACACTCTGCGGGTACCGTCAGCGCCCAGGCCATGCTGGAACAGTATCGTCCGGGACTGATCCTGAGTGCCGCCGTCGCCATTGCCGCTTTGCTGGTGGCAGCAGCGCCTTCCCGGCGCCGGGTCGCCTCCTGACCGCTGCGCTTTTGCACAAAAAGTGCCCCTATACACGGGGGTCATTCCGAGGTCGAATGGACCATGAGGAATTACCTCACCGAGTACAGGCACGAACTCCAGCGCACGTTCACGGGGACGTCGGGGACGCCGCCTGAGTGGGTACCGCGTCTGGCGGAAGGGCACGACGCCGGATATCACCTGCCGGGGTCGGCCGTCTGGTCGGTTCACGGTCACGTGGCAACGATCGTCGCCGGGATCAGGGTCCTGCTGATGCAGGCCCTGCATCCCGGCGCGCTGGCTGGCGTGTACGAGCACTCCGGGTTCCAGAAGGATCCGCTCGGCCGCCTGGCGAACACCATCAGGTGGATCTTCACGGTGACCTACGGATCAACTGAGGACGCCCAGGCCGCCACCACGCGGGTCCGGAAAATCCATGAGCGCGTCCGCGGGACGTACGTTGACGGCAAAGGAATTCAGCGCGACTACGCGGCCAACGATCCCGAACTCCTCCGCTGGGTACACATCACCTACGCTGACTCCTTCATAACCGCCAACCGCATCTGGGGCCGACCCATCCCCGGCGGAGCCGACGCCTACGTCCGCGAGTGGGCTACAGCCGGCAGGCTCATGGGAATAGAGGATCCTCCACTGACCGAGGCCGAGGTCCGTGAAGAACTGGAGCAATGGTACGCCTCAGGAATCCTGCGGGCCGACGAACGCCTGGCCGAGACAGTGTGGTTCATTCGCCATCCGCCACTAAGCCCCATGCTCCGTCCTGGCTACCGCATCCTGTTCGCCGCCGCCGTCGCAAGCCTCGAACCCCGCTATCAGGACATGCTGGGGCTCCGGCCGCCCAGGTTTGGCCCCATCCCCTTGCCCGTCATCACCTCGGCCAGGGCTGTGCTGGGCATGGTTCGCCTGGCCCTCGGATCCCACGGGCCCAGCGAACAAGCAGCCCTGAGACGGTTGCAGAGGCTTGGTTACGCGGACGCTTGAGGAGCCCTTCGCCGAGGGGTGAGCTCTCGCCCCTTTGGGGGCGCCCATAACGCCGAAAGCCAACCCCTCGACGCAACCTCACTTGTGATGAGGTGCGCCCAGGGGTTGGCTTTCGGGACTTAGGGGCTTGCTTTCCGCAGAGAGCTCACCCCTCGGCGGACCAACTAGATCAACTCATCCGACAGGTGGTTCGGGGTACCGAAGCGGTGCGCCGTGATGGACACAGCCTGCTCGCGAAGGAACGGCAGCATCTCGATCCGGCCAGCCTGGGTTACAGCCCCGTGGTAGACCGCGACGTCCGGACGGCCACCCATGGCCGCGCTCAGCGCGGCGAAGTCGCCACCGATCAAGCGGATGCGGCCGGCGTCGAACTTTGCCGCACGGGCCAGCCACGCGGCTTCGTCCTCGACCCGGACGCTGACGCCCAGGTTCGCGAACACGGTCACCACTGCGTCGGGAAGTACGACGGCGGAGCTCACCGTGAGCTTCGAGCCCGCCACTGCACCGGCTGCTACGACGCGCAGCAGCTCCGCGAGTCGCTCACCTTCGGAGAGGCGGATCGTCACAGGGAGGGAGCGGTAGCGGAAGACGTTGCGCTCAGCGGTCAGCGCGGAAACGTCCTTGCGTGTGCCGAACTCGGATTCCCAGGCGGCGGCGTCGCTGAAGAGTGCCTGCTGGAGGGTCTGGAGTTCCTCGGCAGTAACGTCAGCGGACTTGGCAGCGGCAAGGAT
Source organism: Arthrobacter sp. fls2-241-R2A-172 (assembly GCF_030208885.1). Lineage (NCBI taxonomy): Bacteria > Bacillati > Actinomycetota > Actinomycetes > Micrococcales > Micrococcaceae > Arthrobacter > Arthrobacter sp. fls2-241-R2A-172. Next base: position 312,177 of record NZ_JARVTB010000001.1, on the reverse strand, counting down.
CTGCGAGGCTGCGCCCTGAAGGACGGTGCCGCGCTTGGCCTTTGCTTCGGCAGGGAGCCAACTGCCCAGACCGATCAGGTAGTTCGGTCCCCCGGCCTTGGTTCCGGCGCCGACGGCCGACTTCTTCCAGCCACCGAACGGCTGGCGCTGAACGATCGCACCGGTGATGCCGCGGTTGACGTACAGGTTGCCGGCCTGGATGGTGTCCAGCCAGACGCCCATCTCGGCGGAGTCCAGGGAGTGCAGGCCGGCGGTGAGGCCGTACTCGATCTCGTTCTGGATGGCGATCGCTTCCTCAAGGGTTTCAGCGGTCATGACACCCAGCACAGGGCCGAAGAACTCGGTCAGGTGGAAGTAGGAGCCGCGCTTGACGCCGGAACGGATGCCCGGGGACCACAAACGGCCGGTCTCGTCGAGGCGTTCGGGCTTGATGGCCCAGGTTTCACCGTCGCCCAGGGTGGTGAGGGCATTGAGGAGCTTGCCGTTTGCCGGTTCGATGATCGGCCCCATCTGCGTGGTGGCGTTCTCCGGGTAGCCCACGGTCAGGGACCGTGCGGCGTCGATCAGCTGGTTGTGGAAGCGGGCGCTCTTCGCGACCGAGCCCACCAGGATCACCAAGGACGCGGCGGAGCACTTCTGTCCTGCGTGGCCGAATGCCGAGTAAACGACGTCCTTCGCAGCGAGGTCAAGGTCGGCACTCGGTGTGACGATGATGGCGTTCTTGCCGGACGTCTCCGCGAGCAACGGCAGGTCCTGGCGGAAGGAACGGAACAATTCAGCCGTTTCGTAGCCACCGGTAAGGATCACGCGGTCAACGCTGGGGTGCGAGACCAGCTGGGTGCCAAGGTCACGCTCTTCGAGCTGAACCAGCGCCAGCACTTCACGCGGAACACCGGCTTCCCACAGGGCGTCCACCATGACGGAACCGGAGCGGCGGGCCTGCTTTGCAGGCTTAATCACGACGGCGGACCCTGAGGCGAGCGCTGCGAGGGTCGAGCCTGCGGGGATTGCCACCGGGAAGTTCCACGGCGGGGTCACCACGGTGAGGTTCGCTGGGACGAACGTGGCGCCGTCGACCGTTTCCAGGTCCTTGGCGCGCTCGGCGTAGTAGTGCGCGAAGTCGATTGCTTCGCTGACCTCGGGGTCGCCCTGGTCGATGGTCTTGCCAGTCTCGGAGGCCATGACTTCCAGGAGTTCAGCGCGGCGGGCTTCGAGGACTTCACCGGCGCGGTGCAGGATGGCGGCGCGCTCGACGGCGGGACGGGCACCCCAGGCCTTCCCGTGATCCACGGCGGTGGCGATGATGCGGTCCAGTTCGGCTGCGTCGGAAATCTTGGTGGACTCCACGATCTTATTGCCGGCGGTGGAACCGGGGATGCGCTTGAGAATGTCGCGGCCCCAGGCACGGTTGGCCGGGAGTGCCGGGTCCGTGTCAGGGGTGTTGCGGAATCCCTCGGTGGGTGCGGGTTCGGCCGGGAGACGGCGGTCCTGCTTGCGGTTCGGGCCCGGGACCTCGTCCTTCATGTTGGCCAGGGAGGCCAGGAAGCGCTGCTGCTCGCGCTTGAACAAGGCTTCGTTCTCGCTGAGTTCGAAGACTGCGGACATGAAGTTTTCCTGGCTGGCGCCCTCTTCCAGGCGGCGGATCAGGTAAGCGATGGCGACGTCGAACTCGCCGGGGTGGACCACCGGTGTGTACAGCAGGAGGCTGCCGACATCCTTACGGACCGCAGTGGCCTGGCCGGTTGCCATGCCCAGGAGCATTTCGAACTCGATCGCTTTTGGTCCCTGCTGGGCGATGCCGCGCTGCTTGGCGAGCAGCCAGGCAAAGGCGACGTCGAACAGGTTGTGTCCAGCGATGCCAATGCGGACGGCGTCGATGTGCTCGGGGGTGAGCGCGTAGTTGATGACGTTCTTGTAGCTGGTGTCCGAGTCCTGCTTGGACCCCCAGGTGGCCAGCGGCCAATCGTGCAGGGAAGCTTCAACCTGCTCCATGGGGAGGTTCGCACCCTTGACCACGCGGACCTTGATGGGAGCACCGCCCTGGGCACGGCGTTCGGTGGCCCACTCCTGCAGTTCCTGCATGGCGCCGAGGGCGTCGGGGAGGTAGGCCTGGAGGACGATGCCGGCTTCCAGGTTCTTGAACTCCGGCATGTCCAGGATGCGCTTGAACACCGCGATGGTCATGCTGAGGTCCTTGTATTCCTCCATGTCAAGGTTGATGAACTTGGGCTTCGGGAAGGACGCGGCCAGGCGGTACAGCGGGGTGAGCTTCTCCACTACGTGATCGACGGCTTCGTCGAAGGCCCACGGCGAGTGCGGGGCCACGGTGGAGGATTCCTTGATGGAAACGTAGTCCACGTCCTCGCGGGCAAGGAGTTTGAGGGTGCCTTCGAGGCGACGCTGGGCTTCGTGCTCGCCCAGGACGGCTTCGCCCAGAAGGTTCACGTTCAGGTGCACGCCGTCCTGGCGGATCTTGGCAATAGCCGGGCCGAGCTTTGCGTCGGTGGCATCGACGATGAGATGGCCCACCATTTCGCGGAGCACGCGGCGGGCAATGGGAATTACTACCTGAGGGAGGATCGGAGCCATGACGCCACCCACGCGGACAGCGCTGCGCATGTACCAGGGGAGGAACTTAGGGACCTTCGGGGCCAGCTCGGCGAGTTTACGGCCGGCGACGGACAGATCCTCAGGACGGATGACGCCGTCGACGAATCCCACCGTGAAGTCCAAGCCGTTGGGGTCTTTCAAGACGCCGGCAAGGCGCTGGGCGGAGACGTCCACGGGGATCTTGCTGGCTTCGGTCAACCAGTGGCGGACCAAGGCAATGGCTTCCTGGGCAAGATCATCGAACTGTCCGGAATCCTGGGTGCTCGGGGCGGTGGCATCCGGGATGGTGCTGGTCATGGGGGCTCCTTCTGAGGCGGAGAAGTTTGTTTGTTTCCATCAGTATGGATCTACAATCACGTTAGGAAAAGCGATCTTTTCCGACGAATATTCGTTATCCATTCCGATCTTTTGGAGGCCGACTTGCTGGATGTCCGCAGGCTCCGTTTGCTGCACGAGTTAAAGATCCGCGGAACGCTCGCCGAGGTGGCCGACGCGATGCAGTACAGCCCGTCATCGGTGTCGCAGCAGCTGACCCTCCTGGAGAAGGAGGCCGGGGTTGAACTGCTCCGCAAAGCCGGGCGCAGGGTCCAGCTGACCCCGCAGGCGGAGATCCTCGTAGCCCACACCGCAGCCCTCCTGGAGACCTTGGAAAAGGCCGAAACCGACTTGGCCGCCTCATTGTCGATGGTGACGGGAACCGTGCGCCTGGCCGTGTTCCAGTCAGCCGCACTGGCCCTGCTCCCCGGTTTCCTCACCATCATGCGGCAGGAGTACCCGGAGGTGCGCGTCGAAATGACCCAGCGCGAACCCGAAACGGCCCTGTACGAAACCTGGGCGCGGGACTTCGACCTGGTGGTTGCCGAGCAGTACCCTGGCCATGCCGCTCCGCACCACAGCGGCCTGGACCGCGTCATCCTCACCAGCGATGCCATTCGGCTTGCCACTCCCCCGGTGGGACTTGGCGGCGAAGCCGTCTCCACCCTGGCCGACACTGCCTCCATGCCCTGGGTCATGGAACCCCGCGGCGCAGCTTCCCGGCATTGGGCGGAGCAGGCCTGCCGTTCCGCGGGCTTCGAACCCGACGTCCGGTATGAAACAGCCGACCTCCAAGCACAGATCCGGCTCATTGAATCCGGAAACGCCGTAGCGCTCATGCCCGACCTCGTCTGGACCGGACGCACCCGGACCGTTCAATTGCTGGACCTGCCGGGGCTGCCGAAGCGCACTGTATTCACCTCCACCAGGACGGCCGGGCGTATTCACCCGGCGACGGCGGCCTGCCGGGAAGTTCTGGAGCGCGTGGCAGCGGCGCAGCAACTGGACGCGGAGCAGCAGGCTGACGCCGGGTAACTCCCGGATACGCAAAAGGCCCCAGTCCGAGGACTGGGGCCAACCGCGGAGAATGGGGGATTTGAACCCCCGAGGGCGTTAACCCAACACGCGTTCCAGGCGTGCGCCATAGGCCGCTAGGCGAATTCTCCTTGCTTCCGATTCGAAAGCAGATACTACTGTACCTGAGAATTTCGGCATCGCGTAATCGACCCAAACCCGGGCTCCCCAAGGGGGTGGCAAATTGGCGCTTAACGGAAAAATGGACGCCCCCAACGCGCCCATTCTTGCGGTACATCGTTGAGCCACCGGGTCCGGCCCCTCGCCCCCAGGCCCCGCAGCTCACAACCTTGAGATTGCCCCAATCGGTGTACATACCCATGGTCCGCCGCGAACCTCGGATTTGCAATGGTTGAGACCTGTTTGTAGCCGAAGTTGCTGACAAGATGTCTGCATGACGCAGCTTCATGCACTGGTGGTTTACGTACCTGAGACGCATATTGAGGGAGTTCTCCTCGCCATCGGTGATGCCGGCGCCGGACGGATCGGCGACTACTCACACTGTGCCTTCACTTCCCCAGGCACAGGCCGCTTCACACCGTTGCCGGGGGCGCGCCCATTCATTGGCGAGGTGTCGATTGAGCAGCAAGTGCCGGAAATCAGGGTGGAGTGCGTGGTGGAGGAGGAAATTCTCGACGGCGTTGTACTGGCTTTGCGGGCTTCTCACCCTTACGAGGAACCCGCCTTCATGACGTGGCCGGTGAACGGCTGGCGGTAGATCCGCGCAGCCCAGCCACCCGCCGTCGAGCCGTATCCACAGCCGTCGATGGCCGATTCGAACCCCGCCCCGAGTTCGGGTAAGCTTGTCGACGGCCCCTCATGTGGCGTCATCCTGTTGAACTCCCCCAGGACCGGAAGGTAGCAAGGGTAGATGGGCTCTGGCGGGTGCATGAGGGGTCTCTTATTTAAATGTCAGTCCCTATAGGTAGGTTTCACTTGTGACTGTTACAACTGCCCTTTATCGACGGTACCGGCCCGACTCTTTCGCGGACGTTATCGGGCAGGAACACGTCACAGAGCCGCTGATGACGGCGCTCCGCAAGAACCGCGTGAACCACGCCTACCTCTTCTCCGGCCCCCGCGGCTGTGGCAAGACCACGTCAGCGCGCATCCTTGCCCGCTGCCTGAACTGCGCCGAGGGCCCCACTGACACGCCCTGCGGCAAATGCCCCAGCTGCATCGAACTGGCCCGTGGCGGATCCGGGTCGCTGGACGTCATTGAGATTGACGCCGCCAGCCACGGTGGCGTGGACGACGCCCGCGACCTCCGCGAGCGGGCAACCTTTGCCCCGGTTCGTGACCGCTACAAGATCTTCATCATTGACGAGGCCCACATGGTCACGTCCGCCGGCTTCAACGCGCTCCTGAAGATCGTCGAGGAGCCGCCGGAACACATCAAGTTCATCTTCGCCACCACCGAGCCGGACAAGGTCATCGGCACCATCCGCTCCCGCACGCACCACTACCCCTTCCGGCTGGTGCCCCCGGAGCCGCTCATGCAATACCTTGAGCTGCTCTGCCAGCAAGAGAACGTCCCCGTGGCTCCAGGGGTGCTATCCCTGGTGATCCGCGCTGGTGGCGGTTCGGTCCGTGACACACTTTCCGTGCTGGACCAGCTCATGGCCGGCGCCGGACCGAACGGCCTGGACTACGAGCTCGCTGTTGCCCTCCTCGGCTACACCCATGCGTCCCTGCTGGACGACATCGTGGATGCCATTGCAGCTTCGGATGCCGCAGTGGTCTTCAAAGCAGTGGACCGCGTCATCCAGACGGGCCACGACCCCCGGCGTTTTGTCGAAGACCTTTTGGAACGCTTCCGCGACCTGATCATTGTTCAGGCGATGCCCGAGAGCGCCCAAGCCATCCTCCGCGGCATGCCCGCCGACCAGATCGCCCGTATGCGCAACCAGGCCACTAACCTTGGCGCAGCGGAACTTTCCCGCGCGGCGGATGTCACCAACACCGCACTGACGGAAATGACCGGCGCTACGTCGCCGCGGCTTCACCTTGAACTCCTGTGCGCTCGAATTCTCCTCCCCAGCTCGGAGCAGACCGAACGGGGTATCGCTGCGCGCATCGACCGCGTGGAACGTCGCCTGAACTACGCGGGCGACGCCGGAAAGCCGGCTGTTGCTGCTGCCCCGCCTGCCGCCGTGGCTTCGGTGGAAGCAGCACCGAACGTTCCCGCACCGGTGGTTGCTGCTCCGGAGCCCACCCGGCCGGAACCGACCCCTGTGCAGGAACCTGCAGCACCGTCGGCCTCCCAGCCATCGGCTCCTGCAACTCCTGAGCCGGCCGTCGCCGCAGTCAACCGCGACCCCATCACGGCGCCACGGGTTTCCACCAACGATTGGCCTGTAGAGGAACGGTCGACTGCCGGCCGCGCACCGCAGGCTGTCGCACCTCAACCATCGCCACAGGCGCAGCCTGCCGCCCCTGCACAGGCTGCGCCGGCTCCAGCTCAAGCCGCTCCTCCTGCACAGGCTGCGCCGGCTCCCGCCCAAGCCCCAGCGCCACAATCGGAACCGGCTCCGTCGGGGGCTGGGGACGTAGAAGCTCTTCGCCGCGCCTGGCCTGACGTTCTCCAAACGCTGACCAAGATCAAGCGCAGCACGTGGGCGCTCGTCGAGCCCAACGCCCAAGTGGCCCAGTTCGACGGCCAACTGCTCACTTTGGCGTTCACGACCGGTGGCTTGGCCGGTGCCTTCGGGCGCGCGGACCACTCCGAGAACCTTCGCCAAGCAATCCACAAGACCCTGGGCATTGATTGCCAGATCGTCGCGGTGGCCGGCGGCAACAGCTCAGCGAGCTCTGAGCCAAACCCAAAAGCACCTACTAGCCGGGACACCCCGGCGTCGGCAGGCGGTGGAGCGGCAAGTGTTGCGCCAGTGCCCGACGCAGCAGCACCAGCGGGAGCCTCTCCAGCCGCCGTCTCAGCGGTCGACTCCGCCTGGGGTCTTGCGCCGGCGGGTACTCCCGCGTCGGAGGCATCCCCGATTGCCCCGTCGCCGGAACCTGCCCACATGCCAACGAGCCCGGCTGCGCCCGCTTCGACCCCACGGGCGCTTGCTGATACCGCGGTGAAAACCGAAGCTACGGCGCAGGTTGCATCCGTGTCGCAGGTTGCCTCCGTGTCGCCAGCCGAACCCGCACCGCAGCCCTCAACGCAGGGAGCGGCTCAGGCCAGCTCCACCTCGGCCGGCGACTACTCATACCCGGATGACGATTGGGGCCCACCCCTCGACGAGGACGCGCCTCCACTGGATGAGGAGCCCCCTGCGGACTGGGAGCCGCCGTCCGGATACGGCCGTCCTGGCACAAGTACAGGCACAGCACCGTCCCCGGGTGCAGCACCAACTTCGGATGGAGAACCGTCCCCGGCCAAGCCTTCACCAGCCACGGCACCCAGCACTCCGGGGGCGCCCTCCAGCACCTCCGAGGACCCGTGGTCCAGGGCAGTCGAGAAGGCACCGGGAACTTGGGTAGTAGGCACGGAGTCGAACGTGGGCAGGCACCCGCAGGCCCCGGAAGAGACCGCTGCCGCCGCAGTGGACACCCCGGACTACGAGCCCGCCGCGGCCCAGGTTCCCGAAGCTGCAGCCGGAACGTACGGCCATCCAACCGGACCGGACGCTCCCGCAGGGTCGAGCTGGGACGTCGCGCCGACGTCGAGCTGGCCCGCACCCCAAGCCACGGCAACGCAGGCCACCGGCAGCGCCCCCGCGACATGGCCTTCCTTGGCCGCGCAGCCGGTTGAAGCGCACGGTTCCGTTGCCACGCTCGAGGAGGGTCCGGCGTCGGGCAGTCCCAACGGTCGTCAAAGCCTGTACCAGCGGCTGACCAACAGCCCTGAGGCACAGGCTGGTCGCGTCCAGGCGCCGGCCAGGACCCAGGCAGCCCCCACGGCGACTGCGGAGGACATCCCGAGCCCTGAGGACGAAACCATCGAGGAATCGAGGGTCTTTGGGCGGGCTGCAGTGGAGCGTATTCTGGGCGGAAAGCTGATCGAAGAGCGCGCCTTGGACGGTTCTCCCCTGCACAACCGCTGATTGCAGCATTGATTTCAACCAAATGAGGACATTGTGTACGAAGGTGCAGTTCAGGAGCTGATTGACGAGCTCGGCCGGCTTCCCGGTGTGGGCCCCAAATCAGCGCAGCGCCTGGCGTTCCACATCCTGGAGGCTGATCCAGAGGACATGAAGCGTCTGGTAACGGCCATCACCACGGTTAAGGAACGGGTGAAGTTCTGCTCGGTCTGCTTCAACGTGACCGAGCAGGAGACCTGCAACATTTGCCGGGATCCGCGCAGGGACCCGTCGGTCATCTGCGTGGTTGAGGAGTCCAAGGACGTCCTGGCCGTTGAGCGGACCCGGTCCTTCCGTGGCCGGTACCACGTGCTGGGTGGCGCCATCAATCCGATCGCTGGCATCGGTCCGGAGCAGTTGCGGATCCGCGAGCTCCTGACCCGATTGAATGATGGCGCCATCCAGGAGATCATCATCGCCACCGACCCCAACCTTGAGGGCGAAGCCACGGCTACCTACCTGGCACGTATGTTGAAGTCCATTGGGGTCGCTGTGACGCGGCTGGCTTCCGGGCTTCCCGTGGGTGGCGACCTTGAGTACGCCGACGAAGTCACGCTGGGCCGGGCATTCGAGGGAAGGCGCAACGCACTGTTGTAGCTTCGGTTCCGGGACCACCACCACGTAGGTGGCATCTGCGGCGGTGACCACTTGTCCGGCTGCGCTCCTCGCCATGTTGAAGTAGTCATCGATCTTTCCGGACACAGAATTCAAGAGGAGCCTGGGCAGTCAGGAAATGCCCGCCCTCCGCGCCTCCAACCAACGCCCTGAAATGGTGAGTAGCGCAGCAAATGCGGCCTGTACTGCAAAGCCGGCGAAAGCCACGGGCACCGGCGGCGCGAGCTGGGCACTCGATTCTCCGTCCAGGCAAGGGACTTCGCGGGACGGGCCGTCGGCGGCGTACTGGAGGCCGGCCAACATCCATCCGACGGTGTGGTCAGGGGGCACAAACTGGGCTCCAATACTCCCCAGGAGCAGCGCAGGATTCGATGCCGCAAGCCATGCCACGCGTTCCGTATGCACCACCTCCACCTCGTGCAGGCTGCCAACACACTCGTATGCAGTGATCCTCCCCGCGTCGTCCCTCTCCACGTTCACGGGCACTGAGGCGCCGCCCATCTCACTGGTTCCGGCAAGCAGCAACAGAGTGAGAGCACCATTCCCGAAGCAAAGGAACATCGTCACCACCCCAGCCAGGACGCCCGCCGGAACGGTAGAGGCAAAGCACGCCTGCGCACCTCCGCCCATGAGTCCGAACAGTCCCACCTCCAGGACAATCACGACGCCGGCCGCCCCAGCCAGCGCTGGCGGCCCACCCGTGTTGAAACCCACGATCAGCAGGACCACACATGACAGCGCAGCGAAAACGACTCCACGGATGGTCGCTGCGAGGAAGCGGACCAGAATGCTCGACCAGGCATGCCGGAAGCCACAGATGACACCCAGTATCGCGGCGGCCAAGGCCAGGAATCCAGCCATAAAGACGTAGGTGGCACCCAAGACGTCCGAGTCGAACCCTTCGAGCGATTGCACCCAGGCAACCATTGCAGCGGCAACGCCACCTGCAAAGGCGATGGCGCAACAGCAGCCCAGCCAAAACCACCAGGAGAACAACGAATTCCGGGCATCCCGCCAAGCCAGTTTCAGGGCAGTTTTGACGACGGCCGCAGGCGGTGGTTCCGAACCACCGCTGGATGAAGTCACCCGCGGCTGATCGTCAACCAATCCACCGCCGATGACCTCGTACTCCGGCTCGTTTGCACCGGCACCCCGCTTGCCCGAACGGTCAGGAACGCCGGCCAAGGCACCACGCAATCTTCATGACGTGGATGGTACGCCTGGGCGTCACGCATCAACAGAGATGCCGGAAGAAGGTGGGACCATAGTTCATGGCCCAACTCCCCCGTTTCCCCAAGCGTCCGCAGCCCGTCACCCCGCTGAGCTGGCAGGAGTCGGTATGGGACTATCCAAGGCCTCCGGTGGTGCAGCACCGCTCGGAAAGGATTGTGGTCCGGCTCGGCGGCCGGATCATTGCGGACACCGTGGATTCGGTCAGGGTCCTCGAAACCAGCCACCCTCCCGTCTACTACCTGCCCTTCGAGGCGTTCCCTGCCGGAGTATTGATCCCGGTGGAAGGCGGAACTTTCTGCGAATTCAAGGGGATGGCGGCTTACTTCGACGTCGTGGCAAACAGTGTGGTCGCATCCCGCGGCGGGTGGACCTACCCGGAACCCACGCAGGGTTTCGAGGCTCTCAGAACACGGGTTGCCCTGTACCCGGGCCGTATGGAGTCATGCGAAATTGACGGCGAACCAGTAACGGCGCAATCTGGCGGTTTCTACGGGGGTTGGATCACTCGGCGCATTGTGGGGCCTTTCAAGGGTGAACCCGGCTCCGCAGGCTGGTGAGATCCCGAACACTGCCCCCCACGAACGCGTCAATGGAGGCCACTCGAGCTGTTATGCTATTCGATGGATAAACCATTCGTTCGGGGGATTCGGTTATGGGGATTGCTTTCGATGACGGCGCGGCCGATGCTCTGATCAGTGCTGCCGATTCCGCGGATGAGGCTCTACGCTCCGAGGGCGCGTTCCTGTCGGGAGCCATTGATCGTGTCATGGAGGATTTCAAAGGGGGCTACGCCCGCTTGTTCCTCCAGGCCTGTGCCGTCAGGGCTGATGACCGTGTCCGCCTTGCCAGTGTTCTCGCCGCGTTGGTGGAGGATGTCCAGGAAGCAAAGCTGCGGGCCGCGCGGGAGAAGTCGCGGCTGAAGAACCTCGCCGACTGGCAGCAACGCGCCGACATCCGTGAACAACAATTTCAGTCTTTCCTGAGTCCGTTGAGTGACCCCATGCCCGCGGAATGGCAGTTGCCCACACCGACGGTTTCAGCAGAATTCTCCCCAAGGGAGCGGGCAAGGTTCGCCGGTGGATCAGAAGCCGGGACAAGCGCGGCGGACCCGGGAAAGCTGCGCGACTTCGCGTCCCAATCCCGAACTTCCACAAACATCCTCAATAGTGAACTCGGACGTGTGCGGAACGCCTGGGGTAGTTTCACCGCTGCTTGTTCCTGGGTGAACAGCGGCAGCGTCACCTTCGTGCCCGGTTTCGAGCAGCTGCTCAGTGAGAACACTGCTGATGCTGGGTGGGTCGAACGCATCGCCGCAGCATTTGAAGCAGCTGGCAGCGGCTCCATGGCTGACACCATCCTCAACAGCGTTCTCATTCAGTACGCTCCCCCACGGCAAGTGAGTTTGACCGACATCGGGGCCCTTAACGCCGCACAACTAAAGGCGTGGCTGGCCACCCCAGCCAACAAGGAACGGCTTCAGGGGCTGCTCGAGCAACCAGGGCTGGACCCTGTGATGATCGCCAAGTGGTGGGCCGGACTCGGCCAGACGGTCGCCACCGGGACAATCGAACCCGGCGAGGCCCAGCTTTTTCTGATCCAGACCCTTCCCGGAGTCATCGGGAACCTGAACGGTGTCACCGCCACTGCCCGGGACAAGGCCAATCGCATACGCCTCGCCACCGAGGACGAGCGCATGAAAGACGAACTCACCAAAACGCCTCAATTCCTGCCCGCAAGCCAAGGCCTGTCCGTGACCAACCCTGCTTGGACACGGCTGCAAACGCAGCAAAAGGCCCTCAATGGCATCGGTGAGGCCCTGACGAACGCCGGGGCCGCGGATGTTGCTGTTTTGCTCGGATTCGATCTTACCCACGGCTCCCCCAAGGCACAGGTCTCTGCTGGCAACCCGGACACGGCTGACAACGTCACCTACGCCGTCTCCGGTATGAACATCACCCCGCAGAGCGGTTTTAACGACTGGGCGTTCAACGCCGCGAACCTTCAGGCGCAACAAAAGTTGCTCTCTAGGGATAAGTCTTTCGCTGTGGTGGCATGGATCAACTACGAACCGCCCACGGTTCCGAGCGTGAACAGTGGCGATGCCGCCCGCGCCGGCGCCGACCGCTTCGTCACAGACCTTCAGGGCTTCAACGCCGTCAGAGAAAGCTTGGGCAACAGGACCCCGGAGACTCTGAACGTGCTGGCTCATTCCTACGGCACCACGGTGACCTCAGACGCCCTTGCCGCCGCGGAATTGAACGTCGCTTCCTTCACGATGCTCGGCTCCGCCGGCATCGAAAAGGAGATCCGAAACGCCGGTGAACTCCACGTGCGTCCCGGGCAGGTCTATGCCAGCCACGCCAGTGGCGATGGGCTGGCCCAAATGGGCCGCTTCCTGCGCCAGGATCCGCGCCTGGAATCCTTCGATGCGAAAGTGTTCTCCTCGGAATCAGCCACGATTGACGGGACCCGCTACCACGGCACCACCGAACACAACACCCTGGTACACAGAAAAGACGGCGACGGATACGGCTACCTGGACAAAGGAACCACCGCCCTGTACGAAGCTGCCCTCACAACGACCGGCCACGGAGACCGTACCCTTCCAGGCGCGCGGCCTGTCTCGCCGCCGGCCGGATTTGCTGGCCGATGAACAAGTCCGAAAGAGTGAACCTCATGTCCTATGAACCCAAGGCCCGTCTCAGGACCCGCTATGTCCTTACCGGCTTGCTAAGCATGCTCTTGGCGCTGAGCGCCTGCACCCCCACCACCACGGAGAAACCGATGACCGGCCCAAACGACCCCAGCGACCCTGCTACCGTCAAAGCCCAGGTCGAAGAACTCAAACAAGCCCTCGCGGATCTCCACGCCTTCAAAACCGAAACCCAACAAGTCATTGGGACCCAAAAATGGGTCGACGAGGGCCTCCGAAATGGCCCCTGCAGCACGTCCGGCGGGGAAGACGGCGTGAACTACATCGTCCTGAGCCAAACCCCCGACCCAGTCGACCTTGAAGCCTCAGTCAGCGCCGTCAAAACGTTCTGGGAATCCAAAGGCTTCACCACCCGCACTGAAACCAACCCCAAAGACCCAGGCCTCATCCGCCTCTACGCCGATCAGAACGGCGGACAACTCATGTCCTACTACGCAAACATCAAAGGCTCCGGCCTGGAAATGGACAGCGCCTGCATCGCAGGAGACCAAACCGCGATCTACAAAGAGCTCTATCCCGAAAACTTCGGCCTCCCGTCCAATCCCAGCCCCTCCGACACTGGCAAATAGACCTCCCAGGTAGAAGACGTTGCGGAAAGGTGAAGCTCATGCCCTTTGAACCCAAGGCCCCGGTAAGGGCAAGCCGCATACTCGCCGGACTGTTCTTTGCTGCTATTGCGCTGAGCGCCTGCACGCCCACCACCACGGAGAAACCATTGACCGGCCCAAACAACCCCAGCGACCCTGCCACCGTCAAAGCCCAGGTCGAAGAACTCAAACAAGCCCTCGCCGATGTCCACGCCTTCAAAACCGAAACCCAACACACCATCGGAACCCAAAAATGGGTCGATAAGGGCACTCGAAACATGCACTGCACCACACCAGACGGGCAAGAAGGCGTGAATTACAGCATCATGAGCCAATCAATGGAAACCCTCGACTTGGAAGCCTCGGTCAACGTCGTCAAGACATTTTGGGAATCCCAGGGCTTCACCACCCGCGTCGAATCCAACCCACGGGACCCAGGAGTCATCCGCCTCTACGCCGACGAGAACGGCGGACACCTCATATCCTTCACCGCCAACATCAAAGGCTCCGGCCTGGAAATGGACAGCTCCTGCATCGCAGGAGACCAAACCGCGATCTACAAAGAGCTCTATCCCGAAAACTTCGGTCTCCCTTCCCATCCCAGCCCCTCAACTACCGGCAAATAGAACCCCGAGGTAGAAGTCGTTACGGAAAAGCTGAAGCTCATGCCCTTTGAACCCGAGGCCCCGGTAAGGGCAAGCAGCATACTCGCCGGACTGTTCTGCGCGGCCATTGCGCTGAGCGGCTGCACGCCCACCACCAGGGATTACCCCAGTGACCCTGCAACCGTCAAAGCCCAGGTCCAAGAACTCAAACAAGCCCTCGCAGACCTCAACGCTTTCAAAACCGAAACCCAGAAAGTTATCGGGCCTCAAAAATGGGCCGACACGGACAAACCTGCCAACAGTTCCTGCAGCACACCCGACGGGCAAGACGGAGTGAATTACAGCATCCTGACCCAAACCCCCGACCCCGTCGACCTTGAAGCTTCCGTCAACGCCGTCAAAAAGTTCTGGGAATCCAAAGGCTTCACCACCCGCACCGAAACCAACCCCAAAGACCCGGGACTCATCCGCCTCTACGCCGATCAGAATGGCGGACAACTCATGTCCTACTACGCAAACATCAAAGGCTCCGGCTTGGAAATGGACACTGTCTGCATCGCCGGGGACCAAACTGCGATCTACAAAGAGCTCTATCCCGAAAACTTCGGGGCCTCTCCCACCGCCAAGTAGAACCGCAACCCGACGCCCACCGGATGCTGCTGGTCCAACAAGCCCTGGCCGCCATGTGGTCACAATTCCTGTCAGCACTGCCCGCGGCGATAAACTGGGGAAATAAGCTACGCAGGCGTGTTCCAATGCCACATTGGCAGGCCGCGTTCGAACCCTATTGATGCAGTGAGGGTGCGCGCATGACTATGCCCACTACCGAAGTGAAGATCGACGAGCTCTCCAACGAGGCTGCCATTACCAAGCAGCTGATCGTGCAGAAGTTCGGCGGCTCCTCGGTTGCCGATGCCGATGGCATCAAGCGGGTCGCACAGCGCGTCGTGGATGCGCAGAAGGCCGGCAACGAGGTTGTGGTTGTTGTCTCCGCGATGGGCGACACCACCGATGAACTCCTGGACCTCGCGAGCCAGGTCACGGACTCCGCTCCGGCCCGTGAGATGGACATGCTCCTGTCCGCCGGCGAACGTATTTCCATGGCCCTGCTTGCCATGGCCATCAACAAGTTCGGTGCTTCGGCACAGTCCTTCACAGGCTCTCAGGCCGGCATGATTACGGACGGCATCCACGGCAAGGCGCGGATTATCGACGTCGACCCCCACCGCATTCGCACTGCGCTGGACAAGGGCCACATCGCCATCGTCGCTGGTTTCCAGGGCATGAGCCGCGCTACCCATGAGATCACCACGTTGGGCCGGGGCGGCTCGGACACCACTGCCGTTGCCCTGGCGGCGGCCCTCGAAGCCGATGTTTGCGAAATCTACACGGATGTGGACGGCATCTACACTGCCGATCCCCGCGTAGTGACCAGCGCCCAGAAGATCGACCGTATTTCCAGTGAAGAAATGCTGGAGTTGGCTGCTTCCGGCGCCAAGATCCTGCACCTCCGTTGCGTGGAGTATGCACGTCGTTTCGGTGTGCCGCTGCACGTCCGTTCGTCATTCAGCCAGAACGAAGGCACGTGGGTCATCCCGGGCGCCGAAGAAAAGTTCACGATTCAAGAGGGAGTTGCCTTGGAGCAGCCAATCATCTCCGGCGTTGCGCACGACCGGTCCGAAGCCAAGGTCACCGTTGTGGGCGTTCCGGACATCCCCGGCAAGGCTGCTGCGATCTTCCAGGTGATCGCCGATGCGCACTCGAACATCGACATGATCGTCCAGAACGTCTCGACGCACGGCACAGGCCGTACGGACATCTCGTTCACGCTCCCCATCGTCGAAGGTGCGGACGCCTTGGCCGCCCTGCGTGCCGCCGAGGGCCAGATCGGCTTCGAAAGCATCGAATACAACGAGCACGTCGGCAAGCTTTCGCTGATTGGCGCGGGCATGCGTTCGCACCCCGGCGTGTCGGCCACGTTCTTCAAGGCCCTTTCCGACGCCGGCATCAACATCGACATGATTTCCACCTCGGAGATCCGCATCTCCGTCGTGACCAGCGCTGATGCGCTGGATGACGCCGTCCGCGCCATCCACAACGCTTTCGAGCTCGACGGCGACGCCGAGGCTACCGTTTACGGCGGCACCGGCCGCTAAGGAAACGCTTCGGGCGACGAGCCCAAGAGAGCTACAGATAACGCCGTTCTGGGCCTTCAGAACGGCGTTATCTGTTCCTCAGTCAGATGCTTGCGGGGGCAGCAGCAGCACATCGATGAGCTGCCGCAGGCCTTCGGCCATGTCGACGTCCTTGTCGTAGAGCCACTGCAGCTGGAGTCCATCGAAAGCGGCAACTGTCAGCCGGGCCAGCATGACGGGGTCGACGTCGGTGCGGACTTCGCCGGCAGCCTGGCGCCGCTGAACGTCGGCGGCGATGTCCTGCACCACCGTCTCGTAACGCGCTTTGAAGTAGCCATGCGAGTCGTGTTCCGGGTGGTTGGCCGTGGCTGAGGCAACTGCGTAGAGCGTCGTCAGGCCCGGCTCCCGGCGGTTGCGCTCTGCAATGGTGGCCATGAGGCCCAAACCAACGTCTTCCTGTCCGCTGCCGGCCAGGGACCGGCGGTCTCGTTCGGCCAGGACGGCCGTGAGGAGCTCCTGCTTCCCCTTGAAGTAGTGGAACAGGGTGGCTTCCTTCACTCCCACCAGCTCCGCCACGCGCTTGAGGGCCGTACCTTCAAAGCCTTCCGTGGCGAAGACGTCTGTTGCTGTCTGGATGATCTGTTCGCGGCGTTCCGCTCCCTTGGCGTACTGGCCGCGGGCCCTCGAATTAGGCATTGCGTCAGTCTATTTCACCGTCATTTCCATGAAAACCTAGTCACACTAGATTTTTATCGCTACAGTCTTTGCAGAGACCCAACGGTGGGTCGCACATTCACAGGAGGCAATGTGGCCCTCGATATCACCCAGCAGGCTCCGGCCGCCAGCACCAACCCTGTCCCGGAAGCGCCCCGGGCAAACGAAGCGCCCCGAGCAGCTTCGCGCGCCTACGTCATCGGCATGCCGATTGCGAGCGCCGGCCTCTGGATGGCTGTTCTCGCCCCCGCCCTGGTGGTCCTCGCCATCAAGGTTTCAGAAATCACCACGCCGGACACCAGGGCCGGCGCCCTCAGCCTGGTGGCAGGAGTCGGAGCGGCAGTCGCCCTCCTGGCGAACCCGTTCTTCGGGCGCCTCAGCGATCGGACAACTTCCCGCTTCGGCATGCGAAAGCCCTGGATCGTCGGCGGTTCCCTTGTTGGCCTGGCAGCACTGTTCCTGCTGGGTTCGGCCGCAGAAGTGGGCACCGTCCTGGCTGCCTGGGTTGTAGCACAGCTGGGCTTTAACGCCGCGCTGGCAGCCCTTGTAGCCACACTTCCCGACCAGGCCGGCCCCGCCGAGCGCGGGCGCCTCTCCGGGCTCATCGGCATGACACTTCCCATCGGCCTCGTGGCCGCCGCCTTCTTTGCCCAGATGTTCGACAACGCCCTGCAGATGGCCGTCGTCCCGGGAATCGTGGGCACGGCCGTGGCAATAGCTTTCGCTTTCACGTTCAAGGACCGGGTCCTCACTGAGAAGCCGGCTCCGTTGAACTTCAAGGAGATCCTCGGCTCCTTCTACTTCAACCCCAAAACGTACCCCGGACTGGGCTGGGCCTGGCTGACCAAGTTCATGGTCTACGTCGGTTACTGCGCGGGACTGTTGTATCTGCCGTACTTCTTCACGGACCACCTGCACATCGCGGAAAGCCAAGTCACCAGCCTGGTGTTCCAAGCAACGCTGGTGAGCTCAGCAGGCACGGTCATCACCAGCCTCGCCGGCGGCTGGATCAGTGACCGCATCGGCAAGCGAAAGGCCATGGTGATCATGTCCGCGCTGATCATGATGGGTGGCCTCATTGTTATCGCCACCAGCACCGGAGCCGGCCAGGTATTGGTTGGGCAGGGCGTTCTCGGCCTGGGCCTGGGCGTCTTCAGTGCCGTTGATGTAGCCCTCATCACGGACCTCCTGCCCAAAAACCAATCCGAGAACGCCAAGACCTTCGGTGTCTTCAACATCGCCCAAGCCCTCCCACAGTCCCTCGTCCCCGCCATCGCATTTCCTGTCATCGCGCTGGGTGGCTATCCCGCCCTGTTCCTCGGTGGTGCCGTGGTTGGCATCATCGGAGCACTTCTCGTCACCCGCATCAAAGGAGTCAAGAAAATGAACCCCATCCTGTCGGCAGCCGTCACCGTCCCCGCAGCCGGAAGCCCGGACGCAGAAGCCAAGATCCGGGAAATCGCCAGGAGCCTGTCCCTGGAGCAGCAGGTACAACTGCTCACAGGCGCGGATGTGTGGTCCACACACACCATCCCGGAGATCGGCCTGTCACGGGTCGTGATGTCCGACGGCCCTGCCGGCGTCCGCGGCGAGGACTTCGATGAGCGCCACGACTCCGTCTCCCTCCCGTCGTCGTCCGCTTTGTCCGCCACCTGGAGCGTCGAAACTGCCCGCCGCTACGGGCAGGTCCTGGGCCAGGAGGCCCGACGCAAGGGTGTGCACGCGGTACTGGGCCCCACTATCAACCTGCACCGCTCCCCCCTGGGCGGCCGCCACTTCGAGTGCATGAGCGAGGACCCCCGGCTCACCGCCACCATGGCCGCAGGATACGTGACCGGCGTGCAGTCCATGGGTGTTGGTGCGACGCCCAAGCACTACCTGGCCAACGAGGCCGAAACCGACCGCTTCACTGCGGACTCCGTGGTGGACGAACGCCCGCTCCGCGAGCTCTACCTGGCAGCCTTCGAGGACGCCATCACCGAGGCCCGCGCCTGGCTGGTCATGAGCTCCTACAACTCCATCAACGGAACCACTGCCAGCGAAAACAAACTGCTGGAAACACCGCTGTCCACTGAGTGGGGCTTCGACGGCGTCGTGGTCTCCGACTGGACGGGCGTGCGCTCCGTGGACGCCGCCAACGCCCACCAGGACCTGGAAATGCCGGGGCCGGTAGGCCACTGGGGACCCAAGCTTCTGGCCGCCGTCAATGACGAACACGTCAGCCGGGACGCCATTGTGGAGAAGGTCACCCGCATCCTTCGCCTGGCGGCCCGCGTGGGCTCACTGGAAGGGTTCACGCCCGCAGTCACCGAGCTGCCTGCGCAACTTGACGGTGCCGCCGTCGCCCGTGAAGTCGCTGTCCGCGGCGCGGTACTGGTCCGCAACAAGGGCCTGCTGCCCCTGGACGCCGCATCGCTCAGCAGCGTGGCCGTGATCGGCCACAACGCCGATGAAGCCCGCACCCAAGGCGGCGGCAGCGCCACCGTCATGCCCAAGTACACCGTTTCGCCGCTGGAGGGGCTCCGCAAGGCACTGCCCGACGGCGTGAAGGTCACCTACGCGCGCGGCGCCAAGGTAGCCGAGGGCATCCAGGCATTCCCCCGCACGTCCCTGCACAACCCCGTGTCAGACGTGCCCGGCATCCGGGTGAGTTTCCTCGCGGCGGACGGCACGGAAATTTCCGGGGAAGACCGCCTTGCCTCGCACCTGATCTGGTTCGGCATCGGAATTCCCGACGGCGCGGCCTCCATCCGCATGGAAGCTGACTGGACAGCCGAAACAGCAGGGATCCACCACCTGGGTGTCGGGACCGTGGGCCGGATCCGCTTTGTCCTGGACGGAACGGAGGTCTTCAACGGTGAACTCGAGGACGAGACCGAGGTCCTTGGCGCGGCACTGTTCGATCCCCCCAAAACCGTCCACGCCATCGAAACCACGCACGGCCAGAGGGTGCGGATTGAGGCGGAATACCAATTGCCCGAGGAGCAGGTCATTCCGTTCACGGCAGTCCTGCTGGGCGAAGAAACCGTGGTCGCGGACCCCCAGGCCGAGATCGACGCGGCTGTGGCGGCTGCCCGGGCTTCCGACGTCGCCGTGGTGGTGGTGGGCACCAACGCGGCCATCGAATCGGAGGGGTTCGACCGGAAGGACCTTGACCTCCCCGGCTACCAGAACCAATTGGTTGAGGCTGTCGCGGCAGCCAATCCGCGGACGGTCGTGGTGGTGAATTCCGGCTCGCCGGTACTGATGCCTTGGCTCGACGCCGTGGACGCGGTCCTGCTGGGCTGGTTCGGCGGCCAGGAGTTCGGCAACGCCATCGCTGACATTCTCCTGGGCCTCGAAGAGCCGGGCGGACGCTTGCCCACCACGTGGCCGGCGGCACTGGAGGACGTCCCTGTACTCAGCACCACTCCCGTGGACGGCAAGGTTACCTACGCCGAAGGGATCCATGTCGGTTACAGGGCGTGGTTGAAGCAGGAAGCAGAGGGCGGAGCGGCCCCTGCCCTGCCGTTCGGTTATGGATTGGGCTACACCACTTTCGAGCTCGGCACCGCCCACGCCCCGCAGGTAGTACAGGCCGGGAACGCCGTGGTGGTCCACGTGCCGGTCAAGAACACCGGCACCCGCACCGGGCGGGAAGTGGTGCAGGTTTACCTGGACCGCGACGATTCCGCCGTCGAACGTCCCGTACGCTGGCTGGCCGGCTACGCCGGAACGCATCTCGCCGCGAACGGAACCGAGAGCGTGGAAATACGCATCCCCGCCAGGGCGTTTGCACATTACGACGGCGGATGGCAGTTTGAGCGGGGTATGTTCCGTATCCTGGTTGGTCGCCACGCCATGGACGACTTCCAGCCGATGGAGATCGAACTCCGGTAATGCGGTGTTGAAAAGCGCTGGATGACGGCTTTTTTGGGCCGTCATCCACGTGGTTTTCGCCACAAGCTGTAGAACTGGGGTATGGTATGGAATTTTCGTGGCATGCTGTACGTTGCATACCCGGTAACCCCCTAACACGAAGAGGCATTAAAAAGTGGCAGCCGATTACGACGAACTCCGTACCGATGTAAAAGAGAACCAGGAGCAGTCCCTCCAGGCTCTCCAATCCGCCAGCGCTCCCACGGCCAAAAGTGTCGTGCTTGAACTGGACGAAACCGATGGCCTCGACGCCAACGGCCCCGGGGGCGAAATCGTCGCCGAAGAGCTGGTAATCCAGGTCATCCCGCAGGCCAGCGATGAGTTCACGTGCAACTCTTGTTTCCTGGTCCGCCACCGTTCGCAGATTGCCCGCGAAAAGGATGGCGTCGCCTACTGCACTGACTGCGAAGGCTAAGACGACCCACCACCCCGGCGGATTGAACGTCGTCAGGGAGTGCCGCCGTCGGGATTAAAGTGCGGAAGGACCGGAGCAATTGCTCCGGTCCTTCCGCACTTAAGGCCACGCTACTGTGGCATTCCTGCCCCGCCGACGGTCTTCTGGCGCCGGTGGTTGGATACCCTGAGCTGGAGGATCCGGGCTCCGCCTGCGAGCGCCACAAGGACGCCTCCCCCGACGGCTGCGATGAACAATGTAGTGCCCAGCGCCAGGGTCCCTTCAAGTCCAAAGAACCGGACGGTGATCATGTCCTGGTTTTGGACAAAGAAGACGATCAACATCACAAGGACCACCAGTCCAACTGCCACCGCCACCCACAAGGCAGCCGTACGCGTCGGACGGCTCCGCCCTGACGCAGGAGGTTGAACCACCCGCTGCGCTGGCGGCGTGGTGACCTGCTCCCCCGGCTTGGGGCCGGCAGGAGTTCTTGCTGCATCATCCTGGAAACTCATGGTGGACCCCTACCCGTCGGCTGATGTCGTTCATAAGCATCATAAGCATGCTTATTGATAAGTGGACAAGGGCATGCCTGGAATGGGGCGAGCCAGCGCCTACTTCATTGAGTAGTCGGTGCTGGTTGGACCTGGATCGTTATTGCGGACAGCGTAGTGATGCCCCTCGGAATCGGTCTCGACGTCGAAGTTCTTCAGGTCTTCCTCCGAAGCCGTCTCGAAGTCATCATGCTTGTGCACAATAGGGCTGCCCGTGTCGCCGCGCGTCGCCGGACCAAAGACGTATTGCAGCCGCTCCGTGACGTGTTGGAAACCTTCCAATCTGCGTCCCATCATCTCCACCCCCTTTCCACAGGAGAGAGAAGCGCGGCAGGGCTGATGCGGTGCCGTTCAGTGAGCCAATTTTACGCCCGGATCACCCCATGCGAGAGGGCTTAGCGCAGGGACTTGTCGTCCGGGTTGCGGGGCACCACATAGGTGCTGCCATCGGGGCGGCGGAGGGTTTCCCACTGCTGGGTCTCGGCCTGGCGTTGGGCGAGCAGCTGCCGGTTGGCCTCGGTCATCTCGTGGTCAAGGGAACTGCTCTGCGCCGGTCCGAAAATGATCCGGAACTTCCCGGTGGCGCGCATGAACTTCCGGGTCAGGGATTCCTTTGCCACGCTTGATCGACTCCTCTTTAGACGGTTCAACACCTTCATAGTACGCTAATCATTAGTGCACTAACTAATTAGCAGGGTGTCGGGAAGGAAAGACATGACCAGCGTCAGCGAGACCACCGAGGAAACCGATGACCTCCTTCTGGAGCGTCAGCTGTGCTTCGCACTGACTGTGGCTTCCCGGAGCGTCGTCGGCGTCTATAAGCCTGTCCTGGAGAAGCTGGGACTCACCCATCCTCAGTACTTGGTGATGCTGGCCCTCTGGGAACGAAGCCCCCGGACACTCAAGGACATCAGCGACAGCCTCCTCCACGAGCCCGCCACCCTCTCGCCACTGCTGAAGAGGCTCGAAGACGCCGAGCTCATCACCCGCGAGCGCGTGGCGGGGAACGAACGTGCCTTGGCCATCAATCTGACGCCGAAGGGCGCCGCCCTGCGTGAACAGGCGACGGCGGTCCCGGGGCAGATCCGCGAGCGCCTGCAACTGAGCCGTGAAGAGGTGGCGGAGCTCCATCAGGCCATGATCGGGTTGATAGCCACTACCCAACGCAACCCCTAGCCAAGGACGGGCAGCGGTGCTCTGCTTGGGAGTGAACACCGGGGTAAAACACCACAAGTGCCACGTAAAATGGACGCAAACCCAGGAGATCCCATGCGCATGCGATTTATTCGCCCCCTACTGGCGGTACCGGCACTGACCGTGTTGACCGTTGCCGGCCTTGCGGCATGCTCGGGCACCCCCACGCCGGGTTCCTCGGGAAGCGCAACCCAGGCACCGTCGTCGTCCGCTCCTGCAAGCGGCGCTCCGACAAGCAGCGGCAACGGCAGCGCCGAACTGTCCATCACCCTCATGGAAACCCCGGAAGCCGCACCCAAGACCTTCACACTTGTTTGCGCCGATGGAAAGCCCGCAGCCGAAAGCAAGCACCCCTCCCCCGCTGAAGCCTGCGCCACGCTCAAGAACAACCCCGCCATCCTGAGCCCCGCCCCACCCCGGACCGACATGGCCTGCACCATGCAGTATGGCGGTCCGGCAACAGCCAAGGTGACCGGCTCCGTGGATGGCAAGGAAGTGACGGCCGCCTTCAGCCGCACGGACGGTTGCCAGATCGCCATGTGGGACGCCGCCAAGAGTATTCTCGGTTCAGATGGCGGCGTCTAGCCTGCGGCACCTCCCCCAGGAGCAATGGCTCGGGCTGGAGGCAGCCCATCATGCCCGGGTGGCGCGTTACGCCGACCCGTACCTGGCCCGGCGTTCGGCGGGCAAGAAGCACCCCGTGGAAGATTTCCTTTTCACGTATTACACCCAAAAACCCGGACAGTTGCAGCGCTGGCATCCCGGCCAGGCAGTGCTGCTCAGTGGCGATCGTGCCCTTGAACGCGCCAACTGGAAGTTCTACCGGCCAGCCCACGACGACGAACTCGCCGCAGCGGGCCTGCCCGCAGGAACCCCTGCGGTCACCTTTGACCGCAGCAGTTTCCTGGCCGACCGCGCAGAGGCAGTCCGGTTCGCGGGAATCATCCTTGCCGGAACCGCAAAGCGCCCGGCACAATTCGGATGTTTTGGGCTGCACGAGTGGGCCATGGTCTACAGGCAGGAGAAGTTCGAGCTGCGGCATGAATACCTGAAACTGAGGTTGGGTGGCCAGGGCACGGACACCGTGGTGGAAGAGAACCGGATCCGTTGCTCCCACTTCGATGCCTTCCGTTTCTACACTCCGGACGCCCTGCCCTTGAATGAGCTCACACCCACGCGCGAGAACCAGCGGAGCATGGAACAGCCGGGCTGCCTGCACGCCAACATGGACCTTTACAAGTGGGCTTACAAGCTGACGCCCGCGCTGCCGAGTGAGCTGGTGATGGACTGCTTCGAGTTGTCGTGGCGGATCCGGGCCATGGACATGCAGGCCTCACCGTACGATCTCGAAGAATGGGGCTACCCACCCATCAGGATTGAGACACCGCAGGGCAAGGCCGAGTACGTTGAATACCAGCGGGCTTTCGCGGCCGAATCCCAGGAGCTGCGGACCCGCGTGCTCCAGGCAGTAGGACCGCTCTTGGACGAGCTGAGCGGGCTCGCTGCCTGAGCACCCGACGCCACAAGCGAAAGGTCACCATGGTTTCCGATAACACCGTTGACACAGCCAAGAGCGAGTACGACGTCGAGCTGACAGTGACGTTGACAGAGGCACCGGGCGCTGAGGAAAGGACGTTCCACCTCCGGTCCGCGGGCGGCGTCCTCTCACCCGATCCGACGTCAATGGATTCGAACCTCCCGGACGCGCCTGCGGCGCTTGCCGCCGTCGAGCAGTTCGGGGAGGAAATCTTCTTCCCCGAACCACGCCCGGACAGGATCTGCACCCAGCAATACGGTGGCCCGCAGGTTGCCGTTGTTAAAGGCTGGTTCCGCGGACGGAAAGTCCATAGCCACTTCAGCAGGACCGACGGCTGCGAGATCGCGCGCTGGAAAGCGGTGGCGGCGCTGCTGGGCAACACAGGAGGCTCAAGCGGCGCGGTATAGCTTGGGCAGCCCAACGGGCCCAGCCAGTCCTTTGAGGAAATCGCCGGACTGGCTGGGACCTGGCAGCGGCGTTTGCCGCCTCAGCTAGGGTGTGCTGCCTTAGCTAACGGCGGGCGCCGGCTTGCGGAGGAACAACCCCACCACCAGCGCTGTGAGCAGGCACAGTGCCGCATTCACCCAGATGGCCGTGGTGACGCCGCTGAGCACGGCCGGGGCATCGTTGTTCCCGATGGCGAGGATCTGTGCGGTGAAGATCGCGCTCATGATCGGGATACCCATGGTGATGCCGACCTGCTGGCTCATGGTCGCCAACCCGGTGGCAAGGCCTTGCTCGGCGTCAGGCAGGCCGGACGTTGCGGTGACCATGAATCCGACGATAACCACGAGGTTTGCCACGCCCCCAATAAACGTGGCAACCAGCAGCAGTGCGATGGACGCCGGGTCGGCGCTGAGCAGGACCAGGGAACCAGTGGCGATTGCCTGGACGATGAATCCGTAGACGATTGCCTTCTTGTTGCCGATTTTTCCGATGACCTTGGGGCCAAGGACACCACCCAATACGGTTCCGAGACCCAGGACAGCGAAGGCCAAGCCGGCACCGAGCGGGGTGTAGCCGAGGACCTGCTGCAGGTACAGCGTCAACAGGAACACCAAGGACGTTTCGGTGACGAAGGCAAGGATGCCCGCAATGTTTCCCCACGCGACCGTGGAGCGCTTGAGGATTTCCAGTGGTACCAAGGGTGAGGCGGCTTTCCGCTCGACGGCCACGAAAGCAACGAACAAGACCACAGCGGCTGCGAGGCTGCCCAACGTCAGCGGATCAGCCCAGGAGTGTTCTGCGGCGTTCGTCAGACCGAACACCAGGGCCAGAAGGCCGAGTGTCACCGTGATGGCACCCGGTACGTCCAGCCGCAACTTGGTGGTGGGCTTGCTCTCGGCGAGGACAATGGGGGCAATGATGAGCACCGCGATGGCCACCGGAACGTTGATGAAGAACGCCCAGCGCCAGCTGAGCAGGTCGGTCAGCAGGCCGCCGAGGATTGCACCCGTGGTGAACCCGGCAGCCATCAGGGAACCGTTCAGGCCCAGGGCTTTGTCGCGCAAAGGGCCTTCAGGGAAGGACGCCAGCAGCAAGGACAGGGCGGCTGGAACGACGATGGCCGTCGCGATGCCCTGGCCGACGCGGGCGATGAGCAACAGTGCGGGGTCTGCAGCCAGGCCGCCGGCGAGCGAGGCTGCACCCAGCAGGGCCATGCCGATGATGAACATCCGGCGGCGGCCCGCGATGTCCGCGACGCGCCCGAACAAGAGGGTCAACCCGGCGGCGCACAGTGCGAACGCCGTCGCGATCCACTGGAGGTTCTCCAGGCTGAATCCGACGTCGGCACCGATGGCCGGGAGCGCGACGTTGAGGATCGAGAAGTCGACGGCGAGGGTAAAGCTTGCGGCGAGCAGGACGATGAGTGCCAGCCTTTGGCGGCCATTCATCCGTCCCGAAGAGGCAGGCGCCTCGGTTTCCATCAAGGGTGGAACGCCGGGTCCTGTGGTGACATCCGGTTGCGTGGTCATGGGAGTGTTCCTTTTTTGGAGGGGTCGCCGTCCGCGGACGGCATCTTCACAACTCCACATTCACGGAATGCCCGGGGATCAACCACACCCCCTTCTGCCTACCCCTGGCAGTGACAGGACATTGCTGCGCAAGACCGGCAGAATGGGCCCATGAGTAATCCAAGTGAACTTGGGGAGTTCCTTCGCGTCCGAAGAGCTGCCTTACAGCCAGAGGACGTTGGCCTTCTGAATTACGGCATCCGCCGTGTACCCGGCCTCCGCAGGGAAGAGCTGGCCATGCTGGCCGGCGTCAGCAATACGTATTACACACGCTTGGAGCAAGGCCTCAGCAACAACGCCTCCGAAGCGGTCATCGATGCAATCGCCCGGGCTCTTAACCTGAACACCGACGAGCGTGCGCACCTTTTCAATCTCGCCCGGCCAGGGACCACCAAAAGGCGCACCCTGACCAAGCCAGAGAAGGTAAGGCCCGGCATGTTGCGCCTCATCCAGTCGATGTCCAACACACCCGCCGTCGTCCTGGGGCGCCGCAGCGAAGTGCTCGCGTGGAACCGGATCGGTCACAGGCTTGTGGCTGGCCACTTGGATTTCGCCGCGCCGGAGACGCCGTCAACGAGGCCCAACATGACGCGGCTCTTGTTCCTGGACCGCCACACCCGGGAGCTTTACAGCCGATGGGTCGAAGAGGCTACACGTGCAGTGTCCTCGCTGCGACTGGTCGCTGGCCGCGCGGCTGATGACGCGGAACTCGCATCGTTGGTTGGCGAGTTGACCATGAACAGCGACGAGTTCGCCAAACTGTGGGCACGCCACCCCGTTGAGAACTGCATGTCCGGACTGAAGTACATGCATCACCCCGAGGTCGGCGACATTGAGCTCAACTTCGAAGTCCTGACCCCTCCCGACGAATCGGGACACCGGATCCTGATGTATACCGCTGACCCCGGCACGCCTGCGGCCGAGGCCCTGCAATTATTGGCGTCCAGCGATGTCAACGTGGTGGAACCAGCATGGACCTCGTGAACTACCAACGAGTTGCGACAGCTGGAGCTTAGGACCTCAGCACAGTGGCCGGTGGGAAATCCCACCGGCCACTGTGCTTATTGGATCAAGCCGGACTAGCTTGCGTTGTTGCTCTGTGTCGGCTCGTCTCCACGGATCTTGCCGTGGTTCTTCTTGTCTTTCTTGTCCTTCTTCGGGTCCTCATCGTCAGGAACCACCACGGTTCCGCCCGGGTTGACCAGGACGGTGACGAAGCTTGGTTCGCTGGTTCCGGCGAAGGTCAGGCGGCCAATGTAGGAGCCCGGCTCCAGGTTCTTCCAGTTCAGCGAAATCTGGCCCGTCTTGCCGTTGGCGAGACGGATCGGGTTAGGTGTCACGGTGGCGTTGCCCTGGTTCGCTCCCAGCACGGCGGCATCAACGGTGGCCTTGGTGGCCTGGTTGTTGGGGCTCGCGTAAAGGTTGGCGAAGACGTAGTAGTCGCCCGGTGCGGGGTTGGGAACGGACAGTGACTCACTGGCGGAGGCTGTCGCTGCCGGCAGCTGCTGGCCCGACGGTGTCAGCACCAGCATGTCGAAGTCCGCGGCGTCGTTGGATGAGATGACCGAGAACTTGGCCAGGGCGCTGCCCTCACCAACGGTCACCTTCTTCACGAAGTTGGATGCGTTGGTCTCACCGGCGAACGGGCCGGGAACCAGTTCCACTGCCGAGGAATCGGCCTTGGACAGTCCATCAATGGTCACTCCCACCGGAAGGTTGGTGCCGGAGGTGATGTTGATGGCTCCCGAGCCGTTGGGACCCGTTCCCGTGAACGCCAGCGCCTTGTCCGCAATGACGGACTGGGGGCGGACGGCGATCGGCGAGGTGACGGTCTTGTTGGCACCCGTCCAGCTCAGCGAACCCATGGCGAACTTGCCGAGGTCCGCGTTGTTGTTCTCGAACTGGACCTTGAAGGTCTTCTTCTCGCCCGGTGCGCCGAAGTTCAGCACTGACGGAGTGACCTTGACGTTGACGCCCGGAACGTTGACCGATGCCCGGTAGAGTCCCGGCGTCAGGGCGGTTACGGTGCGGGTGACCTCGATCTTGCCTGCGAGGTTGCCCAGCGCGAACGACGGAACGTTCATGTCGCGCGCTGCGGTGGTGCCGAGCCCTTCCATGCCCAGGTCCATGCCGGTGCCTTGGATGAACTTCAGGTAATCCTCGGTGGTTGCGTCGTAGACGAGGCCGGGGCTGAGGACCTTCGCGGGATCAACCTGGCCGGCACCGGTGGCGAAGACGTCCTTGTTGACGGCGCCGTTGGCCAGCTTGACCGGTCCAGCGGTGGTCATCATGGCGGACTTGACCGCGGCCGGGGACCACTTCGGGTTCTTGCCCAGGATCAGTGCGCCGAAGCCGGCAACGTGCGGGGAGGCCATGGACGTTCCGGACATGAAGCCGAAGTTGTCCCCGCCGGTTCCGATCGGCGAAACGCCTGCAAGCACGGCGACGCCGGGAGCGGAGACGTCAGGCTTCAGCAGGTCCGAGTCGGTGGCGAGCAGCGGACCGCGGGAAGAGAAGCCGGCGATCTGCGGCTGGGCTTCGGCAGGCAAACCCGTGGTATCGCGGTTGACCAGGGACACGGTGATGGCCGGGTCGGCGGTGACCTTGTCCTTGATGGCCTGCGTTGCGGGCGGGTTCACGTGGACAGTGGGGACCGCGTGCTTGTCGGTGTCCAGCGAGGAATCGGTCAGGTTCACCAGGATCATGCCGACGCCACCGCCGCGCAGTACTTCTGCACTCTTGGCGGTCCGGTCAACCACGCCGCGGTCACAGACAACAACTTTGCCGGCAACCTTGGCCGGGTCCAGCGACCCGGGAGCACACAGCGCTGCATTGCCCTGACCGCTTGCGGCGTTGGTGGAAAGCACGACGCCGGCACCCGTCACCTCACGGTTCATGATGCTCGCTCCGCGGAATTTGCTGCCGTCGGAGAATTGGATCGTGCCCTGCAGCTCCTGGGAGAAGGAGGTGGCAGCTACCGTGGTCAGCCAAGGTGCGCCGTGGTTCACGGTGCTGGCGGTGGGACCGGAGTTACCGGCCGAAGCGGCGACGAAAATGCCTGCCGAAGCGGCGGACAGGAACGCCAGCGAGACAGGGTCCGTGGTGCTGGTGGTGGACCCTGAGATGGAGTAGTTGAGTACGTCCACGCCGTCCAGGATGGCTTGCTCGATCGCATCAACGGATGCGGAGCCGTAGCAGCCGCCGGTGGCGGGGTCGGTGTCTTCCCAGCAGACCTTGTAGATGGAGAGCTTGGCAGCGGGCGCGATGCCGCTGGTGGTTCCGAAGCTGCGTCCATCCACCACTGCGTCAACGTTGCCGTTACCTGCAGCTGTGCTTGCCGTGTGGGTGCCGTGGCTGGCAACGTCCACTGCGGAGATGACTTCTTCCGGGGCCCGGTTTTCCGGTGCCACGGTGTCAAGGAAGGCGTCTGCGAAGTAGTGGGTGCTGAGGACCTTGGAGTTGCAGGCGCTGCCATCGTAGTCAGCGCCCGTGCCCGTTCCGGGCTGGCATTCACCGACGAATGTGTCACCGTCGGCCTTGAGCATGGCGATCTTGCCGTCTGCGGTGCGGTAGGGAACGCCCACCTGGGGGTTGCCTACCAGCGGGCCTACCGGCTCGCCTGCGAAGAAGGGGTTGGACGGGGTGTAGCCGGTGTCGATTACGCCAACGACAGTTCCCTTACCGGCGTTTTCCTGCCCGCCGTACTGGGTGGCCCAGGTTCCGTTGGGGCCACTGAGCTTGAGGAAGTCGCTGGTTGAGTAGTCAGGTGCGTACTGCGTGTCTGGTGCAACCATGAGGACTTTGGGGTCCTTGGCAAGGTTGATGGCCTGGTCGGCGGTGAGGTTCGCGCTGAAACCGTTGACGGCAGTAGTGAACTCCCGCTTGATGTTCACGTTTTCCTGCTTGGCGACTTCCTGCTGCTTCTGCTGGAGGTGGGATTGGTATTCCTTTACCTCTGCGCTGTCGGCGTCGAGCTTTTTGCCTTCCTCCGGTTTGGTGGGCGCAAGACCCGCCGTGCCGCCGTCGTAAGTGGCCGCAGGCTTTTCGGCGAGGACCACCATGTAACGGCCGTCCTTATAGGCGCTGGGGTCAAGGTTCTTCTTGGCCACGCCTGCAACATTCACGGGCGTCTCCGGGGCGGGAGCGGCCTGGGCCGGCATCGCCACCGACGAGAGCAGCAACGGCAGTCCGACGGCGAGCGCCGCGGCCTTCCGGAGGCTCCCGCTTCTGGCGAAGCTCTTTCCTTGTGGTTTCACGTGTGATTGCACCTTTCACTGAGGAGGCCCGGGCTCCATCGCCGGGGCCTGTCACCTATGAGTTGGTTGAACCTTTGACAGTTCTTGTCAAACACGCGCAACCAGTCGAGTCACAGAGTACCTAGTGATAGGCGAATATGACATACAGCACATTTCGGGAAATTTGTCTTGTCACGCAAGAGTTAATCCGTCACACAACAAACACAACGGACTGCAGGAATCTCCTGCAGTCCGTTGCCTGAGCCTGTCGGGGAACGTCAGCCCTTGGGTGTGACCTGCAGCCGGTCAAAAGAAACCTGGACGCCGTGCTTGTCCAGGACCACCACGTCGTCCCGCCCGTTCTGCACATCCGAGGGCAGGATGAACTCAACAGTGTTGTCCGTCGTGGGGAAGATCCAACCAACCCGGTAGCTCTTCTTGTTGAGGTAGACGTAATACCAGTCCCCATATTCGAGGCCCTTCAGCACAACCTTCTGGCCAGTGCGGTACTTGTCCGCCGTGCCCAAATCGGTCGGCGGCGCACCCAGCTCTTGGACCTTGAGTTCGGGAGTGCTCTCAGGCTTTGCCGGCTGAACCTTCAGCTCGAGGGGATCACCCGATGCCGACGTTGCCGCTTCCAGGGCTCCGTTGCGGGCCGTCGCCTCAAAAGAGATCGCGCCCAGGCTGCCGGCAGCGAGGTCCGCCGCCGTCAGCACATGCTCACGGGTGGCGGTCACGGACTCACCGGCAGCAAGGGCGGCTGCAGAGATACCGGCGTCGGGCGCTTCCAAGCCGGTCACCGCTACATTGCCGGCGTTGCCCACGGTGAACGTGTACATGACAGGATCACCGGCACTGGCGAACCGGTCACCGTCGGCGTCTTCCCATGTTGCCGAGACGGTCGCCTCAAGCTTCGGTTCACGAACCTTGAGATCCACTTCGCCGCCGTCCACCACCATGGTCTTGGTGCTTTGGCCCGCCGAACTGACTTCCCATGTGGTCTTCGGGGTGAAGAATCCCTGTTCGGCTTCTTCAGCGGTCACAGTGTGGCGCGGAGTGGTGCATTGGTAGCCCTGATCGGCCGGCAGGACGCTGTAGCGGCAGTTGCCCGGCCCTTCCGGGAGGAACGGGCTGAAGTTGCCTGCGGTGGGAACCACTTTCTCCACCAGCGGACTCGTGTTCTTTACCGTGAAGGTATAGGGGACAAGATCGCCGGCCGCGTACGGCTGGGTGGCAAGATCACGCCCGACGTCGGCACGCGCCCCGCTGATGTCTGCCGTCAGCAAGCCGTCGCGCAAGGCTACTGCAGCGCCTGTGAACGGCACTATTTTGGTGAGCGACGGCGTCGTGCTGGCCGTGATGCTGAAGCTCGCTTCCGGCACGAAGTAGCCGCGCTGGACGTCGGCTGCCGTGATGACATGCTTGGCGGTGGTGCAGTTGTAGCTGGCGCCTGCGGCCAGGTTGTTGTACCGGCAGTTGGGGGCCGACGGCGGCAGGAAGCCGGAGTCGAATGTCCCGGAAAGGGGTACCGAGTTGGCCGTGACGTTGGCAGTGCTCTTGATGTTGAAGGAGTAGTTGAGCGCTTCCCCCACTTGGTACGGGCTGGCGACGACATCGCGGCTGGGTGCCGTTCCGGTGATTGTCAAGCCCACCTGCGGGGCCACGGGGACGGTTGCGGTGAAGGTGAACTGCGAAACCCGGCCATCCGTCGTCGTGAATGCCGCGTTGAGGTTCTGCGGTCCGCTGGCATTCGCCGGTGCGGTGAGCGGCACGTTGACGGTCACCGAGGAACCTGGGGCGACATCCGGAACCGGCAACGTGGCAGCTGACCAGCCACTGGGAGTGTAAATGGTGGCATTGGCACCGGACAGCGTGGAGGCTTCCTGATTGGTGACGGTCACTGGAACTTGCTGGGTGGTCCCCGAAGCGGTGGTGACGGCAGGAACTGACAACGGAGCGCAGGCATAGTTCAACCACGCGTCGTCGAACTTAGCGAACGGCATGTTGTCCGTGTAGTTGCCTTCGTAGAGGACTCCGAACGTGCCCGCGGCCATCCGGGTGACAGTGGAGTAAGCCGAGAATCCGGAACGGATGGTGCGGACGCCCGGCCAGGTGGCGCCGTCGTCGCAGGAGACGCGCGCGGAGACATTTTCGCGGCCGGTCTTGGAGTTGGCGTTGGTGAAGATCAGCTTTTTGGCGTCGGCAGAGCCCTGGGCGGCGTCCGGGAACATCCGCGATATGGAGCCGTTGTTGGCCGGGTCCGGGAGTTCAGTGTCCTGCGTGACGGGACCGTACGTTGCCCCGCCGTCCGTGGAGATGGCCACCTTGCGGTACCCCTGGTTGGCGTTATCGCGGGAGTTCAGGAGTACGCGGCCGTCGGAGAGTTCAACGGTTTTGTTTTCGTCCATCCGGTCGCCGGTGTTGGCGCCTTTCTTCCACGTAGCCCCGTGGTCATCGGAGTAGACCGAGTAGGCCTGGATTTTGTTGGTTCCGTCAGCCTGGCGGACGTCTCCGGCATATTGCTGGATCAAGCGGCCTTTGTACTGGCCATATTTGAGCTGGATGCCTTCGCCGGAGGATGCGAAGTTGGACCGCACATCGCCTGCCGCGGGGCTGGTCTTGCTGGCTCCGGGCTTGGTGACACTGGTGATGAGCCGCGGCTGGCTCCAGTTGAGGCCGCCGTCGGAGGATTCGATGACGGCGGATGAAATGACGTTCCGGTCGTTGTCATCGTTTCCGAACTGGCTTCCACCGAAACCTTGGTCTTTGGAGTACACGAAGAATGCGAAGACTTTGCCGGCCTCGGCGTCGTAGACATACGAGGGGTCGCTGTATCCGTATTTGGGACCGCTGGAGTCGGCAACATGTCCGGCGGCAATGGTCGTGACGGGCCCCCACGTTTGCCCGCCATCGGTGCTGCGGCGCTGCACTATCGAGTTCGGATTCGGAGCATCCGTGGCCGATCCGGGGCGACCATCCCACGCGGCAAGGACCACGTTGTTGCCCAGGTACGTCAGGGCGGGGATCCGGTAGAAGAAGTTGGCGGCCGTGCGGTCCGCGCCGAGGTTGGCCTCGGCGAAGGTGCCTGGGGCGGCTGTGGGGTTCGCCGGTGGGATGGGTGCGGCGGTGGCGGGTAGGGCCAACCCGGCCAGAAGGCCCAGGCTCAGCATGCCGGTAACTGCGATATGGGCGGGCGATGGTGATCTCAAATCGAGGTCCTTTCGAGTGGATGCTACGTGCTACGTCGAACGTCCTACCACCATAGGGTGTTCTGGGTCACATAGCCAGCATTAAGGTGGATTCGGTGCCCCGGGGAGGCCAGGCGGTAGCCTCGAGAAAGAACCACCCACCCCCACGACCTTGGAGTTGCCGTGAAGATCCTTGCCCCGGACACCATCGAACTGGACCTCACCGAGCTCACCGAGGCCGGGGACGAGATAGCCACCTACGCCGTGGACCAGCCCATTCCCGGCGATCACCGCGATGCCGAGGTCCTCATTGCGTGGCGCAACACCGCGGAAAACCTGGCGGACGCAGCCCACGGAATGCCAAACCTCAAGCTGGTCCAGACACTGGCCGCCGGGCCCGATTCCGTTCTGGCGGCCGAATTCGCCCAGCACGTGGCCATCACCTCCGGCCGCTCGCTGCACGACGGTCCCGTCGCCGAGCACGCGCTGGCGCTGGTTCTTGCAGCGGTCCGGCGCCTGGACGTCCTGCAGGAAGCCCAACGGAACACCACCTGGAACACGGAGTTCAACGCCGCGCAGTCCGATCCCGCGACCGAACAGCTTTACACGCTCGACGGCGCCAGCGTCACCATCTGGGGCTTCGGATCGATCGCCGGACGGCTCGCTCCCCTGCTGGCCGCCCTGGGTGCGAAGGTCACAGGCGTGGCCAACTCCAAAGGTGAGCGCTACGGCTTCCCGGTGGTCTCAACAGAGGAACTCCCCCACGTCCTGGGCACCACCGACGTGCTGATCTCCATCCTTCCCGCCACCCCCGACACCACCGATGCCCTGAACGACGACATCCTCCGGCACCTTCCCGCCAGGGCCGTTTTCGTCAATGTGGGCCGCGGCGCCACCGTCGACGAAGACGCACTGCTGGCCGCCCTGCAGGAGGGACGGCTCCGTGTGGCAGCCTTGGACGTCACCAAGCAGGAGCCACTCCCGGCGTGGTCGGAGCTGTGGGCTGCGCCGAACCTGATCATCACCCCGCACGTGGCTGGCAACCGCCCCAAGGGCTCATCCCAATTGGTCGTTGGCAATGTCACTGCACTCAAGGATGGCAAACCTTTGACGAACCAGGTTGCCGGCCAGGGGCACGAAGCGGCAACGTAAAAACGGGCCTGACCTCCGCTGAGGTCAGGCCCGCTTTCGCGGTAACGGTCAGGCGTGCTCGTAGGTCAGGCAGTCAGCCGCTTCACGGCCGGGCCCTACTCTTACGTCGTGTGCCTCGCACATGAGGTTGTTGTTGTGGACGCACTCGGACCGCTGGCACGCACCCACATGGGCAAGGACCTTGGGAAGGCCGCCCATCGCATTGGTGTCGATGAACGTGGCGCAGGAGGCGTGATCCTGGGTGCCACCAATGGTGATTCCAAATGCGGTGCAGCCGTCGTGGTTGAAGCCACAGCTGCCCACGCTACAGGCGGATACTTCGGCAATGTGTTCGGTCATTGTTCCTCCTGGCTGGATCCTGAATGGTACGGGGGCGAACCCCGCGTGTACCTCCAAGCTACGCCGGAATCACATGGTTGAACCCGAATCATTAGCGCATTTGTGCGTGCGCTATTAGCCGGCTAATTGCGGGGTGTCCGCAGTGCTTCGCTGATCTTTGCCCGCGTTTCCTGGTCCAGCGGTGCCGTGAGGTGCCGCTCCCGCGCAGCCCTGTCGGACAGGATCTTTTGGATGACCATCCGGCCAAGCCCGGCAAAAACGGCCGCAGCCACAACGCCCAGCACCATCGATTTCGGTTTCTCAGCCATGCGGCAATCCTAGTGACGCAAGCCACCCGCGGCCAGCGCCGCCGTCGAACCCTGGCAGCGGCGGCCGCCGGGGCTTGGCAGCGGCGACCGTCGGGGCTTGGCGGTGCCGCCGTCGGGCCCTCAAACGGGGCATTTTCCGCCGTGACGGCGGGGGGTCCTCGCGGAAACGGGCTGAATAGGGTATGTGCGCCGCTCCCGGTAGAATAGGTGTGCAAGCTCGCGGAGCGCCCCCCATGCCGTTCAAACATTGCAGTTCACAACCGTGTTTAACCCTGTGTTCTAGACGCTGTTTGAATGCGGCTGAACGGCGTGAGACGGCACCTCCGCGGCAGCCTTATTTAAGGTTCACCCAACTCACCGCACAGGAGTTACCGGATGCCCCGGATCGTCGTTGACGTCATGCCCAAGCCCGAGATTCTGGACCCCCAGGGGAAGGCCATTGTGGGTGCCCTGCCCCGCCTCGGCTTCAACAGCTTCAGCGCAGTCCGCCAAGGCAAGCGCTTCGAACTGACGGTCGACGGCGAGGTGACCGACGCTATCCTGGCCCAGGCCCGCGAAGCTGCCGAGACCCTCCTGTCCAACCCGGTGATCGAGGATGTCGTCAACGTCGAGGTCGTCGAGGCCTGATATGACGTCGATCCCCCTGATTGGCGAGGCTGTAGCCGTCGCCGCCGAGCCCAGGCTCGCAGGCGCCAAGGTTGGCGTCGTCACCTTCCCCGGCACCCTGGACGACCGCGACGCCGCTCGCGCAGTACGGCTCGCCGGCGCCACGGCGGTTCCGCTCTGGCACGCCGACTCCGAACTGGGCGACGTTGACGCTGTCATCATCCCCGGCGGATTCTCCTACGGCGACTACCTCCGTGCAGGCGCCATCTCGCGTTTCGCGCCGCTGATGACCAAGATCATCGATGCTGCCAACTCCGAGGCGAAACTTCCGGTTTTGGGTATCTGCAACGGTTTCCAGATCCTCACCGAGTCGCACCTGCTGCCCGGTTCGATGATCAAGAACGACCACCTGAAGTTCATCTGCCGCGACCAGACGCTGCGCGTGGAAAACGCCAACACTGCCTGGACTGTGGATTACACCGATGGCCAGGAAATCATCGTGCCTTTGAAGAACCAGGACGGCCAGTACATCGCGGACGAGAAGACCCTGGACGCCCTTGAGGCCGAAGGCCGCGTGGTGTTCCGCTACGTTGGCTTCAACCCGAACGGCTCCCGCCGCGACATCGCCGGCATCTCCAACGCCGCCGGCAACGTGGTGGGCCTCATGCCGCACCCCGAGCACGCTGTTGAGGCCGGTTTCGGACCCGAGGCTGGTTTGTCCGGCTCCGCCGGCGCTCCCCGCGACACCGACGGCCTCGGATTCTTCACCTCCGTACTGACCAAGATTGTGGGAGGCGACAAGTGACCACGGAAACCACCAAGAAGTTCAACATCGACACCGTTGAGCACGCTGCCAAGACCCCGGACACGGAACTTCCGTGGTCCGAACTGGGCTTGAAGCAGAACGAATTCGACGAGATCGTGAAGGTCCTTGGCCGTCGCCCCACCGGCGCCGAGCTGGCCATGTACTCCGTCATGTGGAGCGAGCACTGCTCCTACAAATCCTCCAAGAACCACCTTCGCCAGTTCGGCGAAAAGGTCACCGAGGAAATGAAGAAGGACATGCTGGTGGGCATCGGCGAAAACGCCGGCGTCACCAACCTTGGGGACGGCTGGGCCGTGACCTTCAAGATCGAGTCCCACAACTCGCCGTCGTTCGTTGAGCCTTACCAGGGTGCCGCAACCGGCATCGGCGGTATTGTCCGCGACATCATCTCCATGGGCGCCCGCCCGGTCGCCGTGATGGACCCGCTTCGTTTCGGCGCGATCGACCACCCGGACACCGCGCGCGTCATGCACGGTGCCGTTGCCGGCATCGGCGGCTACGGCAACTGCCTGGGCCTGCCGAACATCGGCGGCGAAATGGTGTTCGACTCCGTCTACCAGGGCAACCCGCTGGTGAACGCACTGGCCGTGGGCGTCATGCGCCACGAGGACATCCGCCTGGCCAACGCCTCCGGCAAGGGCAACAAGGTTGTCCTGTTCGGTGCCCGCACGGGTGGCGACGGCATCGGCGGCGCGTCGGTGCTCGCCTCGGAGTCCTTCGACGATACCAAGCCGTCCAAGCGTCCCGCCGTCCAGGTGGGCGACCCCTTCGCTGAGAAGGTCCTGATCGAGTGCTGCCTGGAGCTCTTCAAGGGCTCACTGGTTGAAGGTATCCAGGACCTGGGCGCCGCAGGCATTTCCTGCGCCACGTCCGAGCTCGCTTCCAATGGCGACGGCGGCATGGAAGTTGAACTGACCTCCGTCCTGCTCCGCGATCCCACGCTGACCCCGGGCGAGATCCTCATGTCCGAGTCGCAGGAACGCATGATGGCCGTGGTCACCCCGGAAAACATCGAAGCGTTCGAAGCTGTGATGGACAAGTGGGCCGTGGAGTACTCCTGGTTGGGTGAGGTCACCGACACCGGTCGCCTCATCATCACCTGGGAAGGCGAAGTAATCGTCGACGTCGATCCCCGCACCGTTGCGCACGACGGCCCGGTCTACGACCGTCCGTTCGCCCGCCCGGAGTGGCAGGACTCGGTCCAGGCCAACACCTTCACCGGCTCCGTCGAGGACGCCGGCCGCCCGTCGGCTCCGTCCGAGCTGGCTGCAGCCGTCACCGAGCTCATCGCATCGCCGAACATGTGCAGCAAGTCCTGGATCACCAAGCAGTACGACCGCTACGTCGGCGGCAACACTGCCATGGCGTTCCCGGACGATGCCGGCGTGGTCCGCGTTGACGAGGAAACCGGCCTGGGCGTTGCCCTGGCCACCGACGCCAACGGCCGCTACACCTACCTCGAGCCGTACCAGGGTGCACAGCTGGCACTGGCCGAGGCCTACCGCAACGTTGCTACCTCCGGCGCCGTTCCGATGGCCGTCAGCGACTGCCTGAACTTCGGTTCCCCCGAGGACCCGGACGTCATGTGGCAGCTCGCAGAAGCCATCCGTGGCCTTTCCGACGCCTGCATGGAGCTCGGCATCCCCGTCACCGGTGGCAACGTCTCGCTCTACAACCAGACGGGCACCACGCCCATCCACCCCTCCCCTGTGGTGGCAGTCCTGGGCAAGCTCGACGACGTCGCCCGCCGCACGCCGTCGGGCTGGCGCGAGGACGGCCAGGCCATCTACCTGCTGGGCACCACCGCAGCAGAGCTGGATGGTTCGGAATGGTCCAACCTGCGCGGGCACCTCGGTGGCCTGCCGCCGAAGGTCGATCTTGCTGCCGAGCGTGAATTGGGCCAGATCCTGATCAACGCTTCCCGCGATGGCATGGTTGACGCTGCCCACGACCTCTCCGAGGGAGGCCTCGCGGCTGCCTTGGTTGAGTCCTCGCTGCGCTACGGTGTTGGCGCCCGCATTGCCCTTGAGGAACTGATGGAGCGTGACGGCGTGGACCTGTTCACGGCCCTCTTCTCCGAATCCCAGGCCCGCGCCATCGTTTCGGTGCCGCGTTCGGAGGAAGTCCGCTTCAAGGACATGTGCACGGCACGCGGCTTCGCCCACATCCGGATCGGCGTCGTTGACGCTGCCGGTGGAAAGCTGGAGATCAACGGGGTGGACGAGCTCTCCCTGGACGCCCTCAGCGAAGCACACGAAGGTACGCTGCCGAAGTACTTCGGCTAAGACCTCTCCGCTTAAAGCAACGCGGGGTCACTTACGGCCCATAAATCCCCTCGGGATGGGCCGTAAGTGACCCCGCGTTGCTGCTTTAAGCCGGCCAGGCATCCTGTCGGGCCAGCTGGGCCGTGAACTCGGCTTCCGGCAACGGCTTGCCGAAGTAGTAGCCCTGGCCGCTGGTGCAGCCAATGCTTAGAAGGGCTTCAGCCTGCTCGGCCGTCTCAATACCCTCCCAGATACCGTCGAGGCCGCAGGAGCGGATCACCTGCTGGATGGCAGCAAGGAAGCCGAGCTGCGTGGAGTCCTTGCCCAGTTCCTTCACGAACTGACGGTCCACTTTCACACGGTCCACGGGAAGTTTCCGGAGGTAGCCCATGGACGAATAGCCTGCGCCGAAATCGTCGATTTCCAGTCCCACTCCCAGCCTCTGCAAGCTGGCCAAAGTGTAACGGTCCAGTTCGTTGTTGTGGATGATGGCGCTCTCCGTTAGCTCAAGCACCAAAGACTCCGGAGCCAGGGACTCCTCCGCCAGGGCCTCGCTGACGTCGTCCACGAACTCAAGGCTTTGAAGGTCTGCGGCGGAGACGTTGATCCGCATGGAAAAGTCATGGCCCGCGGTGGCCGGATCCTGCCGCCACTCGCGCAGTTGCCGCACAGCCGTCCGGAGGACCCAGCGGCCCAGCTCAGCAATGAGGCCCGTGGCTTCGGCTACCGGAATGAACTGGTCCGGCATGATGAGGCCATGCTCGGGGTGGTTCCAGCGGACCAATGCCTCGGTTCCCTCGATCCGTCCCGTGGCAAGCTCCACAATCGGCTGATAATACAGGACCAGTTGCTCCGAACGAATGGCGTCGCGGAGTTCCCCCACGATCTGGCGTTGAAGCTGCCGGGCGTGCAGCGTTCCCGGGTCGAACACCTTGAGCTTGTTCCGGCCCTCGTTTTTCGATTCCTCCATGGCCAGGTCGGCTTCCTGGAGGAGGTCCTCGGCGCTGTGGTGTGCTTCGGCGATCCGCAGGCCCATGCTCGCCCCGCACCGGACGGAGTTGTTTCCCAGGTCGATGTTTGGTTCCAGGGCGGCAAGGATGCGGTTCCCGACGGCGGTGGCCCGGCTTTGCGGGGTGGCAGGCAACAGCACGGCGAACTCGTCGCCGCCCAGGCGGGTGACGACGTCGTTATCGCGGACGGCCGACTTGATGCGCATGGCCACCGTCACCAGGATCTGGTCCGCGGCGGCATGGCCGGCGGAGTTCTTCAGTGCCTTGAACCCGTCCAGGTTCAGGAGGAGCAGCGCTGGCGGTGCGGCACCTTGGGCCGTGGCAGCCTGTGCATCGTTGTAGGCGTTGATCAACGCCAGGCGATTGCCCACCCCGGTCAGGGCGTCGGTCAGGGTGTCCCGACGCTGTTCGTAGCGAGCCTGGTGCAGTTCCTCCATCAGGGCCTGGATGTGCCGTTCCAGCCTGCCGATCCTGGGGTCCAGGCCTGCTGGAGAGCCGGACGAAATGCTGGTCACGACTCTTCCAGGCGGCGCAACGTGGTGTCGGCAACTGCCTGTGGTTTGGAAACGGGATTCCTGCGCTCGTCCAGGAACAGGCGGTAGGAGGCGATGTCCAGCCGGCCGTCCGGTTCTGCCTTGTACCCTGCCCGGTAAACGTGGGTGATCCAGGACCCGCCCAGGATGGCTTCGATCCAGGCGTCGCATTCGGCCAGCGGCAGGTGGACCCGGCTGCCTGTGTTGCGGCGGTGCCCTGCGATGGACACTGTGATGCAACTGCCCTTGAGACCTTTGTCCGCCGTGAACCGGGCGAGGCCTTCGACGTCGGCCACTATGGTCAGGTTGGCGTTTCCGTCCTCGACCGACTGAACGGGACTCATCCGCACTGACCGGCGGCCGGCATTCAGGGACGGAATTGTCGCCTCTTGGTACGGTGCGCTGGTGATGTCCTGCCTGAAAGCCGACAACTCGTGGTTGTGCTGGATCTGGATCCTGGTGGTGAGTTCATTCATGATCGTGCCTCATCCGCGATAACGGCCGCCTGCAGGCGGTCTGCTCCGACAATCCGGTTTCTTCCTTGTGCTTTGGCGCTGTACAGGGCCGCGTCCGCTACCTCGATCATGAAATTGAGGTCCGCGGCAGCGTTGGGGCTGGACGTGACGCCATAACTGATCGTGGGAAACGTGACACCTTCGGGAACGGCCGTGGCGGCCATGCGTCGACTGATCTCGCCGGCGATGTTCTCGGCCCGTTCCTGGGTGGCCCCCGGGAGGAAGAGGATGAATTCCTCGCCACCGTAACGGGCTATGAGGTCGGTGGACCTGGCAGAGGCAGTGCAGGCAGCTGCGAAGGCTTTAAGGGCGACGTCCCCCGTGCCGTGTCCATGCTCATCGTTGACGGCTTTGAAGTGGTCCAGGTCCGCCAGGATAATCGCGACGTTGGACTCGGTGGCACGCAAGCGTTTGAGTTCGCCAGTGGCCAGGTCCAGGAAGGTTCCACGGTTCAGCAGGCCCGTCAGGTGGTCCCGGGTGGCCCGTTCCTTAAGCCCCTTGATGAGCTGGTCGCTGGTCAGTGCCGTCATGCTGAAGGACACGGTGACCAGCAGGACCATGGAGACCAGCCCGGATGGTGCGGGCCCAAAGTATGTGCGGAAAGTAGCGCTGGTGGGACCTTCCATGGCGTAGACGGCCCAGCGGCCCAAGTAGTACAGGGCCAGCAGGCCCGCGGCCAGCGAAAGTGCCTTATGCGCCTGGGAGTGGGAAGACTTGATGAGCCAGAGGTCCCGGGCCGCCAGTGCGATGCCCGCTGTCATCATGGCCAGATATACGAAGCCCCCGGACCACACGTTGGTTCCAGGTTCCTCCAGCAGGGAGGCAACGGCCGTGATGCCGGGGCCCGCTGCCAGCTGCCACGGCGCTGTTTTGAGGTCCCGCAACGACCTCGCTCCGGCCCAGACGCTGAATGCGCCGGCTACCACCAGGACGTTCCCCGCCGGGTTGGCCCACTGCTGATGGGTGGTGCCGTTGAGGAGGAACGCCGCGTTGCCCACCATGAATTCCAGCAGGGCAATGCTCCACCAGCCTGCGTAGGGTGAGCGGGTTCGGTAGAAAGATGCGCAGAAAAGCGCGAAGAGCGTCAGTGTGACCACGCCCAAGGCAACCCGTACAGAGAATGCATCGAGAACCATCGCCCAACCCCCTCAGCTGGTAATGCTTCGGCCTTTGAGCCCAGTGTGATGTGGCTCGCTCAACCCCACTGCGGCATTACCTCAAGATTGGCTCAAGATCCCTGGGTTCAGGGCGGATTCTCACCCGGCCCAGTGGCCGTCGTCGTGGAATTCAGCTTCCAGGCCGTGCGGTGTCTTCTCCCACTTGTGGGGACTGGTCAGCATCTGCCACGCGGCCCGCCAGGCGGCCACCGAGTGCAGCACCCAGTAGAAAGGGTTCAACAACGCGAAGATGGCTATCCGCCAGCCGTGGCGCCGCAGCGTGGCGATACCGGAGACGATGATCATCATGGCGTTGCCGAACAGCATGGACACCACGCCACCCACCAGCAGCCATTGGGGCAGTACCAATCCAACGATGTCGTAGCCGATGTACGTGACCACGGTGAACCCGACCACCAGAGGGTAGGCGAGGAAAGCCAGCGGTGTTCCCAGGATCAGGCCGAGGAAGCCGATGGTGCCGGCGATCCCTGTGCTCTTGATGTACCGCAGCGAGTTCCTTGTGTTGACGGCGGAGGTCACCATGTAGCCCTTGATCCACCGGGTGCGTTGCTTGATCCAGGCTGGGACCTGCGAGCAGGCCTCCTCCCACGTGGTGGAGTCAATGACGCCCACCCTGTATCCCTCCACGGCAGCACGGAGGCCCAAGTCCGCGTCTTCCGTGACGTTCCAGGGGTCCCACGCGCCGACTTCCTTGAGCAAGGAGGTGACGAAGTGGTTGGAGGTGCCACCCAACGGCAGGGGAATCCCGGAGTTGTCCAGCCCAGGAAGCATGGAGTCGAACCAGTGGGTGTATTCGATGGTGAACATGCGGGTGAGGACGTTTTGGTCTGCGTTGAAATAGTTCAAGGCGGCCTGGACGCAGATGAGGGGTTTGCGGTCCGGGTTGAGGTGTTGCCGCTCGAACTCGTCCTTCTTGAACGCTGCGATGGATGCCCGCAACTGGCCCGGATCCGGGCGGTCCTCGGCGTCGTAGATCACCACGTACTCCCCGCGGGCAAAAGTCAGCCCGTAGTTGCAGGCACGGGGCTTGGTTTGCGGCTCGCCCTTGGGCACGATCAGGATGCGCACGTACTCCGGCGGCCTGGAAGCTTTCGCGGCGGCGATGGTTTCGGCGTCGTCCTCTTCCAGGAGCACAAGGACGTCGAGCTTGGAGCGCGGGTAGTCCAACTGCCCAAGGTTGACCAGAAGTTTGTCGATGATGTTGGCCTCGCGGAACACCGGAACCAGGATGGTGTAGATGGGCAGGTCAGCGTCAGGAACCCGCTCTTCCGCCA
The DNA here is from genome assembly GCF_030208885.1 of Arthrobacter sp. fls2-241-R2A-172. Taxonomy (NCBI): domain Bacteria; kingdom Bacillati; phylum Actinomycetota; class Actinomycetes; order Micrococcales; family Micrococcaceae; genus Arthrobacter; species Arthrobacter sp. fls2-241-R2A-172. The sequence continues at coordinate 268,451 of NZ_JARVTB010000001.1, read as the reverse complement.
GGGGTGGGAGTCCACGGCTGGCCCGTTCCCTGTTCCTGGCCTTGGCCACTGCGGCCTCATGAAGGGTGTCGAAGGGCCGGCGGAGGCTCGCCAGTGACTTGAAGCCGATGCTGACCAGGAACACGATGTTGGCCGCTGCAAGCAGCACCACGACGGCGGTCAGCGGGGACACCACGAACGCCGCCACGATGCCTGCCACGAGGACCACCGGCAGGATTCGCTGCCACCGCGTCAGGGCCGTGCGCGCAGATTCCCCCGGACGCTCTTCGGCGAGGCGTTCAGCCGATTCATAGAGAAGGTGCCGACGGAACGATCGCTGGATGGATTGGTTGATGTCCCAGTCGGTGGTGGTGCGGAACTCGACGGCGGCGGCCCCGAACGTCAAGGCTGCTTCATGCGCAATGGCGTCCGTGGGCGCCACTGCGGTGGCTACGGTGAGGAGATCGCCTTCCATCCGCCAGGGCAACCAGAACGGTTCCCCGAGCTCGCTGTAACCGAGCATCTCCATGAGTGCGTCATCCGCCGGTTCAGCCACCAGGTCAACCAAGGGAGCCTGCCACTGCTGGGCCAGCACTTCATAAATCCGACGGCGGTCCAGCCCCGCTTCCAGGATCAGGTGCCGGCCGAGCAGCCCACCCTCAGCTGCGGCCCGGTCAAGTGCCCTCTGGAGTTGCTCGGGGGTCACGAGCCCGGCTTCGAGCAGTGTCTGGCCGATCGACTTCCGGTTCAGCCGCTGCTCCGCAACGTGGGATGGAGGTGTCATCAGTGTGAGGACCTTTCATAGATCCGGTGTGTTGGCGTGGAGAAAGCGACTGAGTAGCGCACGTTGAATCCGGGGTCCTTCACCATGGCCTGGTACACCAGGTCGGTGGGACCGGAATCGCGGGCACCTGAGCCTGCCTCCACATTAACGAAGACCCACTTGGCGTACTTCGCCGGATCTTCCAGGGCAGGGGCAAAGTAGTCGCCGGACGCGCGGTTGTAGATTTCCTTGAGGGGAATTCCCATGACGGGGAGGATCGCATTGCCGCGGGCGCTTTCATCCATGAGGATTCCTCCGGACTCATAATGGGCGTTGAGCCAGCGCGCTGCAGCGGTTGAATTGGTGGTGGATTCCGCGGACATCCGGCCTTCTGCCAGAACGGCCAGGCGAGCAGTCGGGTCCTCATTCCACCACAGGTTCTGCCCCACCAGTCCTGCCAGCAAAGCACCGACCACCAAAGGCCTGAACCGCCGGGCCCGCGTGATGTCCTGGACGAACACAGCCACCAGGATCGCCACCAGCGGCAAGGCCGTCAGTGCGAATCGGTTGTTCCACCACGTGGACGGCAACGAATGGTCGTTGTTGATCGCGGTTTGGCCCAGGAACAGGCTCAGCAACGCAAAGGCGTAAGCACTGCCGGTCACCGCCACCAGCAGGGTGCCGTTCGCGAATCCCCGCCTGAAGACAAGCACGACGGCGCCGCACGCCGCCATCGCGAGGACCAGGACGCCGGCTGTCTCCAGCAGCGACCAATGGAAAGTAGTCAGCGTCAGTCCCAGGTTGCCCTTGGTAGGCAACAGGCCGCCGTCGGTGATGCTCTTCTGCTGGGCGTAGGCGGAGTATTGCCCGAACATGAACTCCAGCGGGTTGCCGTAGATGGCCCAGTTGTAGGAAATCCACCACAGCACGGCGGCTGCGGGAATCATCACGTAACCACCAGCCATGATGAGTGCCTCGCGCCAGGCGCCAGTGCGGCGTTTGGCGACAATGAGCACGAACAGGGTCCCGGTCATGACCAGCGCCCAGCCTTCGTACCTCGAGAGCACGGCGGCCGCCGACGGGATGCCGGCGAAGACAGCGAGTTCACCGGCGCTCATGCGGCGACGGCTGGTTGCCCAATGCGCCAGGCCGGCCATGCCGCCCACGATGCACATGATCAGCACGGGCTCGGTGAGGGCCGTGGTGTAGACGTACAGGACCGCGGGGTTGGCCAGGACAACCAGAGTGGTGGCCAGTCGGCCGGCCCGCCCCAACCCCAGCCGGGCTGCAATCAGGTACAGGCCCGTTGTGGTGGCTGACAAGGCCAGGATTCCCAGGAGCCCGGCCGCCCAGCCTGTGCTGAACAACCACATGTTCACCACGAATGGCGCAAGCAGCAGGTGCGGCATGGGCAACCAGACCGTTCCCAACTGCTCGAAGCCCGGAGCCTTGCTGTCGAAAATCCGGCGTGCGATGGTCAGATGGCTCTGGGCGTCCGAATAGTCCAGGTTGGTGCCGTGCCCGATCGTGTACAGGCAGGCGAGGTACCCGACCACGGCCGACAGGAGTGCGACGATCCTGGTCCCCGGAACCTTGCGGCCGGCAACCGGGGCGTCGAGCCGTTCCCATGCCCGGGCCAGCAAACCCAGGGCCGCAGGCACTGCCTCCTTCCGGTGGCCGGCACGACGCGTGGCGAGGCTAGCTGCCATGGCCCGGTTCGGAAGATTTCAGCTCCGCATCCACGTAGGCCTGCGCTTCCTTGGCACGCCTCCTGGCCAGCAGGGTGCGCAGCGCAAACGCGAGCCCGAGGACCAGTACGGCTCCGCCGATCCACCAGGCGTACGGACGGTAGTCATCGGTGACAGCCTTCTGCGGAACAACGACGTTGCTCTCCAACAACACCGGCGTACCGGACGGTTGCGTCACCAGGAGGTTGCGGGACAGGGAACCCCAGCCGCCTTCAACCCCGCCCACATGCGCGGCAAGCGATCCTTGGAGCGTGGCAGCTGCCGCGGCGTCGCCTTCGGGGGCCCATGCACCCAGCAACAGCAGGTTGCGGCCGCCCTGTTCAAAAGCTTCCAGCACGCCATAGGGGGCGGACACGCCCACGCCATATTCGACGTCGTCGGGTGAGATCGTGCGGAACTCCGCCAAACGCAGGGGTGCTGAGAGCTTGTTGGCCACCTCTGCCGTGGCACCCACCACCAGCCCGGATTCACTCGATCCGGCCAATGAATCGACGCCCACCACCCGGGTGTCCAGCAGCGAGGCACTGTCCCGCTGGAGGGCAGCGATCAAGGTGGCGGCGTTGAGGGTGTTCGCCTGGGCGTTCCCGTCGCCGAAAGCTACCGGAACGCTCTGGCCCAAAACCTGCGGGAACCGTGCGAAGCCGGCCTTGGTGGAGTCCCCGCGGACAGCCGTCACGGTGCTGCCCGCCGTATCCACTGTGACTTCCATGGGCATGACGCCTGCCGGTCCGGAGCAGTCACCGCCGGCGGGGAGTGCCGCCAGCCGGATCCGCAAGCCGTTCTTCGCCTGGAGCTGGCCGGCTGGAACCTCAGCGTCCACACTGAAGGTGTCGCCGCCGTCGAGGTTCCTGGAACTGAGCAGGTAGTCGTTCCAGAAGACCGAAAGCTGCGCCTGGGCGTTATTTGGCACGGCCGTGTGGGTTCCCTTGAGCTGGACCTTCACCGAGGATACAGGCCCGCCGAACTGTGACTGCGAGACACCAACATACGATTCCGGGGTGCCATAGCCCGAGAGCTTGAGCGTGGTGCTCCCGAGGTCCTTGATGCTCTGGGTCAGGCCCTGCGCGGCGGGCAGCGCCGAGGTCAGGCCGGTGACCGAGGGTGTCACCGCGAGCGCGGTCTTGTCGCTGGCCAGGGCCCTGGCCGCGGTACGGAGCTGGTCCTCGTGGCCGCTAAGGACCAGCTGCGGCAGTCCGGCGGTGGTGGTGAGCTTGGTGCCAACTTCGCCCTGGTCGGCCACGACGCTGAGGATCCGGCTACCCGCGGGCAGGTTTGCCACGCGCGCCGCAAGTTCGCTTTCCGGAACCACAGTGACTGCGGCGTCCGGGTAACGGTGCGACATCGCTGCCGAGGCAGTCATGATGGCCGCCGACACATCGGAGCCCGGATCGGCCGGGACGGGAAGAACGACGGCGGGCACGGACGCCGGGAAGAACTCACCCACTGTGGTGGGTGCCTTGGCGGTCCCGCTGAAGTCCACCACCATGTTGTTCAGGGTTGCCGTGGCGTTGGAGAGCACACACATGGTCTGGGTTGCGGGGACGATCTGCAGGCCCACGGTCAGTTGCTGGTCCAGCACGTCGGCGCTGCTGACAACAGCATCGAGGGCAATGCTGGCAGCAGCGGCAGTCTCCAGCACAACACGGCCGTTGACCGTTGCACGGACTGTGCCCTCCGGCTTCCCGGACACCACGATTGTTCCCTTGACCCGTGTGGGCTCCAGACCCGACGCCACCGGGACCACCAGTACCTGTTCCGACTGCCCGGCGAGGGCAGAAACACTGGACGATGCCTTCAGGGTTGATCCCTGGGAGGGCGCTGCGACTGCCGCCGGAATGGTGGCCACAGACAGGGCCAAAGCGGCAGCGCACGCGAGCGTCACCGCCGCGACACGGAAACGGGTATGGGGTCTGGTTCGGGTTCGGGCAGGGGCTAAGGGCACGATGTCAGTCCTGGTAACTAGCAGCGAATGAGTCCATCGGCCTTTTGGGCCAACCTCATAGACACTGCCAACCCCAACTCAAGGTGCCTTGCTGCGTTTCCTCAAGATTCCATCAAGTCCTTGCAGTTCCATCCCACTGACCTGCGGTGATAATGAACCATGTGGATAGGTTGGATCGAGTTCGACGTCCTCTTGGGCGATGTCCATAGCTTGAAGGAAAAGCGCTCGCTGCTGCGGCCCCTGGTGGCGGAATTGAAACGGCGTTTCGAGGTTTCGGCCGCAGAGACCGGCTTCCAGGACCAGCATCGTCGCGCACTGATCGGCGCGGCGCTGGTGGCTCCGGATCACGCCCACCTTCGGCAAGTGCTCGACGCCGTTGAACGGTTCGTGGCTGCCCGGCCCGAGTTTGAGCTGCTGAGCGCCCGCCAGCGGGAGCTGCACAGCGAGGACTAGTAGCCGATGACGGCCAGTCGCGTGGATTCCAGGTGGGAATCGATGGCCTGGTGCGCTGCGTCGAGGCTCCGGCTGCGCAGGGCGTCCACTATGAGCTGATGCTCGCGGAGCACATCGCCGGCGCGGTCCGTCCCCCGGGAGACGGCTTTGACGCCGATCCTCAGTTGCTTTTGCCGTAGCGAGGCGTAGAAGTCGGCGAGGACGGGGTTGCCACCTGCACGGACCATCAGTGTGTGGAACTCGGTATCCAACTCGATGAACCTCGAGGGATCCTTCTTCGCTTCGCGCTGTTGGTCGATGATGCCCTGGAAGGCGTCGATTTGGGCTTCGGCCATGGATTCGAGCGACTGGACAGCCCACTTCTCCACCACGGACCTGGCCTGCAAAATGGCGCGGACGTCCGGGTCCGAGATCGGTGGGACATAAGCGCCTTTGTGCGGGATGCGCTTGACGAATCCTTCGGCTTCGAGCCGGAGCAGGGCTTCGCGTACCGGGGTGCGGGAGGTGCCCGTGGTCTTGGCCAGGACTCCCTCGTTGAGGAATGTTTCCTCGTCGCGGGGAAGGGCCGCGATATAGCTTTTCATCCACTGGTACGCCACTTCCGGCTGCGATTGTGCAGCTGGGGTCATCTGGATCATGCAGAGCCTTTCTCGCGAAGCCCAGTATACGAGTTGCATTCAGGGCCGTCCCTAATACCTCCAAGAAACTTCTTCCATAAATATAGACAGGTTGTATACAGCCCGTCTACAGTGTTGTTCAGTGACGGTGTCCCAGTGACTCCGCTCACGTACGGAACCCCTCAATTTCCTGGGACCTCCCGGGCTTGTTTCCCCAGAGCCCCCTGTCCCAACCGCAAAAGGATCCCCACTATGACCGATTTGAAGAAAGCAGAACTGAGGCAGCAGAAGCATTCCAGCCTGCCCGTCGTGGCTGCTTCGAGCCTGGCCGGTACCGCCGTCGAGTGGTACGACTTCTTTCTTTACGGAACTGCCGCTGCACTGGTATTCAACAAACTCTTTTTCCCCACGGATGATCCCCTGGTGGGCACCATGCTGGCCCTCGGAACGTTTGCGGCGGGCTTCCTGGCCCGGCCTATCGGAGCAATCGTCCTGGGGCACCTCGGCGACAAGTACGGACGCCGCGCCACCCTGGTGGCCAGCCTCATGCTCATGGGCGTAGCCACCACCCTCATCGCCTTCATTCCCTCCTACGCTGCGATCGGCGTGGCCGCTCCACTGCTCCTCCTGCTCCTCCGCCTGATTCAAGGATTTGCCCTCGGTGGCGAATGGGGCGGCGCGGTCCTCCTCGTCTCCGAACACAGCAACGAAAGTGCGCGTCGCGCCTTCTGGGCCTCCTGGCCCAACATGGGACCGCCCCTCGGCAACCTCATGGCAGCCGGTGTCCTGGCCATACTGGCCGCCACCATGCCGGAGAGCGAATTCCTGGCCTGGGGCTGGCGCATCGCCTTCGGATTGTCTGCATTGCTGGTAATCATTGGCCTCGTCCTGCGGCTCTACGTCCAGGAGACTCCGCTGTTCAAGGAAGCACAGCGGAAGCGCGAAGCCGAAGGCAGCCCGGAACGCAAGATGCCGCTGGCCATCCTTTTCCGCCGCAACTGGCGGGAAATCCTCATCGCCACGGGCAGCCGCATGGGCGAGAACGCAGGCTTCTACATCTACTCCCTGTTCATCATCACGTACGTCACCCAGATCATGGGGCTGCAGAGGCAGACAGGCCTCACCGCCGTCATGATCGGCCAGGCCGTGGCAGTGGTCGCCATTCCCATCCTGGCCCTTTACGCGGACAAAGTCGGCCGCAAACCAATCCTGATCGGCGCCTCCATTGCCACCGTGGTCTGGGCTTTCGCCTTCTTCTTCCTGCTGAACACCGGGCAACTGTGGGGCATCATCGCCGCCGCAGTGGGTGGACTGCTGATCTTCGCAGCGTACAGCTCGGTCATCGGAGCCTTTTTCTCCGAGCTCTTCCCCACCGATGTGCGCTACAGCGGTACCTCCGTGTCCTACAACCTTGCCTCGCTGATCGCCGGCTCGTTGTCCCCCATCATCGCCCTGGCCCTGTACAGCGCTTTCGGCACCGGTTACGCGATCGGAATCTACCTCGCCGCCATGGGCCTGATCTCCATGGTCTCTGTGATGTTCGCCAAGGAAACCAAGGGCCTGCGGCTCAGCGACCTGGATGAGGACCGAGCATGAAAATCGCACTCGTCCAGGTAGCCAGCCCCGACTCCGAAACACGTGAAGAGCGGATCGACCGCGTCGAAGCCATCCTGCGGGGCATCAAGGGCGCCGAGCTGATAGTCCTTCCCGAACTTTGGAGCGCCGGCTACTTCCATTTCGATGAATACCAGGCCCTGGCGGAAACACTCACCGGGCCCACGGTGTCCATGTGCGCACGGGTGGCCGCAGACCTGGGCGTCCACCTCCACCTCGGCAGCATCATCGAAGCCCACGAGGACGGCCGGCTCAGCAACACCTCCATCCTGCTGGGACCGGACGGCAGCGTGGTCCACACGTACCGGAAGGTCCACGTCTTCGGTTACAAGTCCAAGGAGGCGAGCCTGCTCACGGCAGGGTCATCACTGCCTGTCGTCCAGCTGCCGTTCGGTGCCGTTGCGGGCATCACCTGCTACGACCTCCGCTTCCCCGGATTGTGGATGGAGCTGAGCACCCGGGGTGCGGAGATCGTCATCGTCCCCGCAGCTTGGCCTGCAGCGCGGCGGGAACACTGGCGCCTGCTCACCACTGCACGGGCCGTGGAGCATCAGATCTTCGTGATTGCCTGCAACGCCGCCGGCAGCCAGGAAGGTGCCGAGCTGGGCGGCCACAGCAGGGTGGTGGACCCCGCAGGCAAAGTTATCGCCGAAGCGGACTCCGGAGAAGCCGTGCTCATGGTGGACATCGACCCGCAGCAAGTGAGCGCAGTCCGCACCGAATTTCCCGTCATCGGCGACCGCCTCGCCGCATACGACACCTTGACCGTCTAGAGGAAAATAAATGCAAACACAGCAAACAACAAGGCAAGTCCCACTCACTTTCAGGGTGGTGGGAACGGAAAAAACAATCACTCTCACGGATTTCCACGGAGTGGTGGCCGGCTACACAGGCCGTGATCCTGAAGCAGTCCAACACCACATCGATGAACTGGCGGCCATCGGAGTAGCACCACCGCCGGAAGTGCCTATGTTCTACCGCATGGACTCTGACCTGTTCGAGACCTCGGGCGAGCATGACGCGTCGGAGAACCTGACCTCCGGTGAGATCGAACCCCTCTACATCCGCCACGAGGGGAAGTTCTACCTGGGCATCGGATCCGACCACACCGACCGTGACATCGAAGCCACGGACATCGGCGATTCCAAGCGAGCGTGCCCCAAGCCGGTCGCCGGTGAGGTGATCGCCGTCGAATCCTTGGAGAACCTCGACCTTGACCAGTGCACTGCACGCTCCTGGGTGGATGGCGAGTTGTACCAGGAAGGCCCGTTGAGCGGCCTGCGGAAGCCGGCGGACGTCGTCGAACGCCTTTTGGCCCGCACGGACATCGGTGAAGCCGACTTCATGTGCCTCGGCGGAACCCTGCCGCTGCTGAACGGAAAGTTTGTTGACGGAACTTCCTGGAAGTTGGAGCTCTCCTTCCCGAATGGGACCACCATTGAACATAACTACAAAATCAAGAAAGGCTCACTCTGATGAGGACCGGAAAAGAGTACCTGAAGTCCCTGAACGACGGCCGGACAGTGATCCTCGACGGCGAGGTGGTCGGCAACGTCCTGGAACACCCGGCCTTCGCGAAGGTTGCCCACACCATGTCCGAGCTGTTCGACATCGCAGCCGATCCCGCCAACGGCATGCAGTTCCACTCCGAAGAAATTGACGGCCCGGCCAACCGCACCTTCGCTGCTCCCCGCACCCAGGAAGAACTGGTGCTGCGACGCGAGGCCATCGAGAAGTGGGCCAAGCACACCCATGGCTGGGTGGGCCGCAGCCCGGACCACGTTGGCACCTTCTTTGCCGCCTTCGGATCGCACGCGGACGTCTTCAAGAACGAGGAACGCGACTTCGCCGGCAACGTGGAGCGATACTACAAGAAGGTCCTCGCCGAAAACCTGTACCTGTCCTACGCGATCATTCCCCCGCAGGTTTCCCGCGCAACCACAGCGTCCGGTTGGGAAGGCGAGTACCTGCAGGTCGGCGTCGTCCGTGAAACCGAGGAGGGCATCATTGTCCGCGGTTCGCAGATGCTCGCCACCGGTGCCGCGATCGCTGATGAAGTCTTCGTCACCTGCATCAAACCGCTGGGCCCGGACGACGTGGACTTCGCCGTCAGCTTCGCCATCCCGGTTGCCACTGACGGCCTGAAGCTGTACTGCCGCCGCCCCTTCGCACCGGCTGCCACCAGCGACTTCGACTACCCGCTGACCAGCCACTACGACGAGCCGGATGCCCTGGTGGTGTTCGACGACGTCCTCATCCCGTGGGATCGCGTCTTCATCAACCGGAACATCGACACCCTGCGCCGCCAGTTCTTCGACACCGGCGCCCACGCCCTGGGCAACTGGCAGGCCCAGATCCGGTTCTCCACCAAGCTGAAGTTCATTGCCTCCGTGGCCCGCAAGGTCACGCAGGTGAACGGCACGGACAAAATCCCCGGGGTTCAGGAGAAGCTCGGCGAACTCGCCGCGATTGTCCAGTCCGTAGAGTCTGCCGTACTGGCTGCCGAGTACACGGCCACAACGGACGACGCCGGTATGAGGGTCCCGGGAAAGAGTGCACTGTACGGGGCCATGGGCCTGCAGTCCGAGACGTACCCGCGAGTGATTTCGATCCTTCGGGACTTGGTGGGCGGCGGCGTCCTGCAGTTGCCCTCCAGCGTCGCCGACATGACCAGCAGCGTGACCCGGCCGGACATGGAACGCTACGTCCAGTCCCCCGGCGTCAGCAGCGAGGAGCGCGTCAAACTCTTCAAACTCGCCTGGGACATCATCGGTTCCGAGTTCGCCGGCCGCCACCAGCAGTACGAGATGTTCTATGCCGGTGCGCCCTTCGTGGTTCGCGGCGCCTACACCTACCGGAACTACGGCTACGACGCCTTGGTGGCGGAGCTGGACACGTTCCTCGGTTCCTACGGCATCGACTCCGCACCGGAAGGAATCTAACCATGGCAAAGCCCGAATTCGAGTTCACCCCCGTCTCATCGGTGGACTTCGCACCCTGCAACCCGCCCATCGAAGGCCTGTCCGAGGCCATCCTGGCACGGGATTCGGACAACGACAGCGTCACCCGCATCCTCAAGTTCGAGCCTGGCACGGACACCTCCCCCAACGGCGTCCTGACCCACGATTTCTGGGAAGAAGTCTTCATCTTCGAGGGCTCCTTCGTGGACCAGCGCCTGGGCAAGACGTTCAAGGCCGGCGACTGGGCCACCCGTCCTCCCGGAATGGAACACGGGCCGTGGGTCTCCGAGAATGGCGCCAAGATGTTCGAAGTCCGGTACTACACGGATTCCGTACCAGCCGAGCGGAGCAACTGACATGAGCCTGGCACCAGCCTTCACCATCCCCGATGCCATGGGGATGCGCCGCGCCATGGGCCGCTTCCTCACCGGCGTCGCCGTGGTCACCACCCAACACGAGGGCGAGCAATACGGGATGACCATCAGTTCGCTGACCTCGATCAGCCTGGAACCACCCATCCTGATGATCTCCCTGAACTTCGGCACCCGGACCGGTGAGGCGCTGATGGGCAGCGGCAAGTTCGCCGTTTCCATCCTCGGCGCAAAGCAGGAGTCGGTGGCCCGGCGTTTCGCTGTCCGTGGCGGCGACCGCTTCGGCGACGGCGACTTCGACATCACCGACAACGGCCTTCCGGTCATCAAGGGCGCCCTCGCCCAGGCGGACTGCAGCGTGGTGCAGCAGTACGACGTCGGGGATCACCAGGTCTTCTTCGGCCAGGTCACCACGTGCCGGGACCGGGACGGCGAGGTGCTCGCGTTCAAGGCCGGCCGCTTCGGCTCATTCTCGGACTTCGGCCACGCAGAAATCCCCTGGATGTTCTAGACCCTGTTAACGAAGAGGTGCCCGGCTCGATGAGCCGGGCACCTCTTTGTACGCCTAGTCGATGGTCAGCTCGCCCATGCGGTCCCACCCGCTGCCTTCGAACTGCCGGCTGATGATGTGGGGAGTCTCTACCAGGGCCTGGGGCATGTCCGCCATGGCCTTCTTGAAGTGTTCGCTGTTGACGTGTGCCTCGGCAGCGTCGTCCTGGAATGCTTCCACCAGCACGAACTCATTCGGGTTCTCCACGCTGCGGGACCAGTCGAACCACAGGTTGCCGGGCTCGGCGCGGGTCGCTTCGGTGAAGCCGGCCACAAGGTCCAGCCAACGCTCGGACCACTCAGGCTTGACGTTGAACTTAACCACAATGAAGATCACGGGCTGCTGCCTTTCGTTGGACTACTGATCCGTTCCAGTCTTTCAGAGTTAACGCCCGACGGCGGCCCCCACCGGAAGGTGAGGACCGCCGTCGAACGTTTGTTTTTGGCTTGGTTGAATTACTTGGACGTGCCTTGCGAAACGGAACCTTGCAGCTGGCGCTGGAAGATCACGTAGACGATGAGCACCGGGATGACCGTGACGCTGACGGCCGCAAACAGTGCACCGTAGTCCACCGCGTAGCCCATCTGGCCGGCGAAGGCCGCGAGTTCCTGGGAGAGGACACGCGGACCGGCAGCGTTGATGGACACCGGGATGAGGAACTGGTTCCACAGGCCCAGGAAGTTGAAGATGGCAACCGAGGCGAGGCCCGGCTTGGCCATCGGCAACATAACCTGGAAGAACGTCCGCCACTCCCCTGCTCCATCAAGGGCTGCCGCCTCGGTGATTTCGTGGGGCAGCGACTTGAAGAAGGAGAACAGGAAGAACACGGTGAACGGAAGCGCGAAGCCCACGTAGACCAGGATCAGCCCGGGCAGGGTGTTCAGCAAGCCCATATTCTTCAGGACGAAGAACAACGGCACCATGGCCAGGAAGATCGGGAAGGTCAGGCCGGCAAGCATCAGGTAGTAGATGGCCCTGCTGCCCGGGAAGGTGTAGCGGGCAAGGACGTAGGCACACATGGCGCCCAGAACCATCACGATCACCAAAGCCACGGCCACAACGATCACCGAGTTCAGGAACGCACTGCCGATCCCGGCTTCACTCCAGGCTTTGACGTAGTTGTCCAGCTTCCATTCGGCCGGCAAGGAGAACGGTGATGCGAAGATCTCGCTGGACGTCTTGAAGGAGGACATGAACGTCCACAGGAGCGGCAGGATGACGATGAGTGTCCAAATGGTCAAAGCCGTGTGCGAGACTGCTCCCACCACTTTGTCGCCCGTCGAGGTTGCCGGTGTCCGCGGTTGGAAGTGCAGTGACTTCATTTCCGGTGTCGAAACTTTGGTACTCATTACAGGCTCACATCCTTATCGCCGCCGGTGAGCTTGTTGACCGCGAAGACCAAACCGGAGAAGATCAGCGTCGCGATGGCAAGCACAACGCCCATGGCGCTTGCGAGTCCGAACTGCCCCTTGCTGAAGGCGGTGAAGAACAGTTGCTGCGCCATCACCAGCGTGGAGTTGTCCGGACCGCCGCCGGAGTTCAGCGCGGCCATGTAAACGAAGGCATCCAATGCAAGGATGCCCATGTAGATGTAGGCCGTCTGGATGTTGTCGCGGATCAGCGGGATGGTGATGGACACAGCGGTGCGGAACCTACCGGCGCCATCGATCCTCGCGGCTTCGAAAAGCTCGGCGGGGATGCCCTTGATGCCGGCCACGAACAGCACCATGTAGAAGCCCACGAAGCCCCAGACGATCACGAACATGGTGGCAATCATGGCGGTGTTCTTATCGCCCAACCAGGCGAAGTCCTTGAACTGGTCCAGGCCCACCCCGGTGAGGATGCCGTTAAGGAGCCCTCCCGAGGGATCGTAGATCTGCCCCCACATGATGCCGATCGCTATAGCGGGGATGGTGTACGGGAAGAACGAGACCACACGGTAGAAGCTGGAGTTGCGCAGGCCCTTGATCTGGCCTTTGCTGCTGCCGCCAACCGTCACCAGGGACGCAAGTACCAGGCTCAGGATGATGGTGATGATCGGGAGGAAGATGACCAGGAGGATGTTGTTCCCCATGGCCTTCATGAAGATGTCGTCAGTGAAGATCTTGGCGTAGTTCTCAAGGCCGATGAAGTTCTGGTTGGGCGAGAAGCCCGACCAGTCAGTCAATGAGTAGCCAAAAGCCTGGATAAAGGGCCAAATCACGAACAACAGGTAGATCGCCAGCGGCAGTCCGAGGAATACCGCAAAGAAACTGACCTTGTCCCACGTCAACGGCTTCCGCCGCCGCTTGATCACCTGCGGTGGGGCGGTCGCCGGAACGACGGCGGCCAGGCCGTCGCCGTTCCGGCTCTGCTGAGTTTTCACTGAAGTCACTTCACTTCGATCTTCTTGACCGAGCTGTCGTTACGGACCTTGTCGGTGATGTTCTGGAGTGCGGAAGTCAGCGTCGCGACGTCGGACTTGCCATCCAGGAAGGTGTTCCAGACAACCAGCTGGTCCTTGTTGGTGCCGTACAGGTCAATGAAGTTCCAGGTGTAGATGTGCTCACCGGCATCGCTGAGCATCTTCGTCTGCGAAACCAGGGCGGTTGAACCAAAGCCATCGGCCGGAACGGTGTCCTTGACGATGGTCGGCGCCAGCTTGGTCTTGGCGAAGTTGGTGGCTGCTTCCTTGGAGAGCATGATGCGAAGCAGTTCCTTGCCGCCGGCAGCGTTCTTGCCCTGCGAGGGGACAATGAACGGTTCGCCTGCAGCGCTGTGAAGTGCAGTCTGCGGCATCTTGGGGCTGGCAGTCACGGACGGAGCGGGAGTGCCCATCATGTTGAAGCCGGCCTTGGTCTGGTCCTTCATTTCGTTTTCGATCCACGAACCCGAGGGGTAGAACACGGCTTCCTGCGCGTTGCTCCACTGTGCCTGGGCGGCAGTGAACTGGGTGCCCGAACCGCCCGGCTTGAAGAAGCCGGCCTTGACGATCTTGTCCAGCGCAGTGAAGACGGACTGGATGGCCGGGTGCGACCAGCAATCGGCCTTGAGGTTCTCCAGGGCGAGGCGGACCTCGTCGCCGCCTTCCTTGATGGCGGACGCGATGGCCAGTTCCTGGTAGTAAGTGGCCGCTTCCTTGCCCCAGACAAACAGGTACTTGCCCTTGGCCTTGGCCTGCTCGCCGAGGGCGTACATCTCATCCCAGGTCTTGGGAACGGTCCAACCGTTTTCCTTGAGGAGGGAATCCGAGTACCACACTGCGTAGACGGTGAGCACGTAGTTCAAGGCGGCAAGCTTGCCGTCGAAGGTGCCTGGAGCCAGTACGCCGGTGTACAGGGTGTCCTTGATGACCTTCCCTTCGAGGTTCTTGGCCTCAACAAGGGGCGTGAGGTCCTCGAGCTGGGCGAGAATGGTGCTGAAGCCGATGGCCTTTGCACCGGAGTTGTCGATCAGGTCCGGCGGGTTGCCACCAACAAAGCGCGGCTGCAGTTCCTGGGCGATGTCGGTGGACGGTGCAATCTTGGCCGTGGAACCCGAGTGGTTCTTTTCGAAGAGCTTCCCCGCGAACTCGACGTAGTCGATGCCGTAGCCGCCCTTGAAGATCACGGCGTCCAGGGTGGCCTTGTCAGCCATGCCGAACGGGTTGGTGTCGGAGACCGTTCCTGTAGGACCGGCGGATGTTCCACCGCCGCCCGCAGCACAGGAAGCAATGGTTCCCCCCATAGGAACGAGGACAGCTGCGGCGAGTGCTCCGCGCAGGAATCCACGGCGACCAACGGACTGGTGCTGAACGTTCATTTCTAAACCCTCCAGTGACTCGTAGTGTCGACTGTTGCGGCAGGAACCGTTCAGTCAGACAGTCTGGGTTGGCGCTCTGGCAGCACCAACCTTCTGTGACATAATTCACCACGAATGATCGAAAATCAATATTTCGCGGCAGTTTCGATCAACATTTGTCAAAGCGTGATCTTTCTACGGACCCTCCGCGAGGGCCTTTCCGCACTCCGTGATCGCCTCCCGGGCGAGCGCCCTCTGCCGCTCAGTTCCCAGTCTTTCCGCCCATTGTTCGGCCAATTGGAACTCCACCATGGCTTCCGTGAGACGGTTTTTACCGCGCAGAAACGACCCCAAGCCCGCGTGCAAAGCAATCATCCAGCGCTTGGTTCGCTCATCGCGGGCGGAGGACGCATATTCCAAGCCGCTCCGCATCCAGACCTCGGCGTTGCCGAAGTCGGCGATGGAGAGCATGTGGAGCGCATCGACCGCCAGGAATTCCTCACCGAGATGGTCCGCCAGCTCTGCTGCCTGTTCAAGGAGCGGCACGGCCATGGCGGCACGCCCACCAGCGTTGAGGACCCGCCCCCGTTCAAGGAGGATGCGTACGCCAACCGTCGGCTCGTCGTCGTCGATTCCATCAAGGAGCGCGTCAGCTTCCTCAAAACGACCCTGCAACCCGATGGCCCGCCCAAGCTGGGTGGCAAGCTCAGCCCGCTCATCGGCGTCGTACATTTCCTCAACCATGGCGGCACGGAACCTGGCTTCGGAAGCCGCCGGATCGCCAAAGTTCCACAAGTGGTCAAGCGTCTTCTGATCCAGCATCAAACTGCTCCTGACCAGCCCATGGCTGTGGTCTCAAGGTATGCAGTATCAATCTATCCCCATGTCAGCACCATGGGGAGGGCTGTTATGAGGGTGTTACTTCCCGCGCGGAGCGGCCAGCCTGGCCCACCCCAGCTGCTCCTGTTGCTTGCGGCTGAGGGTGGCCACCACCAGGTCGTAGGAGTCCTCCACCATGTCCCGGACCATGTCGTCCGGGAGGGCGCCGTCCAGCCGGACACCATTCCAATGGGTCTTGTTCATGTGCCAGGCACCAGTGATTTCCGGATGGGCCGCCCTGAGCTGTTCGGCCAGCGCCGGTTCACATTTGAGGCTGACCGACCAGTTGTCCGGGTCCATGTAGGACAGGGCAAACATCTTGGCCTCGTGCCGCGCCCCGCCGGCAACAGCTGAGCGGACCTTGAAGACGGAGGCCTCGGGGCCAAACGGAAAGTCTTCGAAAGCGCCAGGGAAGCCCAGGCAAATCTCGCGCAGACGGGAAACATCCATGGAGTGAGCCTACTGGCGGGACGGCTCCGGGGCGAGCCCTATTGCGACGCTTACGCGACGCCCAGGAAATCCTCCAACAACACCACTTCCAGCCCCGCCGCCAGCTGGGCGGCCCGGAATGCAGCGAGGTCCGCTGCAAACTCGGCCCGGAAATGCATCAGGACAATGTCGCCAGGACGCAGCGAGTCCCCCACCTGGTAGTCCATCTTTCCGGCGTTTGCCTTTGCCTCCCACGTGACCACAGCTTTCAGGCCCGCAGCCGCCACGGCCTGCCGCATCGCGTTTGAGTAGGCTCCGCCGGGTGGCCGGAACAGCGTGGGCTTGCGGCCATACTGTTGGACCGCATACTCCTGCATCCCCACTATGTCGTCCAGCTGCTGCTGATAGCCCCACTGCCGCACCATGTTGATGTTGTGCGTCACCGTGTGGTTCTCCACCAGGCTGCCCTGGGCCTTGAAGGCATTGAAGAACGCAGGGTTGTCGGCAATGGTGTTTTTGGTGAGGAACAGTGAGGCCGGGTAGTCGTACTCCGCCATAAGCGTCACGGATTCCGGGGTCTTGATGTTCCCGTCATCGATGGTCAGGAACACGATCGGATGCTTGGTGGGGATCTTGGTGATCACCGGCGCGAGCCCGCCGACAATCGGCGGCAATTGGTAGTCCGGGATGAAACTCCGCCGGATTCGCTTCGTCGCCGCAAGAGTTGGCGTCGGAGTCGGCGTCACCGTAGCAGCCGTAGCAGCCGGGGCCTCCGGCGAGCCGACGGCGGCACTTGGCGGCAGCGCCGTCGTCGTACTTTCTGCCCCTTCAGCGGGAGTGCAAGCCGTGAGCCCGGCCACCACCGAGGCGCCCACAACACCGAGGAGGGCCCGCCTACTGGGCAAGGAAAATGGCATTGCAGAGTGGTCGCCAGTCATGGCTGTCTCCCGGGGCTGAAGAGATGAGTCAGCAGCAATCTAGCAGAGTAACCCGTCCCGGGATCACAGGCCGTAATGCCAACCTTCACGTGCCGGGCAGGAGTTCACCACGACGTCCAGTCCTGCGTCTCTGGCACGCTGCGTTGCTTGGTCGTCAAAGACGCCAAGTTGCAGCCAAACAGCCTTGGCGCCGATCGCAATCGCCTGGTCAATCACGGCCCCCACGCGTTGGGAGTTGACGAAGCAATCCACGACGTCGATGGGGTGTTTGGCGGGCGGAATGTCAGCCAAGGTTTTGTACCCCTTTTCCCCGTGCACGTCCTCGCCCTTGAGGTTGATGGGAATGATCTCCATGCCCATCGTGTCCCGGACGTACAGCGAAACATCGTAGGCGGAGCGCCACTCATTGCTACTCAACCCCACAATGGCCCACGTGCCTTTTGTTCGCATCAACCGCTCCACGACGGCGGGATCGTTGACGTGCATCATGCCCTAAGCCTACTCCTGCGCACAACCGGGCAGTTGGCCGAATAATCTGCATTTTCTGTCCATCCTGAATTGCCTCAATCGAATATTACGCACCAATACCCCCGGGTTTTGAGCCAAATGGACCATCGACTTAAGTGAAGAGTGGCCATCCCCGCGGATGAGGGCGACCATCCCTTTCTTCGCACCCTTAGCACTGCGCCTGCAATTCCGGGCAAGGAGCAACCATGACTTTTGACGTACCCACACACACCACTTCAGGCGCGACGGCCCCTGAAGCAGGGCTGCTTGACGCGCCCGGCTCACTTCACGGCTCTTCGGGATGGTCCTCGAGCGAGCCAACGGGCGGCGCAGTGCACGGCGCCGATACCGGCGAGCGGGCGCGTCACAGCAGTTTTGACGGCAGTTTTGACCGGAACGGGTCAGCGGTGGGCTTCTGGGAAGAGCAGGCCCGCCGCCTGCACTGGGCAGCCCCTTGGCACACCGCGCACACCTGGACTCCTGTTGATGTTGAAGCGGGCCGGGGCCCGGAGATCTCATGGTTCGACGGCGGCAAGCTGAACGTTGCGTACAACTGCGTGGACCGGCACGTGCTCGCCGGAAAGGGTGACAAGGTTGCCCTCTACTTCGAAGGTGAACCCGGTGACCGCCGAGCCATCACCTACGCGGAACTGCAACGCGAGGTGTCCAAGGCCGCGAACGCGCTGCTTTCGCTGGGAGTCACCAAAGGCGATCGTGTGGTCATCTACCTCCCGGTGATCCCCGAAACCGTAATCATCACCCTGGCCGTGGCTCGCATCGGTGCGATCCACTCCCTGGTCTTCGGTGGCTTCTCGGCCGAGGCATTGCGGTTCCGGGTAGAGGACACCCAGGCGAAACTCCTGGTCACCACCGACGGCCAGTTCCGCCGCGGGGCTGCAGTGCCGGTCAAGGACAACGCCGACGCCGCCGTCTCCGGTGATAACGCCATTGAGCACGTGCTGGTCATCAACCGGACCACACCAGCCGGCGAACTCGCGAACGTGGCCATGACAGAGGGCCGGGACGTCTGGTGGCACGACGTCGTTGATACTGCCTCCGAGGTCCACGAGCCCAAGGCCTTCGACGCCGAGACTCCGCTGTTCATCATGTACACCTCCGGAACCACGGGAAAGCCCAAGGGACTGGTCCACACGTCCGGCGGCTACCTGACGCAAGCATCGTGGAGTTTCGAGTACCTGTTCAGCAACCCCGATCCTGCGCTGCGACACCAGGACGTCCACTGGTGCACGGCGGACCTTGCCTGGGTCACCGCCCACACCTACGAGATCTACGGTCCGCTGTCCAACGGAGCCACCCAGGTGATCTTCGAGGGCACGCCCAACACCCCACACCCCGGCCGGCACTTCGAGATCATCGAACGCTACAAGGTCACCCAGTACTACACGGCACCCACACTTGTCCGCTCCCTCATGGGCTGGTTCCCGGACGGCGTTCCGGAAAGCTACGATTTCTCCTCGATCCGGGTGCTGGGAACCGTGGGCGAGGCCGTCAACCCCGAGGCTTGGCGCTGGCTGCGCGACAACATCGGCGGGGGCACCGCACCGGTGGTGGACACCTGGTGGCAGTCCGAAACCGGCGCCACCATCATGTCCCCGTCGCCCACGGACACGTCCTTCAAACCGGGCTGCGCGGCTCGCGCCCTTCCCGGCGTGAGCACACGCGTGGTGGATGAAGCCGGTCGACGCACCCGGCCCGGCGAGCAAGGCTTCATCGTCGTGGACCGTCCCGGCCCCGCCATTGCCAGAACCGTGTGGGGAAACCCTCGGCGCTACTTCGACTCCTATTGGAGCCAGTACGCGGAACAGGGTTGGTTCCTTGCCGGGGACGGCGCCAAATACGATTCCGACGGCGACATCTGGATCCTTGGGCGCGTGGACGACACCCTCAATGTCTCCGGACACCTGCTGTCCACCATTGAGATCGAGTCCGCATTGGTGTCGCATCCGGATGTGGTGGAAGCCGGAGTCTGTCCGGTGCCCGATCCCACCACCGGGCACGCCGTCGTCGCGTTCGTCGTGCTTCGAAGCGGCTCCCATGAGCGTGAAGCGGAAGTCACCCACAACCTGCGCAACCACGTTGCCAAGGAGATCGGCCCGATCGCCAAGCCGCGCGACGTCGTCGTGGTCGCGGACGTACCCAAGACCCGCAGCGGCAAGATCATGCGCCGGCTGTTGACCCAACTCTTTGAGGGGACCGTCTTGGGCGATACCACCTCACTCCAAAACGAGCCGGCAATCGCCGGAATCCAGGACGTCCTGCGCGAGCGGGCACTAGTGAAGGAAAATTCATGACCGAGATCAGCAACGTCGCACGACTCTCCGAGCCGCTCAAGTTCGCCTACTGGGTGCCCAACGTTTCCGGCGGCCTGGTGGTCTCCAACATCGAACAGCGCACCGGCTGGGACTTTGACTACAACAAGAAGCTCGCCCGGATCGCGGAGAACTCCGGCTTCGAATATGCGCTGACCCAGACCCGTTACGCCGCGTCCTACGGAGCCGACAAGCAGCACGAGGCAACGTCCTTCAGCCTGGCCCTGCTGGCTGCGACAGAGCGCCTCAAGGTCATCGCCGCCGTCCACCCGGGAATGTGGCACCCGGGCGTCCTGGCGAAGTACATCATCACCGCCGACCACATCTCCAACGGACGTGCCGCCGTCAATATCGTCTCCGGCTGGCTCAAGAGCGAGTTCACCAACTTCGGCCTCGAATGGCTGGAGCATGACGAACGCTACGTTCGCACCGAGGAATTCATCAACGTCCTCCGCGGCCTGTGGACCGAGCAGGGCTACAGCCAGGACGGAAAGTACTACAACATCACCGACTTCACCCTGAACCCGGCGCCGGTTGCTGTTCCCGGCCGGGCGCACCCGGAGATCTTCTTCGGTGGGAATTCGACGGCAGCCCAGGCCACCGCGGGCCGCGTTGCCGACTGGTACTTCTCCAACGGCAAGGACCTAGAGGGCTTCAAGGAGAACATCGCCGGCGTCGTTGCGGCGGCCGGCGAAACGAAGCGCGGCACCGAAGGCGCCCTTGCTGCGCCGCGGTTCGGCCTCAACGGCTTCGTGATCGCCCGGGATTCAGAGAAGGAAGCCCGCGACACCCTCCGCGAAATCGTAGAGAAAGCACACAAGCCCGCAGTTCAGGGTTTCCGCGACGCCGTGCAGGAAGCCGGCGCGTCCACGAAGGACGGCAAGGGCATGTGGGCCGACTCCACCTTCGAGGACCTGGTCCAGTACAACGATGGCTTCAAGACCCAGCTGATCGGCACCCCGGAACAGATCGCAGAGCGGATCGTGGAGTACAAGAAGATCGGCGTGAACCTGTTCCTCACCGGCTACCTGCACTTCCAGGAAGAAATCGCGGCCTTCGGTCAGGACATCCTGCCGATCGTGCGCGAACTCGAGGCCGACCTTGCCCGCAAGAACGGTACCGAGCTGGATCTTTCCTCCACACCCGTCGCCGAGTCGGTGGCTGTCTGATGGCTGACCGTACTTTCGGGTTCCGCACCCGGGCCCTGCACGCCGGCGGTACTCCCGACGCCGAGCACGGCGCCCGGGCGGTGCCGATCTTCCAGACCACGTCCTTCGTGTTCAAGGACACCAACGACGCAGCCAACCTGTTCGCCCTGCAGAAGTACGGCAACATCTACTCGCGCATTGGCAACCCCACCGTGGCCGCTTTTGAGGAGCGCATCGCTTCCCTCGAGGGCGGCATCGGCGCTGTTGCGACGTCGTCGGGGATGGCTGCCGAGTTCATCACCTTCGCAGCGCTGACCCAGTCCGGCGACCACATCGTGGCCGCGTCCCAGCTGTACGGCGGTACGGTCACCCAGTTGGACGTATCGTTGCGCCGCTTCGGTGTGGACACCACCTTCGTGCCGGGCACCGACCCTGCGGACTACGCCGCGGCCATCCAGGAAAACACCAAGGCGCTCTTCGTCGAGGTAGTGGCCAACCCGTCGTCGGAAGTCCAGGACCTTGCCGGGCTGGCCAAGGTAGCGCACGACGCCGGTATCCCCTTGGTGGTCGATGCCACCTTGAGCACGCCTTACCTCGTGCGTCCGATCGAGCACGGCGCCGACATCGTGATCCACTCCGCCACCAAGTTCATCGGCGGACACGGCACCACCCTGGGCGGCGTCATCGTGGAAAGTGGCCGCTTCAACTGGGGCAACGGCAAATTCCCCATGATGACCGAGCCCGTGCCGTCCTACGGAAACGTCTCCTGGTGGGGCAACTTCGGCGAATACGGCTTCCTGACCAAGCTGCGTTGCGAGCACCTCCGCGACATTGGCCCGGCGCTCTCCCCGCTCTCCGCCTTCCAACTCCTGCAGGGTGTGGAGACACTCCCCCAGCGCTTGGACGAGCACTTGAAGAACGCGCAGGCCGTGGCCGAATGGCTGGACGCCGATCCGCGGGTTGCCTACGTGAACTACTCCGGCCTGCCATCGCACCCGCACTTCGAACGAGCACAGAAATACTTGCCCAAGGGCCCGGGCTCTGTGTTCTCCTTCGGTGTTGCCGGTGGACGGGCAGCCGGCCAGAAATTCATCGAATCGCTACAGCTGGCATCCCATCTTGCCAATGTTGGTGATTCACGGACGCTCGTCATCCACCCGGGCTCCACCACGCACCAGCAGCTCAGCGCAGCACAACTGGAATCCGCGGGCGTACCGGAAGACCTGGTCCGGATTTCCGTGGGTTTGGAGGACCTGGATGACATCCTCTGGGACCTTGACCAGGCGCTCACCGAGGCGCAAGCAGCTGTCGACGTCCCATCAGTAGTAGGAGCGAAAGTATGAGCACCACGGAACGAACCTGGCAGGGCCCTTCCGCTCCCGAGCGCCTGTCGCTCCTGCGCCAGGCCAAGTCGATCGCGATCGTTGGCGCCTCGGACAAGCCGTCCCGCGCCAGCTACTTCGTGGCCACCTACCTGCAGTCGTCCACGCGCTACAAGGTGTACTTCGTGAACCCCGTGGTGAAGGAGATCCTCGGCCAGCCGACGTACGCTTCGCTGGCCGATCTGCCCGAATCCCCGGACATCGTCGACGTTTTCCGTAAACACGATGACCTCCCCGGGGTCCTGGACGAGGCCGTCGCGGCCGGCGCCAAAACCCTGTGGCTCCAGCTGGGTTCCTGGCACGAAGAAGTAGCCCGTGATGCTGAGGCCGCGGGCCTCAACGTGGTCATGGACCGCTGCGTGAAGATCGAGCACGCCCGATTCCACGGTGGACTCCACCTGGCCGGCTTCGACACCGGCGTGATCTCCTCCAAGCGCCAGGTCCTCGCCTAAGCGGCACCCCGCCTCAGCAGGTCGTCCCCAAGGCGCCCGGCACTAGCGGGTCCAGCTGCCGCCGTGCTTCTTCCACTGCTTCAGTTTGTCCGTGATCTCGTTGACCTGCTCCCCGGACCACTGCCTGGGGTAGGACGGCAGTGCTTGGCCTTTGTTTCCGGGTTTGCCGGGCGTCTGCTTGTCCGGTTTGGCCGCCTCAGCCTTGGACATATCGGGCGTGGGCGCAGCGGGACGCTGCAGCTTATCCTGGCCGGGGCTGCCCGGGGTGGGCTTTTCCTGCTGGCCTTTCGCGGAGTCGGGCTTGGCCTCATCCGCACCAAGGACATGGGGAGGCTGACCTTCGGGGCCGGGGGCGAGGACCGGTGCTGGCGCGTTGGCCGCGTCCTGCGCTGGCGCGCTTGGCGCGGCTGGCTCAGCCGGCGCTGGTACGGGGATCGAGGGTGCAGGTGTCGCGGGCGGGAGTGCCGCTGGGTCCGCAGCGGGCGCTGGCTCGGTGCTGACCTTGGGCGCATCCGGTGCGGGCAGCACAGGCGTGGACGCTGACCAGCGCGGCGCAAAGTTGCCCAGAAGCCCATCAAAGGACGGGCTGCGGGTGAAACCCGAACTGGCGGCGGCTACGCCGCTGACGCCCAGTCCCATCGCCGCCACCACAGCAACACTGACGACGGCGGTGCGGTGCTTGTGGCGCCAACGGCGCTTGGAGAGTTCGTCGTGCGGACCAGCCAGCATCGCGGCGAGCTCGGCGCCAGGGGCGGGAGCCGGGACGTTGGCGAATGAACCCAGTGAAAGGAGCGCGTGCCGCAGGTCCGACGCGTCAGAGAGCTCGGCGTCGAGCATGAGCCCGTCCACGATAGCTTCGCGTTCTGTATCCCTGTATGTCATGGCGCCACGTATTCCTTTACTGCCGAGTGCTCACGGAGGGTAATCAGTGCCCGTCGTTGCAGCTGTTTCACTGCCCCAGCGGATTTCCCCATGATGTCGGCCACCTGCTCCACCGTCAGGCCAGCCACGATGCGCAGCGTCAGGACTTCCCGTTGATCCTCGCCGAGGTGGTCCAACAGCGCCATGACCTCGTACGGCGCCAGCCGGTCCAAGGCCTCAGCCTCCGCCGAACTCGATTCACGGGTATCCCGATCGGGCTCGAACTCGTGGTGATCAGGCGCCCGGAGTTTCTTCCGATGCTCGTCGACCATGCGTGCGTGGGCTACCGAGAAAATGAAAGTCCGCAGGCCGTTGACGCCTCCGCTCAAGTCATCCAGTCGAGGCAGGACAGCCAGGAACACATCCTGCGTGACTGCCTCGGGATCGGGCACGCCTTTAGCTGTCAGGTATCCGAGCACCTGGCCCGCATAGGCCTGGTAGATGGCGCTGAACAGTTCCGCGTTATTGTCCTTGAGTGCGTGAAGCGCTTCGTCGGTCAATGCGTCGGTCACAGGATTTGGGACTTTCGATCGGCGGCAGGTCCGTGGTTGTGGAGCCAGGTCTCCCGCCTTTGCTCGACGGGCAACCCCACCAAGGGTAACTGCTCTGCCGGACCATCCGTAGGGAAGACCCGCTTTGCCTGAGGAAAACTCCCCCGGACAAAGAAGAGCCGAGCTGGAACATGATGGGGGACAAATTCCAGCTCGGCCCTTTCAATGACGTAATCGTCAGGGGACAGCAAAGGGTTACGCGGGGTACGAATCTTTTTTGGGAAATTTTTCGGAGGGTCTGCCAGGCCGTATCCGGGCGGCGCGAGGCGTTCAAGTTCCCACGCTGTTCGGGTCCGGAAGGTGGGATCGGCGCTTAAGCCTTCACAGGCCGTCGAACAGCGGCTCCTCGCGTCCGCCCTGCCGACTGGGCATGATCAACGCCTACGTCGATCGAATCCGAACAAGTACCGGCTTGGTCCGATGGCCATCAAATATGAGTACCGACTACTCGTGTGCACGGCCAATCCAGGGCCTTAAATTGTCATAGCGGGTTCGTGGCAGACGGCGAAAACCCCCAAATCGCCGATCAATGCCTAAGTAATCTGCCGGCAAGGCCGGACGGCGGTATCCAGAAGCCCGTCCGGCTTTCGCCTGTCCTGGCTCAGTTCCTGGTGTTTCCGGGATGCACCTGCTCATCCTTCCATTCGCCATCGGCGGACTTGGCTTTACGCTCCTGATCGGCGGCGTCATCGCGGGTTCCGCGGGAAGAGGGGGAAAATATGAGACTCGTACTAGGTGCACTGGGCACAGCGGTTGTTTTGGCTGGTGTCGTGGCCTCCGGCATCCAAGCAAACGCGACCACCGGACCGAACGAAGGGTCGCTGCTGAAAGTACCGTTGGAGGACCGAACTGTCGGAGGGTATGACGGTTGGTGGAACTCAACTCCTGTGGATGGGAGTCCGGCGGGTCCTGAGGAGACGGTGGCGATTAACACTGCTCGCGGGAAGATCGTGGATTACTACAACCGGTCCAAGGCCGCGGCGGGGCAGTCACTGTCCACCGAAGACCCGGACTACAGGGTCGTCCCAGACCCGGAATGGCCAGCCCATTCCGTCGTTATCGTTGACACTGCCACTGGCAAGGTCATTGAAGACTTCCCTGTCACCGACAAAGGCTGGGTCATCATCTCCGACGAACACAGTAATTCCTATGTTGGCTAGGTCAATGCGAATTATTCAAAAGCCATAGACGACGCCCGTCCCCTGTCCGTGGATCATCCACTGTGCCGCGCGAATGATGGCTTGATCGCCGGACTCCGTTCGGAGACCTGCAATGTCCGAGCGTGTGACCGCAGCACCCTCGAAAAGGCTGATGATGGCCGCGGCGACCCCCTCCACCTCTGGCTCCGGCAGCTCGGGCCGGCCTCGCCGCACGACACCTCGGACGTGCCCCGAATACTGCTGGTAGAAGGCCCTGAGGGCAGCGGCTGCCTGCTCGTCCGAAGCAGCGAGGGCCCAGATCTCGAGGTGCATCTTGACGTCTGCCAAACCCGAATGCTCGTGGATCAGTGCCGTCAAAAGACGGTGGGAATCGTCCCGGGTCAGTCCGCCGCCCGCTCCGGGACCGAGATCCAGCCCGGCGACTTCCGTCAGCCGATGCAGCGAGCGTTCAAGTGTCCTCTCAAGGACAGCCCGAATGAGGTCGGCCCGGGTGGGAAAGTAGTGCTGCAGGTGCCCGATGCGTACGCCGGCGGCAGCGGCAAAGTCCCGCATCGCGGCGTTGGCGTTGCCCTTGGTGACCAGGACTTCTTCAGCAGCGTCCAGCAGCGCCGCTTTCCTCAGGGCGCCCTTGCTTTCGGTCATGACCTCAATATTGTCACACCGTGTGCTTCCATTTCCGCCAGGCGAGAGAGAGGATCAGGCGCTGATTCGGGGAAGGAAACACCCTGTCGGGCGCCATCTGCAAGCACCGCCTGCAACCCGAGCAAGCCGCCCAGCGCCGTGAGGTGCGCTTGTCCCTGGGGATCGGAAATGACAGCAGTCCGCATACCATTCGGGCCCTCCACATCCACCCGGATGTGCGCGGTTCCGCCTGCACCGGGCGAGTACAGCAGGGATCGGCGCAGCGGCGTCCACCGCTCACCGCTTCCCCAGCGGAACAGTCCCACCGCACGGGCGGCGAGCAACGCCGTCGTCGATGTGTTTGAACTGAAACCGATCCTGGTAGCCACCGATCCCGCGCCGATGGTCAGCGGCAGGGTGAACTGCTCGGGGGTGTCGAGCCGCGCCACTTTGGTGCGGTGCCCGGCAATGTCCACCCAGCGCGCATCCGTCAACGGGCTGACGACGGCGGCCTGGCCGCGTTTGCGTACTTCGAAGTCCAGTCCCAGCCGGTCCATGAAGTCCACGGAGTCGACTCCGGCTTGGTCGTTGATGTCGTAGCGGATGGCGACATCAATCTGGTCCGCACCGCCGGCCTCCTGCGCCAAGGCTGCGGCGACGATGTTGGTGACTCCGCCCATCCATCCCGAGCTCAGCAATACGGGAGCCGTCGGCTGGAGGAGGGTTGCCCGGGTGACTGCCCTGGTGACCCGGCTGGTCCAGCGGGTGACATCCACATAGGGAATCCCGGCAATGATGGCTGCGCGAAGGACCCTGTCGTCGGGGTCATTTACGGTGCTGATCACTGCCCTGACCTTGGCCGCGAAAGGTTCCGGGTGGTTGAGGTCCCACTTCCTGACCGTCACATTCCCGCTGGCCAGGTGGCTGCCGCGGTCCGGGTTTCTGCCGGTGAGGAGCAGGGGCCATTCTTTCGGGGTAAGCCGGGTCAGCGCTGTGCCGACGGTGCCGTATCCGCCCACGATCAGCACTGGACCGGCGGTATCAAGTTCAAGGAGATCATTCATGAAAATTATTATAGGTCATTTGACCTAGAAGTCTCGTTGGAGTGGGCCTGTGGCCCATGGCCGGGCCGGAGTAGGCTGCACTTATCTGCCGGAGCAATACCCCTGAGTAGGCAAAGGAGAGTCATGACACTTCCTCCGATCCACGAGCCCGAACCGTTTCCCCCGGATCCCGGGCCCGTGCCGCCACCGCCGGATCCCACCACCCCGTTTCCCCCAAGCCCCATCCCGGATCCCAATCCCACACCGGGCCCGACGCCCACTCCCGATCCAGGCCCCGTGCCGCCGCACCCGAACCCGGACCCCACCTTCTGACGCTCCTGGATTAATTACGACGGCGGCTGGTTGCCTGGGAGGGCAACCAGCCGCCGTCGGGGTTTGAGTCGCTTCAGGCGACAGCCCTCTTGATGAGTTCCACGATCTTCGCTTCAACCTCCGGCGTGATCTCCTTGAGGGCAAAAGATGTCGGCCACATGGGTCCGTCATCAAGGGCGGCATTCTCTTCGAAGCCGAGCGTCGCGTAGCGGCTCTTGAATTTGTCCGCGCTCTTGAAGAAGACGATGGTCTTCCCGTCCTTGGCGTAGGCCGGCATGCCGTACCAGGTCTTGGGAGTCAGCTCCGGCGCATGCTCCTTGACGATTTCGTGGAGGCGCTTGGCCATGGACTGGTCCGACTCAGGCATTTCGGCGATCTTCGCCTGGACGTCCGCCTCTCCATCTGCGTTGGACTGCTTTTTCCTGGCGGTCTTCTTCAGTTCCTGCGCGCGCTCCTTCATTGCCGAGCGTTCATCATCGCTGAATCCGTCGTAGGACTTGGTCTTGTCAGCTGTTCCTGTCCCAGCCATTTCGCGGCCCCCTGATCTGTTGGACGTTGTTTGGATACCTCAACGGTAGGTGCGGCTTGCGTCGGCTGCTTCTCCGATCCTGCTCGCTTGCCGGTGCGGCAGTCTTGAGGATTTCCTGAGGAACTGTTGCAGGTTTGCACGAGTGGTTCTTGAGGGTGGCCCGGCAGAGTAGTTCCCAAGCCCCGCCGGGTCTGATCGGATTCTTCAACCCCAGCCCGATCAGGCCCGGCGCGAAACACCAGTAGGAGGATGACCACCATGACCACGCAGAACAGCGTCCTGCGCAGCCTGGTGATCGCCGCCGTCGTTATTCTTGGCCTGATCGCGGCACCGACAGCGGCGTTTGCCGCGTTCACCGACACCGAGCACAGTGCCCCGCAGTTCTCCACCGCCAGCCTCGCCGCGCCGGCAACGGCGAACGTGTCCATGAGCTGCTCGTTCGGTATCCGCGCCACGGTAACCGTCAATTCCTTCGGGGCAGTAGCCAACGCGAACTACCACGACATCAAAATCTTCGACCGCTCCGGAAATCTGGAGTTCACCGGCGACCTCAGCAAAGCCAGCGGCAAGACCTACACCTCGGGCTACGAAGTGATCGGAACCTGGACCTACGAAATCCGCGGCTACTACAAGGTCCCGGGCACCACCAATGTCTGGACGGGCAAAGTCCTCAAGGGCACGCTGACCTGCTGACCCGGCGGGCACCCACACACTCCAAGCGTTCCCGCCCGGTTAACCTCCGTGCCATCCTCCTTCCCTACTGTGATTCCGCTGGGGGGATCGGAATCGACAGAGGGAATTGCCATGTGCACCGCAGAGGAACAGATCATCGCCCACAGCAGAAGCGTGGAGCTTGCCGATGCCGAACTGAAGACCATGGGGTTGAGCCGCCGGCGTATCCTGCAATCTGCAGGCATCCTGGCTGCGGGCAGCGCAGCTTCAACCGCGCTGGCACGCCCGGCGATAGCGAACCCCGGCGGGAACGACCCCCAGTTGAAGTGGCTTGTGGGCGACCACCACATCCACACCCAATACAGCCACGACGCGAAGTACCTGATCAAACAGCAACTG
This sequence comes from Arthrobacter sp. fls2-241-R2A-172, assembly GCF_030208885.1. NCBI lineage: Bacteria > Bacillati > Actinomycetota > Actinomycetes > Micrococcales > Micrococcaceae > Arthrobacter > Arthrobacter sp. fls2-241-R2A-172. The sequence continues at coordinate 239,401 of NZ_JARVTB010000001.1, read as the reverse complement.
GACGCAGCCCAGTCCTACGGCGTCGATTGGCTGGCGCTGACGGAGCACAGCAATTTTGGCCACGCCAACAATGGCGGAGCGGTCAATTCCAATAAAGAGATCCTGGTTCAACGTGCAGCACGTCCTGATCTCCTCATCTTCCAGGGGCTGGAGTGGTACATCCCAGGGGCAGAACACGCGACGGTCCTGGTTGCCCCGGGTACCAACGAAGTGAATCTCCTGCGTACCTTCGAGCTCGTGTGGGACGGCAAGCTGAACCAGTGGGAGAAGCCAACCCCCGGAACGGCCCAGGTGGAGACTTTCGAGCGCAAGGCTGTGGAAGCCATCGCGTGGTTGGCCAACCAAAAACGCTCGGGCTACATTGAGGACGTGGTGGCCCTGGCCAACCACCCTATGCGGCTGGGCATCGATTCCCCGCACGAGCTCCGGGCATGGCGCGATGCCGCCCGCGAAGTGATGATCGGCATGGAGGGCGCACCCGGAGCGCAGGGGTCCGGAGTCAGCCAGTTCGCGCGGGCGGGCGACCAGCGCGGCGAATACACCAACAACCCCACGCAATACAGCTTCCCCGGCTACCCCGCGGATGCTTTCCGACCCTACGGCGGCTTCGACTGGGCAACGGCGACCGTTGGCGGGGTGTGGGATTCAATGCTCGCCGAAGGTCTTCCGTTCTGGATCACGTCCAACTCAGACAACCACCTAACGGTCAAGGACACGTGGAAGACCGGCGCCTACCCGGCCGAGGAACCTTACCTGAGCCTGCCCAACGAATTTGACCGCTGGTCGGTCACGGGCAAGCGCCCGGACCCCTTCGACTCCGGCGAAAAGCAGGGCGGAAGCGACTTCTGGCCCGGGCAGTTCAGCCGTCTCCACACCGGAGTCACCCAGCGCTCCTACACCGGCGTCCTGGAAGCCATGCGCAACGGCCGCATGTGGGTGGATCACGGCCACCTCCTCCAGGGCCTCGACGTGCGGGTACGCGAGGTGCGCGGTAACAGCGCAGGCAACGGCAACGGACGCAACGGCGTCACCCTGGGCTCCCGCCTGCAGGTGAGGCGGGGTGCCGACGTCGAAATTTCCATCACCATTACGACGACGGACTACCGCAACTTTGCGGGGATCCTGCCCAAGCTCGCGCACGTGGACGTGATCGGCGGTGCCATCACCGGCGCAGCAGGTGACCGCGACACCCTGAGGGCTCCCGGGACAAGCGTGTGGAAACAGATCGACGTATCGGGGCGGACTGGAACGTTTACCATCAGCCACGTCGTCAAGGACGTCCAAAAGTCCTGCTATTTCCGCCTCCGGGGCAGTGACGGAAACCGACACGGCGCGGGCTACTACGGCGCTCCCGTGGATCCCGCGGGCCCTGTCCGCCATGGAGACAATCTTGGCGACGCCGATCCGTGGACGGACACCTGGTTCTACGCCAACCCGGTGTTCATTGACGTCGCCTAGGCCTTCCCTCCGGCTACGTCGCCTTCCTCGGGATCGTCCGCGGACCTGACTTCGCCCCGGATGATGCCCAACTCCTCGAGTTGTGCGGACATGCCTGCGCCGTCAGGGGCGTAGATCCACGGGACACCGGGGGTGGGCTGGCCGCCGGACTTTGACCGGCCACCGGCAAGGACAGCTTCACCGGGGGAAAGTTGGCGGATGGCGATTGCCTTGACGTTTTCGGGGTGCCGCTGGGCGAACTCGGAGTAGATGGCTTCATCGTGTTGTCCGTCGTCGCCCACCAGCAACCATTTGATGGTGGGAAATTCCTCTGCGAGGCGTTCCAGCGAGTTCTTTTTGTGTTCCTGTCCGCTGCGGAACCACCGGTCCGGGGTGGGACCCCAGTCGGTCAGGAGTTTGGGGCCGGCGGGGTACAGGTTGCGAGAGAGGAACCGGGACAGCGTGGGGGCAACATTCCAGGCACCGGTGGACAGGTACAACACCGGCGCGGAAGGGGCGGTCCGCGCGATGCGTTCGTAAAGCACAGCCATGCCCGGGGTGGGAGTCCTTGCGTGCTCGTTGAGGACGAAAGTGTTCCAGGCCGCCAGGAACGGGCGCGGCAGCGCGGTCACCATGACGGTGTCGTCGATGTCGGACACCACACCGAAGTCCGCGTCGTCTGCCACCACCTCCACAGGAGCTTCCACCGTTCGGGACTCCCCCGACTTCAGGGTGATCGTGTGCCAACCGGCATCCAGAACTACCGGAATACGTGCGTCCACAACGCCGCCGCGGTCGGCAACAACATGGTGCACCTCGCCGGCGACAGTCACTTGCACGGCCGCATTAGCCACCGGCGCGCTGGTGAAGTTGCGCCATCCGCGCATGCTTTCCTGCAAAGGGTTGGCATGTCCGGTCGCATCTCGTGGGTCGCTGCGGACGACGCGTGCGAGGACCCTGATCCAGGAGGTGCTGCCGTAGCCGGTGTAGGGGATGACGGTTTCCACCCGGCCCCTTCGGATGGCCAGCTTCGTCTGGAACCTCAGCCACGCGTCGTCGAGCCGCATTGCGATATGGCGCGCCTGCTCCTTTGACTGCTTCAGGCTTTTGGCCGCGTCGGACTCCGGGCGTGGTCTCACGGTACGGAAAGGCATGCGTCCAGTCTTCCACGGCCCGTACCCACCCAAAGGCCTTTGACGTATTCCACGTCACATCGTATGCTTTATGAATCGATTCAAGTTGCCTATCCCGACACTTGATCTTTGCCAACGACGCCAGAGGAGTACAGCGACGTGACAGTCATGCACCGGAGGGAAACCACCCCCATCACCGACGGCGACGCCGCGCACAAGGACCCGAAGAAGGCCGCGATGAGCGGGTGGATCGGAAGTGCGCTGGAATACTACGACTTCGCCCTGTATTCACTGGCGGCAACGCTCCTGTTTCCCACGATTTTCTTCCCTACCGAGAACCCCACCGTCGGCATCATCGCCTCCTTGGCTACGTACGCCGTCGGATATGTCTCCCGGCCGCTCGGCGCCGTGGTGCTGGGTGCCTACGGCGACAGGCATGGGCGCAAGAAGGTCCTCGTTTTCGCGATGCTGCTCATGGGTTTCGCCACCTTCGCAGTCGGACTCCTGCCCACCTACGGACAGGTTGGGCTCCTGGCACCTGTCCTCCTGGTCATCCTCCGGCTGATTCAGGGCTTTGCCGTGGCCGGTGAACTGGGCGGGGCTAGCGCGATGATCGTGGAACACTCCCCCGATGCCCGGCGCGGCTTCTTTGCCAGCTTCAGCCTCCAAGGCACGCAGGTGGGCTCGATCCTGGCCACCGCAGTCCTGATTCCACTCGCTGCCCTGCTGCCTGATGAGGAATTCCACTCCTGGGGCTGGCGGCTTCCGTTCCTGCTCAGCGCCGTGGTGATCGTGGCGGGATACGTCATTCGACGCCGGGTGCAGGAGCCTCCCGCCTACCTGGCCCAATCCGAAGGAGCCGAGACCAAGCGACGGTTCCCGCTGATGGACCTCCTGCGAACCCACCCATGGGTACTCGTCCGCTGCATCGCGATGACCTTTACCAACGTCATCGGCATGGCCACCCTGATCTTCGGCGTCTCGTACGCTACCCAGAAGGGCTACGGGATCGGCTTCTCCAGCAGCGAGTTCCTGTGGGTGACCATGGCGGCCAACGTGACGGCCGTGATGACCATCCCGGCCTTCGGCGCCTTGTCCGACCGGATCGGCCGACGGTCACTGATGGTGGCCGGTGGAATCTCCGGTGGCCTGCTGACCATGGCCTACCTTTGGGCCATCCAGCAGGGCAGCCTGCCCCTGGTGTTCGTCTGTGTCGTGATTGTGCAGGGCATCCTGTTCCAAATGTGGAATGCCACCTTCGCCACTTTCTTCCAGGAACAGTTCCCCATGCGCATGCGCGTGACGGGCTTCGCTGTCTCCCAGAACATCGGACTCATGATCGCCTCGTTCTTCCCCAGCCTTTTCACCGCCATCGCTCCCCCGGGATCGGCCAACATCCCACTGGTCATCGGCATGACTACCTTGGGTTTCTGCCTCGTATCAGTTGTCGCCACCCTGATGTCCGCGGACACCAAGGGCAAGTCGCTCGACGACCTCGAGGCCAGCTAGCCGGGAAGGCTCGACGGCGGCCGGTCAGGTCCCGGCCTGGCCCAACGCGGCGGCGATCAGGACTTCGGCCGCCTGCCGCGCCTGGCCCGCGGCGTCGGGGGTGCCGGCGATGGCCGCCGTCGTTTGCGCCCCCTCGGCAAGGATGGAAAGCTGCGGGGCCAAGTACGGTGGAGCGCCGGCGTCAGCCGCCAGCGCCGCGACATACTCCTGGAATGACTCCTTGTGCTTCCGCGCATACTCGGCCACTTCGGGGCTGACGGCCCCCAGCTCGGCGAAGCTGTTGATGAAGCCGCAGCCCCGGAACGAGTCCTGGCAGAACCATCCGGCAAGATAATCGAAGATGGCCAGGAGCTTGGCCCGCGGATCCGCGGCCTGGCGAACAGTGGCATCCAGCCCTTCAGTCCAGGACTGGTGTCGGCGTTCCAGCACGGCCATCACGATGCTGCCTTTGGACGGGAACTCCTGGTACAGCTTCTTGAGGGATACCCCTGCAGCCGTCCGCAGCTCATCCATGCCCACGGACTGGATGCCCTTCGCGTTGTAGAGCCCGTCGGCTGTGGCGACTATGCGGCTACGGACTTCGGAAATATCCATGTACCCATACTACTTGTATTGAGAACGATCGTTCTATAGTATTTGAACCAGAGAGAGAACGGTCGTTCTCTACTTCGAGGAAAGGGAACAGAATCATGGGCTTCATCAAAGTCGGAACTGAAAACACCACGGACATCGAGCTCTACTACGAGGACCACGGCTCGGGCCAGCCGGTTGTCCTGATCCACGGCTATCCCCTCGACGGCGCCTCCTGGGAGAAGCAGACCGCCGCCCTCCTGAACGCCGGCTACCGCGTCATCACCTACGATCGCCGCGGCTTCGGCAAGTCCAGCAAGGTCACCACCGGCTACGACTACGACACCTTTGCAGCCGACCTGAACACGGTCCTGGAAACCCTGGACCTGCAGGACGCCGTGCTGGTCGGATTCTCCATGGGCACCGGCGAAGTCGGCCGCTACATCGGGACCTACGGTGAAGCCCGCGTCGCCAAAGCCGTGTTCCTGGCGTCGCTGGAGCCCTTCCTTCTCCAGACCGACGACAACCCCTCCGGCGTACCGTCCTCCGTGTTCGACGGCATCCGCAACGCCGCCATCGAGGACCGCTACTCCTGGTTCACCAACTTCTACAACGACTTCTACAACACGGACAACTTCCTCGGAAACCGGCTCAGCGAAGAAGCGCTGCGCAACTCCTGGAACGTGGCCGCAGGCTCGTCCTGGTACGCGTCGTTCGCCGTGGTTGACACCTGGCTGACCGATTTCCGCGCCGACATCGAAAAGGTCACCGTCCCGTCCCTGATCGTCCACGGCACCGGCGACCGCATCCTGCCCATCGACTCGACGGGCCGCGAGTTCACCAAGCGCCTCCCCTCAGCCGAGTACGTCGAGATCGAGGACGCTCCCCACGGGTTCCTCTGGACGCACGGCACCGAGATCAACGAGATCCTGCTGCGCTTCCTGGCTAAGTAGTCCAAGCATTAACGCCCGACGGCGGCAACCCACCAACGTTTCCACACGAACCGAAGGCGGGTTGCCGCCGTCGTTGTTGTTATTTTCCTGGCGGCCGATCCAGCGCCGTCAGCTGACCGTCACCACAACTTTGCCGCGCGTGTGGCCCTCCATGTTGAGGCGGAATGCCTCAGCGGACTGGGCCAGCGGGAAGGTTTGTGCCACCTCCACCTTCAGCTTGTGCTGGTCCACCAACTCGGACAGCTCCTGAAGCTCCGCACCGACCGGTGTGACCCACATCCAGGTTCCGCCGTGCTTTTCCACCTCTCCATCCGCGATGGATGCGTGCCTGCCGCCTTCCTTGAGCACGGCCAAGGTGGCTTCGAGGTTTCCGCCGACAAAATCTGCGACGACATCCACGCCGTCGGGCTCCATGGCCCTGACGCGTTCGGCCAGCCCTTCACCGTAGGTGATGGGCTCGGCGCCCAGGGAACGGAGGAATTCGTGGTTCTTTTCCGAGGCGGTGGCAATGACTTTGATGCCGCGCACTGAAGCGATCTGGATCGCCAGGGAACCTACGCCACCCGAGCCGCCATGGATCAACAGCGTTTCACCACTCCTGACGTCCAACCGGTTGAGGACCTGGAAGGCGGTAAGCCCCGTCAGCGGCAGGCCCGCCGACTCGTTCCAGTCCAACGTGGAGGGCTTGCGCGCCAGGACACGCTCCGGCAGGGCGATGTACTCAGCAAAGCTGCCGCCGTGGACGTAGTCCTTGCGGGCATAGGAGATCACTTCATCGCCGGGCTGGAACTGGTGGGCGTCAATCCCTACGGATTCCACTACGCCGGCCACGTCCCAGCCAGGGATGGCGGGGAACTGGATGTCCATGAGGGGGTCCAGGTGCCCGCCCATGATCTTCCAGTCCACCGGGTTGACGGAGGTGGCCTTGATCTTCACCAACACCATGCCCGGGGCGACTTTGGGCATGGGCTGATCGATGAGTTCCAGGACGTCGGGGTTGCCGTATTCGCTGTAAGTGATTGCCTTCATCCTTCGCACAACCCAAGGAATGGAAGGGCTATTCCGAACCTAGTCGAAGAACCCCACGATGTACCCGATGAAGTAGAGCATCGACATCAGCACCACCAGGCCGATCATGGACATCCATAAAATCTGGGTGCCTTTCCGCGGTCCGCCTTCATCATGGCCCTGCGGCCCCGCTGTGGAAGCTTCGCCCGGTGGCGTCTCACCGGGCGGAACTCCGCCGCCGGGTTCCAGGCCTGTGATCTTGTCCTCGTATGGATCTGGGTTTGGTCCTGACACGCTCACTCCCCTGTTTGAAGTGGTGATGCTTTGGTCCAGCGTATCGAACCACCACCTCCCAACCAACAGCAACCTTACGAAGTTGCCGCTATCAGCCCCGCCACGCGGCGTCCTGCGTGGCGGTCCGCAGCCGGTACAGGGACGTCGTTGCCGTGAGATAGAGGTCCCGGCCGTCCGGCCCACCGAAACACAGGTTGGACACGCGTTCGGGGACGTCGACGGCGGTCATCAGACCGCCGTCGGGGGCGTAAAGGCGCACGGAAGATCCAGCGGAAGTCCACACCCTTCCTTCGGTGTCCACGCGGAAGCCATCGGACACACTGTCCTCATCAAGCTCAACGAACGTTTCGCCCGCTCCACACCTACCACCGGCAACCGGGAACACGGCGATGCGGAACGGGACGCCACGGGTAGGACCTGCAGTATCCGAGACATACAACAGGGATTCGTCCGGCGAGAACGCCAGGCCGTTGGGATGGACCAAGTCCGTGATGACGGGGCGCAGCTCGCCCGCCGCAGGATCGAAGCGGAAAACATAGCAGCCGCCGTATTCCTGTTCGCCCTCATGGCCTTCGACGGTGCCCGGCAAAATGCCGTAGGGCGGATCCGTAAACCACACGGTGCCGTCGGCCGCCACCACAACATCGTTGGGCGAGTTGAGCCGATGCTCTCCGAACGCGTCAACGACTACCGTCACCTCGCCGTCGTGATCCCGTTCCATCCGCCGGCGGCCGTGGCTGCACTGGACCACGCTGCCGTCCCGGTCCAAGGTGCGGCCGTTGGTGTACTCGACGGCGGTGGCGTACTCGCGTGTGGCGCCGGTGGCGGGGTTGAACTCGAGGATGCGGTTGTTGGGGATATCGCTCCAACGCACGGTCTGCGATTCCGGAACCCAGACGGGGCCCTCAGCCCAGACGGTGCCTTCGAACAGTTTTTCCAGGCTGCCTTCAATGAGCGGGGTGGCGGGGGCTGCTTTGTCCATGGTTTCGAGACTAGTCCTCCACAGCTGCGGCACCTGTCTTTTCCTGGGCCTGGGATTCGCCTGGCTTCTTGTCCGTCGCCGGCATGGCGACCACTGCAATCACAGTCAGCACCGCACCGACCAGGACGGCGAGGAAAACGGCCGAGGACGCTGACACCGTGGTGTGTGGATCCGAGGCGCCGGCACCGTTGGCGTAGATGGCGTTGGCCACCGCGCCGAATACTGCCACGCCGATTGCGCTGCCGATGGAGCGGGCAAAGAGGTTGGTTCCGGTCACCACTCCGCGCTCATTCCACTCCACGCTTGATTGGGCTGCGATGAGGGTGGGCGTGGCCACAAGTCCCAGCCCCAGGCCGACGATGAAGCAGGACACGGCAACCAAGAGAACATTGGGCGAGGAAGCTGTGCGGGCGAGGACTGACGCACCCACCACAGTGATGGAGATCCCGATCAGGGCCGTCCTCCGGAAACCGATCCGAAGGTAGAACCGGCCAGCCTGGGAGGCGCTGATGGGCCAGCCAATCGTCAGGGCCGCGAGCGCGAGTCCAGCCAGGATCGGAGAGGTCTTGATGGATCCTTCGAGGAAGGTGGGGACGTAGGAAGTCAGGCCCAGCAGGACCGCACCCACTCCGAAGGAAACGAGGGCCGTCGTCGCGAGCAACCTGCGGGACACTACCCACGGCGGAAGGACGGGCTCTGCAGCCTTCCGCTCCACCAGGAGGAACACTCCAAACGGGGCCGCGCCTGCAACGAAGACGCCGATGCCGATGGCGGAGTTCCATTCCCAGGCCTGTCCACCCTCCAACGCGCCCAGGATCAGCAGGCTCAGGGACACCGTCAGCAGGGCAGTACCCGCGTAGTCCACGCGGTGCTTGGTTCGTTCAACGTCCTCGTGGAAAGCGCGGACAAGCATCCACCCGGCCAAGAGGCAGAGCGGGATGTTGATGAAGAAAATCCAGCGCCAAATTCCCAGGGAGGAGAAAACACCGCCCAATGTTGGTCCTACCACCGAGGAGATCGCCCACACACTGGCCAGGTAACCCTGCACTTTGGCGCGTTCCGCGAGGGTGTAAATATCACCGGCGATGGTGATGGATACAGGCTGCACTGCCCCTGCCCCCAAACCCTGCAGGACGCGGAACGCGATCAGCGCGGGCATGCTCCACGCCAGGCCACACAGTATGGAGCCGAGCAGGAACAGGCCGATGCCCCAAAGGATGAGCGGCTTGCGTCCCACCATGTCGGACAGTTTGGCGTAGATGGGTACGGACACTGCCTGCGCCAGCAGATAAGCCGAGAACAGCCAGGGGAAGGACGAGAACCCTCCGATGTCTTCCACTATGGAGGGCACTGCCGTGGCAACAATCGTGGAATCGATCGCCACCAACCCCGTGGACAGCATCAACGCGATGAGGATGGGTCCGCGTTTGGAGCGGAATCCGACGCCGTCACTGATCTCTGTTGTCATCTGGTCCCGTTCCGTCGTCAGCTGTTCGTGTCCCCGCATGGCGTAACCGCGCCAGGTCCCAGATTAGTCCCGGAGCTCTCTTAGCCCTTGACTGTGGCGCATCTCACCCTTAGAGTTCTGATATATGAGTGATATTTCACAGGGCCAGGCCGGTGCTGACTATCGGTCGCCAGAGCTGCAGCTGCCCGCGCGTTGACAAACCGGCGCTCCGCCGCCGCCCGCTTTTTGCGCAGAAGCCAGAAGGGAACACATCTCAATGACCCATCCGCCCAGGACGACGACGTCGCCCGACACATCTTTATCAAAAGACACGAGCTCCACATTCAAGCGCCGCTTCATGGTGCGGCTAGTAGCAGTCTTCATCGGCGGGATGTTCCTGGACGGTTACATCCTTGGAATCATCGGCCCAGTCACCGGGCTCATGCGGTCAGATCTCCAGCTTGACGCACTCTCCCTGGGCCTGATTGCTGCCGGCCCCCTGGTTGGTATCTTCGTAGGCTCCCCCTTGGCGGGCTGGGCTACGGACAAGTTCGGACGCAAGCCGATGTTCCTCGTGGACATGGGCCTGTTCCTGGTCGCCTCAGGGGCCCAGTTCTTCGTAACCTCCGGAGATGGGGCCGTTCTCCAGCTGGCCGCAATCCGGTTCCTCATGGGCGTCGCTATCGGCGGCGAGTACTCAATCGGCGGCCCCTTGCTCTCAGAGTTCTCCCCACCAAAGCTCCGCGGGCGATTGCTCGGGCTGACCCTGATCGCCTGGTACGTGGGTTTCATGATGGCGTTCATCATCGGCACCCTGCTCCACGACGCCGGCACTCCCTGGCGCATTGTCCTCGGTACCAGCACCATACTTGCCTTGATCCTCTTCATCGCCCGTTGGGGCCTTCCCGAATCGCCGAGCTGGCTTATCACCAAGGGACGCAATGACGAAGCACTCGCAATTGCACGTAAGTACATCGAGTCTCCCCAGATGCGCGACAGCATCACCGAAGAGATCGACCTGAGGATCATCCAGGAGTCCCAGGCCGCAAAGAACAAGACCAAGATCAAGAACGCCTCCTTCGGAATGCTGTTCTCCAAGCAGTACTGGCGCGCTACCCTCTTCACCTCAGGGTTCTGGTTCTGCGCAGTCACCCCGTACTTCGCGATCGCCACCTTCGCTGACGAGGTACTCGACCAATTCGGCCTCGCCGGCGGCTGGGCCGGTGGAGTCGGTCTCTCCGCGCTGGCGGCCGCAGGCGTGGTCACCACAGTTCTCCTCATCGACAAGCTCGGCCGCCGAATCCTCACCGTTCCCGGCCAGTGGCTTTGCGCCGGCATCCTCCTGGTCATTGGAGTCTGGGCGAACGCACCAGGGATCATCGTGCTGGTACTGTTCCTCGCCTTCTCCTTCTTCAATGCCGGCTACACCACCATGACCCAGGTCTATCCGGCCGAGGTATTCCCCGGCCACCTGCGCGGCATCGGCACGGGCTTCGCCGCCGCCTTCAGCCGCATCGGCGCAGCACTGGGCACCTTCGCCCTCCCGTGGGCGATCAGCAACATCGGCATGGGCCCGAGCATGGTTGTAGCCGCCGCCGTCGCCCTTCTTGGCGCGGCCCTCTCACAGTGGCTCGCACCCGAGACAAAGGGACGCACTCTGGCGGAAATCTCGCAGGACTTCTCCCACTGACGTTCGGCAGCGAACGGCCCCACAAAGGCGAACTGCCCCACAAACAGCGAACGGCGGGCCACCCCAACAGTCCCACGGAACAACGGTTCCCGGGATAGCAGGGGGTGACCCGCCGTCGTCGTACCTGCAACTGGCCGCTTCCGCGGCCACGGCAGTACTTAGTCGTTGATCAAATCGTGGACAACGATCGTCTGGTCGCGGTCCGGGCCAACGCCGATGGCGGAGAAGCGCGTACCGGAAAGCTTCTCCAGTGCCAGCACGTAGTTGCGGGCGTTCTCGGGGAGGTCCTCCAGGGTGCGGGCGCCGGTGATGTCCTCGGTCCAGCCATCGAAGTACTCGAAGATCGGCACTGCGTGGTGGAACTCGGTCTGGGTCATCGGCATCTCGTCGTGGCGCACGCCGTCGACGTCGTAGGCAACACAGACCGGGATCTGCTCGATGCCCGTGAGCACGTCCAGCTTGGTGACGAAGTAGTCCGTGAAACCGTTGACGCGGGAAGCGTGGCGGGCCAGGACGGCGTCGTACCAACCGCAGCGACGGGGACGGCCGGTGTTCACACCGAATTCGCCGCCGGTCTTCTGCAGATAAACGCCCATCTCATCGAAGAGCTCGGTGGGGAACGGTCCGGCGCCAACACGGGTGGTGTAGGCCTTGATGATGCCGATGGACCGCGAAATGCGGGTGGGGCCGATGCCCGAGCCAACGGACGCGCCGCCTGCCGTGGGGTTGGACGAGGTCACGAACGGGTAGGTGCCGTGGTCAACGTCCAGGAATGTGGCCTGGCCGCCTTCCATGAGCACAACCTTGCCCTCGTCCAGCGCGTTGTTGAGGACCAGCGTGCTGTCGATGACCAGCGGGCGCAGGCGCTCGGCGAAGGACAGGAAGTACTCCACGATCTCGTCCGCGATGATGTCGCGGCGGTTGTAGACCTTGACCAGCAGTTCGTTCTTCTGGCGCAGCGAGCCTTCCACCTTCTGGCGGAGGATGGACTCGTCAAAAACGTCCTGGACGCGGATACCCAGGCGGGCCACCTTGTCCATGTATGCCGGCCCGATGCCTCGGCCGGTGGTACCGATCGCACGGCTGCCGAGGAAGCGTTCGGTCACCTTGTCCAGCACCTGGTGGTAGGGCGCAACGAGGTGGGCGTTGGCCGAAACGCGCAGGCGGGACGTGTCCGCGCCGCGGGCCTCAAGGCCGTCGATTTCCTGGAACAGTGCCTCCAGGTTCACCACGCAGCCGTTGCCAATAATGGGAATTGCGTTGGGGCTCAGGATGCCCGCGGGAAGGAGCTTCAGCTCATACTTCTCACCGCCAACAACCACGGTGTGCCCGGCGTTGTTACCGCCGTTGGGCTTGACCACGTAGTCAACGCGGCCACCGAGCAGATCGGTTGCTTTGCCTTTGCCTTCGTCGCCCCACTGGGCTCCGACGATCACGATAGCGGGCATGGGATCCTCCCCCATTCTTTCGGGCTGACCCCAGCGGGATGACCGGGGCCTGGCGCCGTACATGAGAATGCCCCGACATAACCGGTGCAGCTCACCGCGGGCGGTGACCAACGCAAGAGTTCGGGGCTCTTACCAGCCAAGTTTAGCGGATGAGGCCTGAAAGTCTGGTGTCAAGGAACGTTCGACGGCGGTCGGGTGAAGTTTTGTGCGCGGCGGGGCCGCACGTGGTCAGGTACCCGGCGGGAGGTTCCGGCAGCTGCCGCCCAACCCGACGATGAGCCCCGCGTTCGTTGCCACGGACGCCGGCTTGGACACCCAAAGATTCACGGGATCCCGGACGACGATTGCCAGTTGGAGCTCTGTCCCAAGGCCCAGGAGGCCGCCCAGGAGATTGACCGGAACGTCCGTGACGTAACCGGCGGCCGCCGACCCCGTGGTGCTGGAGGTGATGGAGAAGCCCGTCAGCGGCGCAAGCAAGGAACCCAATCCACTGGTGGAGGCCTGCATCTCGGCATTGGCTAGGGTGTAGCCCGCTGGCGGTTTCCAAAAAATCCGCACATAGGCGCCAAGGCCCGCGATGCCCGGGTTGTAGGTGCACGAGCCGTTCAAGGTAGGGGCGGGGATGGTGATGGTGCCGAACGTTCCCGTTCCGTACGTCTCCTGCTGCCACGCCGCTTCCGTCGCGGCAGGCGGGTTGGACACCACCAGCACCACGGCGAGCGGCGCAGCAAGCAGGAACGCCGCCCGGGTCTTCAGGAACAGGTTCATCCTGCGGCACCCCGCACCCGGGCAAGCCCGAATCCCGCGGCTACCGCCACCAACGCCAGGATTGCGAACCCGCTTAGCCGGGCTCCGGTGTCGGCCAGGACGCCCGACGGCGGTCGGGTTGGCTCTCCGGGAAGCGTCCCGTTTCCGGCGTTCCCGCCCGGGCCGTCCCCGGCACCAGCTCCATCTGCGTCGTCCCCGGAACCGTGCACGCCCACCACGATGTGCGTCCTGCTGCCCTGGATGTCCCGGGGCGCGTCCTTGGCCAAGGTTGCGGTCACCAGGACATGGGCGCTTGCAGCCTCCAGGCTCCCGGGGTCCATGAGGTCCACCCGCACACCCTCCGCGGTGGCCAGCGCTCCGGGTTCCATCAGGACGCGTTGGGCACCAGGGCAGGTGCTCCCATCCCATTGCAGGGTGCAGGAACGAAGCCCTACGGTCAGGTAATCCCGCAGCGAACCGGTCAGCGCCGGCTCGGATTGCAGCCCGAGGTGGAGTGATTTCGCGGGCTCGCCACGGACCCTGACATCGACCTCCCAATCCGCGCTCCCGCCCGGGGTGAGACGATGCACCTGCCCAGCGGGACCGGCGTCGAGCTCCAACCAGCCGGAAGGCCCGCCATCCGCAACCGCGGGAACCGGGCCCAACAAGAACGCGGCCGCCAGCACGGACAGCAAAACCCCGCTACGCCGCAACATGCTGACCGCTTCTGCGCCGCACATCCCGCGGCCACAGTACCCACGTCACCAAAGCAGACACAGCAACGGTGGTGGCACCGAGAACCACCGGGTTGGCGGCCGCGGCCACGGGGCGCGCCAGCCCGGGCACCGACCAAAGAACCAGCCGGACACGTTCCACCACATACGGCGCTGGATCGGGCTCGGAATTGGCATCGCCCTTCATGGTGATGGCCTGCGCGTTCCCTCCGGCGGGAGCCACGCTCTGGACCCGGTGGGTGATGGGCAGCTTCCCGGGCCTGTCCACCGTCACCACATCGCCAACATTGATCTCGCCTGCGGGGATCTCCCGCACCACCGCAACGGAACCAGCCGGGATGGTCGGCGCCATGGATCCTGTCTTGAACATGATCAGGGTGATATTGAACAGCAGCGCACAGACCACCGCGAGAATGCACACAGCACCCCCGGCGGCCGCGACATTCAGCACGGCTTCCCGCAGTCGGCTCCGGTACGGGTGGCGGCTCATGAGCTGGACGTTGAGGTGAAGTGCCAGATGGCCGTGGCTGTCTGGCCTTGAAGGGCGTTATTGGCACCCGCGGGCAGCGTCACTTCAAAGCAGAATTGCGTCGGCGCACCCGGGAGGGTGGCGGTGGCCGCTGCCAAGGGATTCACGACGCCGGCCGCTTGCCCCTGCGTGAACGGCTTGGCCCCGTCGCTGCCCACCACAAAGGTGGGCAGTCCCGTGAAGGACGACGCCTGGCACGTGGCCGAACGGATCACGCGGTAGCGAAGGGCGGCCCCCAAGTCCGCGTTCCCCGTCCCACTGCTGGTCACAGCCGGAACCCCGAGCACCACTTCGCCGGCAACCGACGCGGCCTTGGTCCGGATGGCGAACGGTGCGTAAACCACCGTTCCGGGGCTCATGGCGGATGCGGTGAAAACCAGCGTGGCTCCCGGGGAGATGTCGTTGGCACTCCACGTGCCCTGGACGTCGTATGGCTTGGAGGCATTGGATTCCGTTTGGAATACGCTCGCGCCGAAGGAACCGGCAGCGAAGTCGCTGTCAGTCCAGGAGGCCAGCGTCAGGGAGCTGCCCACTCCCAGCACCAATGCCCCTGCGAGGAGCGCACGCAGGCGTAGGTAAGCTGCGCTGGGCTTGCTTGCGGCTTGTCGGCGACCCATGGATCACTGCGATTGTGCGGCGAATTCCCAGGTGGTGCTCCCGGTTTGGGATTGGACCAGGTCCTGATCGGCCGTGATCCGGAAGCATAGGTTGACCGGTGCGCCAGGGTCAGTGCCGGCTCCTTGGGTCAACGCAAAGGTGACGCTGCCCGGCGTCGTACCCAATGATTGGCCGGCCGGAACCAACGTGGCTGTCACCGCTTGGCCGCAGCCGAACGCCGTCGACTGCGTCAAGGCGTAGGTGAGGCCCACGAGGCCGCCTGTGGAGGTTTCCGTGGACACGGTAACTGTGGCGTCGCTGGTTGTGACGCTGTCCAGCCGGACTGCGAAGGGTGCCGTGACAACGTCGCCAGGAGCCATGTTGGCAGTGTTCGCGGTGAAGCCGAGCGTCGCGGGCGCGGTCACCGGGTTCTCGCCGAAATCGGATCCGTCCGTGCTGCCTTCAAGGTTGAAAGCGCCCGCGGTGAAGGTGCCTTGGGCAAATTCCGAGTCATTCCAGGCTGCCAAGGTGATGGCCGCGCCCACTCCCAGGACCAGTCCACCGGCCAGGATCGCCCTGATTTTCGGCGCTTTACGGAGGCGCTGGCGGGCTTCGGCTGTGGTTGTTTCCTGTGCGAACATGGTTCCCCCAAGATCAATGTCGGCGTCGACGGGTATCAACATGGCTGCCTCTTCGAACCCATGATCCACTTGCCTTGGAAACGCAAGCCGAGACCTGCACTTAAGGGTTAATCGATGCCATCGAGACGCCCGACACGTTTCCCGGGCAACACGCCGCGTCTCATTCGGGGGCGCGCCGGAGCAGCACCCGTTCACCCCCATAGTCCGGTAAGGTTAGTTAGCCCCCAACAGCACCCTTTGAGGTTCGGCAGCGGCATGCCCGCGGCCCCTTGGAACGGTGCGCTGTAACACCTAGGAGACCTAACCCCTGATGCAAGAACTGGCGACTGAATCACCCGAAGAAATCCTCTGGAACCGCCGCTACGAACCCCGCATCGCCGAGGTCAACGAGCTCTGCGACGCCATCAAGGAGCAGAAGCCAGGCAGCGAGGTCCTCTACATCGACCCCGCCCACAGCATGGATGACTGCCGCATCGTCAGCCTTTTCTCCAACCAGCGCACCACTTCCGGCGAGGGTTTCATCACCCCCGGCGACGAGGAAGCAGCCACCCGCATGCTCGGCATGCAGTGGCAGCTGGGTCTCCGTCCCGAGCTCATGATGCCGTGGAACGCGTACCCGTGGATCGAGCCCAACGAGGAACCGGGCAAGCTCACGCCTGCCAACATCACCGAGGGACTCAAGCCGTTGCTGCGCCTCCTCCAGCTCCTGCCGCGCACCTCCGCGCTGGTGGCGCACGGCAATGAGGCCCACCGCCTCGCCGACCAGCTCATGAAGGCCGCTCCGGCCAGCATCGCCCGCCGTGGCTTCAAGACCTTCAAGGTCCGTTCCCTCGGTGGCCGTTCCTTCGCCGGCACCCCGGCACGCCAGCAGGAATACCTGGACGCCATCCACGGCGCCTACGCAGAGGCGATGGCCCGCACGGGTATCCCGCGCAAGGCCTAGTCACCCCTTTCGTTGTGGGGCCTGCTCTGCGCCTTAAACTCTGGGTTTAGCATGCAGACCGGGCCTCACAACACACACACTTTCGTTGTGGGGCCTGCTCTGCGCGTAAAACTCCCGGTTTAGCATGCAGACCGGGCCTCACAACACACACGACGGCGGCCCCCACCTTTTGGTGAGGGCCGCCGTCGTCGTTTTGCTGTGCTTTGGTCCGCTTAGCGGGCTTCGAGCGCTGCCTTGGCCTTCGGGTCCGAGTCGTTCAGGAACTTCTCGATCCGCTCGGGCTCTTCAGCTTCGCCTATGGCGGAGGCTGCACGGCCCAATGCGTAGAGAGCACGCAGGAAGCCCTGGTTGGGCTCGTGCTCCCACGGGATTGGTCCAACGCCGCGCCAGCCGTTGCGGCGCAGGGAGTCCAGGCCGCGGTGGTAGCCGACGCGGGCGTAGGCGTAAGACTCGATGGTCCGGCCTTCCGCCCAGGCTTCCTCGGCCAGGATCGCCCACAAAAGTGAGGACGTCGGGTTCTGGGCGACGAGGTCCAGTGCTTCCTTGCCGAGGGCCAGGTGCTGGTAAATCTCGTTTTCGGCAGGCAGGAGCGTGGGCTCCGGCCCCATCAGGTTCTTGCGGAATTCGTCGGACATTAGAAGGTCTTGCCGACGGATCCGAGCTGCTGGGCGGCTTCGACGATGCGTGCGGCCATGCCTGCTTCGGCCGAAGCACCCCACACGCGGGGGTCGTAGGTCTTCTTGTTGCCCATCTCGCCGTCGACCTTCAGGACGCCGTCGTAGTTGGAGAACATGTGTCCGGCCACCGGGCGCGTGAACGCGTACTGGGTGTCGGTATCGATGTTCATCTTGATCACACCATAGGAAACAGCGTCAGCGATTTCCTGCTCCGTCGAACCCGAACCGCCGTGGAAGACGAGGTCGAACGGGTTTTCCTTGCCGATCTTCGCACCCACCTCGGCCTGGATCTGCTTGAGCAGTTCCGGGCGGAGCTTCACGTTGCCCGGCTTGTACACACCGTGCACGTTACCGAACGTCAACGCGGTCAGGTAGCGGCCGTTCTCCCCGGCACCCAGGGCCTCGATCGTGGCCAGGGCGTCTTCGGTGGTGGTGTAGAGCTTCTCGTTGATCTCGTTCTCCACGCCGTCTTCTTCGCCACCAACGGTGCCGATTTCAACCTCGAGGATGATCTTCGCAGCAGCGGCGCGCTGCAAAAGTTCCCGGCCGATGCGCAGGTTCTCTTCCAGGGTCTCGTGCGAACCATCCCACATGTGCGAGTTGAAGATCGGGTCCTTGCCGGCCTTCACCGCTTCCTCGGACGCGGCCAGCAACGGCAGGACAAAGTCCGCCAGCTTATCCTGCGGGCAGTGGTCCGTGTGCAGGGCAATGTTGACGTTGTAGTTCTTCGCAACTTCACGGGCGAACGCGGCGAAACCCAGCGAACCGGCCACCATGTCCTTGACCGAAGCACCGGACCAGTACGCTGCACCACCGGTGGAAACCTGGATGATGCCATCGGATTCGGCCTCAGCGAAACCGCGGATCGCAGCGTTCAGAGTCTGCGACGACGTCACATTCACCGCAGGGAAAGCGAAACCGCCAGCCTTCGCACGGTCAATCATCTCGGAGTAAATCTCTGGGGTTGCAATGGGCATGGTGACTCCTATGCTGAATTCGTCTGTGGGCGGGTAGCCCTGGAGTAGACCGCTTACGGCTAGCACCATCCTAGCGATATCCGCCGGGACGCCGTGTTTCCGGTCACTGGGGCTCTTAACACTTCCGCCGAGTTGGTCAGGACACCGGCTGCTGGAACACGTGCCGGCGGACCCAGGCGTGCATCGCGATCGCCGCGGCCGACGCTGCGTTCATGGAACGTGTGGACCCGAACTGCTCAATGGACAGCGTTGCGACGGCGGCGTCGTGCACCTCGGGTGTGAGGCCGGGGCCTTCCTGTCCGAACACCAGGACGCACTTCTTTGGGAGGTCGTAGGTTTCCAGCGGCACGGAATCCGGGAAGATGTCGATGCCGATCACCGCCAGCCCCTCCCCCTCAGCCCACTGGACAAAATCTTCAACGGTGGGGTGGTGGCGGACGTGCTGGTAGCGGTCGGTGACCATGGCCCCGCGGCGGTTCCACCGCCGTCGTCCGATGATGTGGACCTCTTTGGCGAGGAACGCGTTGGCGGTCCGCACCACGGTGCCGATGTTGAGGTCGTGCTGCCAGTTCTCAATGGCGATGTGGAATTCGTGACGCTTGGAATCGAGGTCGGCCACGATTGCCTCGTGCTTCCAGTAGCGGTACTGGTCCACCACGTTGCGGCGGTCGCCGTCCCTCAAAAGGTCCGGGTCCCAGTGCTCACCTTCGGGCAGCTCACCTTCCCAAGGCCCGACGCCGACCTCGGGTTTCGCTTCTGCCTCGCCGTCATGCGTCGTCCCGGTCAGGTCCTCGGCAGGGGTGGGCAGGGCAGTGTTGGGGGGAAGGTCAGTCACCCCTCAACTTTAGCCCTGCCCGTGTTGGTGCTTGGCCGGACCTAGCCCATCTTCCACTTGTTGATGCGGTACGAGTTGGCCAGCTGCTCGAACAATCCCGGGTGGGCATCCCAGTATTCCTTGTGTCCGCTGACACCTAGCATCTGCGGGGTGCCCCACGGCGTCACCGAAAACAAGTTCACTGCCTGGATCGCTTCGCCGCGTGCGTTGTTGCAAGTGAAACCCACCACGACGGCCGCCCCACGGCGGAACTCGCGCGCCTCCGGCATGCTGGTCTTGAAGTCTGACGCGCACTTGTGGCCCACCAGGTTCTGCGGCAACTCCGTAGCGGTCATGTTCTTGTAGCGGGCTTCGATGTCCTTGATTGCCTTCTTGACGTCCTCAGGGTTCTTCCCGAACTTGCCTTCCTCCGACTCCGCAAAGAACGCGTAGGCGAGCGCGATTCCGTCGGCATCGGTCTCTACCGTGCCTTGGGCCCGCTTTTGGATCTCTTCACCGGTGGTGGGGTCCTTGGTGATGCCGAAGGATTCGTCGTGCGTCCATTCGGCCAGATACTGGAAGGAGGATTCGCCAGTGATCCACTTGCTGAACAGCGGATCGCCGTCGGCCGGGACGTTCGAAGGTCCGGCGAGCTGTTCCCACACTGCGGGCAGCGGGATGGCACCGGCAGGCATGTCGGTAGACGCCGACGCGTCACCGGACGGCTCAGCTTCCGCGGACGGCTCGGCCGCCGCTTCCGAGGCCTCGTCGGATGAGGTTACCGAGGGCGCCGGAGTGTTCTCCGCGACCGGCTTGGTCATCGATGGAATGAGCCACGTGAAGGCAACCACCAAGGCGATGATTACGACGACGGCGACCCCGCCGAGGATGAGGAACAGGGACTTCTTGTTGTGGTCGCCAGGGCCTTGGTGGGGTCCGCCGGGGTTGCCCGGCTGCCCTGGGTATCCGGGCTGCGCGGGGTACTGCTGTGCGGGGTACTGCTGCGTGGGGTTGCCCGGCTGCGCAGGGTACTGCTGGGTGGGGAAAGCCTGGGTCGGTGGCTGCTGCGGCTGGCCCGGCTGCTGTTCTTCCGGCTGGTAGATCGGCTGGGTTTGCCCCGGCTGGTACTGGCGGTAGGGCTCCTGGCCCGATCCGTAGCGCGGCTGCGGGACGCCGTTGGGGTTGTAGGGAGGCTGGGGTGCCCCGTTGTCGTTGCTCATGGCTGGCCCTTTCAGATGCTGTGGGACACCGGCTGTGTACTGGGAACCGATGGACAATGCGGTAAAAGGGGACCTGCTGTAGCGCTGGCGGCATCCTGGATCCCCGTGTCGATCCCCCGACCCACGGTGGCAGCACGCCTGCGCCGCACCCAAGCGTAGTTCAGTCGTGGGCGCGCGGCACAAGTCAAGGCCCTTTTCCACATGGGTAGAACTATCCACATACGCGGCAACCCGGGATGTCTGTCTGCCGGATTGATGGAAGACTGGGACGCAGTGCAGGAACAACCCCAGCCGGAGGCAAATATGGCAGAAGAATCCACGCCCCACACGTCCACGTCGGTTTACCGGAACGGTCATGAGATCGAATGCTGGCTCACGGACATGGATGGTGTCCTGGTCCATGAGAACCAGGCGATTCCCGGCGCAGCTGAACTCATCCAGCGCTGGGTCGATACCTCCAAGCGGTTCCTGGTCCTGACCAACAACTCCATCTTCACCCCGCGCGACCTCGCAGCCCGCCTCCGGGCATCGGGGCTTGAAGTACCGGAGGAAAACATCTGGACATCGGCCTTGGCCACAGCCCAGTTCCTCAAGGACCAGGTCCAGTCGTCCGACTCAGGCAATCGCGCGTACACCATCGGCGAGGCCGGCCTTACTACCGCGCTTCATGAGGCCGGGTTCATCCTCACCGATACCGATCCCGATTTCGTGGTCCTCGGCGAGACCCGCACCTACTCCTTCGAAGCGATCACCATGGCTGTTCGCCACATCCTGGCCGGTGCCCGCTTCATTGCGACCAACCCGGACGCTACGGGCCCCTCCAAGGACGGCCCCATGCCGGCAACGGGTGCCATCGCAGCGATGATCACCAAAGCCACCGGGCGTGAACCGTACATTGTGGGCAAGCCCAACCCCATGATGTTCCGCTCGGCGATGAACCAGATCGACGCACACTCTGAGACAACCGCAATGATCGGTGACCGCATGGACACGGACATCGTTGCGGGCATGGAGGCCGGCCTTCACACGGTCCTGGTGCTTAGCGGCATCACGCAGCGGGAAGAAATCGTGTCCTTCCCGTTCCGGCCCAACCAGATCCTGAACTCCGTGGCCGATCTCAAGAGCCAAATCTAAGTAAGGACAACAACAATGGCTGTGCTCAACCTGCGTCCTTTGGCCGGAGGCCGGATACTCAGGGGGAGCCAGCCGTTCGGGCTGGATGCCGCAGCGACGTCCGGTTTTCTGGCGGAGCACGGCATCCAAGCCATCGTGGACCTGCGCAGTGAGCTTGAGCGTTCCTTGGTTCCATGGCTGGTGGGTGATGCCGGAACTGCTTCGGGCAATATCACGTCGCCGGACGTGGCCGGGCCCGGCGACGGCGGTGGGATTGCCGCCGTCGTCCCGCCCGACGTCGAGCTCATCAACAATCCACTGGACCCCAATGCCGTGGCCGGATCGCTGCAGGCTGTTGAAACGGCCGAGGACCTTGGGGAGTTGTATCTGGGCTGGGTCCGGTCGCGGCCGGAGTGGGTAGCGGACGCCCTGCGGCCGGTAGCCCGCGGCAAGCGCACCCTGGTGCATTGCTCGTTGGGTAAGGACAGGACAGGAGTGGTGGCGGCCATTGGGCTCCTCGCAACGGGCGGCACCGAGGACCAGGTGGTGGCGGACTACACGGCAACCACCGCCAACCTTCCCGGGGTCCTGGAAATCATGGCCGAAACCTGGCGTCTGAGCGTGCCCTCGACACCCTCCAGTTATTTCAGCCCTGACCTCATGATCCTGCAAAGTCCGGAGGCAGCCATGAGGCACTTCCTGGCCGGCTTCACGCACGAGTACGGAGATGTCCACCGTTTCCTGGAACAGGCGGGCCTCACCAAGGTCGAGGTTCAGGCGCTCAGGAACGGCCGCTAAAGGCTAAGCGGGCCTGACGACTTTGCCATTCGGTTCCTTGTAGGACGGTATCTCGGGTTCCGGAGGCAGCGGATCGAGTTCGTTCTGGACTTTTTCCAGCAACGGCCGGTAAAGCCCACCGTTCCATTGCGGGCTGGCGTGCGCAGGCCGTGCGCCCTCGGTGCTGAGCGTGGGCAGTGCCATGTTGGCTCCGAACACTTTGCTCCAGCCAGCACGCGCCGTCTCGTAGTTCACGGTGCCGTCGTCGGAGTTGCCCAGGAAAGCCATCCGGGTTCCCCCGATCTTGCCTGCGAACCGCAGCCCGTCAAAGTGGTAAATATAGGCCGACTCCGTCTGGATGAGAACGCTGGACGGCGCGATCGGCGACAACTGTTCCATGGTTTGGTCCAGGATCTGCCGCCAGGTCCGTTCGTCCTTGTGGGCCACGCGTTCCCCCAGTTCGTAGCCACCCCGCAGGACTGACGGAATGCGGAAACCGTTCTCGTAAAGGAACACCACGCCGTCGAACCAACTCTGGTCCAGCACGTCGGCACGGCTGAACGGGCTCGAGTCAAGAACGATCAGTTGGGTTTCCACACCGTGGAGCTCCAGCAGCCGGGCGGCAACCTGGGTGGCGAGCATACCGCCGAAACTGTGGCCATAGAAGTACAGCTTCTTCAGACCGAGTTCGCGGACATGGAGGATGAGTTCGCGAACGATCTCGTCCACGTCCAGTCCAAGGTTTGAGTACCCGATCGCCGCGAGCCGGCCGCGCTGGTGCAGTGCCGGGCGGAGCGAGTTGAGGATCCATTGGGCCTCTTCCCAGCTGGTCTTGTACCCAGGGAAGAGAATCCAGCTGGCCTTGGGAAAATACAGGTCCGAGTAGGAATCGGGGACGCGAAGGATCTTGGTGGCGCGGCGCTCAGCCTGCACACGGCGGGTGAAGAGCATGTCCCCGGCGAGCGCGGCGGACATCCCGGCCGTCACAAGGAAGTTTCGCCGGGACGTCTTCTTGAGCCTGGCAGCGTAAGGCAGGATCCGGGCCCAGGAGCCCGGATCCTCAACTTTCTCCGGCTGCGGAGCCACCGGCGTCGGGAGGTCTTCGTTCACCTCCGGCGGCGCCGGGAGCTTCCCTACTTGAACGTCCACGCAGCAAGCATAGGCTTCGCGGGGGCCGCCTTGCAGCCCCGTGGATTGTGGACAGCCAATGCCCTTAAGATGCCCCTACAAAGGCATCGGCCGCACCACCACTCTTTAGTCGAGGCCCAGCTCGTCCTTGCCGAAAGCGAAGAGGTACGGAACGCCTGTTTCGGCCTCGATTTTCTCCTTGGCACCGGTGTTGCGGTCCACAATCACCGCGACGGCCACGACGTTGCCGCCTGCTTTGCGGACACCTTCGACGGCGGTCAGCGCGGACCCGCCCGTGGTGGACGTGTCTTCGAGGACAACAACGTTGCGTCCCTCCACCGAGGGGCCCTCCACCTGTCGACCCATGCCGTAGGACTTCTGTGCCTTGCGGACAACGAAGGCGTCCACTGCGCGGCCGGCGTCTGCGGCGGCGTGCATGACGGCGGTACCGACGGGGTCGGCGCCCATGGTGAGCCCGCCAGCGCACTCAACTGAAACGCCGGCGTCGTCGATCATTGCCAACATGACCTGTCCCACCAGCTTGGAGGCTTCGTGGTGGAGGGTGATGCGGCGCAGGTCGATGTAGTAGTCGGCTTCCTTTCCGCTGGAAAGGATCACTTTGCCGCGGACAACCGCCAGCTCTTTGATGAGTTCAAGAAGGCGGGCACGGGCAGCGGCAGTGTCAGGCGTGGAAGTCATGGCTCCTAGTTTAGTGGGGACGGAGCGGGGCCGCCGCCGGGGCCCGGCTCCGTGTCTGGGGCGGGGGCAGCCGTGGTGGAACGGACTACCAGCCGGGGGCTGACAATTTGCGCTTCGCTACCGCTTTGGCCGCCGAGCTGTTCCAGCACAGCTTCCATGCATCGCCTGCCGAGTTCTTCGAAGTCCTGCTTGACGGTGGTGAGGGGTGGTATGAAGTACTCCGCCTCGGGCTGGTCGTCGTAGCCCACCACACTGATATCACCGGGGACCTGGAGTCCGGCTTCCTGGACTGCGCGGAGGACACCCACCGCCATTTGGTCGTTGGCGACGAACACGGCAGTAACGGTGCGGTGTTCCACCAGGGCCAAGCCTGCGCGGTAGCCCGAGGCAGCGTCCCATCCGCCTCGGAGAAGCACAGCGGCGTCGAGGCCCGCACTCTCAAGGGCTTCCTGCCATCCTTTGATGCGCTCGGCGGCGTCGATCCAGTGGGGCGGTCCGGAGATGTGCGCAATACGGCGATGCCCCAGCCCGATCAGATGCTCGACGGCGAGGCGGGCACCCATTCGCTGATCCAGGGAAGCACCAGCCAACTCGGTTCCCGCGCCGGAACCTGCCGCGACGATCGGGACGGGCACGGAAACGTCGCGCATGACGGCGAGGACGTCGGGGTGCGGGACCAGGATGACTATGCCGTCCACCGCTTGGTTGCGGAAGTGTGCGATTGCGTCGTTGATGCTCTCGCTGGTCACTTCGCGGAGGTTGGCGATGCTGACGAAGTAGCCCGCTTCCCTGCCGGCCTGCTCGACTCCGAGGAGGGTGTTCGCTGGCCCGAACTGGCCCGTTTCGCAGGCCAGGACTCCGATGGTCCGGGACCGTCGGGTCACCAGGCTGCGTGCGGCGGTGTTGCGGCGGTAGCCAAGGTGCTCGATGGCTGTTTCCACGCGCTCCTTGGTTTTGCTGCTGACGTTCGGGTGGTTGTTCAGGACCCGGGAGACGGTTTGGTGCGAGACGCCGGCCATCCTGGCAACGTCGCCCATCACGGGAGGTCGGCCGTGCGATGCATGTGAAGACATCCGCACCTCGCTTCTGCGTTGAAGGGGAGGAACGGCCCGCGTTGCGTTCAGTAGTCACGGAACGCAACGCGGGCCACGTGGATGCTGCGCCTATTTGGCGTCGACACCGACCGGTTCGGCCTTGGCCGCCGGAGCGGCTTCGGTGGCCGGCGGTGTGGTCTTCCACTTGAAGCGACGGGCCATGCCGGAGCCTCCCCCGGCCCCCGTCCGGTTCTTGTTGAAGATGTCGAAGCCGACGGCGAGCAGGAGCACCAGGCCCTTGATGAGCTGCTGGTAGTCCGTGCCGAGGCCCAGGATGGACATGCCGTTGTTGAGGACGCCCATGATCAGGCCACCGATCATGGCACCGGCCACCGTACCAATACCGCCCTGGACAGCTGCGCCACCGATGAAGGCAGCGGCGATGGAGTCGAGCTCGAAGCCGGTGCCGCCTGCTGGCTGGGCAGAGTTCAAACGTGCTGTGAAGACCAGGCCTGCCAGTGCTGCCAGGACGCCCATGTTGACGAACAGGCGGAAGGTGACCTTCTTGGTTTTGATGCCGGAGAGTTCAGCAGCGTGCAGGTTGCCGCCGATTGCGTACGTGTGCCGGCCGAAGATGCTGTTGTTCATCAGCGCCGAGTAGAGGATCACCAGGACGGCCAGGACAATCAGGACAATCGGGGTTCCACGGTAGCTGGCCAGCAGGAAGGTGATGATGAGCATCAGTACCGCGATGAACCCGTTCTTGACGGCGAACCAGGCCATCGGCTCATTCTCCAGGTTGAACTTGCGGCGTACGCGACGTTCCTTCAAGGCCTGGAACAGGATGGCTGCGGTGCCGCCGACACCCAGGATGACCGTCAGCCATTCAAGGACGGACGTGCCGCCGGAAATGTCCGGGAGGAAGCCACCGCCCAGGGCGCGCAGTTCGCTGGGGAACGGGGTGATCTGCTGGTTTTTCAGGGTGATCAGGGTCAGGCCGCGGAAGATCAGCATGCCTGCCAGCGTGACGATGAAGGCCGGGATGCCCACATAGGCGATCCAGTAACCCTGCCATGCTCCCACCAGTGCACCTACGAGGAGGCAAGCGGGGATGGCAAGCCACCACGCCCAGCCCCATTGCACGATCATCACGCCGGCAACGGCACCGATGAAGCCTGCAATGGAACCAACGGAAAGGTCGATGTGGCCTGCGATGATCACCATGACCATGCCGATGGCAAGGATCAGGATGTAGCTGTTCTGTACTACCAGGTTGGTGACGTTCTGCGGTTCCAGAAGGATGCCGTTGGTCAGGACCTGGAAGAGGATGACGATGAGGATCAGGGCGACGAAGATGCCAACCTGGCGGAGGCGGCTTGTAAGGAAGCCAAGGGATTCTCGTAGGGCGGACATGTTCGCTATTCCTTCTCTTTGGTCATGTAGTGCATGAGGGTTTCCTGGGTGGCTTCGGCGATGGGGACCTCGCCGGTGATGTGGCCTGCCGACAGCGTGTAGATCCTGTCGCAGATGCCCAGGAGCTCCGGAAGCTCAGATGAGATCACGATGACGGCTTTCCCAGCCGCAGCGAGCTGGGCGATGATCGTGTAGATCTCGAACTTGGCGCCCACGTCGATGCCGCGGGTGGGTTCGTCCAGGATCAGGACGTCCGGGTCCGAGAACATCCATTTGCTCAGCACCACCTTCTGCTGGTTGCCACCCGAGAGCTTGCCCGTGATGGCCGCAACGGAAGGTGCTTTGATGTTCATGCTCTTCCGGTACTGGTTGGCAACCGTGGTCTCCTTGTTGCCGTCCACCCAACCTCGTTTGGCCAGCTTGCCCAGCGACGCCATGGAGATGTTCCGCTTGATGTCCTCGATCAGGTTCAAGCCGTAGTGCTTCCGGTCCTCGGTAGCGTAGGCGATCCCGTTATCGATGGCGTCGGACACCGTGGAAGTGTTGATTTCCTTGCCGTACTTGTAGACCTTGCCTGAAACGGCGCGGCCATAGGTTCGGCCGAAGACGCTCATGGCCAGCTCGGTCCGGCCTGCTCCCATGAGTCCTGCCAAGCCAACAACCTCGCCCTTGCGGACATTGAGGTTGGCGTTGTTGACCACCATGCGGGAGTGGTCTTGAGGGTGCTGGACGGTCCAGTCTTCAATGCGGAGGACTTCCTCACCGATGGTGGGGGTCCGGTCCGGGTACAGGCTTTCAAGGTCACGGCCCACCATGCCGCGGATGATTCGTTCCTGGGTGATCTGGCCCTGGTCGAGCCGCAGCGTTTCGATCGACTTGCCGTCACGGATGATGGTGACGGCGTCCGCCACTTTGCGGATCTCGTTGAGCTTGTGGCTGATGATGATGCTGGTGACGCCCTGGCCCTTGAGGTGCAGGATCAGGTCCAGCAGGTGGTCCGAGTCTTCGTCGTTCAGGGCCGCCGTGGGCTCGTCAAGGATGAGGAGCTTCACCTCTTTGGAGAGCGCCTTGGCAATTTCAACCAGCTGCTGCTTGCCGACACTGATGTGTTGGATGGGGGTGACCGGGTTTTCGCTGAGGCCTACCCGGGCCAGGAGCTTCGCGGCTTCCAGGTTGGTTTTACGCCAGTCCACCCAGCCGTTGTTGGCCAGTTCGTTGCCGAGGTAGATGTTCTCTGCGATCGACAGGTACGGGCTCAGCGCCAGCTCCTGGTGGATGATCACGATGCCGCGCTTCTCGCTGTCCGTGATGCTGGAGAATTCGCAGGGTTCGTTCTCGAAGAGAATGTCGCCGTCGAAAGTGTTGTGGGCGTAGACGCCGGACAGGACTTTCATGAGGGTGGACTTCCCGGCGCCGTTCTCACCGCAGATGGCGTGGACTTCACCTCTGTTGACGTCCAGGGTGACGTCCTGAAGGGCTTTCACCCCGGGGAAGGTCTTGGTGATTCCTCGCATTTGAAGAATGGGTACGTTCATCGTCAATTCCCGCTGACTGGTTGAAACTTGGCCGGGCCGAGGACTCGACAGGCTCTAGAGGAGGCGTGGCTCCGCCGTGCCGCTGGACGGCGGAGCCACGCAGGGTGCTACTTGACGTCGGATTCCTTGTAGTAACCCGAGTCGATGAGTTCCTTCTGGAAGTTGTCCTTGGTGATGATGACGGACTTCAGGAGGAAGGCCGGGACAACCTTGACCTTGTTGTTGTAGGTCTTGGTGTCGTTGGTTTCCGGCTCGGTTCCCTTGAGGACCGCGTCAACCATCTTCACGGCCTGCGCGCCGAGCTGGCGGGTGTCCTTGAAGATCGTGGAGTACTGCTCACCGGCGATGATGGACTTCACAGAGCCCTTCTCGGCGTCCTGGCCCGTCACTACCGGCAGGCTTCCGGTGGAGTAACCGCCGGTGCTGGTCAGTGCGGAGATGATGCCGATGGACAGACCGTCATAAGGGGACAGAACACCGTTGAGCTTGGTGCCTGAGCTGTAGGCGGAGGTGAGGATGTCTTCCATGCGCTTCTGGGCTACGGGTGCCTGCCAGCGAAGGATGGCTGCCTGTTCGAACTTGGTCTGGCCACTGGGAACCTTCAGCGTGCCTGCGTCCATGTAGGGCTTGAGGGTGTCCATGGCGCCGGTCCAGAAGAAGTTGGCGTTGTTGTCGTCAGGGCTGCCGGCGAAGAGCTCAACGTTGAACGGGCCCTTGCCGTCTACTTTCTTGCCGCTTGCGTCAAGAAGACCCAGGCCGGTCAGCAGGGAGGTAGCCTGCTGGACGCCAACGGTGTAGTTGTCGAAGGTGGTGTAGTAGTCGACGTTGGGCGTTCCGTTGATGAGGCGGTCATAAGCGATGACCTTGACGTTCTGCTCTTTGGCCTTGGCCAGGACATCGGTCAGGGTGGTGCCATCGATCGCGGCGATGATGAGTGCCTTGGCACCCTTCGTCAGCATGTTCTCGATCTGGGAAACCTGGGTGGGAATGTCATCGTTGGCGAACTGAAGGTCGGTCTTGTAGCCGAGGTCCTTCAAGGACTTCTCAACGTTGGCGCCGTCAGCAATCCAGCGTTCGGACGTCTGCGTCGGCATCGAAATACCCACCAGTGAATCGGCAGGTTTCGCGGCGCTGCTGGCCTCGGCACCGCCTCCACGGCTGCCGCAGCCCGTGGCTCCGACGGTCAAGGTAAGGACAACCGCTACGGCGCCCAGGAGTTTCTTCAATCTCACGTTGCTCTCCTTCCGCGGCAGCATTGCCGCGAACTCTGATGCAGCCGGAGCATCTGCGCGTCCGGCACGGTAACGCTTTGGTGGGCCTGTGGGCTTGGGGGGCGGCACATGCCACTTCAAGGTGGTGCGAATGCCATTGTGAACGCTAACAATACCGTCGGTCAAGTGCTGTAGATCACGAAATGGTTGCGGACGGGCAGCGCCCTCAAAAGTCTTGACATGAAACGTTGTTAGCGTTCACAATTATGCTCGCGCAGCCGGAACGACACGCAAAAGCCCGGCGGCGCCTCATGGGCATCGCCGGGCTCAAGCTCGTTCCTCCGTGATGGCGGGGAGGAACTCCCTTCTGGGAACAGGGAATCAGAGGCGCATAAGACCGTCCTGGCCATGGGCGCATCGGTGAGGTTCCATCATCCGAACGTGGTGGGGTTTACCAGTCGTGGACAGTTCCGTCCACGAGGCGGTTGTACGGCAGGTAGGCCTGCTGGTAGGGGAAGGCTGCCGCGGCTTCCTCGTTGAATTCGACGCCGATGCCGGGGTTGTCTCCGGGGTGCAGATAGCCGTCCTTGAAGGTCATGGACTGCTGGAAGACCTCGTTGGTCTTGTCCGAGTGCTGCATGTATTCCTGGATGCCGTAGTTGTGGATGGCCAGGCCAACGTGCAACTGGGCGGCGAAGCCCACCGGGGAAATGTCGGTGGGTCCGTGGAAGCCGGACTTGATTTGATACTGCGCGGCGAAGTCCATGACCTTCTTCAGCGGCGAGATCCCGCCGAAGTGCGTTGACGCGGCACGGACATAGTCGATCAGCTGTTCCTTGATGAGGGTCTGGAAGTCCCACACGGTATTGAAGATCTCGCCGATGGCCAACGGAGTGGTGGTGTGCTGGCGGACCACGCGCAGGCCCTCCTGGTTTTCAGCGGGTGTGCAATCCTCCAGCCAGAAGAGGTCGTATGGTTCCAGCGCCTTGCCGAGCTTGGCCGCCTGGATGGGGGTCATGCGGTGGTGCCCATCGTGCAGCAGCGGGATTTCGGGGCCGAACTCGTTGCGCACGGCTTCAAACACTGTGGGCAGGTGGCGGAGGTAGGCGCGGGTGTCCCAGTCTTCTTCCTGCGGGAACGCGCCTCGTCCGGCGGGCTCGTAGTCGTAACGTTCGCCTGAGGCCTGGGCCTGCGCGGCAACACCATACACGGCCTTGATGCCGGGAATGGCGGTCTGGATCCGGATGGACTTGTAGCCCAATTCAAGGTGCTCGCGGACGGAGTCGAACAGGGAGGGGATGTCGGAGCCCGAGGCATGGCCATAAGCCCGGAGCCCGTTCCGGGACGCTCCGCCCAGGAGCTGGTAGACCGGCATCCCGGCCAACTTGCCCTTGATGTCCCACAACGCCATGTCGACGGCGGCAATGGCCGCCATGGTGACCGGGCCCCGGCGCCAGTAGGAGCTGCGGTACAGGAACTGCCAGGTGTCCTCGATCCGGTGCGGATCCTTGCCGATGAGCAGCTGGGCCACATGCTCCTTGAGGTAGGCCGCCACAGCGAGTTCACGGCCATTCAGGGTTGCATCGCCGATGCCGGTCACACCGTCTTCCGTGGTGATGCGGAGGGTGACGAAGTTCCGGGACGGGCTGGTCACAAAGACCTCAGCGGCAGTGATTTTCATGGTTGGCATTCCTTCCAAGGGTCTATGCGTGGGTGCGGGCAGCGTCAATGGCGCTTTGCTGCCGGTGGATGTGGGAAAGCAGGGCAGTGTCTTCGGCCAGGCCCGGATTGATGAGCGCCAACAGCGCAGCGGTGCGTTGTTCGCCGTCGTGCGTTTTCGCGGTTCTGATGTCCTCTGCAAGCGGGTCCTGGACGTCTTCGGTGGCGGACACGTACGCGATCCAGGACGCGATCATGCGTGCAGCTCCGTCTCCGGAACGGCCCTGGGCGCGTTCGGCGGCCAGCACAGGCAAGGCACGCATGCGCAACTTGGTGCTCCCGTCCGTTGCGATCTGGGACAGGTGGTGGGCTATCCGCGAGTTACCGAACCTTTCCAGCAGGGCCTGCCGGTACCCCGGAACATCCAGGGCTTCACCGGACAGGTGGCGGGAAGCCTCATCCCAAAACGCCTCCACTGCGGCCCTGCACACCTCATCGGCCAGGGCTTCGGCAACAGTCGTGTGGCCCCGGACGAGTCCGGCGTACGCAAGGATGGAGTGCGCGCCGTTAAGGAGCCAGAGTTTGCGGTTCTCGTAGGGCTCCAGATCGTCCACGAAAACAGCGCCGGAGTCCTCCCAGCGGGGGCGCCCGCCCGGGAAATCTCCGCTCAGGACCCAGTTACGGAAAGGCTCCGCCACCACGGCGGCCTCATCCCGGTACCCGCACTGTTCGGCCACTTCCACAAGGTCCGCAGGCGTGGTCCGCGGCGTGATCCGGTCCACGGAAGTGCCGACGAAGCTCACATTGGCGCGGATCCATTGACCAAGGGCCGGATCAGCAGCTTCCGCAATGGCCTGCACTGCCTTCCGGGCTACCGTGCCGTTCCCCGCGAGGTTGTCGCAACTGACCACGGCGATCGGACCGGCGTCGGCATCCTTGCGGGCCGCGAGCGCTGCGACCAGGCGTGCCAGCGGCGTCTCGTCTCCGGCCGCAGCGTATGCGGCTTCGGTGATGGTCAGGGTGACCACCACGGTGGCAGGAGCTGCTATCAGCTCGGCCAACCGCTTGACGTCTGCGCCGTCCACGGCTTCGACAATGCTGCCGATGACCTCGAAGGAATCGGCTGCACCCGATCGCTCCACCAGCGTGAACACGCCGTCCTGCTCAGCCAGAATATCTGCAGCCCTTGGCCTGCGCCCCGTGAATGCGGCGATGCCCCATTCGGAGGCATCCCCGGCATGGTGGGTGTACCACGCCTGGTGCGAGCGGTGAAACGCCCCCAGGCCAAGGTGCACCATGCGCACTGGGGGCGCAGCCTGCCCGGGAAACGCGATGGCCCGGCTGAGGCGTGCCGGCAGCTGCCCGGCACTCATAGTTTGAAGACCCGTCGCGGAGAAGAATCGACGACGTCGACAATCAGCTCATGTGCGCGGTCCTCGCTGATGCGGTGCTCGGCAACGAGCCGCGCCAGGAACGAGGCCTCGATCCTGCGCGAGGCGTCATGCCGTGCCGGAATTGAGCAGAACGCCCGGGTGTCATCGATGAACCCGGACGAGCGGGAGAAGCCACTGGTTTCCGTGACGGCCGAGCGGAACCGGAGCATGGCATCGGGGGCATCCAGGAACCACCACGGGGCACCGATGTAGACCGAGGGGTAGAAACCGGCGAGTGGTGCGAGTTCGCGGGAGAAGACGGTTTCATCCAGGGTGAACAGCACCAGGTGGAAGTTATCGGCAGTACCGAAGTCCTGGAGGAGGGGCCGGACAGCCTCGGTGTAGTTGATGGCAACGGGAATGTCGTGGCCGGTGTCCGCTCCGAAAGCTTCAAAGGTGGGCTGATGGTGGTTGCGGAAGGAACCCGGGTGGATGGTCATCACCAAGCCGTCTTCCACGGACATCCTGGCCATCTGGTACATCATGTGGGCTTCGAACGCGTCGCGGTCCTGGGCGCTTGCCTGTCCGGAAAGGGCCCGGGAGAACAGGGCCTCCGCTTCGGCTTGGTCCAGCTTGAGGGTCGCGGGGGTCCTCACGCCATGGTCCGCGGACACCGCCCCGTGGTCCACGAAGTAGCGGCGGCGATTCTCCAGGGCGGTGAGGTACCCGCGGTAGCCCGTGCCGCCGTCGGACGCTTCCGCGATGAGCCGTTCCACGTTGGCTTGCCATGCGGGGTGCGCGATGTTGATATACGCGTCCGGGCGGAAAGTGGGCAGTACGCGGCCGTGGAACGATGGGTCGGCGGCCAACGCGCGGTGGCTGTCCAGGCTGTCCAAAGGATCGTCCGTGGTGGCAAGGACCTCGATATTGAAGTCCTTGAACAGCTCACGGGGGCGGAAGCCGGGCTCCGCCAGCTTCGCCGAAATCGCCTCGAAGCTGGCGTCCGCGCTCCCTGCGGACAGTTCACCCTGCCAGCCGAACACCGACTCGAACTGAGTCCGCAGCCAGTACCCGGAAGCGGTGCCATCGAACAACGGCCAGGCCTCGCAGAAGGACCGCCAGATGTTGCGCGCCCCCGCTTGTGGCTGGAGTTTGTCGAGCGGAACTCCTGAAGCGTGGATCAGCCGGGTGACGTAGTGGTCCGGTGTGACCAGCAACGCCGCAGGATCCGGGAAGGGCGTGTTCTGTTCGATCACTGCCGCATCCACGTGGCCGTGCGGAGAAATGATGGGCAGGTCCTGGACCCGCTCCAACAAGGCACGCGCGATGCTGCGCGTCCCCGGATCCGCCGGGAGCAGGCGGTCGGGGTGGGTGGCAAGGGACTGGGACATGGAGTCAGCCTTTCGGGATGGAACCGGCGGGGAGATCGGCGCTGGCAGGAACTGACAATCCGGCCAGCTCTGCCACCCGGCGCAAGTACTGAAGGTTGCCTGCGGTGCGTTCGGCGAGTGGAAGGGCGGTGGAAAAGTCCTCCACCGTGACCCAGTCGTCGTAACCGACGTCGGCCAGTGCTTTGAAGTAGGCAAGCACGCTCCCCTGCCCTTCGGCGAGCGGCGCCCACTCGTTCTGCCACACCGCCGCCCCGGACTCGTCACGTTCTCCTGCCTGTACCCAGCGAGCGTTCTTCACATGGATGTGCGACAGGTAGGGCCCCAACAGTTCAAGGGCCGGCAGCGGAGACTCCCAGCCTTCGATCAGCAGGTTGCCGAGGTCGTGAATGACCCCGACGTGCCGTGGATCCAGGCCTTCCAGGAGGCGACGGGCGGACGAAGCAGATGCGGTCACCGTCCCGTGATGCAGCTCCACAAGTGCCTTGACACCGTGGTGTGCGGCACGACCGGCCACCCATTCGTAGTGTTCCCGTGTGGCCTCGAAGAGCTCCGGGTAGGACACTCCGCTGGGTTCGCCCCCTCCCATGGTGGAGTTACCCAGCGGCAGCACGTTGACCCGGACCTGCCGTGCTCCCAACGCGGCCGTGGCGGCGAGGACGCGCTCCACGCCGTCGTGGTTATCGCAGCGGGCGTAACCGCCCAGGCCGGAGTACTCCAGGCCGGCGTCCGAGGTGATCCGGGCAATCTCCGGCAGCGATTCCTCCAGGCCGGTCATGGGCCATGTGGCCTTGTTTCCGGCCCAGAACCCGGGTTCCGGAGATTCAGCCTGGTCCGTGACCCGCCATTCGATGCCGTCCCAGCCCTGTGCCGCCAGTTCAATGGCTGCTTCCTGCGGTGTCCATTCCGGCGTCGAGGCCGTGAAGACGGAGAATTTCATGCGGAGACCTCCTCGAAGTGCCCGTTGCCGGTGCGCACCTCAACGTCGTTGTACTTGCCGGCAACCACGTCCGCAATGAGCACTGGGCGGCCAAGGGTGGCCGAGACGTACAGCGCGCGTACGGTGGCCAATGCCCGCACTGCGTCCTCGACGGTGACCCCTGCCGGCCGGCCGTTGCGGATGGCTTCCACCACGTCCCGGTATTGGCGGATGTGTCCGGCCGGATAGACGGTGGGGTCCAGGTTGGATTGCGGCGCCGCTTCAGCGAATTTTGCGAGTTCCTCCTCGGCCTGGTTGCCCGCGCCAGGCATTCCCATCGGTCCACCCTGGGTCTCTTCCTCGGAGGACGCAGCATGGAAGAACTGGAGGTTGTCGCTGTCAATCACTGCCGAGCCTTTGCTGCCCATGACCTGAAGCCTGACGCTGAGCCCGGGATAGGCGGCGGTGGTGGCATGGAGTACCGCAAGCGCGCCGGATTCGAACGTCACCGTGGCCACCGCGGTGTCCTCGACTTCAACGCCGGTGTGTGCCAGCAGGGCCGTCTTGGCGCTGATCTCCACCGGGGTGCCCAGGAACCACAGCAGGAGATCCACTGTGTGCACGCCCTGGTTCATTACGGCCCCGCCACCGTCCATGGCCCAGGTGCCTCGCCAGGCGCCGGAGTCGTAATAGCCCTGGCTGCGATACCAGCTCACCGAGGCGATGGCCGAGGTCAGCCGGCCGAAGCGTCCGGCCCGGCGGGCTTCGTCCACCACGATGCTCGCGGGATCGAAGCGGTGCTGGCTGATGACGCTGGCCACCAGGCCCTTTCCTTCAGCTGCTTTGGCTGCCGCCAGGATCTCGTCGGTACGGTTCAGGTTCACATCCAGCGGCTTTTCGATCACCACGTGCTTGCCGGAGTTGAGCACCTCCAGCGCCTGCTCAATGTGAAGTCCGCTGGGTGTGGCAATGATGACAAGATCGACGGCGGCACCTGCGAACGCTTCGTCCAGGCTCCGGAAGGTGGCCGGCCGGGCGGCACCCTGGTCTTCGATGTGCTGGGCCAAGGCATCCGCGGCTTCTGCGATTTCGTCCACCAAGGCCGTGACCTGCAGGTCCGCGATCGCGGCAACGGACGCAGCGTGCGTGCGCCCGATGGTGCCGCAACCGGCGATGGCGACGTTGATGATGGGGTTGGACGATTCGGTGCTCATTTGGTTTCCACTCCTGCTTCGTTGACGACTTTGGCAAAGGCTCGGGCTGCCATCCCGAAAGCGGTCGGCCCGGAGAAGCCGCCCAGTCCATGGGCCCCGGCCAGATGGGGCTCAAGGCTTGCGAATCCTACGAATCCGTCGGCCTTCAGCGCCTCCACCGTGCGGAGCAGGTCGCCGTCGCCCTCACCGGCAGGAACCACGACGGCGTCCGCGAACCGCGCGTCCTTGACCTGCAGGTATTCCAGGTGGGGACGGAGTTTTGCGTAGCCCTCATCGAAAGGCTTCACCCCTACCTGGACGAAGTTGGCCGGATCCCAGGCGACCTTCAAGGCCGGCGAGTTTACGGACTCGATGATGTCCAGGACGCGGTCGGGGGTATCGCCGAAAATGTCTTTCTCGTTCTCGTGGAGAAGGACCACTCCGGACCGTTCGGCGACGTCGGCCAGGGCACGCATCCGCTCAATGACATCGTCCCGGATGCTGTCCACGGCCACTCCTTCCCCGTAGTAGAAGGAAAAGATGCGGATGTAGCGGGAACCAAGAACCTGGGCGGCGTTGACTGCCCGTTGAAGTCGCTCAACCTCGTGTTCCACCGGCAGCGTGACGTCCACTTTGCCGATTGGCGAAGCGATGGCCGAAACACCCATTCCCGCTGCATCGAGCAGTTTCTTGAGTTCGGTCAACTGCCCCGACGTCAGATCCACGATGTTGGTTCCCCACGCACTGCGGACTTCAATGTGGTTCGCTCCCAGGGCCTGGAGCACCGCGATCTGCAGGACCGGGTCGTCGTCGATCTCGTCTCCGAAGCCCGAAAGCGTCCACTGGACTGTTGCTTGACCGGTCATTGCTACTTAACTCCTCCGGCGGTGAGACCGCCCACTAGGTAACGTTGGAAAATCAGGTAGAGAATCACGACGGGCGCCGCACAAACCAGCGAAGCCGCCATCATTTGGCCGTAGAAGGGAATGGCTCCACCCTCCTGCGAAGCGCCGAAGATCTGGAGGGCTACCGCTGCCGTCTGGCTTTCGGGGCGGGTCATCACCGAGGCAAAGAGGACATCGTTCCAGCCCAGCAGGAAAGCAAAGATCCCCGAGACCACGATTCCGGGCCAGCTGAGCGGGAGGATGATCCGGACCAGGACGCCAAGGTTGCTGGCACCGTCGATCCTTGCTGCCTCTTCCAGTTCGCGCGGCAGGCCGCGCAGATAGGTGACCATCACCCACGTGGAGAACGGCATGGCGAACGTCAGGTACGTGACAAAGAGGCCCCATTGCGTACCGATCACCTGGATGCCAAGGTAGCTGGCGGCTGAGGAGAAGAGCACGAATACCGGAAGGACCATCAGGGTAC
Organism: Arthrobacter sp. fls2-241-R2A-172; assembly: GCF_030208885.1. NCBI lineage: Bacteria > Bacillati > Actinomycetota > Actinomycetes > Micrococcales > Micrococcaceae > Arthrobacter > Arthrobacter sp. fls2-241-R2A-172. The sequence continues at coordinate 202,238 of NZ_JARVTB010000001.1, read as the reverse complement.
CCGGCACCGATTGCAGGGCCAGCAGGCCACGGAGAATAGTGAGCCGCCCGCGGAACTGGTAGCGGACCAGGACATAGGCGATGGACACGGACATGGCTGCCGACACCACCGCAGTAGCCCCCGCGACCAGGACGCTGTTGGCAAGCCCCTTGGCCAGGCCCACGCTGGACCAGATCTTGGTGTAGTTCTCCAGCGAGAAGCTTGACGGCCAGAATTCACCCTTAGCCACGCCGATGTCGGAATTCACCGAGGCCAAAAAGATGTAGGCCACGGGGATGAGCACTATGGCACTTAGCACCGTCAGGATGATCGCCAGCATTGGACCAGGTAAGAGACGGGTTACTTCGTTCTGCCGCTTGGAACCAGGCCGGAACGTGCTTCCCGCCGTGCCGCCGTGGGCCGTGCCGCGCACTGAGGTGGTTGACGCGCTCACTTCTTGCCTCCAGGCGTCTCGGCGTCGTCAAGCTTGACGGCGCGCAGGTAGATGAACAGCGGAATGGCGATCAGCACCAGGGACACGAAGGCCATGGCCGCACTGAGACCGAAGCGGAAGCTCTGGAAGCTGGTGACGTACGTGAGGATCGGAAGCACTTCGACGTCGGACGGGGCCGGTACGCCGAACAGGACGTACGGGAGCGTGAAGTTATTGATGTGGTGCAGCATGCCGATCAGGAATGCCAGCGACAACGGACCCTTGAGGTACGGGAAGATGACGTACCGCAGCTTGTTCCACCACAAGGCGCCGTCCAGGGCCGAGGCCTCATGGACTTCGTGATCCACGGATTGCAGGCCGGAGAGTGCCAGCAGGTAGATAAACGGCCAGGACGCCCAGATCTGGACCAGGATCAGCGTCCAGTACGTTTGCGGTCCGTTGAGCCACAAGCCACCGTCAACGCCGAACACACCCAGGGCCGAGTTGACGACTCCGTCGGGCTGGAACATGGTCCGCCATACGGTTGCCACCACAAAGGACGGCAGCACGTACGGGATCAGGAAAATCGAGCGCACCAGGGCGCGGCCTTTGAACGAATTCTGCGTGGCAACAGCCGCTGCGATGCCCAGCGGCAAGGTGACGAGCATGGCGATCAGCGAGTAGCTGACGCTCAGCCACACCGAGTGCAGCAGCGGCGAATCGGTCAGGGCCTCCACAAAGTTCCCGACGCCGATGAACGGCGCGCTGATCCACTTGCGCAGCGAGTACTGGTCGAGGTTGAGCGTCGACATGTAGATGCCCAGGAACAGCGGCACCACGATGATGACGAACATCAGCAAACCGCCGGGAATCAGCATCCATAGGGGTCGATTGCGCTCGCTCAGGCCCTTGCGGCGGACGGGCTTCCGGTCACCGCCGGCTGGCTGGAAGGTTCCGGTGCCTGCGGTCGGCGAGTCACCGGCGTCGAGCGCTGGCTTTGTCGGCCCGGACCGGGCCAGCTGCCCGCGGGCAGCCGGACCGGACACGGGTTTCATTTCCCTGAAGGAATCCGTGGACATGGGAGGCCCTGCCTAGGACTTCGCAGCCCGGTCGAGGGAAGCCTGGCCCTTGGACTGGGCGTCCTTCAAGCGTGATTCCAGGGCACTCTCATCAACAGATCCCTTGGCCAGGTCCGGGATGGACTGGACCGTGACGTTCAGGAGCCCCAGCTGGATGTCGCCCCATGCGCCAGTGAAGGGAGTTGCCTTCGACTTGCCGGCAGCATCTGCGATCGGCTTCAGCTTCGGATCGGTCAGGGTGGCGAGTGCCTCGGCGTTTGCGGGGAGCTCACCGAAGATCTTCTGATAGTTCAGCTGCTCGTCCTTGGACGTAATCATCTCGATGTAGGCGAACGCCAGGTCCTTCTGCTGGGAGTAGTCCGCGACCACGACGTTGTCGCCGGAAAGGATGCTGGCGGCCTTGTCACCGTCGCCCTTGGGGGAAGACTCGCCCGGCGCTGTCGTGGGCATGAGGGAGTAGGCGTACTTGCCGGCAATGGCGGACTTGTCCAAGGTAGGAATGGAGCTGGAGGTGGTCATCATCAGGTATCCGGCCTTGCCGGAGGCGAAGGCTGCAACCGCGTTGCTGTTGCTCCAGCCGATCGCTGCCGGATCCACCACCTTGTCCTTGGTGAGCCAGCCGAAGTAGGTTTCGTAGGCCTTCTTGACCGTGGGGTCATCCATCTTCAGCTTGTTGCCGTCCACCAGCGGGTTGCCTGCCTGAACGGACATGGCCCAAATGAACTTCCAGGGATCAAAATTGTCCTTGTACCCGGTGGCCAGGCCGTAGGTTCCGGTCCCGGCGTTGGTCATCTTCTTTGCCTGGTCGGCGAGCTCATCCCAGGTGGTCGCAGGCTTCTCGATGCCGGCGGCCGCAAGAAGGTCCTTGTTGTACGCCATGACGAACGGACGGCTGACAAACGGGATGCCCGCCTGATGATCGGAGTCCGGGCCTGAAATGCCAAGGGCGGCCGGGTTGAACCGGTCCTTCCCGCCGACCTTCTTCCAGTCGTCATCGGAAAGTGTCACGAAGGCCTTGGTGGCGTAGGCGGTGGGCGTGAACGTGGTGCCCAAGCTGTAGACGTCCGGGCCTTGGCCGGAAACAACGGAAGTTTGGATACGGGTCAGTTCATCGTTGGCTGAGGCAAAGGTTTCGAACTTCACTTCGGCGCCGGTCTTGGCCTTGAACTTGGCGGCAATGTCGCTCTGCCACTTCTTTTGTTCTTCCGGGTATTGATTGTTGACACCGGTCAGGACATTCAGTGTCTTGCCTGCTCCGTCGACGGCACCTCCGGAGCTGGCCGACGTGCTGCTGCCGCTCCCCCCACAGGCTGTCAGTGCCAAAGTGGCCGTCAAAGCGACGGCGGCAAGTTTGGCTGATGGTGCAAACCTCATTGTTTCCTCCTTGGATACACAGCCCGATAGTGGTCCACGTCACAGGGGCTTTCGGCTTCGAGTCTAGGAGTGTGGCAAGGATGCGGCAAGCGGTTGCCAAAAGTTGCCATTAGATGGTGCAATCTTTTTATGGCTGAGACGAACGGGCGGGGATCCGCACCCACAATCAAGGATGTTGCTGCCTTGGCGGGAGTGGCCACATCCACTGTCTCCAGGGCCCTTTCCAATCCGGACCGCGTGAACAGGGCAACGCGTGAACGCATCGAGAAAGTGGCCGCCGAGCTCAACTACGTCCCCAGTTCGCAGGCCCGCAGCCTTAGCTCCGGCCGAACCAATGCCATCGCCCTGCTGGTTCCCGATGTCACCAACCCGTTCTACTTCGATATCATCCGGGGCACCCAAAACCAGCTCAAAGCCGCCGGCTATACGCAGCTTCTGGTGGATACGGAAGAGTCAGCTGAAATGGAAGCAGACACCCTCCAGAAAATGCAGCGGACCGCTGACGGATTCATCCTCGCCGCATCGCGCCTCACCGACGCCCAGATCCTTGAGGCAGCAACCTCACAGGCAATCGTCACCATTAACCGTTCCTCAGCCAACGCCCCCACGGTGGTCATCGACACCCCCGGAGCCGTGGTCCAGGCCCTTGAACACCTCACGTCGCTGGGCCACACCAGGATCTGCTACGTCGGGGGCCCGGCGTCGTCATGGTCAAACGCCAAACGCTGGAAGACTTTTGAGGAGGAAAGCCGCGATCGGGGACTGACGACCTCCCGGGTAGGACCCTTCACCCCCAAAACAACGTCCGGAGCAGCAGCCGCCGACGCCGCAGCGCGAACCGGGGCAACGGCCTGCATCGTCTTCAACGACCTCCTGGCCATCGGCATGCTGCAGCGCCTCCGGGAGCGCGGGATCCGCGTTCCTGAAGACATGAGCATTGTGGGTTGCGACGACATTTTCGGCGCCGACTTCTGCAATCCACCCCTCACCACCATGGCTTCACCCATTGAGCAGGCAGGGCGGGTGGCCGTGTCCATGCTCCTCGCCCAACTGGATCCCCTTCACGCCGGTTCCAGCCGGCGGCTCGCCGTCATGCCCACCCACCTCACCGTCCGCGGTTCCACCGGCCCGGCGCCCTCCAAATAAGCCGAATCACGGCGCAATATGGTTGAGCCTTTGTGACCGGGCTGACTAGTGTGGAACACATGCGCGAACTCCAGGCCAAGATCATTGAGGAAATGGGCGTCCAGCCCCGGATCGATCCTGCGGAGGAGATCCGCAAGCGGGTCGCCTTCCTGAAGAACTACCTGAAAGCTACCGGCACCAAAGGGTTCGTTTTGGGCATCTCCGGGGGCATCGACTCTTCGCTTGCCGGCCGCCTGGCCCAATTGGCTGTGGAGGAACTGGAAGCCGACGGCGTGGACGCGAACTTCGTCGCGGTCCGCCTCCCCTACGGCATCCAGCACGATGAAGACGACGCCCAGGCTGCTTTGGATTTCATCAAGGCAAAGACCGAGTGGACCTACAACATCTCCCAAGCCGTGGACGGTTTCGAGGAAGAGTTCGAAAAGACCACCGGTGCGCCAATCTCCGACTTCCACAAGGGCAACACCAAGGCCCGCGCCCGCATGATCGCCCAGTATGCGCTGGCCGGCGAACACAACTACCTGGTGATCGGAACCGACCACGGAGCGGAGTCCGTGACGGGCTTCTTCACCAAATTCGGCGACGGCGGCGCGGACATCCTGCCGCTGTTCGGCCTCAACAAGCGCCAGAACCGTGCACTCCTGGCCGAACTCGGCGCTCCGTCGCGCGTCTGGGACAAGGTTCCCACCGCGGACCTCCTGGACGACAAGCCCGGCCGCACCGATGAGGACGAGCTCGGCATCACCTACGACCAGATCGACGATTACCTAGAGGGGCGCGAGGTACCCGAGGCAGTTGCGGAGATCATCGAGCAGAAGTACCTGCGCACGCGCCACAAGCGCACGGTTCCGGTGACCATCTTCGACACCTGGTGGAAATAGCCCACCCTCTAACCACATCGGCCTAAACCACGACGGCGGGTGCCGGCTTCCGTACGGAAGTCCGCATCCGCCGTCGTGCTTTAAGCACCCTCTCTCACATCCCACCCCCTTCCCCCAAACGCTCACTCACAAACCCTTGACGTCGCGATAGATACCGATATATCGTTAACTATCGCCGATACTCCTTCGGCGTAACAACAACCGAAAGGACGATGCTGCTATGAAAGGCATCAACGAACACGACAACAATTTCCCGGATCACGGACATGGACACCCCGAGCACGAACACGGCCGGGGCCGCTTCAATCGCGGCAAGGGTCGTCGCGGTCCGGGCGGCCACGGCGGGGGTGGATTCGGTCCCGGCGGCTTCGGCCCAGGATTCGGCCCTGGTGGTTTCGGACCCGGCTTCGGCCCCAGGGGTTTCGGCCCCGGCGGCTCCCGCCGGGCCAACCGAGGCGACGTCCGCGCGGCTATCCTCTCCCTGCTGGCAGAGGCGCCGTCCAATGGATACGGGCTGATCAAGACCATCGCCGAGAAGACGTCCGGAGCCTGGCGCCCCAGCCCGGGCTCGGTTTATCCCACACTGCAGCAGCTGGTCGATGAAGAATTGATCGTCGCTGTCGGCGAGGGACGCCGCACCGAATTCACGCTTACTGAAGACGGCAAGGCCTACATCGCCGAGCACGAAGAAGAGCTTGCCAATGCCTGGAACACCGAGGCAGACGGCACCGGCGCCGCGTTCCACCAGAGCGTCGGAAAGCTCATGGGCGTCATCCACCAGTTCCGGGCGGCGGCCACCGACGAACAGCGCCAGGCTGCCATTGAAAAGCTGGACGAGACCCGTCGGGCGCTCTACCTGATCCTGGCCGACTAATGCCTACCGAAGCCCCCTTGACCTTGACGTAACGTCAACCTCTACTGTCGAAAGTACAAGCACAGGACGGGGGACGGATGGACTGGTCAATCCAGGAAATCGCGAAAATGGCAGGAACCACCAGCCGCACGCTGCGTCATTACGACGACATTGGGCTGCTGAAACCAAGCCGGACCGGCCATAACGGCTATCGCTACTATGACGGTCCGGCCTTGGTTCAGCTGCAGCGCATCCTCCTGCTACGGGAGCTGGGTCTCGGCCTGCCGGCGATCGCCGAAGTGCTCCACCGCGAGACGGACACCGTCAAAGCGTTGAGCAGCCACCTGGAATGGCTCGCCCGCGAGCAGGACCGGCTTACCCGGCAGATCGCGTCCGTCCGGCAAACCATCGACACGTTGAAAGGGGATGGAAAGTACATGGCACAGGACATGTTTGACGGCTTCGACCACACTCAGTACAAGGACGAGGTGGAGGAGCGTTGGGGCAAGGACGCCTACGCGGGCGGTGATTCGTGGTGGCGCAGCATGAGCCCCGACGAGAAGCAGCAGTGGAAGGATCGCCTGCAGAAGTTGAGTGCCGACTGGATTGTCGCTGCCCAATCCGGCGTTTCTCCCGGGAGCGCCGAGGCGCAGGATCTCGCCCGACGCCACGTTGAGTGGCTGCGCGGCATACCGGGAACCCCGACGGCGGCGCCCGGCGGAGACGTCAAAGGTTACGTCACGGGACTCGGCGAAATGTATGTGGCGGATCCTCGCTTCGGCGCCAACTATGGCGGGGAGGCAGGGGCGACGTTTGTCAGGGATGCCCTGCGGGCTTACGCGGAAGAGAACCTGTAGACGGTCAGGATGCGCCGACCCGAGTTAGGCAATAGTCTGGCCGAATGGGTACAAGCACCGCTAAAACCGGCGAACAGGCTGACAGACAGACGCGCATCCTGGAAGCGGCCCTGGAACTACTGTCCCGCCACGGCATTTCCGGCATCAACATGAGGGCGGTCGCGCGTGAAGCCGGCGTGGCACTGGGACTGGTGAATTACTACTACGAAGACAAGTCGAGCCTGATCAGGGCGGTGCTGCACCAGATCGAAGAGCACGACCTCCTGCTGGTGGAGCCGGCTCCCACCTCGGCCCCGGATGAGCAACTCCGGGAATCACTCCGGCGGGTCGCCGACCCCGGGCTCCTCACAACGCCATATTTGTCACTCCGCCTCCACCTGTGGGCCCTGGCCCAGGCGCACGAGGACTTCGCGCAGATCAACGCCGCGGCCTTTGACAGGTATCTCCAAGGGCTTGCGGCGTTGATCGGCAACGCCGTTCCCGGGCTTTCCGTGGATGAATGCAAGGACCGGGCGTCCGACATCGTCGTTGTGCAAAACGGCATGTGGCTCACCACCCTGCTGGGCATAGACAAGGCAGCCATCGAGCGGGGAATCGCGCGCACGGAAGAGATTGCGTTCGCCCCTGGCAGCTAAAGACCGTTACCGGTCCTGGCTACTTTTCGTCGCCCCAGCGAGCCAAGGCGTCGATAGCTTCACTAAGGGCGCGTCCGCGATCGGTCAACGCGTAAGCGCGGGTGTTGTGCCGAAGCGGCAGCCGGACCAGGACCCCGGCGGCCTCGAGCTCCCGCAAGCGGGTTGCCAGCATGTTGGTTGGCACACCAAGGTCGCGTTGAAGGTCACCGTAGCGCTGTGGCCCGTCGAGGAGGCGTTCCACAATGAGCAGCGCCCACCGTGCTCCGACAATGTCGAGGGCAGCGGCGAGGTTGCTCACGCCGTGGGATCGGTATCCGGCTTCATCCAAAACGGCGAGTAGTGGTAGCCGTCGGGGTCGTCGAATTGGCGTTGGTACATGAAGGGGTAGTCGTCGGTGTCACCGATCCGCCCACCGGCAGCTGCGGCGCGCTCAATGATCTGGTCCACCGCCTCCCGGCTGTCCATGTCGAAGGAAACGGTGACTTTGGAGGGGGTTTCGGGTCCACCGATGATGTCCTCGGTTCCCCCAACGCTCGCGTACATCTCGCGGCTGCCGAGCATGACGTACTGCTCCGGCGCGATCTCGAAGCAGGACACATTGTGGTCGGACATCTTGGTGTTGAGGGTCCAACCGAGAGCGGTGTAGAAGGCGGTGGTGCGTTCGACGTTTTCGACGGGGCAGGTGATGAAAAGGCTCATGCGGCCCATACTTGCAAAATGCAAGTAACCCGTCAACCCCCACCGGGAACCGGATACCCGGACTACTCCACCGTCACCATCACCGACGGCCAGCCCGAGGCTCCATCGGGCACCGGATCGGCGCGCTTTTCCGTCTGGGTTTCACCGGTTCCGTCGGTGGCACGTGCTTTGACGTAGTGGATGCCGGGTGTGGCATCCCATTCGTAGGACCACTGACGCCAAGTCACCGTGGAGGCTTCGGTGGAGAGGGTTGCCTCCACCCATTCGCCGTCGTCGATCTGCACTTCCACCTTGGTGATGCCGCGCGTCTGGGCCCAAGCGGTGCCACCCACAGCTACCTTCCCCGGCGGGAACTTCGCGAAGGACTTCGGTACGTCCACACGTGCCATGGTCTTGATGGGCCCACGTTCCGACCATCCGCGCTCAGTCCAGTAAGCCTTGCTGTCCGCAAAGCGGGTGACTTCCAGATCCACCACCCATTTGGTCGCGGAAACGAAGCCATACAGCCCCGGAACCACCATGCGCACAGGGTATCCGTGTTCGACAGGCAGGGGCTCACCGTTCATGCCAATGGCCAGCATGGCGTCGCGGTCATCCTGCAGGACATCCAGCGGAGTGGAGGCGCTAAAACCGTCAATGGACTTTGAGAGCACCATGTCCGCGCCCTCCTTCGGCTTGGCCCTTTTCAGGACTTCGCGTATGGGGAAGCCCAACCACTTGGCGTTGCCGGCCAACTTGCCACCCACAGGGTTGGAGACGCAGGTCAGGGTGACGTGGGATTCGATCAAGTCCGCGTCCAGCAGGTCCTGGAAAGTCAGGGTGACCTCCTGTTCCACCATTCCGTGCACCCGGAGTGACCAATCTTTGACGTTGATCTCCGGGACACTCAGGGCCGTGTCAATGCGGTAGAACTCGTTGTTCGGCGTCAGCCAGGGAAAGACTCCCGGAACCGGAGACTGGACCCCGGCGGGCACGGCGGCGGCGGCCTTGACCGGCGCCGGGAGGCGAAGGGCGTCCCGGGCCTGCGCAACATTGTTGCGCGCGGCGCTCAGAAGCCTGCCACCGGTTGCCGCTATTCCTGCCGCGACTGCGGCAACCCCTGCCGCAGCGAAGAAGCGACGACGGCTGGCGCCGGCGCCCCCAACCCGGCTATCGGCGTCGGCCGCTATGTCAGAAGGAGCTTCCGGCCACGCCTTCAGTCCCCACAGCGGCACCATGAGCCGACGCAGGACGATGAGGCCGGCGATCGTTCCCAGGACGGAAGGGATGGCATCGACGGGCCCCACACCTGCGCGGGTCACGACGGAAGCCACTATTACCGTGCCCATGAACAGCACACCCAGGACCCCGAGGGCCCACTTCCGGTAGGCCACTATGCCCAGGACGCAGGCCAGCAGGGCGATCGTCAGGCCCATGCCTACGAACAGGGCGGCCTTGTCGTTGGTACCGAACGTAGCGATCGCGAAGTCCTTCATCCACGGGGGCGTGAAGTCGATGAACGTGGAGCCAAGGGCGAACACCGGCGTTGCCCTGGCGGTGAAGAAGGCGCCGATCAGTTCCGCAACCGCGAGTACGACGGCGGCCGACACCACGCCTGCCAGCGCGGCCATGGTTTGGGGGCCTTTATTCCGGAGTCCGAGCTTTTTCATGACAGTGGTTCGTAGCGGGCGGGAGCGGGGATGGGTGCCGACCCCTCATGACACACAACAGCACTTTGAACAGATGTTCATATTTTCCTTGAACAGGTGTTCAAGATGCATTAGCCTGCTCCGTATGACCCAAGCCACATTTTCCGATTCCGCCTCCACCCTCTTCATCAACGGCCGGTGGGAGCCGGCAGCGTCCGGCACGGTGCGCGAGATCCATAATCCGGCCGACGGCGAACTGGTCGCCACGGTGTCCGAAGCCGGCCGCGAAGATGCCGAGCGCGCCATCGCCGCAGCCCGGGCTGCCTTCGACTCCGGCGTCTGGTCCTCCGTCCCGGCTCCCGAACGGGGAGCGTTCCTGCTCAAGGTCGCCGCAGAACTGCGCGAACGCCGCGAGAAGTTCGCCCGTGCCGAATCGCTGGACACCGGCAAGCGCATCGTCGAAAGCCGCATCGACATGGATGACATCGCCGCCTGCTTCGAATATTTCGGGCGCCTGGCGGGGCAGTCGGCGGGCCGGGTGGTCGATGCCGGGGACCCCGCCGTAGTCAGCAGAATCGTCTACGAACCTGTTGGAGTGTGCGGCCTGATCACGCCGTGGAACTACCCGCTGCTGCAGGCCGCGTGGAAGATCGCTCCTGCGCTGGCCGCCGGCTGTACTTTCGTCCTGAAGCCCGCCGAGCTGACCCCGTCCACCGCAATCCTGACCATGCAGTTGTTGAAGGACCTGGGCCTGCCGGACGGCGTCGCCAACCTGCTGACCGGTCCGGGAGTAAAAGCGGGCGCACCCCTTTCCGAGCACCCCGACATTGACCTGGTCTCCTTCACCGGTGGCCTGGAAACCGGCAAGCGCATTGCCGCGGCTGCAGCCGGCACCGTGAAGAAGGTGGCGCTGGAACTTGGCGGCAAGAACCCCAACGTCGTCTTCGCGGACGCTGACTTCGACGCCGCCGTCGACAATGCGCTGAACGGCGCCTTTGTGCACTCAGGCCAGGTCTGCTCCGCCGGGGCGCGGCTGGTGGTGGAGGAATCCATCGCCGAGCGCTTCGTCGACGAACTGGTCCGCAAGGCCAATGCCATCCGCATTGGCGGGCCGTTCGACGAGTCCGCCGAAACCGGACCCCTGATTTCAGCGGCCCACCGCGAGAAAGTTGACGCTTACGTCAAGCGCGGCGTGGCCGAAGGTGCGCGGCTGCGGTGCGGCGGCGCGGCCCCTGAAGGCGAACAGTTCGACGCCGGTTTCTACTACCAGCCCACCGTCCTGGACCGCGTGACCCGGGGAATGTCCGTTGTGATCGACGAAGCTTTTGGACCGGTAGTAACAGTGGAAACCTTCCGCACCGAGGACGAAGCCGTGGCCACCGCCAACGACACCATCTACGGGTTGGCAGGCGCAGTCTGGACCCAGGATGCCGGCAAGGCCCAGCGCGTAGCGGGCCGCCTGCGGCACGGCACGATCTGGATCAACGACTACCACCCTTACCTTCCGCAGGCCGAATGGGGCGGCTTCGGCCAGTCCGGCGTCGGCCGTGAACTCGGCCCCACCGGTCTGGGCGAGTACCAGGAAGCCAAGCACATCTACCAGAACACCAGCCCCCAGGTGACCGGCTGGTTCGCAGACCACGGCAAGGAGAACTAGATGCACGTCGACAACATAGAGAGCCTGGGCAACCGCGGGTTCGATTACGTCGTCATTGGCGGAGGATCTGCCGGGGCTGCCGTCGCCGCCCGGTTGAGCGAGGACCCCGCGGTCACCGTGGCCCTGGTGGAAGCCGGCCCGGATGACCGCAACATCCCCGAGATCCTGCAGCTGGACCGCTGGATGGAACTGCTGGAATCCGGCTACGACTGGGACTACCCGATCGAACCCCAGGAGAACGGCAACTCCTTCATGCGCCATGCCCGCGCCAAGGTCATGGGGGGCTGCTCCAGCCACAACTCCTGCATCGCTTTCTGGGCTCCCCGCGAGGACCTGGACGAATGGGAGTCAAAGTACGGAGCAACCGGCTGGAATGCTGCTGCCGCCTGGCCTTTGTACCAGCGCCTGGAAAGCAACGAAGACGCCGGACCGGAAGCACCACACCACGGCAACGACGGCCCGGTCCACTTGATGAACGTTCCTCCGAGCGATCCCGCCGGGGTGGCGCTTCTGGATGCCTGCGAGCAGACGGGCATTCCCCGCGCAAAGTTCAATGACGGCAACACCGTGATCAACGGCGCCAACTTCTTCCAGATCAACCGCCGCTCTGACGGGACCCGTTCCTCCAGCTCGGTCTCCTACATCCACCCCATCGTCGATCGTGAAAACTTCACGCTGCTGACCGGCCTGCGGGCCCGCCAGCTGGTGTTCGACGCGGACAAGCGCTGCACCGGCGTCGATGTGGTCGACTCCGCTTTCGGCCGGACGCACAGGCTGGACGCGCGACGCGAGGTCATCCTGTCCACCGGTGCCATTGATTCCCCCAAGCTGCTCATGCTCTCCGGCATCGGCCCGGCAGAACACCTGGCCGCGCATGGCATCGAGGTCCTGGTGGATTCCCCCGGCGTGGGCGAGCACCTGCAGGACCATCCGGAAGGCGTGGTGCAGTATGAGGCCAAGCAGCCCATGGTGCAGACCTCCACGCAGTGGTGGGAGATCGGCATTTTCACACCCACGGAGGAGGGCCTGGACCGCCCCGATCTGATGATGCACTACGGTTCCGTGCCCTTCGACATGAACACCCTGCGCTACGGCTACCCCACCACGGAGAACGGCTTCAGCCTTACCCCTAACGTCACGCACGCCCGTTCCCGCGGAACGGTCAGGCTGCGTAGCCGGGATTTCCGCGACAAGCCCATGGTGGACCCCCGCTACTTCACCGATCCGGAGGGCCACGACATGCGCGTCATGGTGGCCGGCATCCGCAAGGCCCGGGAAATCGCGGCGCAACCGGCCATGGCTGAGTGGACCGGACGTGAGCTCTCCCCCGGTGTCGAGGCACAGACGGACGAGGAACTCCAGGACTACATCCGCAAAACCCACAACACCGTCTACCACCCTGTCGGTACCGTCCGGATGGGACCGGTGGAGGACAGGATGTCACCCTTGGATCCTGAACTGCGGGTCAAGGGCGTTACTGGGCTGCGCGTGGCCGACGCCTCCGTCATGCCCGAACACGTCACCGTCAACCCGAACATCACTGTCATGATGATCGGCGAGCGCTGTGCCGATCTCATTAAGTCAGACCTCATCAACGACAACCGGACGGAGGAACCCACGACGGCGGAAGCCGACTTCAGCTTTTCTGTCGCCTGAACAGGCGCCCTGCTTTAAGACCCACGCAACAAACAATGGGGGAACAGCCGGAGGCACAAAGAGGTGCCCGGTTTTGATTTCGACTGCGGCCAACGGCGGCCGCAGGTAATCACCATTCATGCACGTCTGAACTAGGAGTTCGCATGTCAGAACCCAGCAAATCAGGACCCTGCAAGAGCGATGCAAGCGGTATGGACGAGTTTGGCTATGCCCAAACCCTTGACCGCAGCATCGGTAAGTTTGCCAGCTTCGCGGCCGGCGTCAGTTATATCTCCATCCTCACCGGCGTTTTCCAACTGTTCTACTTCGGATTTTCGACGGCGGGGCCCGCCTACGCCTGGTCGTGGCCCATCGTCTTTGTCGGCCAGTTGATGGTCGCCTTGTGTTTCGCCGAACTGGCCGGACGTTATCCGGTGGCAGGATCGGTCTACAACTGGGCCAAGAGGCTCTCCAGCGGAACGTGGGCCTGGCTGGCGGGCTGGTTGCTGCTGCTCTCCTCCATCATGGCCCTGGGCTCCGTTGCCTTGGCCCTCCAAATCACCTTGCCGCAGATCTGGAGCGGCTTCCAATTGGTGGGCGATGGAACCGGCCCTTACGACTTTGCGGTCAACGGGGTGATCCTGGCCAGCATCATGATCGCCATCTCCACGCTCATCAACGCGTTCGGGGTGAAGCTCATGACCATGATCAACAGCGTGGGCGTGTTCGTGGAACTGGTCGCGGCGGTCCTGCTGATCGTGGCCCTTTTGTGGCACGCCGTGCGGGGCCCGGAAGTCCTCCTGGACACGGCCGGGTTCGGCGAAGGGCAACCCCTGGGCTTCTTCGGAGTGTTCCTGATCGCCGCCATGGCTTCGGGTTACGTCATGTACGGATTCGACACGGCGAGCTCACTGGGCGAAGAGACCAAGGACCCCAAGAAGACGGCGCCCAAGGCCATCCTGCGCGCTGTCACGGCGTCCTTCCTTCTGGGCGGGCTGCTCCTGCTGGGCGGAATACTGGCCGCGCCGGACCTCTCCGACCCGAAGATCGGGGCTGCTGACGGCGGGCTGCAATACATTGTGCTGTCGGTGCTCGGCGGACCCTTCGGCAAGGCGTTCCTGGCGTGCATCGTCGTGGCTGTAGTGGTGTGCACGCTGGCCGTCCACGCTGCTGCCATCCGGATGATGTTTGCCATGGCCAGGGACAACAACCTTCCCTTCAGCCGCCAGCTCAGCAAGGTTCACCCCACCCGCAAGACGCCTACCGTGGCGGCTATCGTCATCGGCGTGGTGGCAGTGATTCCCCTGCTGGTCAACATCTCCCAGCCGGCCATCTTCACCATCCTCTCCAGCATCAGCATCGTGCTGATCTATCTCTCCTACCTGCTGGTTACCGTGCCTATGCTGCGGCGCCGGTTCCTCAAGAAGTGGCCTCTGAAGGACGACGGATCGGAACCCGGATTCAGCCTCGGCAAATGGGGACTGCCGGTGAACATCCTCGCGGTGCTCTGGGGCGGCGCCATGACACTGAACCTGGTGTGGCCACGGCCGGAGATCTACAACTCGGTGCCTCCCTTTGAGTGGTACCTGCAATGGGGCGGTGTCATGTTCGTCGCGGCAGTAGTCATCGGCGGAACACTGCTATACCGCCTCCGCATCAGGCACCGGACTGGCGTGCTGGCCGAACACGCCGCCGCCGCCCCATCGCCGTCCCCATCCCCATCGCCGTCCCCATCCCCGGACCCGGACCCCGGGTTGGTGGCCGCCCAAAATTCCTAGCAGTCAACCTCAGACGAACGCCGATTTTCCTGTCACTGCCCGGGCAACAATGAGGGAGTTGATCTCGTAGCTGCCCTCGTACGTGTAGAGGATCTCGGCGTCTCCGAAGAGCTTGCCCATCTCGTAATCCGTGGTGATTCCGTTCCCGCCCAGCAAGGACCGGCCCATGGCTACGGAGGAGCGTGCCAACCGGGTGGTGGTGGCTTTGCACATGGCGGCCTGGACCATTTCGAGCTTGCCGGCCTGTTGGATCCGGGCCAGTTCCACCATCATGGACAGTGAAGCGTTGGCGTTGCCCAGGATGTCCGCGAGCTGCTGTTGCACCAACTGAAAACGTGCCAGTTCCTTGCCGAACTGCTGGCGTTCCAGCGCGTAGGCGCGGGCAATGTCGAAGGCTGCCAGCTGGATTCCCGCGGCCTGCCAGCCAACCCAGGCCCGGGAATCACGCAAGAGGTCGTTGGCCCGGGAAAATTCCGAGGCCCCGGGAAGGAGATTCGATTCAGGAATGCGGACATCATCCAGCACGATGTCCGCATTCTGCATGATGCGAAGGCCGATCTTGTTCGAGATCTTGGTGGCTGTGAAGCCGGCCCGGTCACTTTCCACGATGAAACCCTTGATGTGCCCATCGCCCTCGTCACGGGCCCAGACCAGCGCGAAGTCCGCAATGGTGCCTGCCCCGATCCAGCGCTTGGCACCGTTGATGACCCATTCGCCGCCCTCGCGCCGCGCCGTCGTCGAGAGTCCTCCGGCAATGTCCGATCCGTGGTCCGGTTCGGTGAGCGCGAAGGCACCCATCTGGGTGAAGGCTTCGAGGCCCGGCAGCCACTTCTGCTTTTGCTCGTCAGAGCCGAGCTCGTTGATCATGCCCACGATGAGTTCGTTGTGGATGCCCACCAGGGCCGAGAGCGATACATCAGCCCGGGCGATTTCGGTGTACATGAGGCCCTTGAAGAGCTTGGTGGAACCGTCGGTCTGAAGCCCGCCGAGCCCGAACTTGGCCATATCTGCGAGTAACCCGAAGGGGAATTCCTCGCGGTTCCAGTAGTCGATGCTGGCCGAGCGGATGCGCGCCTGCAGGAATTCCCGGATTTCGAGGTATCGCGTGCGCTCCTCCTCGGGCAGGAGATCGATGACGTGCATCAGGTCCGCCTCCGGATAGGGAGGGAGGACGTGTTGTGGTGCCGTGCCATTCGTGGTGGTGCCGGCAGCTTTTTCGTCGAGCATTGGACCCCTTCGTCATGTCCCGTGCAGGCTCTTCCAAACCCTTGGATGTCCTAGTATATTGCAAGGTGATGTGGATCACTAGGCGGGGGCTGTGGCGAGGACGCCAGGCCAACCCCAAGGCGAAAGGCGGACTATGACAGTCACAGAAGACTTCCGTGCGGCCCGCGACCGGCTGCTGGAGCTGCGCGAGGACTACAAACTGGCGCACGCAGAATTCCAGTGGCCACGCTTTGAATACTTCAACTTCGCCCTCGACTGGTTCGACCACATCGCTGCAGATGAGGCCAGGGGCTCCAAGCCGGCATTAGTGATCGTGGAACAGGACGGCAGTTCAACACGGCGCACCTACCGCGATCTGTCGGAGCGGTCCTCCCAGGTCGCCAACTGGCTTCGTAGCCAGGGGGTCAAGCGCGGCGACCATATGATCATCATGCTCGGCAACCAGGTGGAACTCTGGGAACTCATGTTGGCCGGCATCAAGCTGGGCATCGTCATGATCCCCACCACCACCCTCATGGGCGCCCGCGACCTCCAGGACCGGGTGGAGCGCGGCGGGGCGGCTTGGGTCGCCGTCGGAAGCGCCAACATCGGCAAGTTCGATTCCGTGCAGGGTGATTACACCCTGATAGAGGTCGGCGCGGAAGGCAGCAACGGGCAGGCCAAACAGTACGCTGACTCGTACGACGGCGACACCGGCTTCACGCCCGACGCCCCCACCCGCGCCGATGAAACGCTGCTCCTCTACTTCACCTCCGGCACCACCTCGCGGGCCAAGCTGGTGGAGCACACCCACACCTCTTACCCGGTGGGCCACCTGTCCACCATGTACTGGATCGGCCTTGAACCCGGCGATGTCCACCTCAACGTCGCATCCCCGGGCTGGGCCAAGCATGCCTGGTCCAATGTCTTCACGCCCTGGATCGCCGAGGCGTGCGTCTTCATCTACAACTACGACCGCTTCGACGCTGCCGCCCTCATGAACCAGATGGGCCGCGAGGGCGTGACGAGTTTCTGCGCTCCGCCAACTGTCTGGCGGATGCTCATCCAAGCCGACCTCACGCAGCTCACCAGCCCGCCCAGCAAGGTGGTTTCGGCCGGCGAGCCCCTGAACGCCGAAGTGATTGGCCAGGTGGAGAAAGCCTGGGGCGTCACCATCCGTGACGGTTTCGGGCAGACAGAGTCCACGGTCCAGATCGCCAATACGCCCACCCAAGCGGTAAAAATCGGCTCGATGGGACGGCCACTGCCCGGGTACGACGTGGTCCTGGTGGACCCGGTCACCGGGCAGGAAGCCGACGACGGCGAACTCTGCCTGCGTTTGGACCCTCGGCCGGTGGGGCTCATGAAGAGTTACTTTGGCGACGAAGCGAAAACAGCCGAAGCCTTCCGTGACGGCTACTATCACACAGGCGACATGGCCAGCCGCGACGCCGACGGCGTCATCACCTACGTTGGCCGGGACGATGACGTGTTCAAGTCCTCCGACTACCGCTTGTCGCCCTTCGAACTCGAAAGCGTCCTGATCGAACACCCCGCAGTGGCGGAAGCCGCCGTCGTGCCTTCACCTGACGCGGTAAAGCTGTCAGTACCAAAGGCTTTTGTGGTCCTGGCGGCCGGCTACCAACCCGGCCCCGGTGTCGCAGAAGACATCCTCCGCTACTGCCGCGAGCACCTGGCCCCGTTCAAGCGCATCCGACGACTCGAATTCGGTGAGCTGCCCAAAACAATCTCGGGCAAGATCCGCCGTGTGGAGCTGCGTGGGACGGAAGTGGCCCGGCATGGCGACGGTCCGCTGCCGGCAGGTTTGGGCGTGGAGTACACCGAGGAAGAGTTCCCGAATCTGAAAGACTAGCCAACCAAGCAACCGAAGGAGGCCCATGGGCACCCCACTCCCCCGCGATCCCATTGCCGATGCCCAGCGCAACTGGGAACGGCATGGTTGGGGCGATGTCGCCGCGCCCATGGCAGCCATCACCGCGATCATGCGGACCCAGCAAATCCTGTTGGCACGCATCGAGACAGTGCTCAAGCCTTTTGGCCTGACCTTCGCGCGCTACGAGCTGCTGGCACTGCTCAGTTTCGCCCGGAGCGGCGCGCTGCCCATGAACAAAGCAAGCGCGCTCCTGCAGGTCCATCCGACGTCGGTGACCAACGCCGTCGACCGTCTCGAAAAGGCCGCCCTGGTGGCCCGCTCGCCGCACCCGACCGACGGCCGCACCACCCTGATCGAGCTCACCGCAGATGGCCGCAGCCTGGCGAAGAAGGCGACGGCGGCGCTCAACGCCGAAGTTTTCGGCAAGTCCGGTTTCGGGGACGACGACGTCGAGCACCTCATCCGCGTCCTGGGCACCTTCCGCAGGGATGCCGGGGATTTCACGGAGGAGTAGCGATTCTCGGCTCTCTACGTTCTTAAGGGGCGGTGCCCAGGCGAGGGTGGGGCTTTCGATCGGTATGTGTGCCCGGTGGGGGTCCTGATTTCCAAGGTATGCGTAGCCCCTTGAATGGTTTGTGTGGTCCAACCGGGGTTTTCCTTGGTGTGGTTGCAGGCTTCGCATAGACCGGCGCCGTTGGTGAGGTTCGTTGTGCCGCCGGAACGCCACGGAACTACATGGTCGATATGCCGGATGGGCGCGTCGCAATACGGCGTCCGGCAGGTGTTGTCCCGGGTCTCGATCAAGTGCCGGAGCCTGCCGCTGAAGAGCCGGGCCTTGGAGTCGGTGGCCAGAAGATCTCCAGTGGCCGGAGCGGTATAGAGCCTGCGAAGCCAGACACTGAGCTCCTGGGCCTGGTCTGACTGCTCCTCGGCGACAACTGTTCTGGCCCATTCTGCCGGCACGATTCCGTAGCCTTTGAGCCGGGCTGGTTCGCAGTCGCCTTGGAACAGGGTGCGGTCGGTCATGACGAGGTCCAGGTTGATCCCCGAAATCCCGCCCGGGGTGCCCGTGATGCGTTCGACCAAGGTATCGGCCATGAGCTGGCCCCGGCCTCGGGCATCCCCGCTGGAACGGGCCGAATCAGCCGCCCGGGTCAGCGCCGCGTACGCCGCCACTCCCTGGGCGACAGGAAGCAAGGCCGTCAGGTATGTCATGGTGTCCGGCGCCGGACGCAGGCTGACGGTCCGTTCAGCGGCGGCACGGCTTGCCCGCCCGGCCACCGAGCGCGGATCCCGACGATACGCGGCAGCCTTCGCAGCGGCAATGATCGCTTTGTCGCCCTTCCCGGCAAAGGTCCCGGCATCGGGGGCGAGTTCCTTGTCCACCGAGCAGCGGTCCTCAACAGACAGGCACGCCGTTTCCTTGACCAGCAACGTGGCACGCCACTCGTTCAACTGCCCCGACGTCAGGGCAGCCAAGGTATGCGGCATCTCCGCGACGAGGGCTTTCGCCAAACCCAGGAGACGTGACCCACGGTTCGGGGACTCACTCCGGGCCAACGCGACCTGCGCTCCCACCCCGTGGCCACGCTCGGACGCAGGGACGCCTGCCTCGGCTTGCTCGGCGCGCTGGACAAGATCAAAAGCCACAGCAACGCGCGCCTGTAGAGCAGAGATGGCCGACTTCATCTCTTCCAGCATCCGGAGCTGCTCGATCAGGTCCCCGCCCACAGTGTGGGCCGGGATGGAGCCCGCCAGAGCCGCTTCCGGCCGAGCGGGAACGAACGCAGGAGACACCACTGCACCCGCTCGACTCTCCCCAATCCGCTCCATGAGCCTACTCTTTCAGCAAGCACCGACAATATGACGTCAGCAAGGGAGTCCCTTGGAGGACCTCCCTTAAGCGGGACTCCCTGGTGCTCTGCAAACCTGATGGTGTGGAGATATGACCACCACACTTTCCACAACCAAGAGCCGCCGGTTGCCGATGGTGACCTATGTTTTGGCTGCGGGTGTGTTCCTGATGGGAACCACCGAGTTCATCGTTGCGGGCATCCTGCCGGACATCGCCGGCGACCTGGGTATCTCCGTTGCCGACGCGGGTCTCATGATCACTGTCTTTGCTGTCGGCATGATCGTTGGCACTCCCACGATGGCGATCCTGACGCTCAGGCTGCCACGCCGCCTGACGCTCAGCCTCGCACTGGTGGTCTTCGCGATGGGTCACCTGATGGCGGCGCTTTCCCCGGACTTCACGATCATCCTCGGTGCGCGTTTCCTCACGGCGTTGGCGACGGGCGCTTTTTGGGCGGTAGCCGCCGTCGTGGGTGCAAAAGCCGCAGGCGCTGCGGCGTCCCGTGCGTTGGGCGTTGTTTTGGGCGGCGGCATGCTCGCCAACGTCGTGGGTGTTCCCCTGGGTGCGTTTGCCGGCCAGGTCATTGGCTGGCGGGGACCGTTTTGGGTGCTCACAGTCTTGGCGCTGGTAGGTGCGGTTGCGGTCTATCGATTGGTTGCCGCGGATCCGCACTCTGGATACACGCCGTCGGTGCGTGCAGAGCTGGCAAGTATGCGCGATTCGAGGGTGTGGCTTGTTCTTGGGGGCTGTGCAATCGTCTGCGGATCATCCTTGGCTGCCTACACCTTCATCTCCCCGTTGCTCACGGAGAACACCGGACTTGCCGCAGCCGCGGTTCCCCTGGTGCTGATGGTTTACGGCGTCGGGGCGTTTATCGGTTCAACGCTGGGTGGCCGCTTCGGTGCCCAGCACCCCTATACGGCGCTCTTCATCCCGGCAAGCATGACCTTCCTGGTGCTCGGTGCCCTGTTCATGTTCTCCAGCTACGCCTTGGTCACTGTGGTGCTGATCTTCCTGTTGGGTCTCTTCGGCATGGCCACCAATCCGATTCTTATCGGCAAGGCCGTTGGATATGCCGGCCATGCGCCCACTCTGGCTTCGGCGCTCAGCACCTCGGCATTCAACCTGGGCACGGCCATGGGATCGTGGATTGCCGGCTTCGCCTTGGAATCGGCGTTGGGAGCCAGCGGTCCGGTATTGGTGGGCACGGGCATCGCCGCGCTGTACTTCCTGCCCCTCACAGTGCTGATACTGAAGGATCGGAAGCTGCGAAGAAGCCTTCCGTCTCCTCCGAAAAGCCTCCACCGACCGCAATCAGAAAATCCGTGACCTCGCTTGAACGTTGGTGGACGGCGTCGGCCTCTGCCACAAAAGCCAACACTCGCGGAAAGCCCGGGTGGACGTCATCCACTGAGGGTTGTCAGTTGTCCGCACGGCTCTTTTCAGAGGGGGTCTGAGATCCGTATTCGCTGGCAGCCCACGACGCCAGCAGTTGCAGGCGTTCCGCCGACGGCGACCCAGGCTCTGCCGCGTAGATCGTCAATGTGAGCCCAGGTTCGGCCGCCATCTCCAGGCCCTCATAGGCGAGCGTCATCTCACCGACGATCGGGTGGTTAAACGTCTTGAACCCCGTTCCGTGGTGGCGGACGTTGTGCGCGCCCCAGCGTGTGCGGAAGTCATCGCTGCGGGTGCTGAGTTCGCCAATGAGATCGTGAAGGTCTTTGTTGTGCGGGTCCCTGCCGGCCTCAGTGCGAAGGATGGAAACAGTGACCTCGGCGAAGGCATCCCAGTCGGGGTAAAACCCGTAGGCCCGTTCATCCAGGAACGTGAATCGCGCGATGTTGGGCGGCTGGCCCGGCATGTCGTAGCAGTCCTTGTAGAAAGCCCGGGCCAACGGGTTGACGGCCAAGAGATCCATGCGGCCATTGCGGACGAAGGCGGGGCCGGCCGTAATCGCATCGAGCGCCCACTGCAGGCTCTGGTGCGGCACATAGGACTTTGCGTTCCGGCGCCGGGGCGGTCGCGCGACTGGGCTCGCTGCGTGGGCCAGGTCAAAGAGGTAGGCGCGTTCCGCGTCGTCCAAGCACAATGCCCGTGCCAGACTCTCAAGCACTTGGGGCGATGCACCGCTGATGGCACCGCGCTCCAAACGGGTGTAATACTCAACGCTCAGTCCGGCAAGAGTGGCCACCTCACTGCGCCGCAATCCCTTGACCCGCCGATTGGAGCCGGTTGGCAGTCCAACCTGCTCCGGCGCCACGTGTGCTCGCCGGGAGATCAGGAATTCACGTACTTCGGCCCGATTGTCCATGTCTTCACCATAGGTCCGGACCGGCTGCCGAGGGAGTCCCTCCCAGGACCACCTACGGTCGGGACTCCGGCCGGACACCAGCACAAGGCCAACTCATGAGTCCGCCAAGTCCCCTGGAGCCGGACCAGAGTGCCGGACGCAGCACCTGATCGTCATGACGGCCGCGAAAACCCAGTACGCTGCTAGGCTCCGATGCTGACACTCCAGGAGGAAACACCGTGGGATTTGCCGAAGAACTCAGGAACCGGTCCGCCGAGGATTGGGACGCCGCCGTCACCCATCCGTTCGTTGACCAACTGCTGGACGGGTCCCTCCCCGATGAGCAGCTGCGCCACTATCTTGTCCAGGATTACCAGTTCTGCGATGCGTTTACCGCCCTCCTCGGCCAGGCCGTGGCCTCGGCGCCGTCGTTGCCCTCACGGCTGGTCTTTGCCCGCGTCTTGGGCGCTTTCGCGTCGGATGAGAACACGTACTTCCAGGACTCCTTCGATGAGCTGGGCGTGCCGGAACGAGAACGACGGTCCCCCGTCCTTGCTGCCACAACCACGGAATTCGATGCGCTCATGCGCGACGCCCTGGCCACCCGGGCCTATCCAAACGTCCTGGCGGTGCTGCTGGTGGCCGAATGGCTTTACGGCGACTGGGCCGGACGCGCCGGAGAACCCGCCACCTGGCCTGCCGAATCCAAGCACGCCGAATGGATCCGCCTTCACAACAATCCCGAGTACAGCGCGTGGGTGAGCTGGCTGCGGGACGAGTTCGACGCCGTCGAGCCTTCAGAGCCGCAGGAGCGTCAGCGGGTTGCCGCTGTCTTCGCCGAGGCGGTACGGCTGGAGCGGGCGTTCTTCGACGCCGCACTTGCCCCGGCTGCTCTTCGCTAAGCGGCTTCCGGACGGTGCAACTGAGTTCCACCAGGCCTTGCTTCTTCAGGGAAGTCCGCTGCTTCATCGGAGCCCCGGCAGCCCTCGGGAGTCCCCGCCGGATCCATCCAGTGCCAGCTCTCGGGGCAGTCGTCGTTGTCGCAAAATTGCCAGGTCATGGGTCCCTCGTCGTCGCATGTTCTTGTGTCCTCTAAGGAAGAGGCTCGAACAACCGGGAAGTGACGAAAGAAGGACCGTGAGCTGCGCCCTATTTATCCGGCCGAGGTAAAGGCGAAGATCAGCGCCGACCCCAGTGACAGGATCCCGATGCCGTAGCCCACAACCAAAGCGCCGATGGCGAACGCACGTCCGCGTTCGCTGCGTTGCTGGATCTGGTTCAAGGCGACGTGCCCTGCCCCAACGACGAACACAGCGATGACTGCCATGCCGGCGAAGAACAGCCCCACCAGGGCGACGACGGCCATCGCAGCTGCCACGAGGGCCTGCCGGTTGATCGGCTGGGTGGACGCTTCAGTGTGGTTAGTCTGAACGATCTCCGTTGACATGTTCTCTCCCCATTCGTAAGTGCCCCGAGTCTATCCACGCTGCACCCAAATACCGGGCAGCCCCGCCTGTGGTGTCCGAGGACGTTGCCGGCCCGCTAATCCGTGGTTGGCCAACGACGGAATAGCGGGCCGGCGACGGGGAGTCGCGGGTCACCTGTGCTTGAACTCAGGCTGGCGCTTCTCGCTGAAGGCGGCCATGCCTTCCTTCTGGTCTTCGGTGGCGAAGAGCGAGTGGAACACCCTGCGTTCGAACACGACTCCCTGGGCCAAGCCCATCTCGAAGGCCGCATTGACCGCTTCCTTGGCAACCATCGCAGCGGGCTTCGACTTGGACGCGATGGCTTCGGCCGCCTTCAGGGCCTCGTCCACCACCTCAGCTGCAGGCACGACACGCGAGACCAACCCTGAACGTTCGGCTTCTTCCGCATCCATGAAACGGCCGGTCAAAACCATGTCCATGGCCTTGGCTTTGCCAACGGCCCGTGTCAGCCGCTGGGAGCCACCCATGCCGGGGATTACTCCCAGGTTGATTTCCGGCTGGCCGAACTTGGCGTTGTCTCCGGCGATGATGAAGTCGGCCATCATGGCCAGCTCGCATCCCCCGCCCAGGGCAAACCCGGACACAGCGGCGATGACCGGGATCCGCAGCCGTGTGAGGTCCTCCCAGTGCCGGAACCAATCCGCGGCATACATCTCCATGTAGCTCTTGGAGGACATTTCCTTGATGTCGGCGCCGGCAGCGAAGGCCTTGATGGAGCCGGCAATCACCACGGCGCCGATGCCGGGATCGGTATCCATGTCCCGCACCGCGGAAACGAGTTCGTTCATGAGTGCCGTGTTGAGCGCATTCAACGCCGAGGGCCGGTTCAACGTCACCAAACCAACCCGTCCCCGCTGCTCCACCACGATGTTCTGGTACTGCTCCGTCATGCGCTCCCTCTCGCTAATGCTCATCAGGCCAGACTCTCACACGGACTTTTCGCGGATATCGGTGATGATGCCCGAGAAATCCCTGCCAGCACCTTCCCCGGCCGCATAGGCGTCGTAGATCCGGGACGCCAGTGGCCCCATTTCCGCGGCAACGCCCGTGCTCTCCAGCGCGTTGAGTGCCAGGCGCAGGTCCTTGGCCATCAATGCACCGGCAAAACCCGGCTGGTAGTCACGGTTGGCGGGGCTCGTAGGGACAGGACCGGGAACGGGACAGTTGGTGGTCAGCGCCCAGCACTGCCCGGAAGCGTTGGAGGCGACGTCGAACAACGCCTGGTGTGTGAGCCCCAGCTTCTCGCCCAGCACGAAGGCCTCGGAGACGGCAATCATGGACACCCCCAGGATCATGTTGTTGCAGACCTTCGCGGCCTGTCCTGCGCCATGGTCACCGCAGTGCACAATCCGTTTGCCCATCAGTTCCAGGATCGGCTTCACAGTTTCGAAGTCCTCCGGCAAGGCCCCCACCATGAACGTCAGCGTTCCAGCTTCGGCACCCACCACACCGCCGGAAACCGGGGCGTCCACTGAACGGTGGCCGGCTTCCACTGCGATGACGGCTGCCTCGCGTGCCTCATCCACGTTGATGGTTGAGCAGTCCAGGAACAGGGTGTCCGGGCGTGCGACGGCCAACAAGCCGGGCCCTCCGTCACCCCGGTAAGCGTCCAGGACGTGCTTCCCGCTGGGCAGCATGGTCAACACCACGGATGCCTCCGCCACTGCCTCCGCCGGTGTGGCCGCCATGGGTATGCCGTGTGCTGCAGCTGCCTCGACGGCCGCCGGAACCGGGTCGTAACCGATGACGTCATGCCCGGCCTTGATCAGGTTGGCAGCCATCGGCCCACCCATATGGCCGAGCCCCAGGAAAGCGATGCGTCCCGTTGCCGATTCTGCGTTATCTGTCATGTCGTCTCCTTCAAAATGGCTGCTGGACACTGTCTGCTCACTGCTGCCTACTTCGCTTGGGCCGCCACGCTGGCGAGCCCCAGTTCGCGTTCGCCAAGCGGCGCGAAGTAGCTTTCGACGTCGGACCGCTGGACTTCTGCGAGCGTCGGCGGTTTCCACTGCGGGTTGCGGTCCTTGTCCACCACCTGCGCACGGATGCCTTCGCGGAAGTCGGGGCCGGCCAGGCAGCGAAGCCCCACCCGGTACTCCTGGTCCAGCGCTTCCTCGAGGGACAACCCCCGGACCCGCCGCAGCGATTCCAAGGTGACCTTCACGGACGTCGGCGACTTCGCCTCGATGGTGTCCGCCGCGGCAGCAGCTTCAGCACCCGCAGAGCGCAGGCTCCGCACGATCTCTCCGGCGTCGTCCTGGGCGTAGGCGGCGTCGATCCACCCCTGCTGGGCGGCAAGTGGCGAGTCCGGCGCGGCTTGGGCAAAGCGATCGACGGCGGCAGCCGCCGTCGAGCTTTCCAACGCTTCCGCCAGCGCGGGGAGACTGTCGGACGGGACGAAGTGGTCCGCGAGCCCAAGGAACAGGGCGTCCGCACCGGACAGGTGCGCGCCCGTCAGCGCCGCGTGGGTCCCGGTCTCCCCCGGCGATCGTGACAGCAACAGGGTGCCGCCGACGTCGGGCACGAACCCAATGGTGGTTTCGGGCATGCCGGTGCGGGTCCGTTCGGTGACGACACGCACGGAACCGTGCGCCGAGATACCCACCCCACCACCGAGTACCAGCCCGTCCATGAAGGCGACATACGGCTTGGGATACTGCGAGATCAGCGCGTTCAGGCGGTATTCGTCGGCCCAGAACGCTGCTGTTTCCGTCCCGCCGTGGAGCATGTCCTTGTAGATGGCCACGATGTCGCCGCCGGCGCACAACCCGCGGTCGCCGGCTCCGCGCACCAAAACTGTGGCGACGGCGTCGTCGTCAGCCCAGTCGGTGAGCTGCTGGAGCATGGCCTTCACCATCCCGGCATTCAACGCGTTGACTGCCTTGGGGCGGTTGAGCGTGACGATGCCGAGGTGCCCACGGCGCTCAAACAGGACGTCTTCTTCCGTCTCCGCCAACCCCATCAGCTGCCTGCCGGCATCACGAAGCTGGCGCCCTGGCGGATACCGGAAGGCCACCGCGACGTCACGGTCTTGGTCTTGGTGTAGAAGCGGAAAGCGTCGGCGCCGTGCTGGTTGAGGTCGCCGAAGCCGGAGGCCTTCCAGCCGCCGAAGGTGTAGTAGGCAATGGGCACGGGAATGGGGACGTTGATGCCCACCATGCCCACCTCGACGCGGCTGGCGAAGTCGCGCG
This sequence comes from Arthrobacter sp. fls2-241-R2A-172, assembly GCF_030208885.1. Taxonomy (NCBI): domain Bacteria; kingdom Bacillati; phylum Actinomycetota; class Actinomycetes; order Micrococcales; family Micrococcaceae; genus Arthrobacter; species Arthrobacter sp. fls2-241-R2A-172. Next base: position 175,681 of record NZ_JARVTB010000001.1, on the reverse strand, counting down.
CGGAGTCGCCGTCGCGGGTGAAGATTGCGACGCCGTTACCGAACTCGTGCTCGCTGCAGAGCCTGAGCGCTTCGTCGTAGTCAGCCGCCCGCAGCACGCTGAGAACGGGCCCGAAGATCTCTTCCTTGTAGATCTTCATGTCCTTAGTGACGTTGTCGAAGAGCGTGGGGCCAACCCAGAAACCGCCGTCGTAGCCGTCCACCGTGAGGCCGCGACCATCGGTGACCAAGGTGGCGCCCTCGTCCACGCCGGACTGTATGTAGCCTTCGATCCTCTCCTTCGCGGACGCAGCCACCACGGGCCCGAAGTCCGAGTCCTTGTCCAGGCTGTGGCCAACCTTCAGGTCCTTCACGCGCTCGGTCAGCTTGGCCACCAACGCATCGGCGGTTTCCTGCCCAACCGGCACCGCAACGGAGATCGCCATGCACCGTTCGCCTGCGGAACCGTACCCGGCACCAATGAGGGCGTCGGCTGCCATGTCCAGGTCGGCGTCGGGCATGATCACCATGTGGTTCTTGGCCCCGCCGAAGCACTGTGCCCGCTTGCCGTGCGCCGCGGCCGTGGCGTAGATGTACTGGGCGATCGGCGTGGAGCCCACGAAGCCGATAGCCTTCACGCGGGGATCCTCGAGCAGCGCGTCCACGGCTTCTTTGTCGCCGTTGATCACGTTGAACACGCCATTGGGAACGCCTGCTGCGCTGTACAGCTCTGCCAGGCGCAGCGGCACGGAAGGATCGCGCTCGGACGGCTTAAGGATGAACGCATTACCGGCTGCGAGCGCCGGGCCGGACTTCCAGAGTGGAATCATTGCCGGGAAGTTGAAGGGGGTGATGCCCGCAACCACACCCAATGGCTGGCGAAGTGAATGGACATCGATCCCTTGGCCGGCGTTGTCCGAGAACTCGCCCTTGAGCAGATGCGGCGCACCTGCCGAGAACTCCACGACCTCGATGCCGCGCTGGATATCGCCCTTGGCGTCCGCGAATGTCTTGCCGTGCTCGGAGGACAGGAGCTTGGCCAGCTCATCCATGTTTTCGTTGACCAGGTCCACGAACTTGAGCAGGATGCGTCCCCGGCGTTGCGGGTTCATGGCCGCCCATTCGAGCTGGCCCTTCTCGGCATTTGCGACGGCGTCGCGGACCTCGTCAGCGCTGGCCAACGGGAGCCGGGCCTGGACTTCGCCCGTGCAGGGATCGTAGACATCGCTGAACCGGCCGGACGTCCCGTCGATCCTCTGGCCGTCTACGTAGTGTGAAAGCTCGCGCACCATGGTGGAATGCTCCTTTGCATCGTGAATGACTGCCGTGCCGCCGGGTCTGGGACCCAGGCGGGGAACACGTGACCAACTGTGATCCAGGTCATCTCTCAACCCGAATATACTCGGACTTCCTACTAATTTCCAGAGGGCCGTTTTCCGGGTGTGGCCGCCCCTAGTGGACTTCCTTCATCCCCTTGTAGGCCTCCAGCGCTTCCGCCCGGGTGGTCTTGAGATCCACGATCCCGTCCGGGTAGTCCGGCGTGCCGAACTCGGGAATCCAGTGGGCAATGTACTTCCCCTGGGGATCGAACTTGACGCGTTGGGCCTCCGGGTTGAAGATCCGGAAGAACGGGGAAGCGTCCGCTCCGGAGCCGGCCACCCACTGCCAGTTGGCGGGGTTCGACGCCGGGTCGGCATCCACCAGGGTGTCCCAGAACCACTGCTCCCCCAGTTGCCAATGGATGCCAAGGTTCTTCACCAGGAAGCTGGCAGCAACCATGCGGACCCTGTTGTGCATCCAGCCGGTGTGCCACAGTTGCCTCTGCCCGGCGTCAACCATGGGAAAACCGGTGCGGCCCTTCTGCCAGGCGCGGAACTCCTCAGGGGCGGACTCGTGGCCCGGGTGCTTGCCGCCGCTGCCGTTGGAGCCGGGCCAGGCCCAAGGGAAGCGGTCAAATTCAGTGCGAAGGTTGGCCGTGGCCAAGTGCGGATTATGGAAGTACTGGTGCCAGCAGAACTCCCGCCAACCCAACTCCGACGCGTAGATCGAAGCACTTTCGGAGCGCCGGGAACCCAGTGCGTGCCACACTTGGAAGGGGCTCAGCTCACCCCAGCGCAGATACGGTGACAGGCAGCTGCTGCCATCGGTATCGGGACGGTTACGGCCCTCGCTGTAGTTGGAAAGTCCCTTGTCCACGAATGCCGCCAGGCGCTTGTGCCCGGCGGCGGCCCCGGGCGTCCACATCTCCGCCAGCCCTCCGGCCCAGTCGGGCTTTTTGGGCAGCAAGGACCACGATTCGAGGTCATCGTAGGCCGGCAGCTCGCCGCCGAAGCCATGGCCCTTCTGGGGAACAGCCAGGGGCTCACGGAATTCCTGCGCGGAAATCGTCCGCCAAAACGGTGTGAAGACCTTGTACTGGCCACCGGTCTTAGTGGTGACCTCCCACGGCTCGTGGAGCAGCGAGGCCTGGAAACTTGAGACGTGCAGTCCGGCCTCGCCCGCCCACGACTTGATGCCGGCGTCGACTGTTCGCTCGGCGGAACCGTAACGGCGGTTCCAGTACAACGCGCCGGCACCTATCGCCGTCGTCGTCTTCCGGACCACCTCAGCGGCCGCTCCGCGGCGCAGCAGCAAAGGAATGCCAAGGGCGGCAAGGTCCTCCTTGAGCGCTGTGAGCGAGTGATGCAGCCACCACCTCGCGGCACCACCGTGGGGGCGGATGCCGGGCGATTCTTCGTCGAGGACGTACAGCGCAACGGCCTCACCGTCGTCGACGGCGGCACGTAACGCCGGGTTGTCGGCCACACGGAGATCGTCACGGAACCAAACGACGGAAGGCTTCACATCTTTCCTCTCAGTGGGCGACCGGAAAATGGGAACAGCCCATGCCCCTATCAAATCCTAGGGGCATGGGCTGTTCGAGCTGTTAAGCCGGGGTCAGGCGATGGAAGCGACGTGTTCCTGCTCCATGACTTCCTGCACGGCAATGTCGGTGGCGGTTTCGGTCCACATCGGTACGGAGTTGACCACGTAGTCACGTGCTGCTGCGCCAACCATGCTCATACCCGGGTAGACCCGCTGGCCGTTTTCCTTGACCTGCTTCAGTCCTTCAAGGGCCAGGGCTGTCTTCAATGCGGAGTCGGGAATGGGGACTTTGCGGCCGAGAACGCACCAACTGATGTACAGGCCGTAGAGTGTGTCAAAGTCCAGGCCCTTCTCATTGTCGTCCTCGAACACCACGGAGTCGCGCAAGAATTGGCTAATTTGAGTGTCGGTCATTTCTTGGGGCCTCTTCGGAGAGAAGTAAGGGCCGCCGGGCTGCATCAGCGAATGTCCTATTTGCCTACTATAGCCCTCTTCCGGCTACCCGGAAGAGGAAAGCAGATTAACTCTGGATGACGGACCGGCACATCCTTGCGTTGAGAGGTCCTAAAGAGCGGCCAGGATCTGGCGCCGCACCTCGCGTCGGCGTAGCGTCGACTTCATCTCCACAAGCGGCCGGACAGGCGGCAGCGGCGGCAGCTCAAGCGGATCGGTAAGGAGCGTCTCGTGGCTGGATGGAACGCTGATACAGCAGCCGGACCGCTTGGCGCCGGGACAGTGACCTTGGTGGAAGGCTCGTCTTTCTGCATCTCCTCCGCCAACGGAGACATCCATCCTGAATTGCCCCACGGAGTCTTCCATTTGGACACCCGGATCCTGTCCAAATGGGAGCTCACTGTCAACGGACAAGTCATCGAACCCTTGGCGGCAGAAACCAGGGAACCGTACCGGGCGTCGTTTGTCGGCAGGGTTCCCCGTCCGGATGGGCACGCCGACAGCCCCTTGCTGGTGGAGCGGCTTCGGGAAGTCGGTAACGGAATCCGCGAAGAAATCACCGTCCGGAATTACTCAAACCAAGCTACGCAATGCCGCATCCTGCTTTCAGCCGAATCGGATTTCGCCGATCTTTTCGAAGTCAAGGAAGCCCGGATTACGCGAGAATGGACCGAAACCCACCTGCCTGACGGCGATTCCCTGGAAATCCGCGGAAAATGGGAGGAAATCCGGAAAAGTGTGGTGATCCGGGCCGATGGTGCCGGTGCAGGTGCCAGGGCATTGGGTTTCACGGCCAAAATTCCCGCGTTCGGGAGCTGGAGTACGCGTGCCAGCGTGGTGCCAAAGCAACAAAGCGCCGGGGCCCCTTTCACCCACCAGGATCCGGTCGGGCTCTCGCCCAGCGATCAGCGCAGGCAGGATTGGGTAGCCCGGATCCCCGTCGTGCAGCTCAGCAACCGGTCAATCGAAGACACCCTCCGCCGCAGCTACGAGGACCTTGGCGCGCTCCGCATCCAGGATCCGGACCACCCCGAAAGGGTGGTGGTGGCCGCCGGCGCCCCATGGTTCATGACGCTGTTCGGCCGGGACTCCTTGTGGGCGTCCGAAATGGCCCTCCCCGTAGACCCCTCCCTGGCCTTGGGCACCCTCCGGACGCTGGCCGACCGCCAGGGCACGGTGGTGGATCCGGCCACCGAAGAAGAACCCGGGAAGATCCTGCACGAGGTCCGGCTGGGGGTCTCCGGGGGCCTGGCCTTGGGCGGCAAATCCGCTTATTACGGCAGCGTGGACGCAACCCCGCTGTTTGTGGTGGTCCTTGGCTCGGTGAGCCGCTGGGGTTTCGGCAAAGACGCGATCTCGGGCCTGCTCCCCCACGCGGACCGTGCCCTGGAGTGGATCCGGACCTACGGCGACCGGGACGGCGACGGTTTCGTGGAGTACGGGCGGCCCAACGAGCACGGACTCATCAACCAGGGCTGGAAAGACTCGTGGGACGGCATCAATTTTGCGGACGGCACCCTGGCTGAACCGCCCCTGGCGCTGTGCGAGGTCCAGGCGTACGTGCATGGCGCCTATGTGGCGCGCGCCTGGATGGCATACGACGACGGCGACCTCACCTTGGCGGAAAGCCTGCGGGAACGCGCGGAGGACCTTAAGAAGCGGTTCAACGAACAGTTCTGGATGCCCGACAAGGGCTACTACGCTGTGGCACTGGACCGCGACAAGCGCCCCGTGGACGCTTGTGCTTCCAATATGGGCCACTGCCTGTGGTTCGGTTTGATTGACGACGACAAGGCCCCCGCCGTGGTGGAGCGGCTGATGTCCCCCGAAATGTTCAGCGGATGGGGTGTCCGAACGCTCGCCAAAAACATGGGTGCCTACAACCCCGCCAGCTATCACAACGGCTCCGTATGGCCGCATGACAATGCGCTGATCGTTTCCGGGCTGCTCCGCTATGGCTTCGTGGAGGAAGCCCAACGGATAGCAACCGCCATGCTGGAAGCCGCCGAGATCTCAGGCGACCGCTTACCCGAGCTCTTCTGCGGATTCGACCGCACGCAATTCCGGGAGCCCGTCCCCTATCCGACGGCCTGCTCGCCGCAGGCGTGGGCCGCCACCACGCCCATCCACCTGGTCATGAGCCTGCTGCGCTACGACACCCACATCTCACTGGGCGGCATCTGGCTGGACCCGGTGCTGCCGCCGTCGTTCGGGGACCTGCACATCCGCAACGCGCCCATGGGCAGCGCGCGGATCACCATTGACGCGGCAGGCACGCAAGCGACGGTCAAGGGCATTCCCGAAGGCCTCACAGTCCATCACGGGCAACGGCCGTGGTTGACCGACCTTGTTGAGCGGGCGCATCACCGGACTCCCGGCAAAACCTAGGCACGGAAGTCTGTTACAGGATGGCTCCGGTAACAGACTAGGCGTCGATCACCATATCGGTGCGTGCCGTGGAGCAGCAGGGCAGGAACTTGCCGGCATCGATTTCCCTTTTCCGGATGCCGCCCTGGTGGTTCATCTCGATGTCGCCCGAGAGCTTGACCACCTTGCAGGAACCACACATGCCTTCCTTGCAATTCGCGCCGATCCTGACACCTGCGCGCTGGGCCACCTCAAGGATGTGCTCGGTCGGGTCGATCCGCACGTTGATGCCAGTGCGCACGAAGGACAACGTGAGGCTTCCCGTTCCAACCGTGTCAAAGCTCGAAGCATCAGGTGTTGCAGCCTCGGGCGCGGCACCTGCGGCGGAACCGCCGTCGTCCGCTTCGGAAGCCGCGTCTCCGGCGTCGTGGGTTTCCAGGGTGAGCCCGGACGCTTCCATCGTGCCGTCGGCATCGTATCCGGGCTCGTAGAGACCGAAGGCAGCCGGCTGGCTCTCAAAGTAGTCCTCGGCCGAATCGGCGATCTCATCCGCGATTTCCTCGGCAATGTCAGCCGCAATCGCCAGCTCTGCCTGGTACTCGAGGAGTGTCTGGCGGTCGCCGGTAAAGAATTCCATGTAAATGGACGTGTCATCGACGCCCACCTTGTTCAGGAGCTCCGTGGCTGTATTCAGGTAACCTTCCGGACCACAGGCGTACACCTGCCTGCCGTTGGCATCAGGGGCCACCTCGTCCAGCATGGCCGCCGTCAGCCTCCCGGTGAAGCCTTCCCAGCCTTCGGGCTTGCTGCGGTCGCCCAGGGAGTAGAAAACACGGATCCGCGAGTCCACGGAGGCGATGTAGGCCAGCTCCCGATGGAAGGCGAAGCCGCCGGCTTCAGCCCCGTGGTAAAGGACCACGACGTCGGCATGGCCGGGCAGCGAATGGATGGTCCGGACCATGGACATGATGGGCGTGATGCCTGCGCCGGCTGCCAGCAGCAGGTAACGGGCGCGCCGGTCGGCGTCGGGCAGGTGGAAGGCTCCCACGGGACCGAGCATCTCCAGCACTGTGCCGGGCTTGACGTTTTCATGCACCCACGGCGAAACCAGTCCACCGGCGTCGCGCTTGACGCTGATGCTGAAGGTCCAGGGCTCGGTGGGGGAACTGGACAGCGAGTAACTGCGGTCCACCGGATCCTGGTCCTCGCCGTTCACTGGGAACGCGACGTTGACGTACTGCCCGGCGCGGAATGCCAAGGGCGCACCATCGCAGCGTCGGAAGACGAAGGTCATGAGTCCGCCCGCTTCAGGAACGGTCTCCACGCATTCAGCCATGAACTCCTGCGGATGCCACGGACCCAGCGCACGGGCGGCACGGGCTGGCGCCTCAGCACTTCCCATCACCCTGTTCCACGGCATCTCAAGGCCGCGGATGCGCTGTGGCTCCTGGATGGCCGTCTCAGTAAGGAGTTCCATCACGCCAGGTGCTCCTGGACCCGCTGTACGTACCAGTTGATGAAGGCCTCAACCTGGTACTCGCTCTTCATGTACGGGCCGGGCTCATACGCGGGGCTGCCGGCGCCCGTCTGGCAGAGCTCCACGAACGCCTTGTCCTGCAGGTTCGTCTGCTTCCAGGTGTAGGTCAGTTTGTCCAGGTCATAATCCACGCCTTCCACGGCGTCATCCGCTACCAGCCAGGTGGTGCGGACCAGGGACTGGTGTTCGTTGATCGGGAAGACGCCGAACGTGATCACGTGGTCGCCCAGGAAGTGGAACCAGCTGTTGGGCTGCAGGTGCATCGAGCAGCGGCCGAGCCGGAAGTCCGGAAGGTCGCCGAGCAGCTTCTTGGAGAGCCGGCGGCCGTCGGCGGAGAACGATTCGCCCTCGCCGTCCAGGGATTCGCGGGAGATGCGGATACCGGCGATACGCGTGTCCAACTCTTCGACCACTTCATAGGGAAGGCCGTAGCGGCGGCAGCGCTCTTCCAGCGAGGACTGTGCTTCCTTGTTGCGGTCCCACACTTCCTCGAGGTGGGCAGGGATCAATCCCTCGGTCAAACCCCACGTGGGGAACAGCGAGCACGCGAGCTCCGGGTGGCCGTCGCAGTGGTAGCACTCACGGTTGTTCTCCATGACGAGCTTCCAGTTGCCCTCTTCGATGATGTTCTGCTGGTAGGCAATCTTCGTCTTGGACAGATCGTGGGGCGCCAGGTAGGGCTCGAAGATCTTGGCGGTCTCGTCAAAGTCGGTGGGCGGTTCGTCGGCGATGCAAACAAAGATGAGTCCGGCCACTTCGCGGCTGTGGGCGCGTTTGAGGGCGAAACAGTTCTTGTCGAACTTGGCCTCGCCGGGTGCCGATGCGTGGATCAGGTTGCCCTCGGGCGAGTAGGTCCAGGAGTGGTAGCCGCACACCAGGTTTCCCGTGGACCCAGTGGACTCGGTCAGGACGCGGGCACCGCGGTGGCGGCACACGTTGTGCAGGACGTTGACGCCGCCGTCGTCGTTGCGCAGCACGATCAGGGAGTAGGGGCCGTAATCCACCGTGATGTAGTCGCCGGGTTCCGGCAGCTCGGCAACGCTACCGGCAAAGATCCAGTGCTGGCCGAAGATGGCTTCCATGTCGATCTTGAAGATCGTGGAGTCCGTGTAGAAGGGGGCGTCCAGGGAGTACCCCGGGCGGCGGAACTCGAACAGCTCCGAGATTTCAGCGAGCTGCTCGGCGGGCAAGGTGGAAGCGAGTTTCCCGCGTGATTTGAGGGGTGAGTTCACTGGAGCAGTCATGGGGTTCCTCCCGGGAGGCTAAATAAGTACGTGTTTGGGGATGCCGCCGGTGCTTCTTTGCGCCGGGCGTTGTCGAAGTCTTCGTAGTACGAGATTAGGGACCATCGACCTGCAACAAAAGCGCAACATTTAGGAGATAACTCTGCACATTCGGTGCATGATGGGTGCATGATCGATCCACGGCTGATTACCCTCCGGGTTTTTGCCCGCTGCGGCACCGTCGGGGCAACCGCGGAACTCACCGGGTACTCTCCCTCCGCGGTTTCCGCGCAGCTACGCGAGCTCCAGCGCATGCTGGGGATGCAACTGCTCACCAAGGACGGCAGGGGCGTGCGCCTGACCGCCACCGGCCGCTTCCTCGTCTCCGGCTCGGACACCCTGATCGCGGATTGGGAGAACCTGCGGGCCGCTGCCATGAAGGCCGGCGACCAGGTCCAGTCCCACTTTGGCCTCGGCGGATTTTCGACGGCGGCAGCCCAGTTGCTCGCGCCGCTGGCCGCCACGCTGCGCTCAACACGGCCCCTCCTTGAGGTGCAGGTGCTGGAGGCCAACCCCTCACGCTGCTTCGACCTGCTGGTGGCGGAGCGGATCGACCTCGCGGTCATTGTTGCCATGCAGTCCGACAACTACGGCGAAGACGATCCCCGCTTCGAGCAAACGGTCCTGCTTGACGATCCCCTGGACGTGATCATTCCGGCAGACCACCCGCTGGCAGCCCGCGCAAAGGTGACTCTGGAAGAACTGGCGTCGGAGCCATGGATCACCGAGGCGGCGGGCTCCACGTACCACTCACTGTTCACTGCGGCCTTCACGGCGGTCGGAGTGACACCACGGATCGCCCATGAGGCCGTTGAATGGGAGACCCAGATCGCGTTCGTGGGTGCGGGGTTGGGCGTCGGCCTTTTGCCCCGCCTGGCGCCCCTGCACGGTGCCGAGAATGTGGTCCGGCTACGCATCACCGGGAAGGGCAAGCCCGCACGCCGCATCGTCGCTGCGGTACGAAGGGGAAGCATGGGCTCGCCCCTGATCAAGGAGTCGCTGGATATCCTCCAGAAGAGGGCGCAGCGCATCCTCATGGCCCGGCCCGAGGATGAGGCCTGAGCCAGGGACCCTCGCTGCAGGGCTAGGCCCACACCTCGTAGCCGGTGGACTGGTCAAAGAGCTTCCGCCGATCAGCTCCGTGCGCTGCGATCCAGAGGACGGAGTCATCAGCCGCCGCCTGCTCCACCACCCCGGTCATTACGCGGTCGCCCGCGAACCACACTTCCACCACATGTCCCGTCAGCTGGGCCCAGTCCTTGCGCAAGGCCCGACCCTGCACCGTCCTGGCCGGCTTTGTCTGCGGCATCGGGCTCACCGGCCGCGCTCTGCGAGGCGGTGGGGATGGCGGATCTCGTCGAACGTGATGCCGACCATCGACTCATCGAAAAGTGGTTCTCGTGTATTCATCTGATACTCCGGGAAATTGGGGGACGCGATCACAAGCACCGGAAGGACGCTGGGTAGCTGCCAACGCTCTTCTGATATCCGAGTGATATATTAGTGAAGTCAGTATGCAAGCGGCTTCTCCCGGCGTCAACCATGTCCCGGGAGCCACCGCGCGAATGGGAAGACTGCCCCTAAGCCGCGAACAATGCCTGACGGACGGCGCGCTCGAATCCATTGACGTGGACCCTGGCGAGCTCGGCAGCTTCATCTTCATTGCCGTCGATCACGGCTTTCAGGAGATCCAGATGCTCGCGGACGTGATGTTCGAGATCCGGCAAGCGGTCCAGCACCATGCACCAGATACGGGTAGCCAGGTTGTCATAACGGATCAGGATGTCTTCCAGGTGCGGGTTCGCCGCCGCCGCGTAGATGCCCCGGTGGACGCTTGCGTCGAGCCGTAGCGTCTCCACTACCGAGGCGGCGCTGACATCAAATTCCTCCACAGCCCGCATCACGCTGCGTAGTTGGTCCCGGGTGGCAGCCGACGCGACGCGCGCCGCCCGGGCTGCGGCAAGGGGCTCCAGCTGCGCCCGAATTTCGGAGATGAAAGCAAGATCGGTTACCTCCACACGGGTGGCGAATGTTCCGCGCCGCGGGTAGGTAATCACCAGGCGGTCCAGTTCCAGCCGCTTCAGGGCTTCCCGAACGGGAGTGCGCCCGACTTCCAGTTCCTTGGCGAGGTGCTCATCGTTGAGGATGTCCCCGGGTTTGATTTCGAGCATCAGGAGTCGATCACGAAGCCGTTCATAGGCCACGTCAGCCAGCGATTTCCTGGTGGCGTCGCCGATGCTTGCCAGAGTTCCAGTTGCCAACGCGCCAACTCCTTTTTCAAGAACGGGAAATCTATTGACCTGCCTTGGACACCAGTATACGCTGATTTCCAATCCTAATATATCAGTTCATGTCCCAAGAATATATCTAGGCAAAACATCCCAGGAGGACCCATGACCCTCGTAGCTTCAGACCCCCACCTCAGCACTTTTCCGGCTGAACGCGGCCAGCTCAATGACGAGCAGGCGCAGAAGTTCGTACTCACACTGTCGTGCGTCGAACAGCCCGGCATCGTGCAGGCAGTCACCACCTTCCTCTTCGACCGGGGCTTCAACATCGAAGAACACCAGCAGTTCGACGATAGCCTGCGCCAGACCCTGCACCTCCGCACGGCCTTCTCCGGTGCCAAAACCTTCACACCGGAACAGCTTGAGGACGAGTTCCGCTCCATCGCGGACCGTTTCGACATGAAGTTCAGCTTCCACGGCGAAACCAAGCAGCGGGTCCTGGTGATGGTCTCCAAGTTTGGCCACTGCCTCAATGACCTCATCTTCCGCTGGCGCGGAGGCAGTCTTGGCGGCGAGCTGGTGGCAGTTGTCTCCAACCACGAGACGCACCGCGCCATGGCCGAGGCAGCGGGCCTGCCCTTCATCCACGTTCCCGTCACCGCGGACACCAAGGCTGAAGCGGAGCAGAGGCTCCTGGACCTGGTGGACGAATACGAGGCCGACCTCGTGGTCCTGGCCCGCTACATGCAGGTCCTCTCCGACGATTTGTGCCGCAAGCTCGAAGGTCGTGCGATCAACATCCACCACTCCTTCCTACCCGGCTTCAAGGGTGCCCGCCCCTACCACCAGGCCTATGACCGCGGAGTGAAGCAGGTGGGTGCAACAGCCCACTACGTCACGGCGGAACTGGACGAGGGCCCGATCATCGAGCAGGAAGTCATCCGCGTGGACCACAGCTACGGACCCAATGCGCTCGCCACCGTCGGCCAGGATGCCGAAGCCCTTGCGCTTTCCCGTGCCGTCCGCTGGCACTGCGAACACCGGGTCCTTCTGGACCAGACCAGCACGGTCGTCTTCCGCTAACCACCCCGCCCCAGCCCCAGCCCCACGAACTTCAGCAGGAGAATTTTCCATGGCAACCACGCCTCGCATTGTCATCATCGGAGCCGGGATCGTCGGCACCAACCTCGCCGACGAACTCGTCACCCGTGGTTGGAACAACATCACCGTCCTGGACCAGGGACCACTGAACATGCCCGGCGGCTCCACCTCGCACGCGCCGGGCCTGGTCTTCCAGACAAACCCCTCCAAGTCCATGGCACTCTTCGCCAAGTACACGGTGGAAAAGCTCCTGTCCCTCACGGAGGACGGCCAAAGCTGCTTCAACCAGGTGGGCGGCCTTGAAGTTGCCACCACCGAAACCCGCTTGGCGGACCTCAAGCGCAAGCTCGGCTATGCGCAGGCGTGGGGCATCGACGGCAAGATCCTCTCCCGTGAAGAGTGCAAGGAGCTTTACCCGCTCATCAACGAGGAAGACATCCTCGGCGGACTCCACGTACCCACCGACGGCCTGGCCTTGGCCGCCCGCGCCGTCCAGTTGCTCATCAAGCGCACCGAAGCCGCCGGCGTGAAGTACATCGGCAACACCGAGGTGACTGGTATCGAGCAGTCCAACCGCCGCGTCACCGGCGTCGAAACTGCCGACGGCGTGATCCCGGCGGACATTGTGGTGTCCTGCGCCGGCTTCTGGGGCGCCAAGGTGGGCGAGCTGATCGGCATGTCCGTTCCGCTCCTGCCGCTGGCCCACCAGTACGTCAAGACCACGCCGGTCCCCGCACAGAAGGGCAAGAACGAGCTCCCCAACGGCGCCCGGTTGCCCATTCTGCGCCACCAGGACCAGGACCTCTACTACCGCGAACACGGCGAGCGCTACGGCATCGGCTCCTACGCGCACCGCCCCATGCCCGTGGACCTGGACGAACTCGGCAGCTACGAGCCCAGCAGCATCAGCGAACACAACATGCCGTCGCGCCTGGACTTCACCCTGGAAGACTTCCTTCCCGCCTGGGAGGCAACCAAGCAGATCCTTCCGGCATTGCGCGAAAGCGAAATCGAGGACGGCTTCAACGGCATCTTCTCCTTCACCCCGGACGGCGGCTCCCTGGTGGGCGAGTCCAAGGAAGTGGATGGTTTCTTCGTTGCCGAGGCCGTGTGGGTCACCCACTCCGCCGGCATCGCCCGCGCGGTGGCGGAGCTCCTGGTTGACGGAAAGTCCAAGATCGATCTTGGCGATTGCGACATCCACCGCTTCGAAGAGGTCCAGCTCACGCCGGAGTACGTCAGCGAAACGTCCCAGCAGAACTTCGTGGAAATCTACGATGTCCTGCACCCGCTCCAGCCCAAGCTCTCCCCCCGCAACCTCCGCGTCAGCCCCTTCCACGCCCGCCAGAAGCAGCTTGGTGGCTTCTTCCTGGAAGGCGCCGGCTGGGAACGCCCGTACTGGTTCGAGGCGAACGCCGAACTGCTCAAGGAAATGCCGGACGAGTGGCAGCCGCCGGCCCGTGATGCCTGGTCCGGGATGTTCAGCTCACCCATCGCTGCGGCGGAGGCGTGGAAGACACGTACTGCTGTTGCCATGTACGACATGACGCCGCTGAAGCGCCTGGAAGTTTCGGGCCCCGGAGCCCTGAAGCTGCTGCAGGAACTGACCACCGGCGACCTCGCCAAGAAGCCCGGCGCCGTCACCTACACCCTCCTCCTGGACGAAGCCGGCGGCATCCGAAGCGACATCACTGTTGCCCGCCTGGACGAGGAGACGTTCCAGTTGGGCGCCAACGGCAACATCGACACCGCCTACTTTGAGCGCGCGGCCCGCCACCAGACGGCCAGCGGCAGTGCCAGCGACTGGGTCCAGGTCCGCGACACCACCGGCGGCACCTGCTGCATCGGCCTGTGGGGGCCCCTTGCCCGCGACCTCATCAGCACCGTCAGCAGCGACGACTTCACCAATGACGGGTTGAAGTACTTCCGTGCCAAGAAGGTCACCATCGGCGGCGTCACCGTCACAGCCATGCGTTTGTCCTACGTTGGCGAACTTGGCTGGGAGCTCTACACCAGTGCGGACAACGGCCAGCGGCTTTGGGACGCGTTGTGGAAGGCCGGCCAGCCGTTCGGCGTCATTGCGGCAGGCCGCGCAGCCTTCAGCTCCCTGCGACTGGAAAAGGGCTACCGTTCCTGGGGCACGGACATGACCACCGAGCACGACCCCTTCGAAGCCGGCCTCGGTTTCGCCGTGAAGATGGCCAAAGAGAACTTCATCGGCAAGGCGGCCCTGGAAGGACGCACGGAGGAAGGCTTTGCCCGCCGCTTGCGCTGCTTGACGGTCGACGACGGCAGGAGCCTCGTGCTGGGCAAGGAACCGGTGTTTTATAAGGACCAGGCGGTGGGTTACGTGACCAGCGCGGCCTTCGGTTACACAGTCCGCAAGCCGATCGCCTACGCCTACCTGCCTGCGGCCGTCTCGCTGGGTGATTCCGTGGAAATCGAATACTTCGGCCGCCGAATCCAGGCGACCGTCACCGAGGACCCGCTGTACGACCCCACCATGAGCCGGCTCCGCGGCTAGAACACGTCCCATGATCAGCTCAGAAACAATTCAGGACTACCTCGCCAGGCTCGCCGCCCGCCAGCCCACACCGGGCGGCGGGGCGGCTGCCGCGCTGCACGCAGCCCAGGGGGCGGCTCTGGTTGCCATGGTGGCCAGGTACACCACGGGGGCCAAGTTCGAGCAGCACGCCGAGCTCGTCGCACGGGTCACCAGCGCCGCCGACCACTTGGTGGAAGCGGCCCTGCGCCTTGCCGACGCCGATGAACACGCCTTCCAGGCGGTCATCGACTCCTACAAGCTCCCGTCCGACACGGACGAACTGAAGGGTGCACGCAAGGCAGCCATCCAGGCCGCCCTGGTGCAGGCAGCCCAAACCCCCGCGCAGCTCATCCGGGTTGCCGGCGAAGTAGTGGAACTCGCCAGCGACCTCCTGAACGCGGCGAACCCCAACGTCATCAGCGATGTTGCCGCAGCAGCGGATGCAGCCCGTGCCGCAGCCACGACAGCACGCGTCAACATCGACATCAACGTGGTGGCCATCAAGGACCCCGCCGCCCGCGCCCAGCTGGCCGGGGAGACCGACGGGCTTGAAGACAAAGTGGTCCTGGCGGCCGATTCCCTGGTCAAGCGCGTCCGCGAAAGGATTCTCTCGTGAGCACCAATGTGCTTTCCGGCAAGAAACTGGCCACACTCATCCAGCAAAAGGCTCAGGAACAGGCGCAGGTCCTGGAAAACAGCGGGCGCCATCCTGTCCTGGCCGTGGTTGTGGCCACGGACGACGAATCAACGCTCTGGTACGTCCGGTCCATTGAACGCGCGGCTGAACGACTGGGCATTGGATGCAGGATTACCGATCTTGGGCCCGAAGCCACCGAACACGTCCTGGCCAGCGTCCTGGAGGACCTCAGCGCCGAACCGTCGGTCAACGGAATCATCCTGCAAACGCCGCTGCCGGCGGGAGTGAAAGCTGATGCCCTGGTAGGGCTCATCGCTCCCGAAAAGGACATCGACGGCGCCAATCCCCTCAGCCTCGGCCGCCTCGCCGTCGGCCAACCCGCCTTCGCCCCGGCAACGGCGCAGGCCGTGGTTGAACTCCTGGAACACTTCCAGGTGCCCATCGCGGGCCGGAACGTGGCCGTCGTCGGGCGTTCCGCAGTGGTGGGCAAGCCGCTGGCGCTGCTGCTGTTGGAGCGGGACGCCACCGTCACCGTCTGCCATTCCAAGTCGGGGCCGCTGGAACGCTACACCCAGCCGGCCGACGTCGTGGTTGTTGCCGCAGGCCGGGCCGGACTGCTGAAAGGCAACCACCTCTCGCCGGAGACGGTAGTGGTCGACGTCGGAACCAACGTCCTGCCCGACGGCTCGCTGGTGGGGGACGTTGATGAAGCGAGCGTCACCGGTGTGGCAGCTGGGTTGACGCCCGTTCCCGGCGGCGTTGGTTCCGTCACCACCGCACTGTTGCTCCTGCATACCGTTGAGGCCGCAGGGCAGCAAAAACCCGCCCAACTGGCCGCCGCGACGTCTGCTGCCCGGACCTGAAGGGAACCCGCATGGCAACGAAAGCCCCCGAAGGAAACATCGACGAGTCGAAGCTGACCGTCACCAAACCCAAGACAAAGGCCGTCGGCATCCCCGCCGTCGCGAACGCACTGAAGATCTCCCTGGAACAAATGGGCCCGGTTCGCAGCGTCCAAACCCTGCTGGCCGTGAACCAACTGGACGGCTTCGACTGCATGGGCTGCGCGTGGCCCGAGCATGAGAAGCGCAACGCTGCGGAGTTCTGCGAGAACGGGGCGAAAGCCGTGGCCGAGGAAGCCACCCGCCGACGCGTCACTCCGGAATTCTTCGCCAAGTACTCCGTGGAAGAACTGAAAACCCGCGATGACTACTGGCTGGGACAGCAGGGCCGACTGACCCATCCCATGGTCCTCGAGGAAGGCGCCACCCACTACACGCCGATCAGCTGGGACGACGCTTACGAGCTGATGGCGGCCGAACTCAAGGGCATGGCGTCACCTGACGAGGCTGTCTTCTATACCTCGGGCCGGACTTCGAACGAGGCAGCCTTCGTGTACCAACTCCTGGTCCGAGGCATCGGCACCAACAACCTGCCGGACTGCTCCAACATGTGCCACGAGTCCTCAGGTTCCGCCCTGGTGGAAACCATCGGCATCGGAAAGGGCTCAGTCAGCCTCACTGACCTGGAAACGGCATCGTTGATCTTCGTTGCCGGGCAAAATCCGGGAACCAACCATCCCCGCATGCTCAGCGCATTGGAGAAGGCCAAGAAAAACGGCGCAGTCATCGTGTCCGTGAATCCGCTTCCCGAGGCGGGACTTCTGCACTTCGAGAACCCCCAGCATGTGGCCGGCATGGTGGTGGGCACCCAGCTGACCGATGATTTCCTCCAAATCCGCGCCGGTGGCGACCAAGCCCTTTTCCAGGGCCTGGGCAAGTACCTCCTGGAGGCCGAGACAGCGGGCCGCAACAGCCCGGGACTGGAAACCGTCCTTGACCACGCCTTCATCAATGACCACACGGTGGGCATCGACGAATACCTGCGCTTCCTGGAAAAGGTGGAATGGGAAGACATCGTGGAAGCCACGGGCCTCACCCTTGAGCAGCTCCACGCCACGGGCGAACGGCTGCTGGCCTCCGGCTCCACCATTGTCTGCTGGGCAATGGGCCTCACCCAGCACAAGCACTCAGTGCCAACGCTCAGGGACGTGGTGAACGTCCTGCTCCTCCAGGGAAACATCGGCAAACCCGGCGCCGGTGTTTGTCCCGTTCGAGGACACTCGAACGTGCAGGGCGACCGCACCATGGGCATCTTCGAAAAGATGCCGGAGGCGTTCCACGACCGCCTGGACCAGGAATTCGGGTTCCGCTCCCCCAGGGAACACGGCTATGACACAGTGGCAGCCATCCGCGCCATGCGCAATAGGAAGGTCCGCTTCTTCATGGGCATGGGCGGGAACTTCGTCCGTGCCGCCCCGGATTCGGAGGTGACCGAGCAAGCCCTGGCCAACACCCGGCTCACCGTCCAGATCTCGACCAAGTTGAACCACTCCCACCTGTCCACCGGCCGGCGGGCCCTGATTCTGCCGACCCTTGGACGGACCGAAAAGGACACCCAGCGGACCGGGGACCAGCGGGTCACGGTAGAAGATTCCATGAGTGCCGTCCACGCTTCACGGGGCAGGCTCAAGCCGGCCAGCGAGCACCTCCACTCCGAAGTTGCGATCGTCTGCAACCTCGCGGACAAGCTGTTCACCGATGGCCACCACCGACTGCCCAACACCCCCAAGGCCTCCTGGCTGGCCATGCGGGATGACTACACCCTCATCAGGCAACACATCGAGGCAGTCTTTGACGGCTTTGAAGACTTCGAAACCCGGATCCAGCACCCCGGCGGCTTTGTCCTTCCCCATCCTCCCCGCGATGCCCGGCAGTTCAATACAGCCTCCGGCAAAGCCCATTTCACGGGCAATGCGTTGGAGTACATCAAGGTGCCGCCGGGCAGGTTGGTCCTGCAGACCCTGCGCTCCCATGACCAGTACAACACCACCATTTACGGCAAGGACGACCGGTACCGCGGCATCCACGGCGGCCGGCGCGTGGTGCTGATCAACGCCGACGACATCAACGAGCTTGGTTTCGCGGACGGGGACATGGTCAACCTGGTCTCCGAGTTCCAAGGCACCGACCGGGTCGCGGAGAACTTCAGGATTGTCTCCTACTCCACCCCGAAGGGTTGCGCGGCCGCGTACTATCCCGAAACCAACGTCCTGGTGCCCCTGGACTCGGTTGCAGACACCAGCGGAACACCGACGTCCAAGTCAGTGATCATCAGGTTGGAACGAGCCGCCAGCCCATAAGCCCAGGACCACCGCTGATCGGTTGCCTGTAAATGGTGCTTCGATGCCTGAAACCTGGGGAGGTATTTCCTCATCGAAGCACCGCTTTCGGGCAACCGGCCAGCCCCACATTTCCGCACCACCAAACACCCTAAGGAGTGTCATGTCAGGAAACAGAGCAGTCGCCTACAAGGAACCCGGTGTCGTAGAAATCATCAATACCGACTACCCCACCTTCGAACTCAAGGACGGGCCAGGCGTCAATCCCGCCAATGTCGGCCGTAAGGTACCCCACGGCGTCATCCTGCGCACCGTGACCACCAACATCTGTGGTTCGGACCAGCACATGGTCCGCGGCCGGACCACCGCACCGAAAGACCTGGTCCTTGGCCACGAAATCACGGGCGAAGTGGTGGAGGTGGGCCCCGACGTCGAGTTCATCAAGGTGGGCGACATCGTCTCGGTGCCGTTCAACATTTCCTGTGGCCGCTGCCGGAACTGCAAGGAACAAAAGACCGGCATCTGCCTCAACGTGAACCCGGACCGGCCGGGCAGCGCCTACGGTTACGTGGACATGGGCGGCTGGGTGGGCGGACAGGCCGAGTATGTCCTGGTCCCTTACGCGGACTGGAACCTGCTGCGCTTCCCGGACCGTGACCAGGCCCTGGAGAAGATCATGGACCTGACCATGCTCTCGGACATCTTCCCCACCGGTTTCCACGGAGCCGTCACCGCCGGTGTGGGCGTTGGTTCCACGGTCTACGTGGCCGGCGCCGGTCCCGTGGGTATCGCCGCCGCCGTCGGCGCCCAACTGCTGGGGGCCGCCGTCGTCATTGTGGGCGATATGAACGAAGACCGCCTGGCCCAGGCACGCTCCTTCGGCTGCGAAACCGTCAACGTCTCCAAGGGCGACCCCAAGGACCAGATCGAACAGCTCCTCGGCGTGCCGGAAGTCGACTGCGGCGTGGATGCCGTGGGCTTCGAGGCCCGCGGACACGGCAAGGACGCATCGCATGAAGCGCCGGCCACGGTGCTGAACTCCCTGATGGACATCACGGCGGCCGGAGGCTCCCTGGGCATCCCCGGCCTCTACGTCACCGGTGATCCGGGCGGAATCGACGAGGCCGCCAAGCACGGATCGCTTTCGCTGTCCCTGGGCACCGGCTGGGCCAAATCCCTGTCCTTCACCACCGGCCAATGCCCCGTGATGAAGTACAACCGCCAGCTCATGATGGCGATCCTCCATGACAAGGTCCAGATCGCCAAGGCCGTGAACGCCAAGGCGATCCCGCTCGAGGACGCACCCCGCGGCTACGCCGAGTTCGACGCCGGAGCGGCAACAAAGTTCGTACTGAACCCCAACGGCTACGTGAAGAACTGAGTACGCACTCAACGGATGCCGGGGACGGCGCGGCAGTAATTACGGGAAGGCCGAGGAGTCCCCGGCATCCGTGCCCCATGAACGCACCCAGGAATCGGACACCCATGCTTGCACCAGCGGATTCACCAGCCGGCCTCACGCGGCACCACGCCACCACGTGGGCCGAAGCACGGCAGTTGGCCTTCAGTTGTGCCACGCCGGTCCCCTCACGGAAGACCGAACTCGGCACGGCAATCGGATGCACCCTGGCCCGTGACGTCATTGCCCGACAGGACCTTCCCCACTACGCGTCGTCCGCCATGGACGGCTGGTCAGTCAACGGCGAAGGCCCCTGGACCATCACCACGGCCGGACGCCGGCTTTCCTCCGGTGAAGCCAGCGTCATCGCAACCGGAGGACTGGTACCCGCCGGTGCCACAGGCGTGCTCCGCAAGGAAAGCGGACACATATCCGGAGACGGGCGTCTTTCGCTCACTCCCCATGCGAAACCGGACGAGCTTCTCCCCGGGCGGCACATCCGACCGGCCGGCGAAGAGGCCAGTGCGGGTGATGTCCTCATACCCGCCGGTACCCGGCTCAATCCGGCACACCTTGCCCTCGCTGCAGTGGCCGGACACGATCACGTCCAGGTGCAGCGCAAGCCGCGGGTCGCCGTCGTCATGACGGGCTCGGAAGTGGTCACCGCCGGTGACCCGGCGCCCGGACAGGTGCGCGACGCTTTCGGTCCGCAGCTTGATGCGGTCATCCCGCAACTGGGCGGGGTCGCGGTAGGGCAACTGCGGATCGGCGACTCCTACGAGGAGTGGCTGGCGGCGCTCTCTGGGGGTGACGACGGCGGTGCTGACCGCCACCGGGCTGAGGTCACCATTACCACCGGCGGGACCGGCAAGTCCGGAACAGACCACTTCCGTGCTGCCGTCGCGGCGCTTGGTGGGCGGCTGCTGCTGGATGGGGTTGCCATGCGCCCGGGCCATCCTGCGGTGCTGGCGGAGCTACCGGACGGACACTTCATCCTGGGATTACCGGGAAATCCGTTGGCCGCCATGTTGGCCCTTATGACCCTCGGTGAACCGCTCCTCGCTGCCTTGGGAAACCACCCCCTCCAAGAGCCCACACCCATGCTCTCCGGCGCCGACATCGAACCCACCCCGGGAAAAACCCGCCTCATACCGTGCAGCGTTGTCCACGGGCTGGTGTTTCCTGCCGCCCATGCCGGCCCGGGGATGATGCGCGGGCTTGCCTGGGCCGATGGGTATATGGCCGTCCCACCTGAAGGTACAGCCGCTGGCGGGCAGGTTCCCGTCCTTCCCCTGCCGTGGAGCCGCTTGCCGGGATAGTGTGTTGCGATCACCGCAAGAACCCAAGGACCGGTAAGCGTTTATCCTTAACGGCATGACACGACGACGCGGCTCGACAAGCCGGGGCTTCCGAGTCCCAGGCATTTCCGTGGCCGCCTTATGCGCATCAGCTGTCGCCCTCGTCCTTACCGGCTGCTCCCTCGCTGCCAGCAGTCCCGTGGATTTGAAGTCTCCACAACCGAAACCACCCCAGGATGCGGCGCATCCGGTGCACGGCTCGACTGCACCCGAACGCATCGTCATCATCGGTGATTCTCTCAGCACCGGATACGGGACGAGCCCGGAGGAAGCCTGGCCCCGCCTCCTTCGGCATGAACTCCATGCAGCCTCCGTGCCGGCGAAGATCACTAATGAGGCTCAAAACGGCGCGGGCTACCTTACCCTCGGTGACGAAGACGCCACCTTTGCCTCACAGATCAGCGAATCCGTTAACGCATCGACGGACGTCGTTGTGCTCTTTGGTTCGGACAACGACGCAGGCCAAGACCCCGAAGAGCTACGCGCGGCTCTTACAGATGCCCTCGGGGAAATATCGACGCGGGCGCCCCACGCCAGGCAGATCGTGATTGGCCCGCTGACCGGCTTCGACGCGCTCGAATCGGACGTCACCATTATTCGCGATCAGGAACAGGCAGCAGCCCGCGACGCCGGCGTCGAATTTGTCGACCCCGTCGCCGAACAATGGGTCGCTGGGCCGGACTCCCCTCTGTTGGGTCCGGATGGAGAACACCCCAGCAGTGAAGGACAGCAATTCCTGGCCGGGAAAATCAGGACGTTGCTGGACCAGCACCAAGCCTCATCGTTGGGCTAGGCGAGGCCGGGCCGATCATCAGCGCCCGCATGGGTCACACGTCCCGCTGGCCGGCGCTTTGTAGGCAACACCACCCATAATAAGCAACGGACTTCATCAGAGCCAATTGATATATCAATACGCCACAAAAGATGTAAAAGTCTTGACTTTGACGTGTGACGAAGCGCACTCTGTTGCTTACCGCGAACTTTGTTGATTCAAGCGGAACCATCCCTCTCCCTCTGGACGCACGCCCACCGGGGCCGTGCATCAACGCAATAACCCATGACTCGCCGAGTAAAGGACCCGCTCATGGCTACAAACAGTGACACAAAATCGTTAGTACCCGAGGATTTACCCGCCAACGCAGCACCCGACCCCGTCCACGTGGAGATCACTGTCTCCCCCGATGCAACAGCCCTCAACGATGAGGACGGAGGCGCAGCAGTTCTCCCGGATTCCGAAGAATACGACCAGATCCTGGTAGAACTGCGCAACGCCAAGACCGAGCAGGCCGTTTCGGCCCGCCGGAACCAGAAACTTACCCTCGACAAAGTCACCTTCGGAATCACGGGCGCCATCGCCGTCGCCTTCGTGGTCTGGGGCTTCGTGGGACGCGACAGCCTTTCGGAAACTTCCAAGGGCGCCCTCAACTGGGTCATGGAATACACCGGTTGGCTCTTCATGGTGCTTGCATCATTGTTCGTTGTTTTCGTGCTGTGGCTGGCCCTTGGCAAGTTCGGCAACATCCCGCTGGGCAAGGACGGTGAGAAGCCGGAATTCCGCACGGTCTCATGGGTGGCCATGATGTTTGCCGCGGGCATGGGCATCGGCCTCATGTTCTACGGTGTCGCCGAGCCGCTGTACCACTACATCTCACCGCCGCCCGGAACTGTGGACGGCCGCACCCCCGCCGCCATCCAGACCGCCATGGCCACCTCGATCTTCCACTGGACTCTCCACCCGTGGGCCATGTACGCAGTGGTGGGCATCGCCATGGCCTACGGGACGTACCGCTTGGGCCGCAAGCAACTGGTCTCCGCAGCGTTCACGTCGCTGTTCGGGATCCGGATGGTGGAAGGGCCCGTTGGCAAGTTCATCAACATCCTGGCCATCTTCGCCACGCTGTTCGGAACCGCCGCGTCCCTGGGCCTCGGTGCCCTCCAGATCGGCAGCGGCATGACGTCCAACGGCTGGCTCGGTGAAGTCGGCACTCCTGTGCTGGTGGTCATTGTGGCTATCCTGACCTTCTGCTTCGTGGCATCGGCCGTCTCCGGCATCAGCCGCGGAATCCAGTGGCTGTCCAACATCAACATGGTTCTTGCCGTGGTGCTGGCCCTCATCGTCTTTGTTGCCGGCCCCACCCTTTTCATCCTCAACCTGATCCCTTCCGCCATCGGCGACTACGCCCGCGACCTTGCCGAAATGTCATCCCGGACAGAAGCCGTGGGCGACGACGCATTGCGCAGTTGGATGACCAGCTGGACCATCTTCTACTGGGCCTGGTGGATCTCCTGGACGCCCTTCGTTGGCCTGTTCATCGCACGCATCAGCCGGGGCCGCACCATCCGCCAATTCGTTACCGGCGTGCTGCTGGTCCCCAGCGTTGTCAGCGTGATCTGGTTCGGCATCTTCGGCGGGGCTGCGTTCAACATCCAACAGGAAGCGGACAAGGCCGGCACACCTGGGCTGGTAACCACCACCAACGGGGTCCCCTCCGTCAACTTCGACGGCGCTCTCTTCGACCTGGTCAAGAACCTCGGAATGCCCGGATGGGCCACAGCCGCTGTCATTGTCCTGGCCATGGTGCTCGTAGCTATCTTCTTCATCACCGGAGCCGACGCGGCTTCGATCGTCATGGGTTCGCTCAGCTCCAACGGGGCTGAGCACCCGCGACGCGCCGTCGTCATCTTCTGGGGAAGCCTCACTGGCGCCGTTGCCGCCGTCATGCTCTTGGCCGGTGGTGACGAGCCATCGGAGGCTTTGGCCGGGTTGCAAAGAGTCACCATCGTGGCGGCGCTGCCGTTCGTGATCGTCATGCTGTTGCTCTGTTTCGCACTGACCAAGGACCTTAGGCGCGATCCCCTGTCGCTGCACAAGCGTTTGGCCACTTCTGTGGTGGAACGTGCCATCCGCACAGGTGTGGAGCAGCACGGCGGTGTCCAGTTCGACCTCGTCACCAAGCATGAGTGCGCGGAGAGCTGTACCGAGTCGCGGACGGATCACACGCACCAATAGAGTCCTCCTGAAAAAGCAACAAAGCAGGCGCCGGATCCCGGCGCCTGCTTTGTTGTTACCAAAGTCGGTAAGGCCTACTTGGGCATCAGTACCGAATCAACCAGGTAAACCGTTGCGTTGGCGGTGTGAACGCCACCGCAGATCACGTTGGCTCCGTTAACCGTGAGGGCGTCTTTGGTGCCGGCTACGGTCACTTCGCCTCCCTGGACAGTCTTGTGGGTGCCGGCGATCTTGTCCGGGCTCAGCTGGCCGGGGACTACGTGGTAGGTGAGGATCTTGCTCAGCAGGGCATCGTCCGTCTTGAGCGTCTCAATGGTTGCGGGGTCGATCTTGGCGAACGCGTCGTCAACCGGTGCGAACACCGTGAATTCGCTGCCGTTCAGGGTGGAAACCAGGTCCACCTTGGGGTTGAGCTTGCCCGAAACAGCGGCGGTCAGCGTCTTCAGCAGCGGGTTGTTGGACGCAGCTACCGCTACCGGGTCCTGGGCCATGCCCGTAACGGAGCCGGAACCACTCGGTACCTGGGCCGCGTAACCGGCGCAGCCGGGACCAACCAAGTCACGGGCCGGATCCATGGCGGTGCTGGCCATGGCCGAGGACGATGGCGACGGTGCCATCGAAGAAGGAGCCGCGGATGACGGCGCGGCAGCCGACGAAGAAGCGGGGGTGCTGGAGGTGCTTGAACCACCACAGGCCGTGAGTCCGAGAAGGGCGGCTGCAGTGAGGCCAACGAAGGCGAGGGCGGGGCGCTTTGTGGACAACATGTCATTCTCCTTGTTTTTGGAACCAGGGCGTTGGATCCATTCGGTAGTGGGACACGGGCGGCCCGGCGTTGCATCTGCGCCACCGGCTTGTTTGTGTCTCACCAGCTATTCGGAGGGTGGGGCGGGGTGGATGGGTGCGGATTGAAAAAGTTTTTCTATCGGTTCCAGCCCGGTCTTACATGGCGGGCGCTGGCTTGCGGACACTCGGCCGATAACCCGTTGCACCGATTTTGTTTTGATGCGGGAACTTTTCTGCGGGCATCGGACACTACTAGGTATGAACGACTTGGGGGAACAAGATGCTGAGCTATGGACGAGGTGCGTGGAGGGGGACGCCGATGCGCTCGGTTTGTTGTTCGATCGGCATTCGGATGCTGTCTTCAGGTATTGCCTGAGCCGGACAGGATCCTGGCACGACGCTGAAGAATTGGTCTCTGTCACATTCCTGGAAGCCTGGCGGCAACGCAGTTCTTTGACCTTGCAGCGGGATTCATTACTACCGTGGCTGCTTGGCGTTGCTACTAACGCGGCACGAAACAACGCCCGTTCCGTTCGTAGATACGAGCAGTTCCTGGACCGGCTTCCGCACACACAGTATGTTCCGGATCACGCCACCGCTGCGGCCGAGCGGATAGACACCGAGCGGCAAGTCCAGGATCTGCTCGCCGCGACAAAAGCGCTCACCGATGGCGAGCGGGACGTACTGCTGTTGTGCGTCATGAACGGCTACAGCTACGAAGACACCGCTGCGTCGCTCGGCATCCGCGTCGGCACCGTTCGATCCAGGGCTAACCGGGCCAAGAAGAAACTCCGGGCAGCAGCCCCGCATCTGCTTGCCGACACCCTGGAAAACCCCACATCCCTGGAATCGAGGTTGTCATGAATCTGTCAGACGTTCAGTACCCGCACGACACCAAACAGGCCGTGCGTGCGCTCCTCATCCATGAAGCCCGACGCGAACCCAAGCGTGTGCCCTGGTGGCGCAAGCCAACGGTTATGACGTTTGCGGGGTTGGCGTTGGCCGGTTCCACCGCCGCTGGCGTGTACGTCGCGTTGGCACCAGTGGACGACAAAAGGGACATCCGCTGCTACTACCAGGCCGACCTCACCACGACCTACCCGGTCGAGAACTCACCAGGGGAAACTAAACCCCCGTACATCACGACCGGAATCATGGAGGTGGGTTTTGATGCCAAAAACAACCCGACCCCCGATGATCCCAACGCCGGAATGATGCCGGTCAACGACCCCATCAACCAATGCAGCCGCGTCTGGGACTCCGGATTCATGATGATGAAAGGGATCAACGACAACCTCGTCCCCGATGATTTCGTGTCCCCGCCCCCGGGAGTCCCAGCAGAGCGGACCTTGACCGAACCCGTGAGGGATCAGAACGGCAACCTGCTCTACGCCGACCCCAACATCCGTACATTCGGCAACTACATCCCGTTCCTCACAGAGTGCGTCGTTGACAACGCCGTAGCCGTCATCCCCGGCCCTACAGAAGTTTGCGCCCAGCTCGGCGTGCCCAGGCTCGAAAAATAGCCGACACCTACCGAAGAGGCAGACCATGAAGAAGTCCACCAACGCACTTGGCTTGGCAGCGCTCATCGCTGCCAGCGGGATCTACTACACCTCAACAACGCTTGCCACCGCCGTCGCGGCAGAACCTGATCAGTCTTCATCCGCGACTGCCCACGCCACTGCGCCGTCAAATGACGCCGCATACGCAGCAATACCTGGCCCTTCCGTGGGCACCACACACCCCGCGACCCTCGCCCCGGTCGCTGTGAAAGACAAACGAGACATCCGCTGCTACTACCGCGCCGACCTCACGTCCGAATATCACATTGAGGGATCATCGGAGGCCCCGCGGGCACCCTATATGGGCACCGGGATTGAGGAAGTCGGATTTGATGCCAGAACCAACCCGACGCCCGAAGATCCCAGCTCCGGACTCCTGCAGGTGAGCGATCCAATCAACCAGTGCAGCCGCGTCTGGGACTCCGGAGAAATGATCCTGAACGGAATCAACCAGGATCTGATTCCGGACGACTTCATCTCCCCATCCCAAGGATTCCCTGCCGAACGCACCCTTGCCCAGCCAGCCAAGGACCAGAACGGCAACCCCCTCTACCCCGACCCCAACATCCGGACCTTCGGCAACTACATCCCGTTCCTCACAGAATGCGTCGTCGACGGGAGGGTGGGAGTCATTCCCGGTACAGCCGAAGTCTGCAACGAGCTCGGCATCCCCTCACTGATCAAATAAAACTGCCTCCCGCACGGGGATCAGCATAAGGGTACGGGAGAGGTGGTGTTTGCTCGCCCGGTACGCTGTGGCCATGCAGATTCGTGAAGCCACCCCGGATGACCTGGGACCTGTGACCGAGATCTGTGATGCCAGCGGCCGAACACGTTGGACCAGCGAGATGATCGCTTCCGGGAACGACCGGATCGTCTTGGTAGCGGTGGCACAAGGAGAAATCGTGGGGGTTGCCAAAACACATCACCACCCGGTTCCTGGCGGCAGCTCTCCAGCAGGTCACTACCTTGGGGGCGTGGTAGTTGCGCCGGAGTTCCGTCGTCAGGGAATTGGTTCTGCCCTCACTCGGGGCAGGTTGGATTGGATCTGGTCATATGCATCGGCCGCTTACTACTTCACGAACGAAAACAACACAGCATCCATCAGGATGCACGAGGCTCTTAGCTTCCGACCGATCGCACGATTCCCGGAGATCCGAGGCGTGACCGCGGACGACGGCAGATCAGACCTCATTCTCTTTGGGACGCACCGATGAGGCCCAGAGGAGTGAAGTGCGCAGCCCTGTGACCCTGCTGAAGCAGTACCCGAAGTTCCGTCGCGTTCTGCTCGGCGAAGGCTTGGCGATGGCAGGCGAAGCTGCATTCTCTATCGCACTGGCTTGGCTTGTCATTACAGCAACGGGGTCGATTGTTGCACTTGCCGGCGTGCTACTGGCACAGGCGATACCACGGGGAACGCTGTTGCTGCTTGGCGGTGCACTGACCGACCGCTTCTCGCCAGGTCGCGTCATGCTCGTCTGCCACTTAGTGCGTGCCGGCGCCATGGCATTGGTATCGATCATGAGCTTTACCGGCACCGTGCAACTGTGGCAGCTGTACGTCCTCGCTGCCATCACGGGTACTGCTTCCGCCTTCTTCGCGCCTGCCAGTGAGGCCGTGCTCCCGCGCCTGCTCCCCAAACAAGACCTTCCGCAAGGCAACGCAGTTCAAGGGGCAGTCGCACAGGCTGCTTTCATTGTCGGCCCAATGGCAGGGGGCGTCCTTACTGCTTGGGGCGGCGCGGGATTGGCCATTGCCGTCAACGCACTAACGCTAACGGTCGCAGCCCTCACATCCCTGAACATCCCGCGGGGGCCCATCAACAATGGGTCGGTCAGCCTCACCGAAGTCATTCGCGAGATTGGGCTGGGTCTTCAGCATGCGGCACGATCCCACGAGACCCGCATAGTCCTTCTGGTTATCAGTGCAGCCACACTGAGCTACAGCGGAGTCTTCGCCATCGGGCTGCCAATGCTGGCAACTTCCCTCAGTGACTCGCCGCTTGCCCTTGGCATCCTCGTCTCCGGATGGGGCGCAGGCCAGCTGCTCGGAACCGTTGCAGCCGCCGTGACCGGTCTTCCTCAGCGGTGGGGTCTTCTCATCATTTCCATGACACTCGTGGAAGGCGTCGCCTTTGCCCTCCTGGGCCAGACCAAAGAACCTTGGATCGCAGCCATCATCCTCGCTTTGGTCGGGATAGGCGTCGCCTACAGCACCGATGTGGCCCTCCCAACATTCATTCAGACCCGCACCCCGAGCCACCTGCTGGGGCGGGTCAGCTCGGTACTGGAACTGCCCAGGGTCATTCTTGAACCGGTATCCATAGCTTTGCTCGGCCTGGTTCTCGCCGGTTCCCTTGAATGGGGATTCCTTGCGGCCGCTGCCCCTGTATTGATCGCCGGCGCAATCCTTTCCCTCGATAGACGGGCCCGGACGCTCACCGCCGATGGGACCTGAGGAAGTGTCAGCGGCCTGATAGCGAGTCTTCTCCCGGCCAGACAACACACAGCCCCCTAGAAGTACGGTTTGGTGATCAGTTCCAGCGCGTGTCCCGAGGGGTCTTTAAAGTACACCCCGCGGCCGCCGTGTTCGGTGTTCGTCTCGCCCGGGCGGGTCATTTGCGGATCGGCCTGAGGCGATGATGGCGTGAAAGTCTAGCAAAGCAGTTTCTCTGGCGGAGCGGCCAATCACGATGGCAGGATGGGCGGATGGCTATCGAAGTTCGCCCCGCCACGGTGTTCGATGACGTCAGGACCATGGTGGGACCCAAGAACCCCGGCTCCAATGTGTGCTGGTGCCTGAGTTACCGCATCCCATCCAAGCTAAACCTGAGCCTCCAACGCGAAGAGCGCGGCGCATACGTTGAGAAGCTGGTCGCCCAGGATCCTCCGCCCGGGGTTTTGGCGTACGACGGCGACGAGGTAGTTGGGTGGGCGGCCGTCCACCCGCGCAACGACACCAGTTTCGCAACGAACCGGAAGATCCCGCACGTGGACGACGCAGAGGTGTGGTCCGTGTGGTGCATCCGGGTGCGGCCCGGGCATCGGGGAAAGGGCATCTCGCACGAACTCCTGCGTGGAGCCATCGACTTCGCCAGGGCCCACGGGGCCCCCGTCCTCGAGGGCTACCCCGTGGACAACAAGGGTGGAAAGGTGGACCTGACTATGGCCTATGTCGGGACAAGGAAGCTGTTCGAGAAGGCCGGCTTCAAGAAGGTCGCCGAAACCACGTCCATACTCAACGGCTTCCCCAGAGTGCTGATGCGGCTTGAGCTCAGCTAGTTCCTTGCAACCGTGCGGTCATCCGGTGCGCTTCCTCAAGCAGCAGCTTCCCGAGGTATTCCTGGCGTTCAGGTCGGAAACGGGGTTCGATTCCGGTCAGGGACAACGCCCAGGCTGGGCGGTCGTGCTGGTCGAAGACCGCCGCCCCCATCCCCCAACTGCCTTCGAGGATCAAGCCGGGATTTACTGAATACCCGGCCAGCCTTGTTTGCTCCAGGTTCTTCCGCACCACATCAGCGGGGTGTCCCTCAGCGAAGTCGCCCGCGTGCACCGTCCATTCCGCCAGCAGCGCTTCCTGATCTTCGGCGGGCAGGAAGGCCAGGATCGCCGTTCCCGCGGAGGCAACGCCCAAGGGAAACCGCACACCTTCATGGAGCACGAACGACCGTACCGGGAACGAGCCTTCCTCCCGCAGCACACAGACAGTTTCGTTGCCGCGCCGGATCGAGAAGAACGCGCTCTCGCCCGTCTCGGTAGCCAGCCTGCGAAGGGATGGGCGGGCGATGTCCTCCATGGGGAAACGGGCAGCTGCGACAGACCCGAGCAGGAAGATCTCGGGTCCGAGCACCCACTTTCCTGAGGACGAATCATGTTCCAGGAAGCCCTCGGCGGCCAGCGACGTCAGGAGCCGGTGAACAGTGGGCCGGGTGAGCCCTGATTCGCGGACCAGCCCGGCCAAGGACGTGCCTTCTGGCTTGCGCCCAACCAGGCGGAGCAGTTCCGCGACCCTGCCCACTACCTGCGCTCCCTGCACTGCCACGACCCCTCCTGCATAGAATTCATCCACATTATGGACAGGCCTAAGTGTAGCGTCCACACCGTGAGTAACGCGAAGAGAGCGCTCTTGACCGGCCCGAAGAGCCAAACCTAGGCTCCTACCAAAGAGGTCAACAGTCCACAAAGTGGAAGCCAACCACACTCAAAGAGGAGTTCCCGTGTCCAAGATCCACGCGAGCGCAACCCAAGCGCTCCATGACCTCATGGCAGATGGCCTGACCATCGCCGTCGGAGGTTTTGGCCTGAGCGGCATCCCCGCAGACCTGATCGACGCCGTCCGCGAGTCGGGAGCCAAGGACCTCACCATCGTCTCGAACAACATGGGCGTGGACGGCAAGGGCCTGGGCGTGCTGATCGAGGCCGGGCAAGTCCGGAAAGTCATCGCATCCTATGTTGGCGAGAACAAGCTCTTCGCCGAGCAGTACCTGGCCGGCGAGCTGGAGGTTGAGTTCACCCCGCAGGGCACGCTTGCGGAGCGTCTTCGCGCTGGCGGCGCCGGGATCCCGGCTTTCTACACGCGGACCGGGGTGGGCACCTTGGTTGCCGAAGGCAAACCGTTGGAAGAGTTCGACGGCGTGACGTACGTCCGCGAGCGCGCCATCACCGCCGACGTCGCGCTGGTCCACGCCCATACGGCGGACACGGACGGCAACCTCATCTACCGCTACACGGCCCGGAACTTCAACCCCGTGGTGGCCACCGCAGGAAAAGTGACCATCGCCGAGGCTGAGGTGATCGTCCAACCGGGCCAGCTGGATCCCAACCACATTGTCACCCCGGGTGTCTACGTCCAGCGGTTGGTGCAGGCAAGCAACAGGGTCAAGGACATCGAGCAGCGCACGGTCCGCCAGCGCGTTGAAACCGCAGCCGTCTAGGAAGACAGAAGGAGCACATCACCATGGCATGGACACGGGACCAAATGGCCGCGATTGCGGCCGAAGAATTGAACGACGGCGACTACGTCAACCTCGGCATCGGCATCCCCACATTGGTAGCCAACAACCTGCCCGACGGCGTTCGGGTGATCCTCCAGAGCGAGAACGGCCTGCTCGGAATGGGCCCGTTCCCGTACGAGGGCGAGGAAGACGCGGACCTCATCAACGCCGGGAAGCAAACGGTGACCATCACCCCGGGCGGCAGCATTTTCGACTCCGCCACCTCGTTCGGCATGATCCGCGGCGGCCACGTGAAGGTGGCCATCCTGGGTGCAATGCAGGTGTCCGGCAGCGGCGACCTCGCCAACTGGACCATCCCCGGCAAGATGGTCAAGGGAATGGGCGGTGCGATGGACCTGGTTGCCGGGACCCCGCGCGTCGTGGTCCTTACCGAGCACAACGCCAAGGACGGCTCGGCCAAGATCGTCACCAACTGCACCCTCCCGCTCACGGGTCTTAACTGCGTGGACAGGATCATCACTGACCTCGCCGTATTCGATATAGCCCCCGAAACAGAAACGCACGACGGCGGCACCCGCCTTGTATTGACCCGTCTCGCCCCAGGCGTCACCGTGGAAGAAATCCGCAGCAAGACGGACGCAGGGTTCACGCTGGCGCTGGAAGAAGACGCGCAGGAATACACCCTCGAAGGAGCCAACGCATGAGCCTGAAAGACCAGTTCGGTAAGGACATCCTGCTCACAGGGTGGGGCCACAGTAAGTTCGGCAAGCTGACTGACGAGACCTTGGAATCGCTGATCGTCCAGGTCGCCGGGGAAGCCATCCGGAACTCCGGCTTGGACCACAAGGACATCGACGAAATCTACCTGGGCCAGTTCAACTCGGGCATGCAGCCGCTGGGCTTCACATCGTCCCTGGCACTCCAACTCTCCCCGGACCTCGCCAACGTCCCCGCGACCCGCACTGAGAACGCCTGCGCTTCCGGCTCGGCTGCGTTCCAACAGGGAGTCAAGGCCGTGCTCGCCGGAACCGCCCGCAACGTCCTGGTGATCGGTGCCGAGAAGATGACCGACGCCGGAGCCGACGTCGTGGGAGCTGCCCTGCTGGGCGCTTCGTACGAGATGGCCGGAAAGGCCTCCAGCACCGGATTCACGGGGCTGTTCGCGGAGGTGGCCAAGCACTACGGGAAGCGCTATGGGGCAAACATCGCCGGCCCCGGCTTCGAGAACGGCCTCGGCGATGTCCTTGGTTCCATCGCCGCCAAGAACCACCGCAACGGCATGGACAACCCCTACGCCCAGATGCACCGGGACTTCGGCGAGGAGTTCTGCCGGACGATTTCGGACAAGAACCCCATGGTGGCGGAGCCCTTGCGCCGTACGGACTGTTCGCCAGTCTCCGACGGGGCCGCCGCCGTCGTGCTGTCCACCCAGGCAACCGGAGGTGCAACGGCACCCGTGCGCCTGGCGGGTTTCGGCCACGCGAACGATTTCTTCCCGGCCGAGAAGCGCGATCCCACGGAGTTCGCCGCCACCAGGGCGTCCTGGGAGCGCGCGTTCACCATGGCCGGCGTCGGAATTGACGGCCTGGACTTCGCCGAAGTGCACGACTGCTTCACCATCGCCGAGCTCATCATGTACGAGGCAATGGGCCTGACCCCGCGCGGCGAAGGTTCCCGCGCCATCCAGGAGGGGTGGGTATATAAGGACGGCAAACTTCCCATCAACGTTTCCGGTGGCCTGAAGGCGAAGGGCCACCCCGTAGGCGCCACCGGCGTGTCCCAGCACGTCATCGCCGCCATGCAGCTCACGGGTACCGCGGGCGACATGCAGCTTCCCAACGCCCGACGGGGTGCCGTGCAGAACATGGGCGGCGTGGGCATCGCGAACTACGTGAGCGTGCTGGAAGCTCTCTAACCCCGGATCAGCGCAGCGATCTCCGTGAATCCGAGCCGCTCTGCGTTTTGCAGGGCGGTTCGGCCTTGGGGGTCGCGGATGTCCGGGTTGCCTCCGGCCTCGAGCAGCTGCCGCACCACGTCCTGCTGGTTGGGGCCGCCGTTGTTGAGCAGGATGGCTTCCTGCATGGCGGTCCATCCCAGGTTGTTGACGTGGTCCACTGGCACCCCTGCAGCAATCAGGATCCGGACGGTTTCCGTGTGCCCGTGTTCGCTCGCCGGAATCAGGGCGGTGCCACCGTACCGGTTGATGCTGCGCACATCTGCCCCGGCGGCCAAGGTGAGCCTGAGAACCTCGTTGAAGCCCTCGGCCCCTGCATAGAGGAACGCGGAGTCCTGAATCCCGTCTTTGGCGTTGACGTTGCCGCCAGCCGCGATCAGTTCTTTGACCTTCGCGGGATCATTGGCTTTCGCGGCAAGGATCAGGAGTCGGTCGGTTTCCAGTTGGGCCTCCGGGGACAGTTTGGGTGGCGTCGCCTGGGCAGCAAACGACGGCGGGACCGGGCTGGCGCTCGACGGCGCCGTGGACGTGGGGGCTGCTTGCGACGCGGTGGGCGCGGCTGGGCTGGAAGGCGAGGTTCCCGCCGTCGTGCATCCTGCCAGCAACCCAACCATCAGCAAGCCAACCCCCACCGCCCGTGCTTTCATGGCTACTTCGCTGCCGCGGCCAGGGCGTCCGCACCGGCGGTGGCGCAGGCTTCGTCGAGGGCACCGTCAGGGGCACCGCCGACGCCGATACCCGCCACCGAGACGCCGTTCACCTTCAGCGGCACGCCGCCGGACAGGAAGAGGGTGCCGGGGAGGTCGGCGATGGATGGGCCGTTGCCGTTGATGCGCTTGGCAAGCTCGCTGGTGGGCGCACCGAACGCGGCTGCCGTGTAGGCCTTCTGCTTGGCGGCCTCGATGGTGTGCTCGGCGGCGTTGTCGCCGCGGAGGATGGCCTGGACCGTGCCGAAACGGTCCACCAGTGCGACCGTCACGAACGGCAGCTTGTCCGCTTGGCACTTGGCGAGCGCAGCGTTGACGGCCTTGCTCGAGGCACCCACCGTGATGCGGTTCTGGGCAACCACGTTCTCCGGTGCGGGCTGGACGTCAGCCGGAGCTTTGGCCTCGACGGCAGCGGGGGCGGCGGCCGGAGCTACGGCATTGGCCACAGCCGTGGCGCCACCTGTGAGCAACAGTGCTCCAGCAGCGGCTACGGCAATCATCTTGTTGGACTTCTTCACGGAGTTCTCCTTGTAGTCAGCGTCGGTACACCTCCATGCTCCCGGGGCGGGCCCTGCGCCACATCGGCCCGAAGCAGCCCCCGGGCTCATACTTTCCGCGGGCCGTATCAGCCAAAAGGTGGAGAGACCAACACCCCTGCGGGCACTTAGCATGGAAAGAACGCCTCCAAGGGAAACGGGAACCGGAACCGACCATGCCCACTGCCCCTCCACAGCCCGCACCCGGCGGCCGGATCGGCCGGATCGATGGCCGCATCGATGCCGTGGTCCACCTCGGCTTTGCCGTACTTATGGTGGCGTCCGGGGTCCGCTACGTCATGCGCCACTCCCCCGCGGACAACCTGTGGACGGTGGCTCTGGCGGCCGCAGTTTGCGTACTCTATGCAGTCACAGCGGTCCTGGCCGGACCCCGCATGGCGGGCCACCGCAACAGGCCATGGATGATCGCTCTGTTGGCTGCCTGGGCTGTGTTGGTTATTGTCGCGCCGAGCTTCGCGTGGTGCTCCTTCGCGATCTTCTTCCTGGCCCGCACGGCTTTCCGTGGCTGGGCCGGATATGTGGCAGGCGGCGCGACGGCGGCGGCCACCGCCGTCGGGCTCTTCCGCATGAGCGACTGGACGGACGTCGCAATGCTGCTCGGCCCGCTTGCCGCGGGGGTGCTTTTGACCCTCATCTACGACAAGATCGAGCGCGACGCCGCCCTCCAAAAGAAGCTTTTCGACGACGTCTCACAAGCGCAGGAGCAACTCGCCGCACGTGAACGGGAAGCCGGGATCGCCACGGAACGCCAGCGTGTTTCCCGCGAAATCCACGACACCGTCACCCAAGGGCTCGCCAGCAGCCTGCTGCTCCTGGAAGCGGCCCAGCGATCATGGCCAGCCGAAGCCGCCCAGGACGATGTGCGCCATGCGGCCGGCTTGTTACGGCGGAACCTTGCCGACACCCGCAGCCTGGTCCATGAACTCTCGGTCCCCGGCCTGGAATCCGGGCCCCTTCCCGAAGCCCTCGAACAGGCAGCACGCCAATACGTGGACACTATCCGGGTCCAGGTCACCGGCGAGCCACGGCCGCTTCCGAACGAGGTACGTCACGCCCTGCTCCGGGTTACCCAAAGTGCCGCGGCCAACATCAACCTGCATGCCCGGGCCGAGCACGCCAGCGTCACCCTCGGCTACCTCCCGGACGCCGTCACCTTGGACGTGTTCGACGACGGCCGCGGCTTCGATCCCGAAGCGGTACCTCCGCCGTCGCCAACAGGAGGTTACGGGTTGCGGGCCATGAGGCAACGCGTGGAGCAGTTGGGCGGAGAATTGTCCGTGGAAAGCACCCCCGGCGAGGGCACCATCATCGCCGCGCAAATGCCCCTGCCGGCTGCAGGCACCGAGACGAAGGAGCGCCGATGAGCACCATTTCCGTGCTGCTCGTGGATGACCACACAGTTGTCCGGAGCGGGCTCAAGGCGCTGCTGGGCACCCAAGCCGATATCGCCGTCGTCGGTGAAGCGGCATCAGGCGAAGAAGCGCTGGAAGCCGCCCAACAGCACCAACCCGCGGTGGTCCTCATGGACCTGGCCATGGGCGCCGGGATGGATGGCATCGAGGCAATCAAGCAACTGCGCCAAGGCACCCCGCACCAGGCGATCATCGTGTTCACCACCTACGATTCCGACGCCGACATTGTCCGCGCCGTCGATGCCGGAGCGATGGGGTATTTGCTGAAGGATGCGGCACCCGAGGAGATCTTCGCCGCCGTCCGCGGGGCTGTGCAGGGAAAGAGCGTCATGTCAGCTCCCGTCGCCTCGCGGCTGTTCCAACAACTGCGTCATCCGGACGAGATCCTCACCCCGCGCGAAGCCGAACTGCTCAGCCTGTTGACCCAGGGGCTCAGCAATCGTGACCTGGGCAAACGCCTCTTCATCTCCGAAGCAACAGTGAAGACCCACCTCGCGCACATCTACGCAAAACTGGGCGTCGAAACCCGTGCGGCGGCCATCGCCACGGCCATCCGGCGCGAGGGGATGCGGTAACCCGCGGTGGTTGGTTACGCTGACCCTATGTCGGACACAGCGGATCGCAGAATGTTCAAGACCCCGGGAACTGCTTTGCTGGTCCGGGGAGCCCTCGCAATCGTTTTTGGCCTGCTGATCCTGGTGTTGCCAAGTGCCACTACGTTCGTGGTGGTGGTCATGTTCGGATTCTTCGCGATCATTGACGGCATCACCAGCGTGGCCCATTACTTCTACGACCCCGCGGGCCGGTCGCGCTGGTCCGTGGCGGGCGGTTTAATCTCCATCGCCGCAGGGATCTTGGCAATCGCCTGGCCCGGGCTCACAGCTGCGGCCATCGGTGTGCTCATCGGTTTGTGGGCTTTGGTGCTGGGCATTTCCCAGATCGTCCTGGCCCTTGCAGCGCGGACCTTCGTGCGGAGCTGGGGAATCTGGTTGCTGATCGGCTTGCTCACCACAGTGTTCGGCATCGTTGTCCTTGCCAATCCTGGGCTCGGATTGCTGGGCCTGGTAGCTATGCTGGCGGCATTCGCCATCGTGACAGGGTTGCTGCTGATCGCTTCGGGCATCGGGCTCCGCAAACTCGCCCACACGCAACCGCTGTACGGCCACTGATCCCGCGGTAAAAAGCCGTAGGGGGATGCGCTCAGCGCCAAGTTCGGTAAGTTAGTTGCTGTGAAGATAGCTACCTGGAATGTGAACTCCCTCCGTGCCCGCGCCGACCGGGTAGAAGCCTGGCTTGAGCGCAGCGACTGCGATGTCCTGGCAATCCAGGAGACCAAATGCAAGGACGAGAACTTCCCCTGGGAGCTCTTTGAACGCATGGGCTACGAGGTCGCGCACTTCGGCGTGAACCAGTGGAACGGTGTGGCCATCGCATCCCGCGTCGGCCTGGAGGACGTGGAGCGCACCTTCCTGGACCAGCCGGCGTTTGGCAAGGCCGGCAAGGACCCCGTCCAGGAAGCCCGCGCCATCGCGGCAACCTGCGGCGGCATCCGCATCTGGAGCCTCTACGTTCCCAACGGACGCTCGCTGGATGACGAACACATGCCCTACAAGATCAAGTGGCTTGACGTCCTCCAGGGCCACGCCGCCGAATGGGTCAAGGCCGATCCGACCGCCCAGATCGCGCTCATGGGTGACTGGAACATCGCCCCGTTCGACGACGACGTCTGGGACATCCAGCTGTTCCGCGACAACAACTTCACGCACGTCAGCGAACCCGAGCGCGCCGCGTTCCACGCGTTCGAAGCAGCCGGGTTCACCGACGTCGTCCGTCCTTACACCCCGGGCCCGGGCGTCTACACGTACTGGGATTACACGCAGCTTCGCTTTCCCAAGAAGGAAGGCATGCGCATCGATTTCTGCCTCGCATCACCAGCATTGGCCGCACGGGTCACCGGTGCTTCCATTGACCGGGAAGAACGCAAAGGCAAGGGCGCCTCGGACCACGCACCTGTGATCGTGGAGCTCGCAGACTAGGCACATTCACACCGACGAAAGGGGATGGCTGGACATGGCTGGAAACCTGTACCGGGGCCAGGCAGGGCTGCCCTTCTCGTCGTCGCTGCGCATTTACGAGCCACTCGAAGCGTTCCCGCCCGAGCAGCAGCAACAGCTCGCGGCGGCCGGCGGCAAGACAGGTTCCCGGGCCGCCGTCGAAAATGCGGAGCTCCAGGCCTCGCTGGGCCGCATCACGCGGCCCGGCGGGGATCCCTTCCCGACCGGTCGCACCGACCTCGTCCGGATGACCCGCGTGCCAGCGGGACGGCACGCCGCCCCTGATAAAGACGGGGTCGACGCCGGGCGGCTGCTTTACTGCCCCAGCCAACTGGTGATTCGGGCCGGTCTGGCGGCCAATGCCCTGATGGACGGCGTGCACAGTCCACTGGCCGATCTGCTCATCCCGGTATCGCAAAGGGACAAGCACCAGGTCAGGATCGACCGCCTCAACGCCGGTGAAGGCGCCAAGCGGGTGCACACCCGTGCGTCCACGTGGGGTATCCCGTTCAGTTGGTTCTCGCTCTTTGCCGAGTCGGACCGCAAGGATGTGGTGGAAGCCGACGGGCGTATCCTGACCGTCCGGGTGTGGACGCCCCTCACCGAAGCATTGGAAAGGGCGCGTTTTGCCGTGGCCCACCTGGCTTTGGCTGCTCCCGACCTGGACATGCTGGACGACCTCACGCAGCTCACAGAGTGGCTGGAGCTGTTCCATGCGCAGTCCATGGTGGAGCTCGATTACGGTGCGGTGGCTGACAAGGTCTATCCGGACGACTCGCCCATGGATGTCCGGCTGGGCATTGAATGCCTGGCCGAAGGCGACATGACGGGGGCTGCCGCCGCATACCGGCGCCTGGCATCACGGTGGATTCCCATCAGGCAGCTGGCACGCGCTTCCTAGCTTTGGCTTCCCCCGCTGGGTGGGGCAGTGGTCTCCCGGACGATCAACTCGTGCGGGGCAACCTGTGAATGAACGGCCCCGGGATTGCCATCGAGTTCGTCCAAAAGCATCTTGGTGGCAAGCTCGGCCTGGTCGTCAGGGCGTTGGCCCACGGTGGTCAGGCCAAGGGACGACGAGAAATCGTGGTCATCGATGCCAATGACAGACAGGTCCTGGGGAACCCTGACACCGTGGCGGCCTGCTTCGAATATCACGCCCATGGCCATCTCATCCGAGGAGCAGAAGATGGCTGTGGGTTTACGGCCGGGCTGGCTCCACAACCGGTTGAAGGCCTGCTGACCGCTGGCAACTGTGAAGTCCCCCCATTGGTCCCATTCCGGGCGGACTTCCAAGCCGGCGTCGGTCATGACCTCCTGGAAGGCGCGGATCCGCACCCGGGGGACGTCGAAGTTTAGGTCCGTTTCGTCGTCGCCGTGGAGCAGGGCGATATCCTTGTGCCCCAGGTCCAGCAGGTGTCGCACGGCGGTGGAAGCGGCGTCGTAATCGTTGATACCGATGTACGCGCAATCCTCGACGTGACCACCCACCACCACCAAGGGGATGTCGATCTTGTGGAGGTGTTCCAGTTCTTCCTCGGTCAAGGACATGCAGAGCACCAGGAGCGCATCGATTTGCTTGTAAACCATGGTGGAGCTGAACAGCCGCTCACGGTTGCTCCCGTGGCCGCCAAGGTTGAACAGGGACAGGTTGTACTTGCGGGAATGCAATTCCCGGTCCGCGCCCTCGATGGCCTTGGAGAAGAACCAGCGGCTCACGAATGGAGCCAGGACGCCGATGGTCCGGGTGCGGCCCGTGGCCAGCCCCGAAGCCGACGACGACGCCACGTAGCCCAGCGAACTGGCCACCTCGAGGATCTTTTCGCGGGTAGCCGGAGACACCCGCGGCAAGCCCCTGACCGCCCGCGAAACAGTTGCTGTGGAGACACCCGCCGCCATGGCGACGTCTTCGATGCTGACGCCCGTATGGCCGCCGCGTTGGGATCTACCCGTTGTTCGTGACACAGGCTCCCCTCTCCGGCCGCCGTTGCTCCGCATTTACCTTATGTGGGACTTGC
The DNA here is from genome assembly GCF_030208885.1 of Arthrobacter sp. fls2-241-R2A-172. Classification (NCBI taxonomy): domain Bacteria; kingdom Bacillati; phylum Actinomycetota; class Actinomycetes; order Micrococcales; family Micrococcaceae; genus Arthrobacter; species Arthrobacter sp. fls2-241-R2A-172. The sequence continues at coordinate 135,738 of NZ_JARVTB010000001.1, read as the reverse complement.
CGTCTGCAGCACCCGGTTACGCAACGGCGTAATGCGCTGCGTAACCGGGGCGGCAATGGTTAGCCCTTGAGACCGCCGGACAGAAGGCCTCGCACGAAGTACCGCTGCAGGCCGAAGAAGACCAGGAGCGGGATGATGATCGAGACGAATGCCGCTGCCGGGTTCAAGTAATCCCGGGCACCGCGGGTACCGGAAATTTCGGCCAGGCGCTGGGTAATGGGAGCCACGTCCGCAGTTCCACCCGAGAACACCAACGCCACCAGCAGGTCGTTCCAAACCCACAGGAACTGGAAGATCGCCAGCGATGCCAGTGCCGGCACGGACAGCGGCAGGATGATCCGCCAGAAGATGGTGCTGTGCCCGGCGCCGTCCACCCTTGCAGCCTCGATCACTTCACCGGGAATCTCAGAGATGAAGTTGTGGAGGAGGAAGATACCCAGCGGGAGCCCGAACATGGTGTGGGCGATCCACAGCTGTGCATACGAACCAGCAGGGAGGTGGAGCGTCTGCGTGAAGAACTGCAGCAGCGGGATCAGGGCCATCTGCAGCGGAATGATCTGCAGGGCGAAAACGAAGATGAAAAGAGCGTCGCGGCCCTTGAACTTGCCCCAGGCGAAAACGTAGGCGGCCATCGAAGCGAGCACCAGAACAAAGATGGTGACCGGGATGACGATCGCGACCGAGTTGACGAAGTACTGGGACAGGTTGGCCGACTGCGAGCCCGCCGGGGTCAGTACGTCCGCGTAGTTCTTGAACGTGAAGTCCCAGTCAACGAAGGCATTCCACCAACCGTTGGAGCGGGGCCCAACCTGCTTCGCAGCAGGACGGAACGACGTAACGAACAGGCCGAACGTGGGTACGGACCATACGACGGCGATGATGATGGCTGCCGCTGTTGCCCACTTGGAGGTGAGCTTGGTCTTGACCCGCCGCATCATCGGCTGGGCGTCCTCCGTGGGATCGGATCCAGGACGCTGCCGGGTTGCGGCCTTCGAGGCCTCTTTCGGGGCTGGCGTGGCTGTCAATGGATCTCCCTTTGCTTGCGAAGGACTCGAGCGTTGTACACGACGATCGGCAGCACCATCAGGAACAGGATCAGGGCCAATGCCGCACCACGACCCGGTTCGCCGGCACGGAAGGCCTGCGTGTACATTTCGTTGGCCACAACCGAGGTGTCGTAGTTACCGGCCGTCATGGTCCGGACAATGTCGAACACCTTCAGGGTGGCGATCGTGATGGTGGTCAGGACCACCACAAGTGCTCCACGGATGCCGGGCACCGTTACATTGCGGAACTGTTGCCAGGCATTGGCGCCGTCAAGGCGGGCCGCCTCGATAAGTTCCACCGGAACACCCTTGATGGCAGCCGAGAGAATAACCATGGCGAAGCCGGTCTGGATCCAGACCATCACAACGATCAGGAAGATCGTGTTTTCCGGGGCGTCCAGGAGGAACTGCTTTGGATCCAACCCCAGGGCGTCCCTGAGGAAGTTGATGACACCGGTCTGTTCGAGGCCAGGGCCGCGGTAGTCATAGACGAGCTTCCAGATGATGCCGGCGCCCACGAAGGAGATGGCCATCGGCATGAAGACCAAGGACTTAAGGACCTTCTCACCGCGGGCCTTGTCGATGAAGACTGCATAGGCCAGGCCGAAGCTCGTGGACAAAAGGGGGACCAGGACGGTCCAAATAACGGTGTTCCGCAGCGTGGTCAAAGCCTCAGGCTGCGTGAACATCCAGACAAAGTTGTCGAAACCATTTCCGTTGCCGCTGGCGTCCGTGAAGGCCAGCATTGACGTGCGAACCGCGGGGTACACGAGTCCCACGAGCATGAGAATACCTGCCGGGGCGAGGAAGCCGGCCACCGTGACCTTGTCCTTCACCGATTTCGGCGCCCTGTCCACCACCAACATGATGATGCCGATAATCGCCGCGAAGATCGCCAGCGCTATCACTACTTGAAGGAGTTTTCCTCCGATAAAATCCATACCCAACCTCCGGGGCGTGAGTGAATCACTGAGTTCCGGGAAAAGCGCTGCCTCCCCGACCAGGCGAAACCAGGCAGGGAGGCAGCGCTCTTGGAGTTAGCTCTTGGGCCAGCTGGCTTCGATGCTGTCCGTTACCTGCTGCGAAGAGCTGCCATTGATCCAGGCAACGATGCCCTTCCAGAAGGAGTTGGAACCCACTGCACTCGGCATCAGGTCAGAGCCGTCAAACCGGAAGACAGTCTTGGGATCCTGGAGGAGCTGGATGGACTGCTTGTCCAGGGCCGACTGGGCGTTGTTCGGATCGAGGCCCTTGTTGGCGCTGATGGCACCGCCGAGCTTCACGCGGTTGTTGGCGAAGTCCGCGCTTGCCATGAATGCCAGGTAAGCCTGGACCTCAGGGGTGTCCTTGTAAGCGCCAACGGTTTCACCGCCACCGGTGATGGCAGTGCCCTTGGACTCGTCGATGGGAGGAGTCATGAACGCCCAGACGTCACCGTCCTCGGCAACGTTGGTGCCTGCGGGCCAGTTGGATGCCTGGAACGACGCCTGGTGGTGCATGGCGCACTGGCCATCAAGTACTGGCTGGCCGGCCTGAGCGAATGCCGTGCTCAGGATCGAGCGGGGGTCACCGAAGCCACCGTTGACGTAGTTCGGGTTGAGGAGGATGTCGCCAACCTGGTCGAATGCCTTGACGATCTTGGGGTCGTTGAAAGGAATCGTGTGGTTGACCCACTGGTCGTATACCTCGGGGCCCTGGGCGCGCAGGACAACGTCCTCGATCCAGTCAGTACCCGGCCAGCCCGTTGCTTCACCGGATTCGAACCCGGCACACCACGGCTTCATGGTCTTGTCATCGGCGATCTTCTTGGTGAGGTCCATCATCTGTGCCCACGTCTTGGGAACTTCCCAGCCCTTGTCCTTGAAGGTCTTGGGTGAGTACCAGACGTAGCCCTTGACGTTCGCGAGCATCGGGGCGCCGTAGTAGGTGCCATCCACGGTGCCGTACTTCTTCCAGTCAGGGGACCAGTTCTTGTCCACCAGGTCGGAGACGGTCTTGGGAGCGGGCTTGAGGTAGCCGGCGCGGGCCTGGGTGGCGAGCAGGCCGGGCTGCGGGAAGATCGCTACGTCGGGAGCGGTTCCGGACTGGGCGCGGACGCCAATCTGGGTCTCGAATTCCTTGCTGCCTTCGTACTTGACGGTGATGCCCGTGCACTGCTCGAACTGCTTCCAGGATTCTTCGAGGTTAGTGGCCTCGGTGTCCACGATCGTGGAGTACACCGAAACGGTCTTGCCTTCGTGCTTGCCGTACGTGTCGTAGGCAGAACAGTCGCTGGATCCGGCAGTGGATCCCCCGCCTCCGCTGTTGCCGCTGCAGGCGGACATGGTAAGTGCCAGGACACCGGCGGCTGCGACCGGTAGCAGGTACTTGGTTTTCTTCATGCTAAAGACTCCTCGCTGAGTACAAGTGATTCGGCGGCGCAATTGATGTGGTGACGCTCACACTAGCGATGATTATCGCAAATATGCAAGCGCTTACACGCACCGTAACCACAACGATACAAAGCAGCCTGCCTAATTCATATCTACTCCAGTCTTGGCGCCATTGGCCCCGACATGGCGGGCGTGGAGCATGATTGCCCATTATCCGATTTGATTGCCCAATATTGCCTATGGAAAACTAAGAAGTGTGGATGAACTTGAAGCACTACAGACCATCGGCCGACTGATCAAGGAAGAACGCCTGGCGCAAGGGCTGAGCCAGGTGCAGTTGGCCAAGCAGGCTGGAACGGCCATCAAGACCGTCCGGACGCTGGAATCGGGAACCCGCCGCGCGCAGGAGATCAACCAACGCAAGCTTGAACATGCCCTGGGTTGGCGTGCCGGTTCGGTGTCCGAGGTCCTCAAAGGGAAGTCAACGTTCGCCCCGGACATGATCACCCCGGACGACATGCGCAATGCCGACGAAACCCGGCAGGGCCCACCCCGGGTCGCCGTTCCCGCTGCCCCCATCGCGCGGGCATCGCACCTTTCCGACGAGGAACTCCTCGCCGAGATCACCTACCGCATGATGCACCGCAACAGGGGCTAGCCTCCGCGGAGATCAGCCCTTGCGGCGAACCATTTCATTGATCCAGATGGGCGCGAACGGTGACGTGCAGTTGGGCGGCGTGGGATAGTCCTTGAGGACCTCCAAACGCTCACCGATGCTGAGCGCCCGGGAGCGATGCCCAGGGTGCTCGATCCCGATCTGTGCCAAGCAGTTGTTCATGGCCCACTGGAGACGTTCCGGGGCGTCCTTCATGTCGGCCTCGATCAGGTCCAGGAGCTGATCCAGGTCCAGGCCCTCGGGTTTCTTGACGATACGTTCGGAGGTCAGGGCCCAACCGGCCGCGGCCACCACGGGGTCCGCGTCGGAAAACCACTGGACCCGCAGTTCTTCGCAGTAGGGGCTCTTCTTGACCACATAGTTGACGAGCCAGTCGTTGACCTTCGGGGTCTTCGCTTGGCGCACCATGCTGTCCAGTTCGTCTTTGGCAAAGGCTTTTGGCCGGCAGATCAGCAAAGACAGGAGCCTGGCGGCAGTGTCCCCGGTGTTCCAAAGTTCCCGGGCCAGGTCCTGTTGCGTCTTCAGCCTTTTGGCCACAGCACGCAACTTGCTGAGATTTACTCCATGATCGTCGCCGTGTCTTTCGTTCACTTCGCGCGCACGGGGGTCCTCCAAGGCAGCCAGTTCGGCCATCACCTCAGCCAGTGACGCCTCAAGCGTCTGGGTTCCAGTCACCGCGGCCTCCCGTCCTGCGTGGAGCATTTCCTGCCATCAGCGAACCCGTTCAGCACGGGTGAACTTTGACCGGGCGCCTGAAACCATGTGGACCAGCACGGGAGTCTTCTGCCCAATCACCAGGTCCAGGGCTTCAACCAGTTGGGAAATCTCGGCAGCAAGGATGTGGGGGGCAACTCCTTGCCTGGGTTGGATGCGGATGCGCAGCCCCGGCTTTCCCTTCACCTCAAGGGTCGCAACAGACGCGCTGGCGAGGTCGGTCCTCTCGGAAAGTGCGGCGCGCAGGGCCTGCTCGGCGACGCCCCCGCCAATCCGGACTTGGCCGTCGATGTCGCTGTCGTCATCGCTGGACACCAGGAAGTTGGCCCGGCCTTTGCCTTGCTGGGATAGCCAGGCAATCATCGCCACAATGATGGCCACAAGGACGAGGCCGGCCACGATCCACAGCCAGCTCTCCTCCCGCCCGGGAAAGCGGGTGTCCCTGAAGAGCTGTTCCGTCCGCGCCCACGCTCCGGCGGACCAGCCATGCCACCAGGTGGCAACGGCAGGAACCGTGGCCAACAGCAGGAGAAGAAGGCCAACGGCAAGGAGCTTCACTCCGATGATGAACAACAGCACGCGGTTAAGAGCCCGCGGTGTTCCATTCACGCCCCGATCACCCCCGACGACGCAAGGTTGACCCGAACCGAAGGCATCGGCACCGGCGACATTTCTTCAAGTTCAGCCTGGACCGCGGACCGAACCGCTTCCTCGCTCACGCGGCTGCCGGAAGTGGGCCTTACATTGACCACCACCAGTTGCCGCGACACGACCACCATGACTTGTTCCTGCGTGACATTCGCAGCGGTGCGAGCCCTGCGGGCCAGTGCCGAAGCCAAGACCTCGTCATCGACGACGACGGCGGTGCGCGGGTCTCGAAGGAGATGGCGGGCGCGGCGGCCCGGCAGCACTGCGTGGAGGAGGAAAAACAGCCCGACCATGGCAATCACAGCACCACTGGCACCCAGCAGCAACGGCGAGATACCCTCCGGCAGGGCGATGGCGCGTTCAGCCGCAGTACTCGGATCGATCAACCACGGGGGCTGTCCAACGGCACGGACACCGGATTCGAGCAAAGCGTAGACGCAAAGGACAATGACCAGCACTGCCGCAATGGTGGCTGCTCCGGCACGGGACGAGTGCGTTTCACGGCGCAGGATGCGGGCCATCTCCGGGTCCTCCCCGGCAACCGGGCTGGCCCCGGAATCCACTGCATTCAAGGTTCGAGTTTCTTGATCCTGCGTCATTGAACGCGCCCACCCTCCGTGACCTGGGCTCCACTGATCCTGATGTCCACACGGCTTAGCTCGGAGCCGCTCAGCCGTGTGACGATCTCCAACACTGTGGCCTTGGCCGCCACGGACCGGTCCCAGATCGACCCTCCGAAGCCCTGGACCCGGTTGGGATCACGAACGACCTCGGATAGGGCCGGAATACTGATAGGTGCCACGATCGACAAAGCCAGCAGGCCGTCGTCGTCCGCCCAATCGGCCCGGATGTCACTGGCCTCAACGCCGAGGGCCTCGGCGGCCGCGGCGCGGGCCAAGGATGTCAGAGCCTGGGTGCTGATCCGGTTGTGGCCGGCCAGGCTGGTGGTGGATTCCACAGCCTCAGCCACGCTCATGACGAAGAGCGCCGGCCCGTAATGGCGTCCAGCACGCTGCGCAAGTCCAGCTTGCCGTCAGCCGCGCGGCCCAGCAGCGCGCCGATGCCCATGAAAAGCAGCGATATGAGGAAGCCCCACAACCCGAACGACAGCGACATGAAAGCCACGAAGGCACCGATCGCGATTCCCACCACGGTCATACTCATTGGAGCGCATCCCTTTCCACTACGACGGTTTTGCCACCGGGGGACTTCACAGGCGGGGCGATATAGACGTCCGTGATTTCGACATTGACTTCGATAACCTGCAGTCCAACGAGTTCCTCGACAGCCCTGAAGACAGCCGCCCGCACTTGGTTGGCGACGCCGTGAAGGGGATGGCCGTAGAGGGCAACAAGATTGATGTCCACGGCTACCTGGGTCTCGCCGACCTCGGCCCGGACACCTGCTGCGTGGTCTGAGCTGCCCACGGCGTCGCGGATGGCGCCCAGGGCACGCGAGGGGCCCGAACCCAGGGAGTAGACGCCAGGAACTGTCCGGGCAGCGATCCCGGCTACCTTGGCCACCGCAGCCTCGGAGATGATGGTGCGTCCGGTCCCGACGATCTCGCCACCAGGCACGGGCTCAAGCTGCACGTTCTGTTCTTCCATGGAGCACTCCCCTTCTCTTGACTACCACCCTAGCGTCTAGCCCCGACGCTTTGGCTACAAGGGCCGCGAGCCATTCGGTGGTCCGGATCGGGTTATCCACAACCACCAATATTTGACTGGGTAGCGCCCGATCGCTCCACCTAGACTGGCCGACACATCGCCACAACAGCTGCTGGGGAGCCTGTCATGCCATGCCGTCCGATTGCCGCAACTTCGTCTGTACGCGCCTCTGTTGGGGCAGTGGTTTTGTGTGTGGTGTGGCTTCTGACGGGCTGCTCCACGCAGGTCGGCCCACCTTCCCCCACAAGCACGACGACGGCGACACCCGCCTCGAGCGCGCCGGTTCCCGCTCCGTCTTCTACCGGTCCGGGCGCCTACAAGCCGGCCGACGCGAACGGCAAGGCCCAAAACGTACCCGTCCCCGTGATGCCGGAACTGGCGAAGGAGAACTCGAAGGCTGGGTTGGAGGCGTTTATTGGGTACTACTACGCGATCAAGAATTACGCCAACGAGACAGGTGACACGACTGTCCTGGCTACGCTGAACTCTTCAGATTGTGCGTCCTGCACCAAACTTCTAGACGCAACTTCAGATAGCTACATAGACGGGCGCTGGAGGGCTGGCGGAAATATTCGTATCCCTGTCGTAGAAATCGACTGGAAGGACACCGACTCGTCGCATCTGGCAAAGCTGCAGCTCATCCAAGACGCTATTGCCTACTACAACGCAGACGGGACCGAAGGAAGACCCGCCAATTCGGCGACTAACAGTGCTTTTGTCCTGATCGCCGCGTTCGAAGCTTCATGGAAGGTGGTGGAGATCGGTGTCCTCCGCTAGACGCTTCATCGCCGCCATCGCACTTGTTGGCCTATGTCTCCTCACACTTCCTGCTTCGATTTCCAACGCCTCTTCAGCCTGGGCTAGCGGGAACGAGGAAGAGGGAACCATCGATGCTGGAGTCATTTGGAAGTTCGACCCAGAAACAGGCAAGTCCGAACCTAAAGCCGGAGCTACGCCTACCTCCGAGGATCCGAACCAATACATGGCCGACACTCACTGCCGCGCCGACGGACCTGACACGAAGGACCCGGGCTGCGACGCCCTGACCTGCCCACCCAAGACCCCCGGAGCCGAAGAAGGTACCCCGGTCATCTGGAAAGAGGCCCCTAAAGCCATCACCAACCCAGGATGGACCGACTGGCTCCCTGTCAGCGGACCAACCTGCCTCTACGACACCAAACCCGAAAACGTCCTGGCCAACATCGCCGCCCGGATCCTCAACGACTTCCGCCAACTACCCATCAACCCAGGAACCCTCCAATCCCAACCCTTCCCCAACACCCTCAAAGGCGGACCCACCAACTTCTACACCACACCCCAACAACAAACCTTCGACCTCACCATCCTCGGCCAACACATCCACCTCACCGCAACACCAACCAACTACACCTACAACTACGGCGACGGCACCACCCTCGGCCCCACACTCCACGCCGGATACCCCATCCCACAAACCCAATGGCTCACCACCAACACCCGCAGCAGCCACACCTACACCCAAACCGGGAACTACCCCACCACACTCACCACCACCTACACCGGAACCTACTCCGTCAACAACGGCCCACCCCTACCCATCAACGGAACCCTCACCCTCACCACACCACCCACAACCATCCACGTCTGGAAAACAGAAAAAGCCCTCGTCGCCGACACCTGCGACCAAAACCCCACATCATGGGGCTGCCCCCAAGCAAAGTAACAACACAGGATCGTCGGTCAGAGCGGACCGTTCGCGAAAATGGAGGCGCGGGTTCAGCGCAGAAGAAGTTTTGATTCGGGTACCGGAGTTCGCCGGTTGGAGAGAAGAATTCTCTGGTTAAAGAAGAAAAGCACCAGTTCCGAAGAACTGATGCTTCCCAGTGGTGGCTCCGACCGGCGTCGATCCGGTGACCTTTCGATTTTCAGTCGAACGCTCTACCAACTGAGCTACAGAGCCTAGGTGACATGTCACCTTGAGAACCGAATTTCTTCGGCGCTCAGAGCGACCCTGACGGGACTTGAACCCGCGACCTCCGCCGTGACAGGGCGGCGCGCTAACCAACTGCGCTACAGGGCCTTGCGTTTGCAGTATCTCTACCGCGTTTTTTTCAAGGCTTCTAGCTTACCAGACTTTTTTGATCCGATTTACCACTTGCCTTGCGTACCCCCAACGGGATTCGAACCCGTGCCGCCGCCGTGAAAGGGCGGTGTCCTAGGCCGCTAGACGATGGGGGCCTGAACTCAATTCGGATTTTGCAAGGAAAAACAACGCTTTACGCGTTCTTTCCGTGTCTCGCTCGTCCGAACTGGACTCTAAAACTTTAGAGCATAGATAGCGATATTCCCAAATCGAGCTCTGCAGGCCCCAAGGGCCCTCGCTGGAAGTGCCCCCAAAGATTGGCAGGATCTTGTCCTGACGCGTCCGAAAACCGCCAGCCGCCGGAGGGCCTGCACGGCTACATTGGCTCTATGACAACCACCACCCCGGCCGAACCCGGCCAGCCTTCCCCGGACCTGCCCAAGCGCACCACCCCCGCGCCGGCTGCGGCCATCAGTAAACTCGGCATCGTCGCCGTCATTGTCACCGTGGTCCTTTGGGCTTCAGCGTTTGTAGGCATACGCGCCGTCGGCCCCAGCTTCTCCCCCGGTTCCTTGACGCTCGGACGTTTGGCCGTTGCCGCCGTCGTGCTTGGAATTGTGGTGCTGCCAACCCTGAAGGTCTGGCCGAGCGGACGCGAGTGGCTGCCGATCCTCGCATACGGGGTGATGTGGTTCGGAGGCTACAACGTGGCGCTGAACGCCGCGGAGCACATGCTCGACGCCGGAACCAGCGCCATGCTGATCAACGTTTCGCCCATCCTGATCGCTATCCTCGCAGGCATCTTCCTCAAAGAAGGCTTCCCGAGGTGGCTGCTGATCGGCAGCGGCGTGGCGTTCTGCGGGGTGGCGATGATCGCGTTGGGTTCCGGACAGCGTTCGACGGCGGACGTGGCCGGCGTGCTGTTGTGCTTGCTTGCCGCCGTGCTCGCCTCGGTGAGCGCGATCCTGCAGAAGCCGGTGCTGCGGAAATTTTCGGCCGGCCAGGCGACGTGGTTTGGCATCATGGTGGGCGCTGTGTGCTGCCTGCCCTGGACCGGGCAACTGATCTCGGAGGTGCAGGCGGCACCACTCCCCGCCACCTTGGGCCTCGTCTACCTGGGCATCTTCCCTACTGCAATCGCCTTCACCACGTGGGCGTACGCGCTATCCCTGATCTCGGCTGGAAAGCTCGCCGCCACAACGTACCTGGTCCCAGGTACCACCATCCTGATTTCGTGGGCCGTCCTCCAGGAAGTGCCCACCATCTGGGGACTCATTGGCGGCGTGGTGTGCTTGATCGGCGTCGGACTGACCCGGCGCAGAGGCCGCTAGCGGGCCATCCCGGCCAAAAGCTCACGGTGTGTTGGCGGATTGGCCCCCGGGCGGCCCACCGTGATGGACGCTGCCATGGACGCGATGCTGCCGATCCGTTCCAGCACCGTCGGTGCCATGCCGTCGCTCCCCCGCAGCAAAAGGCCCATGATCAGCGCCGACATGTAGGAATCTCCGGCCCCAATGGTGTCGGCCACGCTCGATGGAATCGCGGGAACACTGAGCTGTATGTGCCGGGTTGCCATCAACGAACCCTGCGCGCCCCGGGTGATGACTGCCAAGCCTGTGCCCAGCCCAAGAAGGTGACTCGCGGTTTCCTCCAGGGTTTTGTTGGGGTAGAGCCAGCGGGCGTCCGAGCCGCTCATCCGGACAACGCTGGTCAACGGCACGATCTCTTCGAACAGGGACAGAGCCTCCCGGTGGGTTCCCAGGAGATCGGGGCGGATGTTGGGATCGTACGTGACCATGCAGCCTCCGCGTGCCTGCTCCAACAAACTCCGGACAACTCCCGCACCCGGCTCCAGGAACGTGGCGATGGAACCGGTGTGCAGGATCCGCGGAGCATACGGGAGGGCGACGGGAGCCAGCGCCCAATCAATATCGAACGTGTATGTTGCCGAGCCGTCGGCAGCGATCCGCGCGGTCGCCGTCGCCGTCTCCTGCAGCGATTTGGACCCAGGCAACAGCACGACGCCGGCACTCTGCAGGTGCGCTGCAATAGCATCGCCCCTTTCGTCGCGGCCGATCGCGGTCAACAAGCCTGCTTTGACGTCCAGGCGGCCCAGGCCGTAGGCGACATTTGCCGGCGAGCCGCCGGGGTATTCGGCCACGCCGTCGGCGGACTGCACGATGTCGATCAATGCCTCACCCACCACGACGACGTCGAGTGGTTCGGGCGCGAGGGAAGAGGTGGCAGTCATGCGGTTCCTGAGTCTATGGAAGAAGGATTGAATTCAGTATCCCGCATGATGACCGGGCCCAATGCTGTCTCCGCGGACTAAAGTCGAACCATGCCCGCGAACCTTCCTCCCGGCCTGCCCATCGTTCCGGACGGCGACCTTCCTTCGTCCAAGCTGCCGGCGCGCAGTCCCGTGCGCAGCCCCGCTGAGGGCGGCACCGTGGACGCCATCCCCGCCGGCACCCCCTTCGAGATGTCGCCGGAGGACTTCGAAGAGGCCGTCAGCGACGCACTTCAACTCATCCCGCCCAAAGCCGCGAGCGCCATGGATAACGTGGCGATCTTTATCGAAGACGAATACACGCCCCAACCCGGCGAAGATCCGGAGACCGTGCTGCTGGGGCTTTACGAGGGCGTCCCGCTGACAGAACGCGACTCCTGGTGGGAGGCAGGCTCCCTGCCGGATCGGATCACTATCTTCCGCCAGCCCATCCTGGACATCTGCACTACACGCGAGGAAGTAATCGACGAAGTGGCGATCACGGTAGTCCACGAGATCGCGCATCACTTCGGAATAGACGACGACCGCCTTCATGAGCTCGGCTGGGGATAGCCTTGTAGGCATGGGGCACGACCACAACCACTCCCACGGAGTCACTGCAACCGGCAAGCATCGGAAACGGCTCATTGCCGTCCTGGCCATCACGCTTGGCGTGGTGGGCATCCAGGTGATTGGCGCCGTCGTCTCCGGCTCGCTGGCACTGCTGGCCGACGCCGGACACATGCTTTCCGACGCCGCAGGCGTCTTCATCGCACTTATGGCAGCGTGGATTGCCACCCGCCCGGCCAGCGACCAACGGACCTACGGGTACCAGCGTGCTGAAGTACTTGCCGCGCTGGCCAACGCCCTGATCCTCATTGTCATCGCCGTGGTGATCATGCTTGAGGCCATCCGGCGGTTCGGCGAAACCACCGAGATCCACACGGATGTCATGCTGTGGGCAGCCATTGTGGGTGCCGTTGCCAACCTTGTTTCGCTCCTCATCCTGCAAGGCGCCCAAAAGGAAAGCCTGAACGTCCGCGGGGCCTACCTTGAGGTCCTCGGCGACCTTCTCGGATCCATCGCCGTGATCGTCGCGGCCATCGTGATCATGACCACGGGGTTCGCGGCGGCGGACCCCATTGCCTCCATGCTGATCGCATTGATGATCATTCCGCGGGCATGGAACCTGCTCCGTGATGTGGTGGACGTGTTGCTGGAGGCAACTCCCAAGGGCGTGGATGTGAACATGATCCGTGAGCACATCATTGCCGTGGACGGCGTGGTGGAAGCCCACGATATCCACATCTGGACCATCACCTCCGGGGTCCCGGTGTTCTCAGCCCACGTGGTTGTGGAGGACGAGGTCCTCAACGCCAGGGGCGCGGACCTCATCCTGGATCAGTTGGGATCGTGCCTGGGCCGGCACTTCGATACCGAGCACTGCACGTTCCAGTTGGAGCCCGTGAGCCACTCAGAGCACGAGTCACACCAACACGCCTAAACCCCTCCGCCGGTGACGTCCTTCACGGTCACCGTCCCGGCAGCACCGTCGACCGTTAGCTGCTGGCCCGAGGCGATCCTGGCAGTGGCATCAGGAACACCCACAACTGCCGGGATGCCGTACTCGCGGGCTACCACTGCGCCATGGGAGTTTGGCCCGCCCATCTCCATGACGAGCCCTCCGGCAGTAAGGAACAGAGGAGTCCAGCCGGGGTCGGTGGAAGGGGCCACGAGGATTTCGCCGGGCTCGAGGTGTGCGCCTACGGGGTCCATGATGACCCTGGCCCGCGCCGTCACCAGGCCAGCCGACGCCGGGCTGCCGGACAGAGTGCCCGGCCCTGCCTGAAGCCCCCGTGGCGCGGTAGCTTCGGGCTCGGTACCGTCGGACAACAGCAGCCTGGGGATATGCCTCCGCCGCAACTCCAGCTCGTATGCCGCACGCCGTTCCGCCACAACCCCACGAAGGTCTCCCCCGGCAAGCGCAACCTCGGCGTCATCGAGGTCAAGGAAAAAGATGTCCTCAGCGTCTTCGATCCGTTGGGACGCCGCCAGGCCATTCCCGACCAGGAGCAACTGCTCCCGTGCCGCTGCCAGCCCCAGGACCAGGTTGTACTTGGGCAGCTCCCGAAGCCCCGCGAACCTCCTTGTCCGGTCCAGCGCGGTACGCACGACGGCTGCGTGCAGCGGGCTCTTTGCCCTGGCACGAGCCACCAGGCGCGCGACCTGGTCATCCGCCTCCCTGGCGGCTTTGTCGAACTGCTGGTCCGGAGTATCCGCTCCGGGTTCAAGGCGCAGGTAATTGGCCACGACTCCAAGGACATGGGTTGGATCGTCCGCCCATCGCGGCATGCCGAGGTCGATTTCAGCCACTGCCCGGTGCCCGTATTCCAGAAGGAAGGCCTTCATCCCGGACTGGGCGACGGGCGGAAGTGTGGCATCCCGGTAGTGGACCGCCAACTCCCCTGCCGTGCGGCCCACCATGAAAGACGTGGCATCGGGGTCTTGCCGGATGTCCGAGGCAAGGTGCCACAGGGCCAGGTCCATCTGCGTGGTCACGTTGTCGGCGAGGCCGCGGATGACGGTTTGAAGTTCGCTGTACGGAGCTTGTGCCCCCAGGAGACGGCGCACCAGGGCGAGCATGGCGAAGCCGAGCACTGGAAGTGGCAACACGGTGGGCACCGTGGGAAATACCCGTTCGCCCAGGATTCTTTGGACATACGCAATCCGTTGATGGGGAGTGGCGTTCTCGGGGACGGAAAAGGAACGGCGGAGTTCCGCAGAGAGCCGGTCCACACGTTTCATGGCTGAAGCAGGAGCGAACAACCCGCGGAGAAATGACTCCGGGACACGGTACTTGGCGGCCACTGGTCCTACGTGCCGGATCAGCTTCAGGGGTGTTTTGATGGTCACTGAGAATCGCGGGTCCTCGAAAAGCTCCCGCATCAGCATTGCGGAGCGGGCTTCCATGACATCGAACACCCGGGGAACAATGGCGCGGCCAATCCGGCTCCGCAGCACCGCCGTGAGATCGAAGAAGATGCGCTGCCCGGCTTCGTAATAGGCCGGTGGGCCCGAGCGTGGATCCGGCACATCGAAGGACGCCGTTGTCGCGACGCAAGAGGCCACTAGGCGGATGCCCGCCAAGCCCATAGGCGTTAATGGCCGGGTAAGACCCTGGGCAAGGCTGAAATTCAAGAACGCGTGCTCTCCTGGGAGCGGAGGATGCCGGGTCATCTGCGGATACAGCGTGGTGATGGGCCGGGATTGTGTCAGCCAGAGCTTGCCCGCGCCGTCGATGGCCCATTCTGTGTCCTGGGGTGCCCCGTAGTGCTGCTCTACCCGGCGGGCCAACCCGGCGAGGTCCAGGACCTGCCGATCATCCAGGCAAGCTTCCAGTGCGGGCCCACCGGACTGCTCCGACGCGGCCCGTTCTATCCGTTCCGTGCCGCCACCGGGCAGCGGCCGGATCTCCACGAGCCTGTCACCCAGGCTTCGTTTTACGATGGTCCGGCTGTTGATGTCCACCACATACTGGTCCGGGTTCACCGCCCCTGACACAACGGCCTCTCCCAAACCGGGGGACGCGTCTATCACAGCCTCGTGGCGCTTCCCGGTGACCGGATTGGCTGTAAACATGACACCTGCCGTAGCGGAAGCAACCATCTCCTGAATGACCACCGCGAGGGCCACAGATGAATGGTCAACCCCGTTGGTGGTCCGGTAGCTGACGGCGCGGTCTGTCCAGAGGGACGCCCAACAGCGGCCTACGGCATCGAGGACCGCCTCTGCACCCACGACGTTGAGGAAGGTGTCCTGCTGACCGGCAAAGCTGGCGCCGGGCAGGTCCTCCGCAGTTGCAGACGACCTGACGGCCACGGGCACCTCCTCGCCGAGCTCCCGGTATGCCGCGAGGACCGCCTCCGCGACTTCGCCTGGGATACCGGCGTCGAGCACCACTGACCGGGCGCGGGCAGCCAGGCTGTTCAACGTGCCAGTATCCGTGGACCCCGCCTCAAAGAGTTCGCGAAGGACTGTATCCAAGCCAGCGGCAGCGAGTGCCCGCCGGTACGCGTGGGTGGTGAGGCAAAACCCGGGCGGGACAGGCAGTCCCGCGCTAACCAGTTCACCGAGGTTGGCGGCCTTCCCGCCAACCTCTGAAAGCATGCTCCCCCGTATTTTGGCGATGTCCACGATGAAACCCTGGGCGGCCTTGCGAGGGCCAGCCGGGTGGCCCTCCGGCTGGTTCAGTGGCTGCTGGCTGTCCATCGCTGGGGATCCCTGCCGCTAAGCTGCGCCGAGCATTGGCCCGAAATTGGGCCGATCGGCAAGCCGCGGATCTTCCCGGTCCGGAACCACCAGCACCGGCCCCTTCGCGTGATGGAGGACTCCATCAGACGTGGACCCAAGGAGCATCCCGGCGAATCCGCCGCGGCCACGGGTGCCGAGGACCACGAGCTCAACGGCGCGGCTTGTTTCGACCAGGACATCCACCGGAGCGCCGTCCCGGAGCTCTGTCTCTATGGTCAGTCGCGGGAAATGGCTCTGAAGCCACGCCAAGCCGGCATCCAACTGCACTTTGATGTCGGCGAAGAGGGCATCGCGATCAAGTGGGGCCGGTACCCACGCGAGGGAACCACTGTATTGGGGAACAGCGCAGATCACACGGAGCTTGGCGCCCATGCGCTGTGCCTGCTCCGCAGCCTCGAGAACAGCTACGCGGGCCTGCTCGGAGCCGTCCACGCCTACTGCCACAACATTCTCGACGGTACGGGGGCCGGCCTTGGCGTGCTCGGCTTTGATGTGTTTGTCCTCGGTGCTCTCCCCAAGGCGGTCCGCGCAGTACAGCGGTACGGTCACCGTGGGGCACTTGGCATGGGCGGGCAAAGCACTGCTCACCGACCCCAGGAGGCGCCCAACGAATCCGCCGCGGCCCCGGCTCCCGAAGACCAGAAGCGCTGCTTCAGCCGAGAGGTCGAGGAGGACACCTGCGGCATCACCGTTTTCGACCGAAGCATCCACGTCGATCGAATAGGCAGAAACCTTGTCCATGGCTTGCTTGACGATTGCATCGGCGCCTTCGCGGATGACGGAGTCGTCCACGGTGGCGTAGCCTCCGTCCAGACCAGATGCGGCAAAAATGGGGACCGAGTAGGCCGTGACGATATGCAAGGGGAGCTGGCGACGCTCTGCTTCACGCGCTGCCCAGACCAAGGCGCACTGGCCGTGCTCGGATCCGTCCACTCCAACGACGATGCCGCCGGGAGCAACCGCCGATTCCTCGCCATCGCGTGGCACTTCATTGTGTCCTTCGTGCTGGTCCATGGGGCCCGCCTCTCCACCTACTGCTTGATGTTCCGGCTATTCTGCCAGAGGTTCTCCGCACTGGATTCCCTGACTCTTCAAATGTCAATGGCCGGGGTAGGAGAATCTTGGAATCTCTCCTTCCAATGCCCACTATTCTCGGTCGGAAGTGCCGAATCAAGGCGACTTCGGGCTATGTGCATAACGGTCCGGGCTCAGTTCAAACCACACGGGATCGGCCTGCTGGCGGACACGAAAAACACGACGCCGGGAAGGCTACCCATGGCCGAAAAAGTTCGGTAGTGTTCGAGTCACCGAATAGCCGGGCAGCGTGTCTCATGACACACCCCGGCTGTTAATTTGCGGCCGCTTGGGGAACTCGGACGCGATCCCACGCGATGCCGCAGGGCACACACGTCAAGGAGGAACCAAGCAGTGTCACTCACGCCTGATTCCGGCACGGAACGAACCACCACAGTGGTCATCGGCGCTGGCCTCTCCGGTCTGGCTGTTGCCAGCGAGCTTAGCCGCTACGGGGTGGGCTCCATCGTCGTTGACGGGTTCGGATCGCTCTCAGCCACCGGGCCTTCGACCCACACTGGAATGCTCCAGCGCTGCGACATCGCCGATCCCGCCATGCAGGAACGCAGCGAGATTCTCCGCCACCTGCGCAACTACGCCGCCAACCATCAATTGGACGTTCGCAGCACCACCCGCGCCGTTCGCCTGGATTTCCTGGGCTCCGACCCGTCGCAGCAAATAGGGCACGGCCCCACCGGAAGCACCGCATCGGCCACCCTCCGGGGCAGGATCGTTTTCGGCCCCCTCGAATCCACTCCCCGTCAGTGGGCGGTCCACACCGCCCAAGGTGTCCTGCTGGCCGACCACGTCGTGGTGACGCGCTGCGCCCAGAGCCAGCTGCGCCGGATGCTGGCAGAACTTGGAATTGCCGTCGGCCAGAATTTCGCCGCGGCAATGCGTGCCGTGGGGATGCACCTTGTAGGCGTCGGAGAACTCATTACCCCGACTCCCAAAGAAGTCCTTCGGCAGGCCAAAGCTGTGGGGCAGGCAATTTCCGCCAGGGTGGCCCTACCGGCAGGCAACGGCATGGCCGGAAGCGGCGTAGCCATCGCCTAGGACGGCCGCTTCACCGCCACTGGAACTTTTGCGCACATTTCTTAACGCCAAAGGCCGGCACCCTCGAAGAATGAATCTTCGAAGATGCCGGCCTTTGAACTGAAGCGTGAGGCTTATGCGCCTGCGCGTACGTACGTGATGGGACCAGTTGCGGTCAACCAGCTGATCGGGTGGATACCCGTCTGGTTGCCGTTGATGCCACCGCTGATGGCCTGGCCGTTGCCGATGTAGATTGCAACGTGGCCGGACTGGACGATCATGTCGCCGGGCTGGGGGCTGCTGACGACCTTGCCGTAGTTCATGAACTGCATGGGCGCGAGGTCACCAACGGGGATACCTGCGGAGCCGAGGGCCCGCTCCACCATGGCGGTGCAGTCCTGCATGATGCCGATCTGGGCGTAAGCCGAGGCGACCATGGCGGCGTTGACTCCACCGACGGCCGGTGCAGCGGCTGCAGGAGCAGCGGCGGCCGGAGCGGCTGCAACTGACGCGGCAGCCTTTGCTACAGGAGCGGCTGGTGCAGTTGCTGCCACTGCTGCTTTCTTGGCAACAGGTGCCTCGACGACGGGAGCCGGCTTCTCGATGACCGGAGCTGCTACGGAAGCAACAGCAGGGCGCTCGAAGTTGACGGTAGCCGTAGCTGCGGCGGTTACAACCTTGGTGGGAGCCTCGGAAACGGTCTCGGCGACCGTGGCGGGGCTGGAGTCACGCTGAACCGGGGTCTCGGCTGCGTGGGCAGCGATGGAGCCGGTCAGGACAAGGCCCGAAGCCGCTGCGATAACAGCTGCTTGGCGGCCAGCGCCGGAAGCGTTGCTGGCGACTGCCTTGGAGATGGAGATGAACGGATTAGGACGTACGCTGTCCGCCTTACGACGGCCGCGAAGAATGCTTGAAGACATGAAAAAGCCTCTCCCGATGCCTGCGAGGTTAGCTGTCGGATTCGGATGGGAGTCACCCGGCCACTATCCCCCGCTGTTCAGCGGAAGCATCGTGACTTCACCCCAAGGCACGCTCGAAAGCGACCTAAATTGGGTTCCCCGTCTCTGCCGTAAGGTTTGTCTGCGAACGGATTCCGGACTGCGGCAGAGCTAGGCAATCAGGCCGGAAGTGCCCGCTACGTGGAACAGGCACAGCTACTACGGTACGCGATGATCTCGCCGAAGTCACATTTAAGTAACGAGAACCGGGGTTTTGGCGTGTCGCAGTGACCAATCCGAGATATTCGCAGCTACGTAGAAAAGCCTGTTATTCCGCGGAATCGCCCGCATCTGAGTCGTTCGAGGCTGCAAGTTTCTTACGTGCGGTAACGGCGAGATAAACAACGAGGCCGATAGCAACCACGGCCAGTCCCACGATGCTCCACGGGAAGGGTTGCGATGCGTCCGCGGCCGGGGTGCTGGTGGCCGTTCCGGGTGCGGCAGTTCCCGCCGTCGGGACCGTATTGGAAGGTGCTGACGACGACGGCGCGGCGCCCGCGGTGCCGCTCGTCGCCGTCGTGCTTCCAGCAGCGGCCTTGAACGTGAAGGTGCCCTCGATGGGGTGCGAGTCGGAGCTAACGACCCTCCAGACCACGGTGTATTCGCCGGCCGGCGCGCCTTCTCGGATCTTCTGGACCGCCTGGTTGTCGATGATTTCGACGGGCCCATCCGCCCAGTTTTCGCCACCCGCAGTGACCGTAACGCCCGATCCGATGGCCAGCGGCCGGTTGTTGAACGTGATGGAGACCGACGCCGGGACAGCTGCCACGCTGGAGCCGTTGGCCGGCGCTGTGGATTCGGCGACGTCGTGCGCGGAGGCCGGGCCCGCGGAAAACAGCAAAGCGGATGCGAAGGCCAGGGCGGCAACGACGGCGGCCAGAAGCGGGCGGATGGTGCGCATGGGGCGGTTTCTCCTAGTGTTGGCTTCCTTACAGACTAGGCGAATCGTCAGGGGGCCCATATCCGACGGCATAGGATTTGAGGGCACACTCCCCTCGATCCCCGGAGTCCTTCATGCTTAAACAAGGTTCTGCCATCGACCGCTACTTCAAAATTTCCGAGCGTGGCTCCACATACTCCCGGGAAATCCGAGGCGGCTTCGCAACCTTCTTCGCCATGAGCTACATCGTGGTCCTCAACCCCCTGATCCTTTCCGGGCAGGATTCCAGCGGAGCGTCGCTGGGATTCACCGCCGTCGCGGCCACCACGGCATTCGTCGCGGGCATCCTGACCATCCTCATGGGCGCCTGGGCCAAGCACCCGTTCGCCGTGGCCACGGGCCTGGGCGTTAACGCGTTCGTAGCGGTGACCGTCGCCTCGCACCCGGGCCTGACATGGCCGGACATGATGGGCCTTGTGGTGCTCTCGGGCCTGACCATGCTGATCCTGGTGCTCACCGGTTTCCGTACCGCCGTGTTCAAAGCCGTACCGGAAGCGCTCAAGACAGCGATCGTGGTGGGCATCGGCCTCTTCATCGCCCTGATCGGCCTGGTCAATGCAGGGTTTGTCCGCCGCATCCCTGACGCCGCTGGCACAACCGTTCCGCTGGGATTGGGCGTCGACGGGAAACTGCTCGGCTGGCCCACCCTGGTGTTTGCCTTCGGCCTGATCCTGACCATCGCACTGGTGGTCCGCAAGGTCCGTGGCGCCATCCTGATCGGCATCGTGGCATCGACGGCTTTGGCCGCCATCCTTGAGTTCACGCTCCACATCGGCCCGAGCAACGACGGCACCAACATCAACCCGCGCGGCTGGTCCCTTGTTGCCCCGACCCTGACCAAGTGGGGTGCACCGGACCTGTCCCTCATAGGGAAGGCCAACCCCTTCGGCGCGTTTGAACACCTCGGCTTTATTGCCGCAGCGCTCCTGGCATTCGTGATCCTTTTGAGCATCTTCTTCGACGCGATGGGCACCATGGTCGGCCTGGCCAACGAAGCAGGGACCGTTGACAAGGATGGCAACATCCCCAACGTTGACCGGGTCCTGCAGGTGGATGCCCTCGGCGCGATCGTCGGCGGCGGCGCATCTGTTTCCTCCAACCAGATCTTCGTTGAGTCCGGCGCAGGCATCGGCGAAGGCGCACGCACCGGTCTCGCCTCGATCGTTACCGGCGTGTTGTTCCTGGTGGCCATGTTCTTCACGCCGCTGATCAACCTCGTCCCCTTCGAAGCCGTGGCGCCCGCGCTGGTTGTTGTGGGCTTCATGATGGTTTCCCAGGTGGGCAAGATCGACTGGCAGGACTGGGGCGTGGGCATTCCCGCCTTCCTGACCATCGCCCTCATGCCGTTCACGTACTCCATCGCAAACGGCCTGGGTGCGGGGTTCATCTCCTTCGTCCTGATCCGCACGTTCCAGGGCCGCGCCCGCGAAGTACACCCGCTCATGTGGGCCGTAGCCGCCGCGTTCCTGCTGTTCTTCGGAATCGGAACAGTGGAGGAACTGCTGGGCGTCAAATAGCCCAGTCCGCAATCCCAGACACACCCCACCTCTTTTTGCTGGTTTCGGCATCGGAGGTGGGGTGTGCTTTAACCATGGAAACAAGCGTCCCCACAGTAGATGTCAGCCCCACCCCGTGGACCGGCCGGTTCGACGGCGACGGCGCCGAGCATCGCCGCTGGTGGCAGGCCGTTGCCCCGCACACGCCCGAAGCCTCCGCAGCAGCCGTGCGCCCCACCGTCGTGCTTGGTTTTTGCAGCGACGCCGGGGTGCTTCGCAACAAGGGCCGCACAGGTGCGGCAGCGGCCCCTGCCGCGATCCGTTCGGCACTTGGCCCGCTTGCCTTCCATCTGGGCCGGGACGTGTTCGACGCCGGTGACGTAGTTGTGGAGGACGACTCACTGGAAGCGGGCCAAAAGCGCGCCGGCCGCGCTATTTCGGTACTGCTCGACGCCGGGAACCTCACCGTGGTGCTAGGCGGCGGACATGAGACCGCGTTCGCCAGCTACCTGGGCGTTGCCGGTTCTGAGGTGCTCCAAGGCAAGCGGCTGGGCGTCCTGAACCTGGATGCCCACTTTGACCTGCGAGATGACCCCACGCCGAGCTCGGGCACCCCGTTCCTGCAGATGGCCCGCGCGGAAGCTGCCGTGGGACGCGAACTGCAGTACGCCGTCGTCGGAATTTCCGAACCAAACAACACGCGGACGCTGTTCGACACGGCGGACCGGCTCGGCGTGAAGTACCTGCTCGATGAACAGTGCTCGGCGGAAGCCGCGGAGCACTTTGTTGCCGATTTCCTGGCCGGCGTGGACGCCCTCTACCTGACGATCGATCTTGACGTGATGCCTGCTTCAGTAGCCCCCGGGGTAAGCGCACCCGCCGCGTATGGGGTGCCCTTGCCGGTGATCAGTGCGATCTGTCGCCAGGTTGCGGCCAGCGGTAAGTTGCTCCACCTTGACGTCGCAGAGCTGAATCCGGAGTTCGACATCGATTCCCGGACTGCCAAAGTCGCAGCCCGGTTGGTGAACACCCTCCTCGCATAGGTTCGCGGGCCCTTTCCCGTTCGCACTCCGCCGTTTAGCCTGTGAGGAGGAAGGACGGCGATGAGCGCAATTCCTGTGCAGGACAAGTGGGCCTGGGTCTCCGGGCTACTCGCTGTTGGGTTGGGGCTGGCCGCCCACATGGCCGCTGGCGGAAGCGCCCCGGCCATCCCCGTCGTCTTGGGCTTCGCCGCGCTGTGTTGCCTGGCTGCGCAACTCCTGGCCCGCTGGGTCCATGGGCCTTTGCTGTTGCTGCTGGCATCCGGTGTGGCGCAGCAACTGTTGCACTTGGGGTTCATCGCGTTCGGAGGCTACTTCCCCGGCACCGGGCTGGTGGAGCACCTTCATGGCACGGGCCAAGGGCTCGGCGATGTGCCCGCGGCGGGTGCCTCCGACGGCGGCTCGCCGCACATCATGCTCTACACCCATATGGCTGCCGCGATTCTTACCCTCGTAGTGACCGCCGGAGTAACCAGGCTTCTCAATCGCGCGTCACTGAGGGCAACCGAGGGCAACACCGCGTAGTCCCGCGTAGTCCCGCGACAGGCAGGGCAACGAACGTTGGAAACCGCGTATCCGGGCACCTAGTGTCGTTGGAGCGTGGTGTACCCAAGAGGCCAGGGAGCTGCCTGCAAAGCAGCGCACGCGGGTTCGAATCCCGCCACCACGTCCAATCGCCCTCCCGGATCATCCAGCGAGGGGGCACATAATGCGGGCGTTTCGTCCAAACATTGGCATAAGGTGCCACCTCGGCGCGCCTGAGACCCAGGTCACGGAAGTGGGAGTCATCTTACAGATATATGCCTTCCTCCGACTATGATTGATGGGTCGCCCTCGCATGCGGCAATTAATAGGAGGCCCCCAATGACCCCTGCAATGATTGCAGAACGCGAAATCCGCCTGTCCTTTTCCAAGGCAGACGAGATCCACGACGGACTCGACCGCGCCGTGGATGCACTGATCGAAAACGCAGCAGCAGACGCTAACTGCGGCATTCTGGTGACCCGGCACGAGCCAGGCACCTACACCGTGGCTCTGGACGAATCCGTTCCCTTCGGTCAGACCCGCGAAGTACTCGCTGCCTGATTGTCGTCCCTGACGGCACCCACGGCAGCGAACAAAAAACCGGGGCCCGTTGCCTCTCCGCATCTACTACCCGCGGAAAGGGAACGAGCCCCGGTTTTTGTTTAAGCTACGCCCGGCGGAGAGTCACGCCGTCGGACTTCATGAACAGTTCCTTGCCCTCTTCGGTGACACCAGGTCCCGAATGTTCAAGCCACACGACGTTCCCGCTGCTGGAAATCTCCTCGATCCGGCCGGTTGCGATGACGTGGGCGTACTTGACCACTTCCACCGACTCGCCGACTTTCAGCATCCTCCAGTCCGAAACCGTAGCCGAGTGGGTGCTTCGCCTGGACAGGACTGCTCCGCGTGCCTTCATTGAACTTCTACCCCTTTGTGGATGTTCTTTGTTGTGTATTGAGTTGTGAACGGTTGACCGTCAAGCCCACGGCAACGCTGGCGTGGACGTGACGTACACCATAAGTTCTACTACATTTGCCGCGCCCCGGTGGTTGCGTTGCGGACAAACACCGGGGCATGACAAATCTGCTCACGAAATGAGCGTTTTATTCGACGTCAGGCCAAAATCCCGACGGCGGATTCGGCGGCCGCACGAACGGCGCCGGAGCCAACCAAACGGTCAGCCGCC
Organism: Arthrobacter sp. fls2-241-R2A-172; assembly: GCF_030208885.1. Lineage (NCBI taxonomy): Bacteria > Bacillati > Actinomycetota > Actinomycetes > Micrococcales > Micrococcaceae > Arthrobacter > Arthrobacter sp. fls2-241-R2A-172. Next base: position 111,679 of record NZ_JARVTB010000001.1, on the reverse strand, counting down.
TCCAGTTCCGGTGACAGGAACCGGTCGGTTCCCGGCCCCTGGACCACTTCACGAAGCACCTCAAGCACGGCCGCGCCGGCCGGGCCAGGGGTGAGTTCGCCGTCGGACATTTGCGTCCGCATGTCGATGGCGCGGGCGCTGGTGACGAGCTCGACGGCGAGTACCCGACGCAGGTTCTCAACAGCCTTCCGCAGCTTCCGGGCAGCGTGCCAGCCCATGGACACGTGGTCTTCCTGCATGGCGGAGCTCGGGATGGAGTCCACCGACGCCGGAACGGCCAGCCGCTTGTTGTCCGAGACAAGCCCGGCCTGCGTGTACTGGGCGATCATCAGGCCGGAGTCAACGCCCGGGTCTCCGGCGAGGAAGGCCGGCAGTCCGTGGGAGCGGGCCGGATCCAGCATGCGGTCCGTGCGGCGCTCAGCGATGGAGCTGAGGTCGGCAATTGCGATGGCCAGGAAGTCCAGGACATACGCCACGGGGGCGCCGTGGAAGTTGCCGTTGGAGGTGACCCGGCCATCGGGAAGGACCACAGGGTTGTCGATGGCTGCGGCGAGTTCGCGGGAGGCGACCAGCGCGGCGTGGTCCACGGTGTCGCGGACAGCACCTGCGACCTGCGGTGCGCAACGCAGTGAGTAAGCGTCCTGCACCTTGGTGTCGTTGATCCGGTGGGACGCCACGATCGGCGAGTTGGACAGCACACGGAGCATGTTGTCCGCGCTGGCAGCCTGGCCGGGGTGCGGGCGCAGCGCTGCGTGAAGCTCGGGAAGGAACACCTGGTCGGTGCCGAGGAGGGCCTCGACGCTGAGCGCTGCGGTGACGTCCGCCGTCGCAAGCAACATGCGGATGTCGGCGATGGCCATCAGCAGCATCCCCAGCATGCCTTCGGTGCCGTTGACCAGCGCCAGGCCTTCCTTCTCGGCCAGCGTGACCGGCTCAATGCCGTGCTGCGCGAGCAGCTCAGCAACGGGCGCCTTGCCGGCGGTGCCGTACAGTTCGCCGTCGGGTCCGGTCGCTTCGCCTTCGCCCATGAGGACCAGTGCACAGTGCGACAACGGGGCGAGGTCGCCGGAACAGCCGAGTGAACCGAACTCGCGGACCAGCGGGGTGATGCCCGCGTTGAGGACGTCCACCATGGTCTGCAGGACCACCGGACGGACACCCGTGCGGCCGGAGGCCAGGGTCTTGGCGCGGAGGAACATGATGCCGCGCACCACTTCGCGCTCCACAGCCGGGCCCATTCCTGCAGCGTGGCTGCGGATCAGCGACTTTTGCAGCTGCGTGCGGAGATCGTTGGGGATGTGGCGGTTGGCCAGCGCGCCGAAGCCCGTGGAAATGCCGTAGGCCGGGACGTCGCTCGTGGCGAGGCTGTCGATGTGCGCACGGACCTTGGCGACGTTGTCCAGGGCTTCCTGGGAGATGGCCACCTTGGCGTCGTGGCGTGCGACGGCGACGACGTCTTCCGGGGTCACGCCGGAAGAGCCAAGGGTGACAGTGAGTTGTTCGTTGGAGGTTATGGTCATGTTCTTACTTCTCATTCATGGGGATACGGACGCCGCGTTCGTTGGCGACCTCGACGGCGCGGTCGTAGCCGGCGTCGACGTGGCGGATGACGCCCATGCCGGGGTCGTTGGTCAGGAGTCGTTCGAGCTTCTGCGCGGCGAGGTCCGTGCCGTCCGCGACGGAGACCTGCCCGGCGTGGAGGGAGCGGCCGATGCCGACGCCGCCACCGTGGTGGATCGAGACCCACGTGGCACCGGAGGAGGTGTTGAGCATGGCGTTGAGCAGGGGCCAGTCAGCAATCGCGTCGGAACCGTCGGCCATGGATTCGGTCTCCCGGTACGGGGATGCGACCGAGCCGGAGTCCAGGTGGTCGCGGCCGATCACGATCGGGGCCTTGACCTTGCCTTCTTTCACGAGCTGGTTGAACAGCAGCCCGGCCTTAGCACGTTCGCCGTACCCGAGCCAGCAAATGCGGGCCGGCAACCCTTCGAATTCCACGCGGTCCGCCGCGGCGTCGAGCCACTTGTGCAGGTGCGTGTTCTCCGGGAAGAGCTCCTTGATGGCCTTGTCCGTGACGGCGATGTCCTCGGGGTCGCCGGACAGCGCAACCCAACGGAACGGACCAAGGCCCTCGCAGAACAACGGCCGGATATACGCCGGAACAAACCCGGGGAATTCAAAGGCGCGGTCGTAGCCGCCCTTGCGGGCCTCGTCACGGATGGAGTTGCCGTAATCGAAGACCTCGGCACCGGCGTCCTGGAACTCCACCATCGCCTGGACCTGACGGGCCATGGAGGCCTGTGCCTTCTTGGTGAACCCTTCCGGGTCGGATTCCGCTTCGGTGTGCCACTCATCGACGGTGATGCCCTCGGGAAGGTAGGACAACGGATCGTGCGCGGAGGTCTGGTCCGTGACCACGTCAATGGTCAGCTCTCCGGCCTTGTGGCGGCGAAGCAGTTCCGGGAACACCTCGGCGGCGTTGCCCACATACCCCACGGACCAGCCACGACGCTCTTCCTTGGCCTTGTTGACCTTGGCGATCGCGGTGTCCAGGTCGGTTTCGACCTCGTCGAGGTAGCGCTTGCCGGCGCGGCGGCGGAGGCGGGTCTCGTCGACGTCGACAATCAGGCAGGCGCCGTCGTTCAGGGTGACAGCCAGCGGCTGGGCGCCGCCCATGCCGCCACACCCACCGGTCAACGTCAGGGTCCCGGCCAGCGGACCTTCGGTGGAACCTTCAGCGGCGGGGGCCGGGTGACCGGCGGTGTTCTGCCTGGCGGCAACAAGCTTGTTCCCCACCGCGGCAAACGTCTCGTACGTGCCCTGAAGGATGCCCTGGGTACCGATGTAGATCCAGGAACCGGCCGTCATCTGGCCGTACATCATCAGGCCTTCGGCCTCGAGCCGGCGGAACTCGGGCCACGTTGCCCAGTCCCCCACCAGGTTCGAGTTCGCCAACAACACCCGAGGCGCCCACTCGTGGGTCCGGAACACACCTACCGGCTTGCCCGACTGCACCAGGAGGGTCTCGTCTTTCTCCATGGTCTCCAGGGTCCGGGTGATCGCATCGAATGCGGCCCAGGAGCGGACAGCGCGGCCCGTGCCGCCATAAACCACCAGGTCATCCGGACGCTCGGCAACCTCGGGGTCCAGGTTATTCATCAGCATGCGCAACGGCGCTTCGGTCTGCCACGACTTGGCAGTAAGTTCAGTACCTCGCGCGGCCTTGACCGGACGGGCACCAGTGGTGAAATCGGCGGGTGCCATGGTGACTCCTTCGTCTGTGGGGAAGTATGGACTGGAAAGATCTTCTGCTTCTACTAAAGCCCCTCAATCGCGCCGCCGGAACGGCTTTGGGAAGGGTGTTGTCCGGCATCCCAGACATACGCCTTTGCCGCGCCGGCAGTTCCCGGGGTGCTTGGAGGGGCGCCAACAGCCCTCGTATTTATGCGGCAAGGAGAGCATGCTGGACCCATGGGAACCTTCCGCGTGTCCACCCTCGTCGCGGCATCACCAGAGCGAGTTTTCGCTACCTGGACGGATCTGCACCGCTTTCACGAGTGGATCGGCGGGGTCACCCGCGTGACCGATCTCGAAGGTTCGGTGGACGTGCCCGGCAGCCGCTACACGGTGTGGTTTGGACGGATGGCAAGCCCCACTGAAATCCTTGCGGTGGATCGGCCCCGGCACATCCGGACCCGTTTCGGCAACGCAATCCTGAAAGGCGAATCGGACGTCAGGTTCGTGCCGGAGGGCCAAGGCACCCGGATCAACCAGGAGTTTACGACCCAGGGGTTTATTGCGGGGGTCTTTGGGCGGCTTTTCGCCATGGGGTCGTATCGGGGCAGCTTCAAAGGCGAGCTGGAGGCCTTTCGCGAACTGGTAGAGCACGAGGCCCGGGACAACCCGTAAAGGGTTTAGCCGGCGGGGCGGCCGTGGATCCGGACCGACAGTTCGTCCGCCGCCTTCCGGATGCGCGCGGCCAGCACGGGCCACTGCTCAGCCGGCACTTTGTCCTCCAGGAACGTGACGGCGACTGCCGCCGTCGGCCATCCCACATGGTCGGTGACGGCGGCGGCGATTGAACCGAATCCGGGGGTGATTTCGCCGTTCTCCGTGGCGTAGCCGCGCTGCCGGACCTGGTCCAGGTGCGATGACAAGGCCGAGTACTTCATGATGGGGAACTCGACTTCGTGACGGGAGGTAAAGGCCGCGGCGTTCGGGTAGAGGGCCCGCACCTGCGACTTGGGCAGGGCGGCGAGGATGGCGCGGCCTGAGGCCGTGAGGTGGCTGGGAAGGCGGACGCCGACGTCGGTTACCAGGCTCGGGCGGTTCTTGGCGCGTTCCTCAACGATGTAGAGGACGTCGCGTCCGTGGAGCACGGCGAGGTGCGCGCTCTCGCCGATGACGTCAACCAGTGAGGCGAGCATGGGCCGGCCAAGCCGGGAAAGTGGTTCCTGCCGGGAGTACGCCGAGCTGAGCTCGAAGGCGCTGATTCCCAGCCCGTAGCGCTGTTCCTCGTGGAGGTGGAGGACGAAGCCGTTGGCCTCCATGACGCCAAGCAGGTGGTACACGCTGGACCGGGGCAGACCGAGCGCCGTGGCAATGTTCGACGCCGCCATGGGACCACGGCGCGAGGCCAGCAGTTTCAGGATCCGCAGGGTGTTCTCGGCAGCCGGGACCTTGGACGTGGCCTTTCCGGGCGCTACTGGAGTGGTTGTCATGGTTCCTCACTGCTCGGCTTATCCGGGAGCCCCGAACCGGAAGTGTCCGGTATCCCGTACTCAAGCGTGCACCCCCGGCTGCCCATCCACCAACCAGCTGGCGGTGATGAGTGTCTGAAATGCCAGACCACGGATCCGGCTGTCTGCGATCAAAGACACCAAAGCCCCGTGAGTCCGATCACAAGGGCCCCAAAAGTGATCTGCTGGATAGCGATCCCCTCCCAAAGACGAGAAGGTTTTACTATGCAACAAACCAAGCTGGCTGCGGAGAGCTCTGTGCTCCAAGCCGCGGGTACGGCGCTCAGCCGAGGCCTCAACGTCCGCCACATCCGCTTCATGGCACTCGGATCCGCGATCGGCACGGGCCTCTTCTACGGCTCCGCCTCCGCTATCCAAAAGGCAGGCCCGGCGGTCCTGCTGGCCTACATCATCGGCGGCGCGGCCGTGTTCATGGTCATGCGTGCGCTCGGCGAGATGGCCGTTCGCCACCCCGTGTCCGGATCTTTCGGCCAGTACGCCAGCCGCTACCTTGGCCCGTTCGCAGGCTTCGTGACCGGTTGGACCTACGTATTTGAAATGGCGATTGTAGCCATCGCCGACGTCACGGCCTTCAGTATCTATATGGGCTTCTGGTTCCCACAGGTGGACAGATGGATCTGGGTGCTTGCGATCATCTTGTTCCTGGGCGCCATGAACCTGCTCAGCGTGAAGGTGTTCGGCGAGCTTGAGTTCTGGTTCTCGCTGATCAAGGTGGTGGCGATTATCGCCATGATCATCGGCGGTGCGGCGATCGTCGTGTTCGGCTTCCAAACGGGCGACGGCGGTGGCGTGGCACCGGGGCTGGGGAACCTCGTGAACCACGGCGGTTTGTTCCCCAACGGATTCGAAGGGCTCTTGGCCGCGTTCGCCGTCGTGATGTTTGCGTTCGGTGGGATCGAAACCATCGGCATCACCGCAGGTGAAGCAGCGGACCCCAAGAAGGTCATTCCGCAGGCGGTTAACACGGTGCCCGTCCGCGTCCTGCTGTTCTACGTCCTGACGCTTGGTGTGCTGATGAGCATCTTCCCGTGGAACGAGATCGGCAGCAGCGGCAGCCCGTTCGTGCAGATTTTTGATGGCCTGGGTATCCCGGCTGCGCCGCACATCCTCAACGCAGTGGTCATCACCGCAGCCCTGTCGGCTATCAACAGCGATATCTTCGGAGCCGGCCGCATCCTCTTCGGACTGGCCCCGCAGGGGCACGCACCGAAGAGTTTCGGCAAGGTCTCCCGGCACGGGGTGCCGTGGATGACGGTGGTGATGATGGGTGGCATCCTGCTGGTCGGGGTGGTTTTGAACGCTGTCATCCCGGAGGACGTGTTTGTGCTCATCGCGTCCATCGCAACCTTCGCCACGGTGTGGGTGTGGGTGATGATCCTGGTTTCGCACGTCGCCATGAAGCGGGAGATCAAGCGCAAGGGGCTCCCGGCGTCGGAGTTCGGTTCGCCGCTGTGGCCCGCTGCTTCGATCCTGACCATGGCGTTCATGGCCATGGTGATCGTGATCCTGGGGGTCTTCGAAGACACACGCGTTGCCCTGTACGTGGGTGGAACCTGGTTGGTGCTGCTGTTCGTCGCTTACAAGCTGTGGGTGCGCGGCGGGGGCCTGCGCCGTGCTGAGCTGGTGGACGAGACCGCCTGATTCCCTGCGCCGAGAGTGCAGTTAATGCCAATGTTCACGCAGAAAATTGGCATTAACTGTCATCTCGCGGAGCTGTTTAGACGGAAGCAGCGGCGGAACGCACGGCCTCGGACAACGGAGTCGACGGGCGTCCGATCAGCTTGCTCAGGTCGCCTCCGGTCACCAGGAGATCTCCGCGGGCAATGCCCAGATCGGAGTCGGCCAGGATCTCCGCAAAGGCTTCCGGAACGCCAACGCTTGTCAGCAGCCCCGCGTACTCAGCCGCGGTCAGGTCGTTATAAGCGATGGTTTGACCGGAAGCTGCCGTGATTTCAGCAGCGAGTTCAGCCATGGTGAAAGCATCGTCCCCACCGAGCTCGTACACTTTTCCGGCCTGGTTGTCAGCGACCAGGACAGCCGCAGCCGCATGAGCATAGTCGGCGCGCGTTGCACCACTGACCTTGCCATTTCCTGCGCTACCCGCAAGCGCTCCCTGGGCCAGCGTGCCCGGCAGTTGCTCGGTGTAGTTCTCCAAGTACCAGCCGTTCCGCAGGAGCACGAACGGGACGCCGGATTCCTTGAGGATGGCCTCGGTAGCCTGGTGCTCGGCCGCCAGTTTCATTCCGGTGGTTTCGGCGTTTGCGATGCTGGTGTAAGCGAGAAGCTCCACTCCTTCCGCCTTCGCTGCTTCAATCACCGTACGGTGCTGCTCCACGCGCTGGCCCACGGCACTGCCGGAGATCAGCAGGACTTTGCTGGCACCTTTCAGTGCTTCTGCAACTGAAGCGGCGTCCTCATAATCCATTGTCCTGACCTGAACGCCACGGTCCGCAAAATCGGCCAGCTTCTCGATCGAACGGCCTGCAGCAATGATGGTCTCTGCGGGGACGTTGCGCTCCAGGAGTGCCTCTACTACGTGACGGCCCAGCTGTCCGGTTGCTCCAGTGATAACGATGCTCATGGTGTTCCTCTCCAAGGTTTTTGCTCTGTCATGGTCGTCAACGAGCCAAGAATCCATAAACTTCCCAAAAGAGAGTACGCACTTTAAGGTAAGGTACTGACATGAAGGTAAGTGCCATACCCGCCCCGCTCCCGGACACCCTCGCCGACGGCGTGTTCCCGGCCGGCTGCCCCAGCCGGACGGTGCTGGACCACATCACGAGCAAGTGGGGCGTGCTCATTCTGCTGTCGCTCTCCGAGGGTGAGCAACGGTGGAGCGAACTTCGACGCCGGGCTGACGGCATCAGCGAAAAAATGCTGGCCCAAACCCTCAAAACACTCGAAAAGGACGGTCTGGTCCGCCGCGATGCGCAGCCCGTCATCCCGCCCCGCGTGGACTACAGCCTGACCGAACGAGGCCGCGAACTTGCCGCCCTGCTCATCCCCTTGGTGACGTGGGCCTTCGACAATGCCGAGGCCATCATCGGCGGCGAAGGTTAGGCCGGCTCCGACCGCCGAAACTACAAGTAATGCCAATGTTCGCGTCGAACATTGGCATTACTTGACATCTCACCGGGGCTGCTATCGGGCCGACCACCCACCGTCCATGGTGTAGCTCGCGCCGGTGACCATACCGGCGTCGTCGGAGGCCATCCAGGTTGCCAGCGACGCAACTTCCTCCGGCTCCACCAACCGCTTCACCGCCGACTCCGTGAGCATCACCTTGGCCAGGACTTCGGCCTCGGGGATCCCATGGAGCCGGGCCTGGTCCGCGATCTGCTTCTCAACAAGGGGCGTGCGGACGTAGCCGGGGTTGATGCAGTTGGAGGTGACCCCGCGCTCGCCCCCTTCCAAGGCAGTGACCTTGCTGAGCCCCTCGAGGCCGTGCTTGGCGGACACGTAGGCGCTCTTGTAGGCCGAGGCCCGGAGTCCATGGACCGAGGAGATGTTGATGATCCGGCCGAACCCGTTGGCGTACATGTGCGGGAGCGCGGCCCTGATGAGGAGGAACGGCGCCTCCAGCATCAGGGCCAGGATCCGCCGGAACTCCGCGGGTTCGAACTCCTCAATCGGCGCAACTTTCTGGATGCCCGCGTTGTTGACCAGGATGTCGCAGTCCAGGCTCAGTGCCGCCAGGGCGTCGACGTCCAAGAGGTCCACCGTCCACGCCGTGCCGCCCAGCTCATCGGCGAGGGCCGCAGCTCCGGAGGCATCGACGTCGGCCACTACAACTTTCGCCCCACGGGCGGCCAGCGCCCGGGCACAGGCTGCACCGATTCCGCTCGCACCGCCGGTCACCAATGCTTTGCGTCCGTTCAAGGAGTTGTCCATCGAATCAGCCCTTCGAGGTGGTGGAGGCAGTCGTCAGTCCGTGACGTTCGGCATCGGCTTCGTCCACGGATTCGAGCGCGATGCCCTTGGTCTCCTTCAGGGAAACGACGGCGACGGCGGTAATCGCGCAGGCGACCACCAGGTAAATCGCAGTGGGGAGCCAGGAGCCGGTGTCCTTGAGCCACTGCGTTGCCAGCAGCGGCGCCAGTGAACCGGCGAAGATCGAGGTGACCTGCGAGCCGAGCGAGACACCTGAGTAGCGCATGCGGGTGGGGAAAAGTTCGGACATGATGGCCGGCTGACCTGCGTACATGAACGCATGCAGGCACAGGCCAATGGTCACGGCGAGCACGATGACCACGGCATTCTTGGTGTCGAACATGGGGAAGGCGAAGAACGGCCACGTCGCGCCGGTGATGGCACCAATCAGGTACACGGGCTTGCGTCCCCACGAGTCCACGAGGCGTCCAATTTGCGGGATGACCAGGAAGTGGATGAGGTGTGCGATCAGGAGAGCCAGCAGGAGCGAGGAAGTGTCGTACTTGTGGACGCTCTTGAGATAGACGATCGCGAAGCTCACCACGAGGTAGTACATGATGTTCTCCGCGAACCGGAGTCCCATGGCCTGCAGGATGCCCTTGGGGTACTTGCGGATGACCTCGCCCACGCCGTAGCTGATGGCCTTGGATTCCTCCACCTGCGCCTTGGCTTCAAGGAAGATCGGGGCTTCGGTGACATGTGTGCGGATGTAGTAGCCCACGAACACGATCACGGCGGAGAGCCAGAACGCTACGCGCCAGCCCCAGCCGAGGAAGGCTTCACTGCTGAGCGTCGTGGACATGACGAACAGGACCAGGGTGGCCAACAGGTTTCCAACCGGCACGGCTGCCTGCGGCCAGGATGACCAGAAGCCACGGGATTTATTCGGGCTGTGTTCAGCCACCAGAAGCACCGCACCACCCCACTCGCCACCGAGCGCGAAGCCCTGGATGAAGCGGAGGGCCACCAGCAGGGCAGGCGCCCAGTAGCCGATGTCCACGAAGCCGGGGAGGCAGCCCATGAGGAACGTGGAGACGCCCACAATCACGATGGTCAACTGCAGCGTGGGCTTGCGGCCCAGTTTGTCGCCGATCTGGCCGAAGACGATTCCGCCCAGCGGACGGGCAACGAAGCCCACCGCGTAGGTGATGAACGCCTGGATGATGCCGTCCAGCTCGTTCCCGGTGCTCGGGAAGAAGTACTTCCCAAAGACCAGGGTTGCCGCAGTGGCGTAGAGGAAGAACTCGTACCACTCCACTACAGTGCCCACCATTGATGCTGCGACGATCTTCTTCAGGCCGGAGCCCTTGCCGGCATCTTTTCCGGCTCTTGATGCGGAGCGCTGCTCAACGCTCATATCCATCTCCTCAGTGTCCTCTTTGACCCTTTTGAACGTGATGTGATCCACAACACGGAATGCTCCACTGAGTATTGCCGCAGATTCGTTATGCCTCAATGACCAATAAGGCACCTTAGGTGTGCAGAATTGCAGATATGAATCCCAATCCAGACGACCTCCTCATCTTCCTCGCCGTCTCACGCTCAGGAAAATTCACGACGGCGGCCCAAGCCTTGGGACTGAACCACACCACCGTCTCCCGCAGGATAGCGGCACTGGAAAAGGCGCTGGGCGGCAGGGTCCTGGCGCGAGCCGCCGGGGGTTGGGAAGTGACCGAGCTGGGCGCCCAAGCCGTACTGGTCGCGGAACGGATCGAAGCTGCGGTGGGTGCGCTGGGACCCAGCGACCGCGCACCCGACCCCATAGCCGGCGTCGTGCGCATGACCGCGACAGACGGCTTCAGCGCGTACATCGCCGCACCTGCTGTTGCCCGCCTGAGGCGGGACCACCCGGGACTGAGCGTGGAGATCGTCACCGTGACGCGTCGGGCACTGCAGCAGCGATCGGGCCTGGACATCGAGGTGGTGGTCGGCACGCCGCAGGTGCACCGGGCCGAAGCGATGAGGCTGGGCGAGTACCGGCTGGGGATGTACGCGTCCCGCGCCTACCTTTCGGATCACGGGACGCCCGGGAGCATCCAGGAACTCACACAGCACCAACTGGTCTACTTTGTGGATTCAATGCTCCAGGTGGACGACTTGGATGCGCCCCGGAGGCTGGTTCCGACCATGCGCGACGGCCTAAGCTCCACCAACGTGTTCGTGCATGTCGAGGCCACCCGGGCCGGGGCGGGCATCGGGTTCCTTCCCTGCTTCATGGCCGACCGGCATGAGGACCTGGTCAGGCTCCTGCCCTCGGACTTCGCCGAGCTCCTCCCCTACTGGATGGTCCTCCGCCCCGACTCCATGCGCCGCCCCGCGGTAGCCGCCGTCGTCCAGGCCTTGCGCGAGGAGACGGAGCAACGACGGGAGGAACTGCTGGGGGCCAACTAGCCGCGCCGCCTATGCGGGGGCCGGCTCCGGCTCCGCAGGAGGATCGTGGCGCACCGGAGTCCCGGCCGCGAAGGCGCGCACTTGGGCGTCGTCCCAGATGTGCGCTGGGACGCCACCGCCCAGAAGCCGCCTGGCAAGGGTGGGGTCGTCTCCGAACGGCACGTGGCTGCCCGCCATGATCATATTGCCGTAGCGGCGACCCTTGAGCATGGCGGGGTCGGCGATGATCATGGTGTGCTCGAAGGTGTCCGCGATGGTTGCGGCATCGGCGCGGGCATTCTTGAGGTCCGGGGCGTCGCCGGAGTTGACCACATACAGCCCATCGGCTGCGAGTACCGCGTCCGCATGGGCCGTGAATTCACGCGTTGTCAGGGCGCGGGGCGTAAAGGCTCCGGCGAAGACGTCGCGAATGATGAGGTCACGGGTATCGGGAGTCAGCGACTCTGTCACCTGCCGCGCTTCGCCAACCCGGATCCGCAACAGGGGCGCCTTGGGCAGCTCGAACCAACCACGGACATACTCCGCGAGCTTGCCATCGAGCTCCACCACAACCTGCCGCGCCTCGGGGTAGGCAGCGTGGAAGTACCGGGCCATGGAACACGCTCCCCCGCCCAGATGGAGCGCGCGCAACTTGGGTTTCTGTTCCCTGGGCCAGCGCGATTCCACCAAAGCCGCGATCCAGCGCATGTATTCGAAATCCAGGAACAGCGGATCGGCAAGGTCGATGTGCGAGCTCATCACGCCATTGATTTTCAGCAACCAGCCGTTGGAGTTGTCCTGGTCCTGGATCAGCTCGCAATCGCCGGTATCGATGTAGTAGACGCCCTCTACCGGGCCGTCGGGACGGGTGCCGGAAGGCACGTCGACGACTCCCGCCGTCGACCTTTGTGACTTGCTCACCCTGCCGCGTTTTGCCACTACTTCCGCCCTGCCTCAGTCATGGTTCCAGCCTAGTGGAGCCCTGCAGCCCAGTGAGTAGTAAGGATACTTACAATAATGGGTGGTTGGGCCATAAGATCAATCCATGAACCTTGGCGAGTGGGTATGGGCGGAACTGTTCACCGCCGCTGCGGCATGGCTAACCGTGGTCTTCCTGCTGCTGGCCCGCGTGCCCAAGCCGCCGAGCCTGCTGGATTCGTCCTTGGACGACGAAGAAGGGGCCAGCGGCGAGCTGGAATAGTGTCCGGTTTTAGCGGCGGTTAGCGGCCGACGGCGGTACGCACCATCCGATGCTCCGGCAGCGAGTACCAGGACGGGTCGCAGAGCTGCCTTTTGCCGTCGGGGACGAAGCCGTTGCGCCGGTAGAAGGCTTGGGCCCGCGGGTTGTCGTCCAGGACCCAGAGATACGCCGGCCCGTCTCCAATCAAGGCATCCACCAAAGCCTGGCCCACACCGCGGCCATGGATACGTTCCAGTGTGTACAGCATGAACAGCTCCATATCGCAGGGCTTGTCCTCGTCACTGCCCGAGCCTGCGGCCCCAATACCTACAAGGTCGCCGTCCGGCCCGTGGGCCAGCATCCGGGAGTGGCCGGCAGCAATGGACTTCCGGTACCGGTTGATGCGGTCCGGCAAGGCGGCTTCCTGTTTGGCGAAGAACTCCGGCGGCAGCAACCGCCCGTAGCTCTCACGCCAGGACTGGAGGTGCATGATGGCCATCTCTTCGGCGTCCTCCACCGTCGCCGGACGAATCGTGAAATCCACCGCCTACCTCACCCGTGCCATCGCGAAGCCGTCCCAGCCTTTGCTTCCAACCGTCTGGATGGCGGTGGCGTCCAAGCGGCGGTCCTGTCCCATCATCTCCAGCATCTTCACGATGCCCGGCGCATTAACCTCATCCCGTTGCGGGTCCAGGATGGCGCCATCCCAGATGACGTTGTCCACCACGATCACCGTCCCTGGGCGGCCCAGCCTGATGGCCCAGTCCAAGTAGTTGGCGTCGTTTTCCTTATCGGCATCGATGAAAACGAAGTCGAACGGGTCCTGGCCCACAAGCGTGGGCAAGGTATCCAGGGCAGCACCTACACGGATGTCCACCTTGTGTCCTACGCCGGCGGCATCCAGGTTGGCCCGCGCGACGTCCGCGTGTTTCCGGAGGAATTCGCACGTGACGATCCTGCCGTCGTCGGGCAGTCCCTGGGCCATCCACATACTGCTGAACCCGGCCAAGGTGCCGATCTCAAGCACGCGCCTGGCCCCGGACATCTGCACGAGCATGCGCAGCAGTTTGCCGGCATTGGGCGCCACTTCGATCGCAGGCATGCCTGCCTCCACGGCGGACGTCAAGGCACGCTTGTGGGCAGGATCAGGACGCACGACGACGTCGGTCAGGTACCGCTCCACATCGACCCAACCAGGCTCGGTGACGTGTTCAATCATGCGCCCCAGTCTTGCACTCGCAGCAGGCTGGGGGAAGGAACTAGTCCGTGGCGGTGATGGCCTCTTCGAGGCGCTCCACTTTTCCGGTGAGTTCGCCGCTGTAACCCGGACGGATATCGGCCTTGATCACCAGTGAGACCCGGCTGCCATAACGGCCCACCGCCTCGGTGGCGCGCTTGACCACGTCAAAGACCTCGTCCCACTCACCCTCGATGGTGGTGAACATGGAGTCCGTCTGGTTGGGGAGTCCGGACTCCCGGACGATCTTGACGGCGGCGGCTACGGCGTCGTGCACTGAGGCGTCGGGGGTGGGTCCACCGTTGGCAGCGGATGCGGGCTGGCCCGAAGGCGCGACTGAGAATGCAAGCAACATGGAATCCAGTGTTTCACGTACCGGTTTGTCATATAACGGCCTACTCCCGCGTAACAACAGGCAGGGACCTGACCGTTGCTACCCTGACAAGCATGGAACAGCCCTTGGAACGCAAGCCCCTCAGGGCAGACGCCGCACGCAATGTGGACAAGATCATTACCGCTGCGAGGCAGTGCTTCCGGGAGCATGGCCCCGAAGTGCCGTTGCAGACCATCGCCGCCACCGCTGGAGTTGGCCCGGCTACACTGTTCCGCAACTTTTCGGATAAGGAGCAGCTGGTGCTCGCTGCCCTGTCGCGCCAGCTCCGCCAGCACGTGGATCCGGTGGCTGCCGCAGCCCTTGACGGCATGGACGCCGCCGAGGGCCTCATCAACGTCATCGATGCCGTGATGCAGGTAGCCAGTGAAGACGCCAACCTCCTTGACGCCGTTGCCGGACGCCGCGGACTCCTCATGGGGATCACCGGTGGCCTCATCGGCTCCATGGCCACCTTGTTGGAGCGCGGCCAAGGCCAGGGTTCACTCCGCCGGGACATCACCATCGAGGACATGGTCCGGCTGGTTGCCATGCTGATAGGTGCTGTGGACACGATGGAACCGGGATCCGAAGCGTGGAAGCGGCCCGTCGCCCTGATCGAGGACGCCATCCGCACCGAGCGCCCTTCGCGGCCCCTTCCCGAACAATCGGGCATCCCGGGCGTGACCTTTACCGACGCTGTCTAGCCCCACCCCAGCAGCCTGAGCAGGGCGGCCGCGGCAGCGCCGGAAATCACCACCACCAGGAACGGTGCCCGGAGCCACAACGCCACCGCGGCCGCAGCCAACGCCCCGATGCGGGCATCCAGAACCAGGGCCTGCCCCGAAGCGACAGCATTGACCACCGTCAGTGAGGCCAGCAGGCCGATGGTCATGGTGCCGGCTACGTGCATGATCCGTGGGCTTTCCAACAGCTTGGCGGGCACAAAGTAGCCCAGCAGCTTAGTGAGGTAGGCCAGGCCGCACGCGATCAGGATCCAAAGCCACAGGTTCATGCGTTGCTCCTGGGTTCTTGTTGGCGCTTTTCCGCGTAGGGATCCACGTCCGGCTCAAGCCCTTCATCCATGCGCGCGTGGCTGAACCACCCGATGATTCCGGCCACGACGGCAGCAACCAAAATCGGAACACCTGACGGCACGAAGGGCACCGCCAAGACGGTGGCCAGTGCACAGGCTGCGGCGATGGCCCACGGTTCCCGGCCCTTCAGCCGGGGCCAGAGCAAGGCCAGGAACGCTGCTACGGCGGCACCATCGAGGCCCCACTGCTTGGGATCTCCCATGGCATCTCCTGCCAAGGCGCCAACGGCCGTAAAAATATTCCACAAGATGAATATTCCAATTCCGGCTGTCCAGAATCCGCGGCGCTGCTCATCCGGATCCGTCTGGCCGGACGCCGTCGCCGTCGACTCGTCAATGGTGACGTGCGCGGAAAGGTAGCGCTTCCAGCCGCCGGGCCGGAGCATCGCATTGATCTGCATGCCGTAGATGCCGTTGCGCAGACCCAGGAGTGCGCTGGCCGTCATCGCCGCCACCCCCGAGCCGCCGCCCGCCACGACACCGATGAACGCGAACTGGGATCCGCCGCTGAAGAGCAGGAGGCTCAGAACCATCGTCTGCCAGAAATCAAAGCCGGACGCGACAGACAAGGCACCAAACGAAACCCCGTAGAGTCCCGTGGCGATGCTCAAGGAGAGTGCGATCTTGAACGCCGGCGACTCCCTGAGTTTCAGGGGCGCGGAACCACTGGTCATTTCCGCAGGCTCCACGACCAGAGGATCAGCGGAATCTGCAGGGGCAGCCGCACGGTGTGGATACGCCTCTCGGCAGGAGTGCCTTTCGGTCCGTAAGCGCGCCTGAGGGCATCAATATGCCCCGCAAGGAATGCAGTGAACATCGCTGTGGTTGCGTCAGCCGCCACCTTGCGGGTGGCAGGTACCAGGAGACCGACGGCGGCAGCCACCTCGAGCAGGCCCGACGACGCGACCCATTCCTCCCGCGACATCACTGCCAACGGCCCATTGGGACGGCTCCCCGGCTCATCCCTGCGGCACAGGTAATCCGGCACCACGGGGTAATAGAAGGCGGGGGTCCGGAAATGCTTTGCGGCGCTGGCCAGGAGCAGGGCGCCCAAGCCTATTGCTGAGACGGTATGTGTTGCCTTGGGTGACCAGCGAAGTGACATGAGACCACTCAATCACAAGCGCGGTAAGCCCCAAAGTCAGCTGGAAACCATGAGCTGCGCCAGGACCTGCGCGGGCTTGTTGGTGGTGATCTCATGGATGCCGAGACCTTGGCAAAGCGCTACATCCTTCTGGGAATCAACAGTCCACACCCGGAATACGCGGCCAGCCTCCAGCCAACGCTGCACGTTGCGTGCATGCTCGCGAACATAGTCGATTCCCGGGCCCGCGATTCCCGCCTGTCCCTCGTCCAGCACGCGCTCCGCTTCCTCCTGCATTGCCTTCATGACGTTGGCTACCGCCCCGCCGGTGAGGAAGCCCAGGCCCAGTTCCTCCCGGATTTCCTGGACCGTGTAGTCATCCACCAGTTGGCAGACATGCTGCGGGGGAACAGTCTCCAGCAACCGCTGTACAGAGTCCGAATCGAAGCTCATGAAGGAAACCTGGATGTTCTCCAGCCTGGACTCCTCCGGTGTCCAGCCTTCCTCGGCCAACAGGGCCAGTACCCGGTCCTCAAGCTTCAGCCCGTAGGGACTTGGGTGCTTGAGTTCGATGGCCAAGCCGATGTCGCGGCCGGCCCCGCGGAGGATGTCCAACAGCTCTGGCAGCGTCAGGAATTGGTCGGCCACTCCCCCATAGGCTTCAGGGATGCGCGCACCCTTCCATGACGAGAAGTCCAGCTCACGGAGCTCTTCCAGGGTTTGCTCGGCTACAGGTCCTGTCCCCGTGGAGGTCCGGTCCAGGTTGGAGTCGTGCAACAACACCACGTGCTGATCCCGGGTGAGGTGCACATCGCACTCGACTCCGTCCGCCCCGTCGTCGATGGCCCTCAAATAGGCGGCCCTGGTGTGTTCGGCAAAGGCGGCACTGGAGCCACGGTGGGCGTAGACCTTGGGCCTTACGGTGGCGAAGTCGTCGCTTGTCATGGAGATACGGTAGCCCACGCGGTTGTACGCACGGGGGCTACGCTGGGCTAATGCAGGTGAACTCTGAACAAATCCCAACTGAAGACGTCACCAACCCCCGTCCGGCGTCAGGTCCCGTACCCGCCCCGGCCGGTCCCGCCGTCGTCGATCTTTCGGCGGGAGACCTGGAAAAAGCAGCCGCGCTTCGCCGGATGAAGCGGCTGGCGTTGGCCCTGCTGATCGGGATGGCCGTGATCTTCACGGCGGCATTCGCCTTCCAGAAGCAGTACCCGTGGCTTGAGTACGTTCGCGCAGCGGCCGAGGGTGGCATGGTTGGGGCGCTGGCTGACTGGTTCGCCGTCACCGCCCTGTTCAAGTACCCCATGGGTCTTAGGATCCCGCACACCGCCATCATCCCGCGGCGCAAGGACCAGATCGGCGAATCGCTCAGCGAGTTCGTGGAAAGCAACTTCCTGTCCCAGGAGGTTGTGCAGGAGAAGTTGGCGAGCATCGATATTGCCCGCAAGGCCGGGGCCTGGTTGTCCGGTCCGGGTGGTGCCGAACGCGTCGCGAAGGAAGGCGGTGCTGCGATCCGCGGCGTGTTCACCGTCCTTAATGACGACGACGTCCAAGCGGTCATCGAAGGCATGGTCCGCAAACACCTGCTTACCCCGCCATGGGGGCCGCCGGTGGGCCGGATGGCGGAGCGGATCTTCGCGGACGGCCACCACCACAAGTTGGTGGACCTGCTGGTGGACCGCGCCGCCGACTGGGTAGACGCCAACCATGCAACGGTGAACCGGCTCGTTTCGGACCGCTCGCCGCTCTGGGTGCCATCATTCGTGGACGGCCTGGTTGGCGACCGCGTGCACGTGGAACTGTCCAAGTTCATGCGCGCCGTCCAGTCCGACCAGAACCACCAGGTGCGCCAATCCATCGACGCCTACCTCACCGAGCTCGCCCAGGACCTGCAGCACGATCCGGCCATGATTGAGCGCGCCGAAACCATCAAGGCGCAGATACTCGGCGATCCCGAGGTCCGCGAACTCGCCTCACGCACCTGGGGAACGGTGAAGACCGCACTGCTCAACGCCGTCGATGACCCCGACAGCGAACTGAGCCTGCGATTCAAAGGAGCCGTCCGGGACTTCGGCACGCGCCTGGTCAAGGATGAGGAACTGGCCGGCAAGGTCAACGCCTGGATTGGCGACGCGGCCGGATACCTGGTGAACACCTACCGCTCGGACATCGCCGGCGTCATCTCGGACACGGTAGCCCGTTGGGACGCGGAAGAAACCTCCCAGAAGATCGAGCTCCAGGTGGGCAAGGACCTTCAGTACATCCGCATCAACGGAACCGTGGTCGGCGCGCTGGCGGGCCTGGCTATCTTCACGGTTGCGCACCTGCTGTTCGGATAGGACGAGGGGCATCACCCGTCCCCAATAAGTGCACCATCTGGCCCGGCCTTGCCTGGCCGAGCAGGTCCAGGTCCTCGTCCCGGACCAGCGCGATCACGGGCGACTTTGCCGTTGCCGGGTGGCCGGCCAGGGCGATCACGGGAAGGCCCAACGGCGGCAGCAGGACCGAGCCGGTCCGCAGCGGCTGAGGTTGGCGTGCTGGAGTTGGGGCCGCCTCGAGTGGTCGCCCCACCAGCCGCGCCCCGGCCCTGTCCGACTCCGGCGAGAGAATCCACGGTTCGGTGGTTAACCTCAGCCACGAATCAGCGCCGAAATCAGGGGCCTGCGGGCCGCGGAAAACCCTGGCGACCACCGGACGTTCGGGATCCAGCGCACGGCGCGGGGGTTGTTGCATGTCCGGATAGGCCTGGCTGTTCGGACGGCCAAAGGTCAGGGCACCGCCAGCGCTCAACGGCTCGGCCTGAGGCGGAATGCCGCCGGGTACTGCCACGTAATATCGGATTCCGAAGAGCGCGGGCCCTACCTCAAGGACCGATCCCGGAGCCACCCGCACCGCTTTGTTAAGTGGCAGCTCGGAGCCGTTGAGGGTGATGATGCCTTCGGCGCCCGTGACTGACACTGCGGAGGCCGTGACGAAGCGGAGCCGGAGGCCACCGAGCAGGACCTCCAGGCCCCCGGCGTCGGCGCAGTTGCCCAGGAGGGCATTGGCCAGATGCATCGATGCGCGGTCCAAGGCCTGCTCCGGCTCCAGGGCCGAGGTCAAGGTCCCAGGGTCAACTACTACCGCACCCATTAATGCACTCCCCTACAAAGAACCGCACCGCAGGATCAGGCGAACGCCTCGACCTGCACGCCGGCTTGCTCCAGTCCCTCTCGAACGGCAGCGGCCATGCTGACGGCCCCTGGCGTGTCTCCGTGGATACACAGCGAATCCGCCTGCACGGGAACGACGGAACCGTCGATGGCCAGTACTTCCTTGCGCGTCGCCAAGCGCACGGCCTGAGCCACCACTGTGGCGGGGTCGTGGAGGACGGCGCCCTCCTGGGTGCGCGGTACCAAGGTGCCGTCCGGCAGGTAGGCCCGGTCCACGAACGCTTCGCGGAAGACCGGGTGACCGGCCTCATCAGCCAGTTTCAACCATGCCGACCCCGGCAGTCCCAACACGGGAAGGCCGGGATCGTAGGCATGAACAGCAGCCACCACGGCCTCTGCCTGCTCGGGATCCTGAACAATCCTGTTGTAGAGGGCGCCGTGCGGTTTGACGTAGTCCACCGAAGCGCCCACGGCGTGGGCCATCCCGTCCAGGGCGCCGAGTTGGTAGAGGACGTCCCCGAAGAGCTCATCAAAGGTCATGTCCAAGGAACGGCGTCCGAACCCAGCCAGGTCCCGGTAACCCACATGCGCGCCTACACGAACGTCCAATTCAAATGCTGCGCGGCAGCTGTCCAGCATGGTGAGCGGATCCCCGGCGTGGAAGCCGCACGCCACGTTGGCGCTGCTCACGATACGGAACATCGAGGCGTCATCGCCCATGGTCCAGGAGCCAAAGGACTCTCCCAGGTCAGCGTTCAGATCCACTGTTACCGCCTTCCAGCGTCGGGTTTTCGGTTGCGTTTACAGTCACGTTTTTGGGTGCGTTGGGCAGAAGTTCACCCGGCACCGTATCGGGCATCGCTCCGAAGGCTTCCTTGGCACTGGAGACCACGGCACGGCCCATCATCAGGTTGCCGGCACCGCCAACCACGGCCCCGATACCGAAGGGCAGGGCGCGTCCAATGAAAGCGCCGCCTTGTTTCTTCAGGAGGTTCCTCAGGAAGGCGCGCTGAATGGTGTCACGGATGACTCCGAATCCGCTGCCCGGAATCTTCTTGGTCAGGGTCTTGCCCCAGGCATTAGTGACGCCTTTACCGCGGCCCAGCGACTGCCCGCTCAGTGCGCCCAGCAGGGACGTGCCTTCCTCACCCAGCATGATGGCCATGACCATGGTCCGGGAACGTTCCGGGTCGGTGAGCCTGATGCCGTGGAGTTCGGCCAGGGACGACGCGTACAGGGCCGTGGTCTCCAGGAACCCAACGGTTGCCAGCGCGGAAAGGCCCAGCGATGCCGCGGTACCAATACCCGGCACGACGGCGGTCGCACCTACGGCGGCACCCCCGCCTGAGATGACGAGCAGGTAATGGTGCTCCAGTTTTGCCGCAAGCTGCGCTGGAGAATCATGGGGGTGCCGGCGTTGCAAGCGTCGAAGGTTGGCCAGGACCAGTGGCCGCTGGACCTCTACGGCTTTAAGCAGGACATTGTGGACACCGGGCTTGGGTTTGCCTTGGGCGTCGAAAACGGCGTTGTGTGCTGTTTCCTGGGCGATTTTCACCGCCGGGTTGGGGCGCTTGGGCATCTTTACCTCTCCTTGGCAGTCTGTTGTTTCACGGGGAACTGCTGGGTTCAGCCTATGCCACACCTTTGGATCACAAGGTCTCTGATCAGTGCTATGTGGACAGGATTCCGTGGAGGGCGGACGCCGCAGCGGACCACACCCAGGCGTAGACTGGGGGCACTCACGGAAGCAGTCCCAGCCAAGGACAGGAAGTATCCGTCATGAAGCCATCAGATGAGACCGAACATGTCATCCGGCACCACACCGACGCTCCGGCAGAGGGCGAGACGGAAGGCTGGGTCCCGCATGACACCGGCCTCCACAGCCAGGAACCGGCGGAAGGTCCCGACTTCGAGGACGACGCCCCCGCGGAGGGTTCCCCGTAACTGAGGTTCCTTTGCGAACCGGGCATGCCGGGTGCTTTATGCCGCCCTGCGTAAGCTGACCACAACCGCAGAAAGGACCCCTGAATGGCCGCTGGAACCAAGGACGATCCGTGGCAGCTGACCACTCCCCCGGGCTCGTCCGACTACGTCATGTACAAGGATGAGTCCGCGGACCCCCCGGCAATCGTCTGCCAAGTGGGCTCTACCAAGTTGCTGTACCAGCTCCGCGCCATCGAGGACCTGCACGCGTGGCTCGTGGAACAGGGCGACTGGGTCCCGCTGGGCGCCGCCGACGAAGGCAAGGACGCCGCCGAGGGAACGGTAGAGGCGTGGGGTCGCAGCGAAAGCAACCCGGTGGGCGGCTGGTACGGTCTCCGGAAGGGGTACCGGGGCCGGTTCGGCATGTATATGCCACCCCTGCTGGAGGCGCTGGGATTAGCCGAACTTACCCATGAAAAGCGGAACAACGCCATGCGGGCGATCTCCACGTAACCGGACTGCGGTCAGCCGGGCACCCTGCCCGTAGTCTCCCTCACCACAAGGTGCGGTGTCCGCACCAGGTGGGCTGCCGACGTCGTACCCTCCAAACGGTCCACCGCGCGGTCGACGGCTGCGCGGGCCAACAAAGGCGCGTCCTGGCTGATCGAGGACAACTGGACATAGCTGAGCCGGGCGAATTGGCTGTCGTCGTAGCCGAGGACGGAGACGTCGTCCGGCACCCGGAGGCCAGCGGCGCGGAAACTCTCCCAGACACCGAGAGCACACCGGTCATTGAAAGCAACGACGGCGGTGGGCAAGTCCTGCTGCAGCTCACGGCCGGCGCGCAAACCGTCTTCTTCGGTGGGTCCCCCGGCGACGACGCGCGCATCCAAGCCACGTGAAGTCATCTCTGCCTGGAATGCCGCCCGTCGTTGTGCGCTGGACACTGCCTGGCCGCCATCAACGTGTGCGATCCGCCGATGCCCCAGCGAAACCAGGTGCTCCACGGCCAGGTGGATCCCGGCATGGTCATCGCTGCTCACTGAGTCCAAGGAGTCGCCAACGTCGTCGCGGAGAAGGCTGATGACGGGCAAGCGGGCTGCGTATCCGGCCAGTTCCTCCGGCGGGAGGGCCGGGGAAATCATGATCAGTGCCTCGCAGCCGAGGTCCAGCAGGGATTCCACTGCCCGCGCTTCCGGTCGGCCATTGGCCACCGCGCTGAGCGCGATGTCGTATCCGCGTATCATCGCTCCGGCATAGGCGGCGTCCACGATCTCGGCATGGAAGGCCTGTGCGGTGGAAAAGCTGAGGCCAAGGAGCCTGGTGCGGCTGCTTCGGAGGAGTCGGGCGCGGCTGTCGGGCCGGTAGCCGAGTTCCCTTGCGGCCGCTTGGACTTTCAGCCGGGTCGCTTCAGAAGCACCTGGGGCGTCCCGCATGACGATGGAAACCAAGGCCCTGGATACACCTGCGGCTTCAGCCACGTCCATCAAAGTGGGACGTTTCCCGGTCATGGCTCTCCTCTGCTCGGAGCCAGTCTATAGAACGTTCTACAGGCGAATAGATGTGTGCGCTCACAAATCCGGTCGTGCGGCCGGCCGCGACTCAGACGACCGACCGCACTAGCCCGGTTTCATGCAGCGACGGCGCCCCGGGTGGGCCCCAGAACCCACCACACCCATCGCTGCCAACTCGTCAATGAACCGCGACGCGGCCGAAAAGGGCAACGGCGCAGTACACAGCTCAAAGACATGGGCACTGGATATGTGCCCTGACCTGCGGAAACGTGACGCAGGGTTGCCAAGAAGTTTTTTGAACGTCGCTCGGGGCATGGCATTGCCCGGTCCCCGAGCCAAAGGTCCCCCAAAAGGGCATCACTTTTCGGGTGGCCGGAGCACTACTAAGTACCCGGACAATGAGCAACCACCGCGCAGGAGCAAGATGTGAAATCAACCAAAGGGCTGGCCGTACCATTCGTCCCCTCGTTTGCGGACGCGCCGGACATCCACCTGCTGTTCATGGCGGCACTGGTCCTGTTGGCCGGGCTGGCCGGAGGGTGCACCGTGCTGCTGCTCCTGCTGATGGCACCCCTGGCGAAGCTGGCGCTGGACCACATCCGCCCATCGCGCCAGGTCGCCCCCGAGCCGAAGCTCTCGACGCCGGGACTCCAGGCTGGTGTCCCGCACAACCCGGCGCAGATTCCGCTGGACAGCCCAAGACCCTTGAACTAGAACGATCTAGACGAGCAGGCTGAAAGCGTGCCATCATGGGCGTACTAGAACGATCTAGACATCCATTCAAGGAGCCCCAATGACGTACCTTCAGCACCCGGTCGCCGATGACCGGCCCGTCCGCATCGCAGTCATCGGGGCGGGGTGGATCGGCAATTTCCACGCTGAATCCATTGCAGTCCGCCTCCCCAACGCCCGGCTGGAAGCCATCGCCGATCCCGTACAGCCCGCCCTGGAGGCCCTCGCGAGCCGGCTGGGCGTGGCGAAAATCAGCACCGATGCATCTGATGTCCTGAACGACCCCGACGTGGACGCGGTCCTGATCGCTGCGCCCCTGCGCTTCCACTCGGAACTGATCACCGCAGCGGCCAAGGCAGGCAAGGATGTCTTCTGCGAGAAGCCGGGCGGCCGGACCGTCGAGGAACTCGACGCCGCCATCGCAGCAGCGGAAGAGGCCGGCGTCGTCCTCCGCTTTGGCTTCAACCGCCGCTACTCCACCGACTTTGCGGCAGCGCGGAAGCTCATCGACCAGGGCATCGTTGGCGTGCCGCAGCTTCTCCGCTCCCTCACCCGCGACCCCGGGACCGAAGCCGGAATCGGCAACCCGGAGCGAATCGCGCCCGGCACCATCTTCCTTGAGACGCTGATCCACGACTTCGACACCCTGAACTGGCTGAACCCCGGCGCCGTTCCAGTCAAGGTCCATGCGGTCGCAGACGCCCTGGTAGCCCCCGAGGCCAAAGCCGGCGGCCTCCTGGATACCGCCGTAGTGACCGTAACCTACAGCAACGGTGCCATCGCGGTGGCCGAGGCCAACTTCAACGCGCTGTACGGCTATGACGTCCGCGGCGAAGTTTTCGGCTCGGCGGGCATGGTCACGGCAGGCAGCCCGCAGTCCACCAATGCCACGAGCTACACGGCGGCGGGCATCACCTCGGAAACCACCCGCTTGAACATCGACCTCTTCCATGACGCCTACACGGAGGAGCTGGCACACTTCGCGGACGACGTCGCCGCGCGTCGCGGTTCCACAGACAAACGTCCGACGGCGGCCCCGCCGCGTACCGCTGTTGCCGCGCCGGGTGGAGCAGACGCCCGGAACGCCCTGGCTGTGGCATTGGCCGCGTTCAAGTCCTCAGAGTCGGGGTTGCCGGTAGCGGTGGCAGACATCGCGGAGCTTCGCCCGGCCGAGGCGGAGCCCCGGGGTGCGGCCGTGGTGCAGGAGGTCGGAGCGTGACCTTCCGGCTGGCCGTCTGCGCAGAGATGGTCTACGGCGAACTGCCGTTGATCGAACGTGTTCGCCGCATCCACGATCAGGGCTTCGAGGTTGAGCTCTGGGACACCCGCGGCAGGGACATCGCGGCCCTCGCCGCCACCGGAGCAAGGTTCTCGTCCATGAGCGGCTATTTCGGCGGCAGCCTGACCGACTCCGCCACTGCACACGAGGTCCTTGCGTCGGCTGAGAAGCTGATCCCCACAGCCTTGGAACTTGGTGTTGAGCGGATGGTGGTCCATCCCGCGGAGCTTGGTGAGGGTGGTCGTGCGGTGAGGCCGACACATCGGGCTACGGGCGGGATGTGGTTGACCGGACTCCGCACCTTGGAACAGTTGGGGCATCTGGGTGCCCAGCATGGGATCGTCTTCGCGCTGGAGAACCTGAACACCATCCTCGACCACCCGGGCATTCCCTTGGCCCGCGCGAAGGACACCCTGGCACTGGTCCAAGCCGTCGACCACCCCAACGTGAGGATGATGCTGGACCTCTACCACGCACAGATTGGCGAGGGTAACCTGATCGAGCTCGTCCGCGCGGCCCAGCCGTTCACGGGCGAAATCCAGGTGGCCGATGTACCCGGGCGCTTCGAACCGGGCACCGGCGAGATCAACTACTCCGCTGTTGCCAGGGCACTGGCGGACGTCGGATACAACGGGGTGATCGGGCTGGAAGCGGGGGCTGTTGGCGGTCAATCGATCGAAGCCGGGGATACTGCACTGGCCGCCTTCCGCGCAGCATTCACTCCCAACTGAGCCTCAGTTCAGGTCGTTTTGAAATGCCTCAAAACGACCTGAACTGTTACTCGCCCTGGCGGGAACCACTACCCATAGGCGCGGTAATCAGCCGGCCTTCCCGGACAGCGCAACGAGCACACCGGCGGTGGCGAAGAATTTGTTGCTGCCAAGGTCACGAACAGTCTTGATTCCCAGCTGGGCGAGCAACTCGTCGTGTTTATCTGTAAGGCCGGCGAGTGCGGACGGCGGAGCGGCAAGGATTTCGTCCAGGGTGGAATTCTCGTAGGCCTTATCGAGTGCTTTGCCCAATTCAACAGAAACAGCCAACGTATTTCCTTTCATTGATACGGAAAATAACGCAAACGTGCCGTGCAGCCATGACACACAACTAAGCAACCTTTGATTATTGCCATCACAAAACAATTAGTCGGGCTGCTCAAGATCAAGATAGCCCACAATGGCGACAATTGGGACACCCTTTCTGACGGCAAATCAGTAAGGATGCTTAATATAGGCTTCATGGGTGCACTCCGCCGGCTGGACGGGAAGGTAGTTTTTGTCCGCAGCGTCCCGGTGGTTGCCATCATCGGGCAACAGAGCACCTCCGTGCTGGAAAACTGCGACACCCTGCTGCGCGGCACTATCGAAGACCAGCTCCGGGCATGTCGTGAACTCGCCGCGGAACGCGCCGCCATCCCCGCCGAACCGGTCAATCCTGAGCTGGTGGTGCGGGAACTCAACGGCCGGCTGCCCAGTGACGCCCAGGTGAGTATCGACGTCGGCAGTTGCGTTTACTGGTACGCCCGGCAGTTGATCCTGCCGGAGGGAGTCCCGGCGCATGTTTCCGGCACGCTGTCGAGCATGGGTTGCGCGATTCCCTATGGGCTGGCGGCAAAGCTCGGGCAGGAGCGTGCGCGTTGATGACCCGCAGAAACTGGGCGCAGCCTGGGATGAGGTACTGAACGCCGATCGGCCGGCGGTGTTGGAAGTCATCACCGACCCGAACATTCCGCTGCTCCCGCCCTTCCGGCAAACACGCCCGCGGGCTGCTCAACGCTTTCGCCGAAAGTGAGGCCCGACTCCGCTCTGATCAAGGGCGGCATTAAGAAACCGTCAAGATTGATGGCAGCCGCATTAAGGAACCGTTAGGAACGCCTTTTCGCCGCATCCATGGGAGTTGACTGACATCAGCCCCGCTAACGGGGTGCTGATGAAAGGACGTTCCAATGGCCGACGTGGCTGTTCTGGTGATTCTTGTGCTGACCATGGGAATCGTGATGTGGGTGGCCCACCTTTTGGGCACAATGATCGACGGCGAGGGCCCGGTGAGCGGGCAATGATGCTGGACGCGATCATGTGGGTGGGGCTGTTCCTAGTGGGCTTGGCGTTGATCGGCTATCTGCTGGCAGTGCTGCTCAACCCGGAAAAGTGGTGATGGCAGGTGGTTATCAGCGCCGCATCAGTGATCACCCAAATAGCCGTACTGCTGGTTGCACTGTTTTTGGTGCACAAGCCGCTGGGCATTTACATGGACAAGGTTTTCTCCGGCTCCAGGTCATCAAAGCCTGAACGGGTGTTCTACCGATTGGCCGGAGTGGACGCCGGAACTGAACAGAGCTGGTCTGTGTATCTGCGCAGCGTTCTGGCTTTCTCCGCCGTTTCCATCCTGGTGATCTTCGCTTTGCAGCGATTCCAGGGCGTGCTCCCGGGAAGCAATGGACTGCCGGGGGTTGATCCGTGGGTGGCAATGAACACGGCAATTTCCTTTGTCACCAACACCAACTGGCAGACGTACGCGCCGGAGGCCACTGTGGGCATCTTCGTCCAGATGTGCCTGCTGGCGGTCCAGAACTTCCTCTCCGCCGCAGTAGGAATCGTGGTGGCCATCGCCCTGATCCGCGGCATCGCGCGGGCCGGGACGGACCGGCTGGGTAACTTCTGGGTGGACGTCACCCGGGCGTCCTTCCGCCTCCTCCTGCCCCTGGCGGCTGTGGCAGCAATCGCCTTGGTGATTGGCGGCGTCGTACAGAATTTCTGGTCCACGGACGTCACCAACCAGGCCGCAGGCGTCAGCCAAGTGATCCCCGGCGGGCCGGTTGCTTCGCAGGAAGCCATCAAGGTGCTGGGGACCAACGGCGGCGGCTATTTCAATGCCAACTCAGCCCATCCCTTTGAGAACCCCAACGTTTTCACCAGCCTTTTCCAGGTGTTCCTGATCCTCCTCATCCCGTCCGCACTCCCTTATACCTATGGGCGTATGGTGTGTGACCAACGCCAGGGGTTCACGGTGGCCGGCGTCATGGGGGCGCTTTGGCTGACGTCCACTGCCTTGATGGCGTGGGCTGTTGCCTCGGCCCAAGGAACAGCGACGACGGCGGCAGGCGGCCTGGGTGAAGGCTTCGAGCAACGCCTTGGTCCCGCCGCGAGCTCCATCTTCGCAGCGTCCACCACGCTCACCTCCACCGGAGCCGTGAACGTGGCGCACGATTCCCTGCCTCCGCTGGCCGGAGGTGTGGCCATGCTGAACATGATGCTCGGCGAGGTGGCTCCCGGCGGTACCGGCTCAGGCTTGTACGGCATGCTGGTCCTGGCCATCATTGCCGTGTTCATCGCCGGCCTGATGGTGGGCCGGACCCCCGAATTTGTGGGTAAGAAGATCGGCCCGCGCGAAATGAAACTCGCTGCCCTGTACATCCTGGTGACGCCCACCCTGGTGCTGGTCTTCGCGGGGATCACGGCACTCCTTCCGGATGCCATGGCCAACGCCCCGGCCGGTGGACCCCATCAGTTCAGTGAGATGCTGTACGCCTTCACCTCGGGTGCCAACAACAACGGCTCCGCGTTCGGCGGCATCACCAGCTCCGGGCCCTACGTCTCCGCTGCGCTTGGCGTTGCCATGCTGCTGGGACGCTTCCTTCCCATCGCCCTGGTCCTGGCACTGGCCGGCTCCCTGGCCCGGCAACGGAAAATCCCGGTATCTGCGGGAACCGTGCCAACGCACGGTGCCCTGTTCGGCTCACTCCTCCTCAGCGTCACCGTGATCATGACGGCTCTTAGCTATTTCCCGGCCCTCGCCTTGGGCCCCCTCGCAGAAGGACTCATTCAATGACCCGGTCCAGCTCGGCACCAGCCGCGGACACCGCAGCCCTGACCTACCGTGACGGCCTCCCCCCAGGAACACGAACACCCGGAGAGCACAAGCACCACACCAAAGCGCCGGCCAAGCTCAACGCCGCCGCCATTAGCGCAGCCCTTCCGGTCGCCTTCGCAAAGCTCCACCCGCGGCAGATGGTTCACTCCCCCGTCATGTTTGTTGTGCTGGTGGGTGCTGCAGCCTGCACCCTCATCTGCCTGTTCAAGCCGGCGGTTTTCGGAATCGTGGTCACAGCGTGGCTGTGGTTGACGGTGTTGTTCGGAACACTGTCCGAGGCCATTGCAGAAGGCCGCGGCAAAGCGCAGGCGGACAGTCTGCGGGCCAGCCGCAAAGGCGTGATGGCCCGCGTGCGGCTGGAGGACGGATCGGAAAAGGAAATACCTGGAACCGACCTCAAGCTCAACGACGTGGTGATCTGCGAGGCCGGTGACGTGATCCCTTCGGACGGGGAGATCATCGAGGGCCTGGCCAGCGTTGACGAGTCCACCATTACCGGTGAATCGGCACCGGTAATCCGGGAGTCCGGCGGAGACCGTTCATCGGTAACCGGTGGGACCAAGGTTTTGTCGGACCGGATCCTGGTCCGCATCACCGCGGAACCGGGCGCCACGTTCATCGACCGGATGATCAAGCTGGTTGAAGGCGCAGTCCGACAAAAGACGCCCAACGAGATTGCCCTGCACGTACTGCTGGTTTCCCTGACCATCGTGTTCCTGGTGGTCACCATGACGCTGGCACCCATCGCATCCCTGGCCGATGCCACGCCGTCGCCGATAGTCCTGGTGGCGTTGCTTGTCTGCCTGATCCCCACCACCATCGGCGCCCTGGTACCGGCCATCGGCATCGCCGGCATGGACCGCCTGGTCCAGCACAACGTCCTCGCCACCTCCGGGCGGGCGGTGGAAACAGCAGGTGACATCACCACCCTGCTGCTCGACAAAACCGGAACCATCACCTACGGCAACCGGCGGGCGGTGGGCTTCTACCCTGCGGCCGGCATCGGGGAGGACCAGCTCGTCAGTGCGGCCCGGCTGTCCAGCCTGGCGGACGAGACACCCGAGGGACGGTCCATTGTGGAACTGGCCGACCACGATTCCGGCAACGGCAGCAGAAACAGCCCGTCCCTGGAGGGACTCAGCTCAACGACTCCCGACCTGGCCATTGTTGAATTCACCGCCATGACCCGGATGAGCGGCCTGGAGCTGGGCGGACGCCGGATCCGCAAAGGTGCCGCGGCCGCCGTCGAACGCTTTGTCACCGAAGCCGGCGGCACCATGCCGGCCGATGTGCAGCAACGTGTGCAGGACATCTCGGCCCAGGGCGGCACGCCGCTGCTGGTGGCTGAACACACGCACGACGGCGCCGCCAGGGTTCTGGGAACAGTGCACCTTGCGGATGTGGTGAAGCCCGGGATGAGGGCCCGCTTCGAGGAACTGCGGAAGATGGGTATCCGCACGGTGATGATCACCGGCGACAACCCTGTCACGGCCAAGGCGATCGCGGCCGAAGCCGGGGTGGACGATTTCCTCGCTGAAGCAACCCCCGAAGACAAGATGGACGTGATCCGCAAGGAACAGGGCGAAGGTCGCCTGGTGGCCATGACCGGCGACGGCACCAACGATGCTCCCGCCCTGGCGGCAGCGGACGTGGGGGTTGCCATGAATTCCGGTACGCCGGCCGCCAAAGAAGCAGCCAACATGGTGGACCTGGACTCCGATCCCACCAAGCTGATCAACATTGTGGGCATCGGCAAACAACTGCTCATCACCCGCGGAGCATTGACTACGTTCTCCGTGGCCAACGATGTGGCCAAGTACTTTGCCATTGTTCCCGCCCTCTTCACGGCGGCCTTTCCCGGCCTGGGAATGCTGAACATCATGGGGCTGGCCACTCCGGCGTCGGCCATCCTTTCCGCGGTGATCTTCAATGCGCTCATCATCCTGGCACTGGTTCCGCTTGCCTTGCGGGGCGTGAAGTACCGGGCGGTTTCCGCCAGCCAGGCTCTGGGCAGGAACCTGCTGCTCTACGGGCTGGGCGGGCTCGTGGCACCGTTCATCGGGATCAAATTGCTGGATCTCATCATTTCCCTCATCCCCGGCATCGGCTAGGACAACACCATGAAAATGTACTTGCGCCAAGCGGCCACTGCCGTACGGTTCCTGCTCTTCGCCACCCTGGTGCTGGGCGTCCTGTATCCGCTGGCAGTCTTCGGAGCGGGGCAGCTGGTGGCCCCGTTCCAGGCCAACGGATCGGTGGTCAAGGACCAGGCCGGCAATCCGGCGGCCTCGGCCCTGATCGCCCAAGTGTCCGCTGACGGTTCCGGCGCGCAAAGTCCGGAGTGGTTCCACGCCCGTCCTTCGGCTGTCAGCTGGGACCCGGCGTCGTCGTCGGCGAGCAATCTGGGCCCCAACGATCCCAAACTGCTCGACGCCGTCTCCACCCAGCGCGCGGCCATCGCCGCGGCGGAAGGGGTGGCGGTGACGGACGTCCCCGCAGACGCTGTGACGGCCAGCGGTTCGGGCCTGGACCCGCACATTTCCCCCGCCTACGCCCGGATCCAGGTGGCGCGGGTGGCCGCCGCCCATGGCTTGAACCCAGACGATGTACAACGCCTGGTGGACCTGCAAACCAGCGGAGGAGCGGCAGCTTTCCTGGGACAGGCCTCGGTCAACGTCACGTTGCTGAACCTGGACATCGCAGCGGCCGCGAACCGCCACTAGGGCTGGTGGACTTAGTGGAAGAATGGCGTTCATGGCGCGGGCAGCACTAAGAATATTCCTGGGGGCGGCCCCCGGCGTCGGCAAAACCTATGCCATGCTCAGGGAAGCCCACAGGCTTCAGGAGCGCGGCGAGGACGTGGTGGTGGCCTTCGCCATGCACCACGGCCGCGCCGATACCAAGGCGCTCACTGATGGCCTGGAGGTCATCCCCACAAGGAGCGTCGAGTACCGCGGCGCCACCTTCGAAGAGATGGACCTCGACGCCGTCCTGGCCCGCCACCCGCACACGGCGGTGGTGGACGAGTACGCCCACACCAACATTCCCGGAGGCCGGAACCGCAAGCGCTGGGAAGACATCGAGGAACTGCTTGAGGCGGGCATCAACGTGCTCTCCACGGTCAACGTCCAGCACCTGGCCTCGCTTGGGGACGTGGTCAGTGCCATTACCGACGTCCGGCAAGCCGAAACCGTCCCTGATGAGGTGGTGCGGCGGGCGGACCAGATCCACTTGGTGGACATCTCGCCCGAGCTCCTCCGGCAACGGCTGGGGGACGGAAAGATCTACGCCGCGGACAAGATCGATGCCGCGCTGTCCAACTACTTCCGCACGGGCAACCTGACTGCCCTCCGGGAACTGGCCCTGCTGTGGCTGGCTGACCGGGTCGATGAAGGCCTGGCCCGCTACCGCGCAGAAAACCGGATCGAGGAAAGCTGGCCGGCCCGGGAACGGATCGTGATCGGACTGACCGGCGGACCTGAAGGTGAGGTCCTGATCCGCAGGGCGGCCAGGATCATCAAGCGCGTCAACGGTGGGGACCTGCTGGCCGTCCATGTGCGTGCCGCCGATGGCGTAGCCGCCGAATCGCCGCAGGACCTGGAGGCCCAGCGCACCCTGATCCGCGACCTTGGCGGCAGCTACCACATCGTTTCCGGGGAAGACCCTGCCAAGGCACTGCTGGACTTTGCCCGCAGCGTCAACGCCACCCAGATCGTGGTGGGCGTTTCACGCCGGAAAGCCCTGGCGGGACGGCTGATGGGCGGCGTCGGAAACAGGGTGGTCCGTGACTCGGGCGACATCGACGTGCATATGGTTTCGCACCCGTTGGGCGGGCGTGGAAAGGAACGTCCCCGGCCCCGGGATCTGGGGCGGGTACGGGTGATAGTGGGGTTCGTGCTCGCTGTTGTCCTGCCGGTCCTGCTGCAGCTCCTGCTGGCCGCCAGCCCATCGCACAATATTGCGACGGCGGTCCTGGTCCAGCTCAGCGGCTCGGTCGCCGTCGCATTGGTGGGCGGGCTTTGGCCTGCATTGCTGGCGGCCCTGTGGAGCAGTGCGTTGGTGAATTACTTTTCGATTCCGCCTCTAGGCACCCTGACCATCAGCGATCCGCAGAACCTCCTGGCCCTGCTGGTATTCGCCGGTGTTTCCTCCGCCGTAGCAGTAGTGGTGGACCTTTCGGCAAGGCGCTCCAAGGAAGCCGCGCGGGCCCGGTCCGAAGCCACCACCCTGGCCGACCTGACCCGGGGAGCTACCGCGGCGGAGGACGCGGTAGCCGGGCTGCTCGAACAGGCCTTGGACGTTTTCGGAGTCCGCCGGGCAGCCCTTTACCAAGCAACCGACGGCGACGACGGCTGGCGGCTGGTTGCGGAGGCGGGCGGAAATGCTCCCGCCGAGGACGGGGAAAGCGAGAACACCGAACAGATCGATCCCACCACCCGTCTGGTCCTCACGGGCCGGGTCCTCCCTGCGAGCGATCGCCGCCTGCTGGGAGCGTTCGGTACCCAGCTGATGGCCCAGTTGGAACGCCGCCAGCTCGCTGCCAGCCAGCGGGAGGTGATGCGGCTCGCCGAGAGCAACACCATGCGTACCTCCATACTCCGCGCCGTTTCCCACGACCTGCGCACCCCCTTGGCTGGCATCAAACTCGCCGTGGGTGGCTTGCGGCAACCCGGAGTCCGCTACACCGAACAAGAGGAGCAGGAACTGCTGGCCACCATTGATGAGTGCTCGGATCGCCTGGACGTGCTGGTGGGCAACCTCCTGGACATGTCCCGTATCACCTCCGATTCCGTGAATGCCCTGATCAAGCCCACCCGCTGGTCTGAAATAATCCCGGCGGCCCTTCACGGGGTACCGGTCGGCAGGGTGAGGATAGACCTGCCACCCAACATGCCGGAGGTGGACGCTGACGGTGGAATGCTCGAAAGAGTCGTCGCCAACATTGTTGAGAACGCCGTGAAATACGCGCCAAAGTCAGACATCGTGATCGTTGGCAGCGCGGGTGGACTGAGCACCGCCACGCTGGGCGGCCAGCCCGCCGGCGAACTGAGGATCATCGACCACGGCCAGGGCGTTCCCGCGGCCAACGTCATGCGGATGTTCCAGCCTTTCCAACGACTCAACGATGTGCCGGCCACTACCGGCGTCGGTTTGGGGCTCGCCGTCGCCAAGGGTTTCACGGAGGCTATGGGTGGGACACTCACCGCGGAGGAAACCCCAGGGGGCGGACTGACCATGGTGATCCGGCTCCCGTTGTCCACGGGCTCTTATTCCACCGCCCAGGCGCTGAAGGCATGATCAACGTGCTGGTGGTGGACGACGATCCGCACATTGTCCGCGCGCTCGCCATCACCCTCAAGGGCCATGGCTACACAGTCATCACTGCGGTGGACGGAGAGTCGGCGCTGCACGCAGCCGCACAACGTCCCGTCAATATCGTCATCCTCGATCTGGGTCTTCCGGACATCGACGGCGCAACGGTCATTACCAGGCTTCGTGAGTGGAGTGACGTTCCGATCCTGGTCCTGTCAGCACGTCACGGTTCCAGCGACAAAGTGGAAGCGTTGGACGCTGGCGCGGACGATTACGTCACCAAACCCTTCGGCCTGGAAGAACTCCTGGCCCGACTCCGCGCAGCATTGCGGAGGCGGACGGAAAACAGTGCGCAAACCACCACTGTGGAGACGGAAGCGTTCACGGTCGATTTGGACAAGCGGAAAGTCACCGCAGCGGGCCAGGATGTCAGGCTGACTCCCACCGAGTGGAGCATCGTGGACATCATGGTCCGTAATCCGGAGAAGCTGATCACCCATCAGCAACTCCTTACCGAGGTGTGGGGCCCCGCCTACGCCAAGGAGGCCAACTACCTCCGCGTGTACATGGCCCAGCTGCGGCGGAAACTGGAAGCTGACTCAGGCAATCCGCAGCACTTCATCACTGAGCCAGGCATGGGCTACAGGTTCGTCCCCTGAAACGTTCCCGCTAAACGAAAGCCGACCGCCGTCGTCGTACTTTCAGTGAAGTACGACGACGGCGGGCGGCCCGGGCGGCGGTACGTCGCTTTAGAGGTTCTCGATCAACGAGACGTCGCGGACGGCTCCCTTGTCTGCCGAAAGCGCCATGGCAGCGTAGGCCCGCAAGGCCGGCGAGACCTGGCGGTCCCTGTTCTTGGGCTTGAAGCCGCCGTTGACCAGGAGCTTTTCGCGGCGCTCGGCCAGGATCTCATCGGAGACCTTCAGCTGGAGGGAACGCTGCGTGATGTCGATGCTGATGATGTCGCCGTTTTCCACCAGCGCGATGTCGCCACCGGAGGCGGCCTCGGGGGAAATGTGCCCGATGGACAAACCGGAGGTTCCGCCGGAGAAGCGGCCGTCAGTGATGAGTGCGCACTTCTTGCCCAGGCCGCGGCCCTTGAGGAAGGACGTCGGGTAGAGCATTTCCTGCATGCCCGGACCACCGCGGGGGCCTTCGTAGCGGATCACCACCACGTCGCCTTCCTTGACCGACTTGTTCAGGATCATTTCCACGGCTTCGTCCTGTGATTCGCAGACGATCGCGGGTCCCTCGAACTTCCAGATGGACTCGTCCACGCCTGCGGTCTTCACCACGGCACCGTCCACGGCAATGTTGCCGCGCAGCACTGCCAGGCCACCGTCCTTGGAGAAGGCGTGCTCCACCGAGCGGATGCAGCCACCTTCGGCGTCCGTGTCCAGGGAGGTCCACACGTTCGACTGCGAGAAAGCCAAGGAGGAGCGGACGCCACCTGGCGCCGCGTGCCACAGGGCCTTGGCTTCTTCCGTTGCCTTGCCGCCGCGGACATCCCAATCGTCCAGCCAACCGTCGAGGTCGTTGGAGTGCACGGAGTGGACGTTCTTGTGCAGGAGGCCGCCACGGTTCAGCTCGCCCAGCAGCGCAGGGATGCCGCCGGCGCGGTGCACGTCTTCCATGTAGTAGGTCTTGTTCCCGGCAACGTTCGGGGCAACCTTGGCCAGGCAGGGAACCTGGCGGGACTTGGCGTCCATCTCGGCCAGGCCGTAGTCCACGCCCGCTTCCTGGGCAGCGGCCAGCAGGTGGAGGATGGTGTTGGTGGAGCCGCCCATGGAGATGTCCAGGGCCATGGCGTTGTCGAAGGCTTCAGCGGTGGCGATGCTGCGCGGCAGCACGGACTCGTCGTCGCCGTCGTAGTAGCGCTTCACCAGCTCAACAATCGTGGAACCGGCCTTCTCATACAGCGCCTTGCGTGCCGTGTGGGTTGCCAGCACGGAGCCGTTGCCCGGGAGGGCCAGCCCGATGGCCTCGGCCAGGCAGTTCATGGAGTTCGCAGTGAACATGCCGGAGCAGGAACCGCAGGTAGGGCAGGCGTTCTCTTCGATCAGGTTGATGTCCTCATCGGAGATGGACTCGTCCACGGCGTCGGAGATGGCGTTCACCAGGTCAAGGGAGCGCACGGAGCCGTCGGTCAGGGTCACGCGGCCGGCCTCCATGGGACCGCCGGAAACAAATACCACGGGGATGTTCAAGCGCAGCGCTGCCATGAGCATGCCCGGGGTGATCTTGTCGCAGTTGGAAATGCACACCAGGGCGTCGGCGCAGTGGGCGTTGACCATGTACTCCACGGAATCGGCAATGAGATCCCGGGACGGCAGGGAGTAGAGCATGCCGGAGTGGCCCATGGCGATTCCGTCGTCCACGGCGATGGTGTTGAATTCGCGCGGCACGGCACCGGCGGCGAGGATCGCGTCAGACACGATCCGGCCCACGGGCGCCAGGTGGGTGTGGCCGGGGACGAACTCGGTGAAGGAGTTGGCCACCGCGATGATCGGCTTGCCGATGTCCGTGTTGGCAACACCGGAGGCACGCAGCAGTGCGCGGGCTCCAGCCATGTTGCGGCCGTGGGTGACAGTTCTTGAGCGTAGTGCAGGCATAGGTACCATCCTGCTGATTTTCTACAGCAGGCGGAAGACGGTGCTGCTACTAGTACTGAAAGTAACAGAGTAATAGTGTTGAGGGCGTGAGCAATGAACAGCGCAAGGAACTGGGCCTCTTTCTCAGGACCCGCCGCACTCAGGCCTTGCGCTCGGACTATGGCCTGCCTCCGGTGGGCAGGTCCCGCGAGCGCGGCCTCAGAAGGGAAGAGATTGCGTTCCTCTCCGGAGTGAGCGTCACCTGGTATACCTGGCTTGAACAAGGCCGGGACATCAGCCCCTCACGGCAGGTCCTTGAATCGATTGCGCGTGCCCTGCATTTGTCCGATACCGGGCTGGGCTACGTCCTTTCCCTGGGTGGTTATTCATCTGCGCCTCCGAAGGGCCCGGTCGCAGCGGACGCGCCCGCTCACGTGCAACGCCTTTTGGAGGCCCTTGATCCCAACCCGGCCTATGCCTTGTCCCCGGATTGGGGCGTGGCCGGTTGGAACCGCGGCTACGAAGCGCTGTATCCGAACATCGGGACTTTCGACGCCGCCGACAGGAACCTCTTGTGGCTGGTTTTCACCGACCCCTATGTCCGCGACCTGCTGCCGGATTGGGATATCACCAGCAAAAGGTTCCTCGCCGAGTTCAGGGCTGAAACGGGGCAACGGCTGGGCGATCCGGATGTCGCGTACCAAGTGGAACGGCTGAAGGAAGCAAGCCCCGAATTCCAGGAAAGCTGGGACCGTTACGACATCCTGGGTTTCCAGTCACGGGAGCGGCTGTTCCACCACCCGGCAGTGGGAGTCCTTCAAATGGAGCACCACCAGGTCTCGCCTTCGGACCGGCCGGACCTGCACATTGTGGTGTACACGCCCGCTCCTGGAAGCGATGCCGGCGAACAGATGGAACGGCTCATGGGTAAGGGCAAGCAGATCGCCCTATAAGGTCAACGCCGCCTCGTCCGGGGTGGCCAGAGTCAGGACGGCCTCCTCCACCGTCTCGTGGTCTTCCAACTCGCGCTCCAGCCGGCGCAGGACCACGGCTACTTCGTGTTCGGGGTGATCCCCCACCAGGTCCACGGCCGCAACGAGGTACAGCTTGCGGGGGCCCACGAATTCCAAGTGGAGGTACGTGAGCCGGGCGATGTCCGGATGGTCAAGCACCCGCCGGGCCATGGAGCGTTCAATGTCCGGGGTGACGCCCTGGCCCACAAGGAACCTCCGGTTACGGTCGATCAGCACCACAGCGACGACGGCCAGCAGGATGCCCACCACGATCGAGCCCACGGCGTCCGGCACCGGCGATCCGGTGACTTGATGCAGGAACACCCCGGCAAAGGCAACAACCAGGCCAACCAGGGCGGCAGCATCCTCAGCGAAGACGGCCCGCAAGGTGGGATCAGAGCTGATCAGGACTTGCTCCAACGTGTGGCGTTCCAGCTCCCTGGCTGCCTTCCTGGTCTGCCGGAACGCCTGGACAAAGGAGAAGCCTTCAAGGACAAAGGCCAAGGCCAAAACCACGTATGCCACCAGGAAGTCCGACGCAGGCTCAGGAGTGATGAGCTCCTGGATGCCGTGCATGATGGACACCACGGCCCCAGCCGTGAAGAGCCCGAAAGCGGCGAACATCGACCACACGTAGGCTTCCCGGCCGTAACCCATCGGGTGGTCCTTGTCCCGCGGGCGCTGTGAGCGCCGTTCGGCCAGGAACAGGAACACCTGGTTGCCGGTGTCCGCCCAGGAATGCGCTGCTTCTGCGGTCATCGATGCAGATCCCGTGAGCGCCGCAGCCACCGACTTGGCAGCCGCGACCAGGGTGTTCGCCGCGAAAGCGATGATGACGGTCAGCAGCGTGGAACCGGACTTTTTTCGCTTCTGGGATGCGGCCATGGGGATACCGTACCCAACTGCAGGGAAAACAAAAGCCGCCCACCGTCGTCGTGCTTGAGTAAAAGCACGACGACGGCAGGCGGCTTGCGCGTTCAGCCTCAGGCGGGAAGGTGGCTGGCTACCTTCGGGGCTTCCGCTGCCGGCAGTCCCTCGCCGGCCTGGCCGTACAGCCAGTCGTTGTACTGGAAGTCGTTGTCCTTGCGGCTCTTGAACAGCAGGTTTCGGAGCGTCCGCCCCAGTCCGGAGACGTGCCAGGACTCACCCCAGACGCGGGCCGTGCGCTGGACCCGGGCGGTGCGGGCGGCCCGGACCTTGTTGAATTCGGCAATGGCGTCGTCCCACGCGGACGGGTTGGCGCCGTCGGCGGTGAAGACGGTGCCGGCGCTGACGTCCTGCAGCACGGCGGCGTCTTCGAGTGCCTGGCATGCGCCCTGGGCGAGGTACTGGAGCATCGGGTGGGCGGCGTCGCCCATGAGGACCATGCGGCCGGCAACCCAGTTTTCGATGGGGTCGCGATCGTACATGGGCCACCGGATGCTGGTGCCGAGGTTCGCGAGGGCGGCCTGGACGGCGGGGACACAGTCCTTGTAGGCGGCCTGGAGCTCGTCCACTCCCCCGTACTGTTCTTCACCGCGCTCAAAGGAGGGGGATTTGAAGACAGCCACAGTGTTCAGCAGTTCGCCCTTACGTAGGGGGTACTGCACCAGGTGGCAGTCCGGTCCGAGATAGACCACCACGTCCTCAAGGTCGGTGGCGGGGGTCTCCGCGGTAATGGGAACCGTACCGCGGTATGCGACGTAGGCCGAGGAAACGGGTTCATCGGAGGCAACCAGGGTACGCAGCGTGGACTTCAGGCCGTCAGCGCCAATCACCACGTCCGCTTCATAGTCCACGCCGCCTGCAGTGTGCACTACTCCGCGGCCATTCACGGTTTCCACGCTGTCCACCATGACGTCGTTGACCAGCTTCACGCCTGCCGCTTCACATCCTTCGAGGAGTACGCGGTGCAGGTCGCTGCGGTGGATGACCACGTAGGGGGCGCCGTAGCGTTCCTCGAATTCCCCGCGCAACGACTGTCGGGTCAGCTCTTCACCGGTGACGGCGTCGCGGAACACCAGGTGCTTCGGCTGGACGCCGATCTCCAGGGCCTTCTCCAGCAAACCCCAGCGCTTCAGGACGCGGGAGGCGTTCGGGGCCATCTGCAAGCCAGCGCCAACCTCGCCGAATTCGGGGGCACGCTCCACGAGCGTTACGTTGGCGCCGTTCTCGCGGAGGGCCAGGGCACCGGCCAGGCCGGCCATTCCTCCTCCCACAACCAGGACATCGGTGGACGGGGTGTACTCAGGCATTGCTTGCTCCTTGGGAGATCTTGTTCTTGATGTTGAGTCCGACGGCGGCCAAC
Source organism: Arthrobacter sp. fls2-241-R2A-172 (assembly GCF_030208885.1). Classification (NCBI taxonomy): domain Bacteria; kingdom Bacillati; phylum Actinomycetota; class Actinomycetes; order Micrococcales; family Micrococcaceae; genus Arthrobacter; species Arthrobacter sp. fls2-241-R2A-172. The sequence continues at coordinate 71,981 of NZ_JARVTB010000001.1, read as the reverse complement.
AGGACCGCTGCGACAGCGGCGGCACCGGCGAACGCGAGGAAGTTTGAGTTGACGCCCAGCCCGGCGGCGAGCAGCAGCCCACCCACCTGCGGCGCCACGACGGCACCGATGCGGCCCGTGCCCAGCGCCCAGCCGAGCGCGGTTCCCCGCAGATGGTCGGGGTAGTGGCTCGCCACGGCTGCGATGATGAGGCACTGCGTGCCATGGGTCCCGACGCCGGCAAGCACCAGCGCAAGGTACACCACCGTCACGGGCGGGCTGGCCAGGAGGGCGGCAAGCCCGACGGCGGCGACGGCGGCGGCCGCTATCGCCGTCGGAATCGGGCCGAAACGGGTGCCCGCCCAGGCGGTAAGGACCGAGCCGGCCACGGCGCCCAGGTTCAGGGCCAAGGCGAACGTCAGGGCGGACCCGAGGTTGTAACCGGCCAACTGCATCAGGTTAGGCAACCAGGTACCGAGGCCGTACCAGGCGAACAGGGTTGCGATGGTGGCTAAGGCGAACAGCAGGCTGACACCGAGGTAAGGCGCACGGAGGAGGGAACCGAACCCTGCCTTCTTGTTGGCGTCAGTGCTTGCGCCCTTCCCCGGTGCCAGGGTCTCCGGGATGAACTTGAGGCCCAGCGGCACCACGATCACCAAGGCCAGTGCTGCCACGAGGAACATGGCTTGCCAGCCGAAAGCGGGAATCAACGGGATGCCCACCAGTGCTGCGATGGAGCCACCGATCGGCACCCCGGACATCATGAGCGTGGCGATGGTGGACCGCCATTTGGTGGGGACCAACTCGGCCACCAGCGCGTTGGCGGAGGGGACAAGCCCGCCTAGTCCTATGCCGGCGAGGAGGCGAAGAATGCCGAAAACGGCCGCGTTGGGGGCAAGGGCACACAGGATGGTGAAGACCGAGAAGACAATCGCACAACCGATGATGGTTTTTCGCCTGCCCCACGAGTCGGCCATTCTTCCGGCGAAGATGGCGCCGATCATCATGCCGAGGAATGCCATGGAACCGATGGTCCCGGCGGTCGCCTTGGTCAGGCCCCAGCCTGTTTCGGAAATCAGGGATGACTGGACGGTGCCGTAGACGATGAGGTCGTAACCGTCGAAGACCACCAGCAGCCAGCAAACAAGGACGGCCAGCGCTGAGCCTTTGGAAAAGCGTGGCGCTGCGCCGGGAGCGTCAGCGGTGACGGCTCCGGAGGTTGGCCCATGCGACGCTGCAGCGGGAAGTGTGTGATTCATCCCACCACTGTCCTGCCGTCCACAGAATCTGCACCATACAATTCTGTTGTGCAGAATAATCCACCACGATCCTCCACTCGGAAGCCTTTGCAGAAAAGGCCCACCTATTCCATCGAGGCAGTGGACAACGCCCTGCAGCTCCTCCAGCTGCTTCGCGATGGTGGCGCACTCAGGCTCAAGGACGCCGCCGCCGAGTTGGGCGTTGCCCCGTCCACCGCCCACCGGCTGCTTGCCATGCTGGTTTACCGCGGGTTCGCGGTCCAGGATGAAAACCGGCGGTACGTCCCGGGGCCAGCGATGGGCGTGGGCCCCGCTGGGCTGGGCTGGACCAGGCCTTTGCGGGACCTGGCACTGCCGCACATGGAACTCCTCTCGTCACGGCTGGACGAAACGGTCAACCTGATGGTTCGGGTAGGCACCAAGGTCCGCTTCCTCGCAACGGTTGAGGGCAGCAACGTCCTGCGCATTGGTGACCGCCAAGGCACGGTCATGCCTGCAGACAAAACGTCCGGCGGCAAAGTCATGCTGGCCGAACTGGAGCCGCCCATGATCGACCAGCTGTTCCGCAGCCAGAACGCCGGAATTGGCGGCGACACCATTCCGGACGACAGCTACCCTGCCTTCATCCGGGAACTCGAGACGATCCGCAGCAACGGTTTCGCCGCTAATTTCGAGGGAACCGAAGAAGGCGTGAGCGCGCTCGGCATGGCCCTTCACAACCGGCACGGCCAGGTGGTCGGGGCACTGAGCGTCGCCACGCCTGCCACCCGGTTCCGCAAAGTGTTCGACGCCGGCCTGGTCGCCGCCCTGCGTGAGACGTGCCGGCAACTCGAAATCGACATCGCCGCCAACCCTGCGGACGAGGACTAAGCAGAGCCACGGCCTTCACCCTGCGTTGCGAGGCCCACTCTGCGCCCCAAACACGCCCCAAACCACGCAGAGTAGGCCCCACAACGCAGGAACTAGTTCTGTACAGCAGAATTTTCTCGGACCCCGGTACCGCCGTCCGTAGGGTCGAACTACGCCAAGAACTGTTCGGACCTATCGAGGAGGCCTACGTGTCCATCAGCGCCGAGAACACGACCCACGAATCCGTGGCCGCCAGCCACGCCCTGCAGGAGCCCACTCCGGAGGAGGCTGCCCAGTTGGAGCAGTTGTACAAGGATTTCGCTGCCGGGAACATGGTGCCTTTGTGGACGGAGATCGGTGACCTGATGCCGATGGTCCCCACCCCGAAGGCTGTGCCGCATGTCTGGCGCTGGGATGACCTGTACCCGCTGGCCGCCCGGGCCGGCGACCTGGTTCCGGTGGGCAGGGGTGGCGAGCGGCGGGCCATAGCCCTCGCGAACCCCGGCCTCGCTGGTACCCCGTATGCGACCCCCACGTTGTGGGCCGCGATCCAGTACTTGGGCCCGCACGAGGTAGCCCCTGAACACCGGCACTCGCAGAACGCCTTCCGTTTCGTGGTGGAGGGCGAGGGCGTCTGGACTGTGGTCAACGGGGACCCCGTGGCGATGCGCCGCGGAGATTTCCTGCTCACACCGGGCTGGAATTTCCACGGCCACCACAACGACACCGACCAGCCGATGGCGTGGATCGACGGTTTGGACATTCCGTTCGTGCACTACGCCGACGCCGGGTTCTTCGAGTTCGGCACCGAACGCGTCACCGATGAAGCAACCCCGGACATCTCCCGCTCGGAAAGGCTTTGGGCCCACCCCGGCCTCCGGCCCCTGTCCGGATTGCAGGACACCACCAACTCCCCCATCGCGGCATACCGGTGGGAACACACCGACGCGGCCCTCCGTGAGCAGCTCCTCCTCGAGGACGAGGGCCATCCGGCCACCGTGTCCCAGGGCCATGCCGCGATCCGGTACTCGAACCCCACCACCGGCGGGGATGTCATGCCAACCATCCGGGCCGAGTTCCACCGCCTCCGCGCCGGCGCCTCCACCGAACCGCTCCGCGAGGTCGGCTCCAGTGTCTGGCAGGTCTTCGAAGGCACCGGCACCGCCATCCTCAACGGTGAAACCAAGGCCCTGGCCAAGGGCGACCTGTTCGTGGTCCCGTCCTGGCAGGAATGGTCCCTGACGGCGGACGCCGATCAGCCCGGCTTTGATCTTTTTCGTTTCAGCGACGCCCCCATCTTCGAACGACTGAACTTCAACCGCAGCTACACCGAAGGACGCAAGTAAATGAGACTGCTCACTCTCCGCACCGAAACCGCCACCGGCAAAGGCACCGTCGCCGTCCGCCAGGACGGCGACACCCTCACTGAAATCGACGGGTTTGCCGACGTCGGGGCACTCCTGGCCGATCCCGCCTGGGAAACCACGGCGAAGGCAGCCAACGGCGCAACGCACGCTCTCGACGGCGCCGACCTCGCCGCCGTCGTGCCCTCACCGGGGAAGATCATCTGTGTTGGCCACAACTACCGCAACCACATCAAGGAAATGGGCCGGGACATCCCCGAGCACCCCACCCTGTTCGCGAAGTACACCGAATCGCTGATCGGCCCGAACGACGACCTCGCCCTGCCGCAGGAATCGGACACCGTGGATTGGGAAGCCGAACTCGCCGTCATCATCGGCAAGAAGGGCCGCCGCATCCCCGAATCCGAGGCAGCGGAGCACATCGCCGGTTACGCGGTCCTGAACGACGTCAGCATGCGCGACTACCAGTTCCGCACCATCCAGTGGCTCCAGGGCAAGACCTGGGAGAACTCAACACCCTTCGGGCCTGCCCTGGTCACGAAGGACGAGTTCAGCGCCGGACCGCTCATGACCTCTGCAGTGGACGGAGAAATCCAACAGTCCACCCCCACCGGCGACCTCGTGTTCACACCCGAATTCCTGGTCTCCTACATCTCCACCATCATCACCCTGAACCCGGGCGACGTCATCGCCACCGGCACCCCAGGCGGCGTCGGACACGCGCAGGACCCTAAGAAGTACCTGCAGGAGGGCCAAATTTTGGTCACCACCATCGAGGGCCTGGGCCAGCTGAGCAACCGCGTGGTCAAGGAAGCCTGATGGTCGCGCGCCACGACCTCGCCACCGACCCACGCCTGCAGGAAGAACTCCTGCAGGCGCGGCGGGGCACCGCGTTCTTTGCCCGCAAACTCAACGAACTTTCCGACGCAGAGCTCGACGGCGGGACCCGCCTTCCGCACTGGACCCGCCGCCACGTCGTGGCCCACGTCGGGTACAACGCCCGAGCCATTGCCCGACTCGTCGAATGGGCAGCGACCGGCGTCGAAACACCCATGTATCCCTCCCCTGAGGCGCGGAATCACGAGATCGATTTCGGCTCTACGCTGTCGCCGATTGCATTGCGGAACCTCTTCGACCATTCCGCCGTGCACTTGTCCGTCGAATGGCGCGACCTCCCGGACGAGAATTGGGCCAACGAGGTCCGCACCGCCCAGGGACGTACCGTGCCTGCCTCTGAAACCGTGTGGATGCGGACCCGGGAAGTGTGGATGCATGCCGTGGACCTCGACAACGGCGCCGCGTTCGACGACATCCCCATCCCTGTTCTGGAACGGCTCCTCAAAGACATCACCGGCGCTTGGAAAACCCGCGGTACCGATACTGGACTCCTCATCACGGTGGACGAAACCGGCCAGGCGTTCGGCGACACCAGTGCCACGAACCCGACGATCGTCACCGGGCCGCTGCCCGCCGTCGTCGAGTGGGCCGCCGGCCGCAGCAGGGACAGCACGAAACCCGTCCCACCCCCTTGGATCTGAGAGTTTTGAACACGTACTGTACAAAAACCCGATAATTCAGCGCACTATGGGGAGATGAACGCCACCAGCCCGAACGGCCCGGTGGAGGGAGGCTCCAACGGCAGGGTGCCCCGCCTGCACCCGTGGAGCCGCTACGTGGCTTTGGGCGACTCGTTCACCGAGGGAGTAGGAGATCCGGAGCCGCGCAGCCCCGGGGGCTTGCGGGGCTGGGCGGACCGGGTAGCGGAGGAGCTCAGCAACGGACATCCGGACTTCGCCTACGCGAACCTGGCAGTCAGTGGAAAGCTGCTCCGCCAGATCCTGGACGAACAGGTGGGACCGGCGCTGGCCCTCCGGCCAGACCTGATCACCCTCAACGCCGGCGGCAACGACCTGCTCTTCCACCGGACAGATCCCGATTCGCTGGCCCTTGAGCTGGACGCGGGGGTGGAAGCACTGGCCACCACAGGAGCGTCCATCCTGCTGTTCACGGGCCCGGACTGGGGCGCCACGCCCGTGCTGGGGCGCACCCGCGGGAAGGTGGCCATCTTCAACGAAAATATCCGCGTTGTCGCAGCCAGGCATGATGCCGTGATCGCAGACCTATGGGCCCTCCGCCAACTCATCAATCCCCAAATGTGGGACCCGGACCGCCTGCATTTCTCCCCGCTGGGCCAACACACCATCGCCATCATGGTCCTGGATGCCCTCAACGTCCCGCACTCCCTGGAACCCCTGGCGCCGAAGCCCCTCCCGGAACGCAGTTGGCGCGAAGCGCGGGCGGACGACGCCGTCTGGGCGCGGGAATACTTGGTTCCGTGGGTGCTGCGCCGCCTCAGGCAAAGGAATCCCGCCCAAGGCCGACACCCCAAGCGGCCCCAACCCGGTCCGGTTTTCGGCGCTGCCATGCCACCGGGGTCCTTTGTGGGCACCGATCCCCGCAACCTCACCGCGCGGGAGGACCGCCAGTAAACGTGGGCGGGAAACCGCAGGGTATGCATTCCATCACCCTTTGCCGCGCCTGTGGTGGCTTCGACAGGATCAACGCTAAAATTTCACTTGCCGCATGTACAAGCTCTTCGGCATCAACCGCGCTCTTTCCTCGGAGTGCCATACCGTGAGTGGGGGAAAACGACCAGTCATGACGACAGGCAGTACCCCCAACCCCCAGCCCGGATCTTCTTCGGTGAAAAACGTTCCTCCCGTCAGCCATACCCTTCAACCCCAGCCGTCCCCGGCTGCTGGTAAGCCCGTGGCGTACCCTGCCATCTGGCAGGGGTTCCTTGGTTCGCTGTTCATGTTTGCCGGGTCGATCGGTATTGGATGGATCGCCAACGGATCCCCCATGATCCGGCATCCCATAGTCATTGCCCTCCGTACAGAAGGATGGGGCGTCACCACCTCTGCGGTGTTGCTGACTGTGGGTGCCATGCTGTTGGTGCGCTCCTGGCTCAGGCTCGGCCAACGGATGGGTACGTGGGAGGGGAACTCCCTGCGGCCCATTATTTGGGCCATCACCGCCTGGTCCCTGCCGTTGCTCTTTGCTGTGCCCGTCTACTCACGCGACGTGTATGCCTACATAGGCCAGGGCCGCCTGATGATGGAGGGCCAGAATCCCTACACGGTAGGCATCTCAACTCTTAGCAACTGGTTCTCCCTGGGCTCCGATCCTGCGTGGGCTGAAGCCAGGACGCCCTATGGGCCGTACTTCCTGTGGATGGAGCACATGGTTGTCGCCATCACGGGCGCCCAACCGGATGTGTCCGTCCTGCTGTTCAGGCTCCTGGCTGCCGGCGGCGTGCTGCTCTGCGTGGTGTACGTACCCAAGCTTGCTGCCCTCCACGGCATCAACGGCGCCCGGGCACTGTGGATCGCGGTGGCCAACCCCCTGTTCCTCATAAGCTTCGTGGCCAGTGCACACAACGACGCCATCATGGTGGGCCTGGCAGTGGCCGGCACGTACTTCGCCGCCACCAAGCGCCCGCTGATCGGCATCCTGCTGGTCACTGCGTCCATTGGCATCAAGCCGATCACCGTGTTGTTGCTCCCCTTCATCGGACTGATGTGGGCCGGCGCCGGAGCATCGTGGCCCCGGAAATTCGGGATCTGGGCAGCAACAGCGGGGATCAGTTTCGGCGTGTTGTTCCTCAGCGGCATTCCCCACGGCCTCGGAATGGGCTGGGTGTGGGCCATCACCGATCCCACGCCCGGTTTCACGGGATACTCACCGTCCGGGTTCCTGGGCCAGCAAATCGAGTTCCTTGGAAACGCCCTGGGGCTCCCGGGCAACGCCATGGCCGACATCCTGCGCTCCGTCATGAAATGGGGCGGCGTGGGGCTGGTCCTGCTGCTGATGTTCCGTGGAGACCACTCCCGGGTGGTGCGGCGCATGGCCCTGGCGTTCGCGGCTTTGGTGCTGCTGTCACCCATCATCCAGCCCTGGTACATCCTCTGGTTCGTACCATTCCTGGCCGTGACGGGCATCAGGGACGACTGGCAGATGCGCAGTCTCTACGTCGGGGTGACCTTCTTTGTGGTCTTCGGGGCGCAGGACCAGCTGTCCGTGTGGTCCTTCGTGGAGGTCTCAGTAGACCTTTCCTCGCTGGCCTTCGCGATCGCGCTGCTCTTTGCCTTCTACCTGGTGTTCCTGGACATCCATACGCGCAGGCTCCTGGTCCAAGGCAGGTTATCGCGCTGGGTGGGCCAGAACGACCGGCGGCTGCTCCACCGGCCACCCACCATCCGCTAGAGCGTTACCTGCCGGACCTGGCTCCGCCGTCCCAGTTCCACGGTCCGCTGGACGGACCACCACAACAGCACAACCAGCAGCACGTTCCTGATAGTGAGGACCGCGGCCATGACCGGGTGGGCGTGAATGAGCGGCGTGTAGAACAGCGGGTAGATCACGAACGTCGTCATGGCGATGGCCATCAGCAACGCGGCAGGCACCTTCCAACGGTTCCAGTCGTGCGTCAGGCCGGCCACGATCACCGGCGCCAGCCAGATGATGAACTGCGGCGAGCCCACCTTATTGAAAACGATGAACGCGGTGGTCATCATCAGCGCACCTTCGAGGAACAGCTCCTCGCGCTCTGCACCGCGCCTGAGGGCGCGGATCAGGAGGATCGCCCCGGCAAGGGCTGCGACAATCAGCAGCGGCTGCATCAGGAAAGCGGCTGCGTCGGCCCCGGGCCCGTAGACCTCGGTGGAGTTGATGGCCGTGTTGTCCGCCATTTTGGAGCCGGCGACGTTGAAGACACTGAGCCACACCCAGGGCGTGGAGAAGGTGGCTTCCAACTGCATGCCGCGCTCACCCTGGTTGATCAGGAAGTCCAGGATGTGCTTGAAGCCGCCAGTCAGGTAGGTTCCCAGACCCACGACGGCGGTGACGGCCGCGCCCGCTGCGACCATCTGCAGCCGCGAGCGGCTGGCAATGATCATTGGAGCGAGCACCGCCGCGGGCCAGACTTTGATCCACGTCGCGATACTGAGCAGCACCGCGGCAACTACCGGCCTCCGCGCAGCGCACAGCAACGCAATGAGCACGATCGGGGCCGTAATGCCCTCAACGCGGGCAAAGCTGAGGTAGCCCATGAAGACCGTGAAGAACAGCCACCACCAGGCAGGCGCGATTCCGCTGACCTTGCGCGGGCCCCTGGTCAGGTACCAGAGACCCACGGCGTTGAGCGCCGTGATGATCAGGAACCACATCAGCAGGTACAGGTCCGGGCCGGCTATTCCGGCAAGGAAGATGGGAATCTGTGCCAGCACCGGGTAGACCCAGGGACTGATCTTGCCCGGGTTCGCCGGGTTGTAGCCTTCCAGCGACCATTGCCGGTACTGCTCGGTATCGCTGAACGTGTCGCCGTTGAGGAAGAAGGACGCCATCCAGCACAGGAAGAAGAAATGCACGACGGCGAAGCCCCACCACACGCTGCCGGGCCGGGCGAACCAAGCGACGACCGCGGGAGGCAGGACACGGCTGCGGACGCGGACCAGCCGGTCGAAGAACGTGGCAGAAATTTTAGAGCTCCTTGACCGCTGGTTCGGCAACGACTGAAGGCTTCCTGCCCAGTGAATACAGGCGGCGCGCGGACCAGAAGAAGAGGACCACCAGGAGCACGTTGCGGATGGTCAGCACCATGGCCATCAGTGGGTTGTTGTGGCTCAGCGCATCGTAGAACAACGGGTAGATGAAGAACGTGGCCACCGCGATGGCTATCAGCATGGTGGCCGGGACGCGCCAGGCCTTCCAGTTGTGGGCCAATCCGACGGCCACGGCGGGGGCAAGCCACACCATGAACTGGGGTGATCCCACCTTGTTGAAGACAATGAAGGCGGTTACCAAGGTCAACGCGCCCGCGAGCAGGAGTTCGGTGCGGTCAACGCCACCGCTGACTTTTCCTTGGTGCAGGGCCCAGAAGGTCAGTCCGGCCACGGCGGCCGCGGCAAGCAGCAGGAGGGGCTGCATGAGCACCGACATGAAGGCCGTTCCGGGCCCGTCCACCTGCATGGAGTTGATGTCGGTGTTCATGTACATCCGGGAGTCGCCCACGCCCAGCACGGACAACCAGAGCCAGGGCGTGGTGAAGGTGGCTTCGAGCTGCATTCCGCGGTCACCCTGCTGGGTCAGGAAGTTCAGCAGCTTGGGAACGGCGCCGACCGTAGCGGCGAGTGCCACCACAACCGCCGTCGTCGTAATTCCTGCCAACACAACCAGCAAGCGGTTCTTGACCACGGCGAACAGCGCCAGCATCACAGCAGCGGGCCATACCTTGGCCCATGTGCCAATGCTCAGCAGCACCGAGGCAATGAATGGCCGCGCCACGCCGTACACCAAAGCGACCAGGACAATGGGGGCAGTCAACCCATCAACGCGTGCGAAGCCCAGCCAACCCATGAGCAGCACGAAGGACAGCCACCACCAGCCGGCGGGGATGGCCTCTGCGCGGCGGCCACGGTCGGTGAGCTTGAGCATCGCCCACCCGTTGAGGACGGTGGTGATCAGGACCCAGAGGAAGAAGAAAGGCCCGGAGCCCGCAGCGGCGGCGATGCCCATGGGGATAAGGGCCAGGATGGGGTACACCCAAGGACTTGGTCCGCCTGAAAGGTTGCTTTCGTTGAAGCCGGCCAGGGCCCATTCACGGTAGATAAAGGTGTCGCTGAACGCCTCGTTGCGGAAGGAAAGCAGAGCAGCGAAGATCAGGAAGCCCAGGTGGACAACTACGAAGCCCCACAGCAGGCCCCGCGGCGTGTTGAGACGCTCCAGCAACCTCCCCGGCAGCGTTTTGCTGCGAAAATCCGCGAGAATACTGAAAAACCTGTCCATCAACGTAGAACTTCCTGGCTAGGTGGGTCCGTGCTTGAGCAGTCCCCAGTTTTCTTGGGACCGGCAAAACCCCCGCGTGCTACTTTACGCGAGTCACCCAAAAGCCTTGCAGTCAGCCGGCGGGCTGCGCTTCGGTCTGCGCACGGATGCTCCAGGTCGACCAGTCCAGTGGATGCACGGAAGGACGCCCCAGCAGGTATCCCTGGGCTGCGGTGACGTTCAACGCGGTGACTTCTTCAAGTTCGGCCGTGGTTTCGATGCCTTCCGCGATGACGCTGGCTCCGAGGTCCCTTGCGAGCTCCACAATGGCCCGTGCGCGCATCTTCTGCCCTGCGCTGCCTTCGATGCCTTCGATGAGGTGCCGGTCGAGTTTGATGATGTCCGGGCGCAGTTGCTCAACCCTGTCCAAGGAAACCAGGGCAGCACCCGAAGCGCTGACCGCCAGCCGGAGTCCCAAGGCCCGGAGGGGACCCAGTCCGTTGGCACCGGAGTGCCCGCCGGCGTCCTCCAGGCTGCCGGTCAGTTCAACGATGATGCGCTCGGGCGCCAGGGCAGCTGCGGCCAGCAGGTTACGCACCCGCGGGTCGATCGACGTGGCCGGGGTGAGGTTCAGCGCCACGGACATGTCCTCCGGGACCTCGTGCGCAGCGGTCAGGGCGCAGTGCAGCGCGGCGATCTCCAGTTCGGTACCCAGTCCTGCTGCCGCTGCCTCGCTGAACCAAACGTCAGCGCCGGCACCGTCCTCGCCAACGAAGCGGGTCAGAGCTTCTACGCCCACCACTTCGCCTGTTGGCAGGGCATGGACGGGTTGGAATGCCGTCAGCAGGAGCTTGTCCGCGAGGACCGCCTGGATGCTCTCGCGGATCTCGTGGCTGACGGGGACGGAAACGGTCCGTGCAATGTCCGAGGATTCCATGTGCAGGCTGGCCGGCTCACGTTGGACAGGGACCTTGGTGCCCGAGGCCGGTGTTTTCCTTGTCTCCAACAGGTGTTCCAGGAGGGCGCCTGCGGGGTTGTCGGGATGGGCGTCCACCAACTCGCGGAGCCTGTTCCGGACCTCTGCGCTGCCGGGATCAGTGTCGGCCAGGATGGAAGCGATAATGTCCAGCACCTGCTCGCGCATGGTCGCACCGCTGCTTTGCGGCGCGGCCCCAGAGCTTTCATGGCGCGAGCTATCGGCACCGCGGTCCGGTGGGCTGGAGCCCTCTTCTTGAGCCATCGAAATATTCCTTTATGTGAATCCCCCGCTGGCTATGCCAGACACCTGCCGGACCCGCAACATGTGGGCCTTGTCACGAATCTAACAGAACGAACCGTGGGACGTTGCTACAGGCCCTACTGGCATTAACCAGGCAAGAATTCGCCGGGTTCAATCTCCTTGGCCATCTCGTCCAGGAACCGCATCACAGTCTCCCGTTCGGCGGGGGTGAGCCGTGCTGCGGCGAGGAAGCGTTTGGCTTGCTGGCGGCCCACGGTGCGCATGGCGGCGTCGTGCGTTTCGGGTGTGATTCCAATGGCGAGCGCCCTGCGGTCGGAGGGGTGCGCGCGGCGGGTGATGTGGCCTGCACGTTCCAGCCGGTCGAGCAGCTTGGTGGTTGACGCCGTCGAAATGTGGAGGTGCGCCGCTATTGCGCCGGGGGTGGCAATAACGCCATGGTTGGCACAGACAATCAGGTAGTGCAGGGCGCGCATGTCCGACTGGTTAAGCCCCATGTAGATCCGGGAAGCGTCGGAGAGCCGCTCCTCAGCCTCGCGCAACCGCCCCAGGGCGGCCATGAGCTCGTTGATCTGCTGGATATCGGAGTCGGAGAGGCCGGAGCGGTCCACGAGTTCCTGGTGGGGATCGTTGGATTCCACGCTGTAAATGCCCGAGGAAACCGAGGCGTCGATTTCTTCAGGTTTGGACATGTTGAGTATGTTACACCCAACTTCTTACATGGTAGCCTTTCTTCTAGCTTATCTAGCAATGTTGTTCGTTGAGTTGTTCCGAGGGAAGGCGAGAAGTGAACGCGACAGAGATGGTCGTCCTCCTTGACGATGCCGGCAACCCCATCGGAGAGGCCCCCAAAGCCTCAGTGCACACCCAGGACACTCCCCTGCACCTGGCGTTCTCCTGCTACTTGCTTAACGAGGCAGGCGAAGTCCTCCTCACCCGGCGCTCGCCCGAGAAGAAGACCTGGCCAAGCGTGTGGACCAACAGTTTCTGCGGCCACCCGGGACCGGGCGAAGACTTCGAGGAGGCCATCATGCGGCGCGCACGCTTCGAACTCGGCGTGGAAGCCAACCGGATCGAACCCGCCCTCCCCCACTTCCGCTATCGGGCGGTCGACCCTACAGGGATCGTGGAAAACGAGATCTGCCCCGTGTACACCGCCCGGATCAGCGGCACCCTCCAACCCAATCCCGCCGAAGTGGCCGACTGGGCCTGGATATCGCCCGACTTGCTCAGCGAAGCCCTGGAACACACGCCCGCGGCCTTCAGCCCTTGGCTCGGCATGCAGTTCCCGCAGCTTCTCGAGGCCCGGACCCTCCCTCTTGCAGCAGGTGCCGGGGCATGACCATCACCTCAGGAACCGTGCGCAGCCGAACAGATCTCTGCACCGCCATCGAGAATGAGCTTTCCGGCCTGATCGGCAAGCGGACCAGTGCCGCCACAGCCTACGGCCCGGACTTCGCCCACCTTTGGACGCTGGCAGGTGCGAACGTCCTGGGCGGCAAGTTCGTCAGGCCGCTCCTCCTCATGGAAACCTATGACGCCCTCCAACAAGGGAACCCGCGGCAGCGCGAAACCGCCATCAGCATCGCTGCCGCCATCGAACTCCTCCACTACGCGTTCCTGTTGCACGACGACGTGATCGACGGCGACCTGGTCCGGCGCGGGCATCCCAACCTGATCGGATCCCTCCTGGCCGAAGCGGGAGAGCTTCCCAGGCCCGATGGCGCCCTCCACTGGGCCCAGACCGGTGGCATCCTCATGGGCGACATGCTGCTCTCAGCCACCCACCAGGCCTTCGCCCGCGCCGAGCTGCAGCACGAACTGCGCCTTCGCCTGCTGGATCTGCTGGAACACACCATCAACGAGACCGTGGCAGGCGAGCAGCTTGATGTGGGCCTGGGAGATGGCATCGTGGCCCCGGAGCTTGAAACCATCCTGGTGATGTGCGGCTACAAGACGGCCACCTACACCTTCGAGCTGCCGTTGCGTGCCGCCGCGGCGCTTGCCGGGGCGGACTTCGGCGTGGAAACTGCGCTCGCCACGGCAGGCAAGCACCTGGGATTGGCTTTCCAGCTGCAGGACGACCTCCTGTCCACTTTCGGGGATCCGCGCCGCCACGGCAAGGATCCTTTTTCGGATCTGCGGGAAGGCAAGCAAACGGCCATCATCGCCCACGCCCGCAGCACCAGCAGCTGGGCGGACATCGAACCCTTCTTCGGGCTCCCCGAGCTCAGTGGCGCGGACGCCCACCATGTCCGCAGGCAGCTGACCGACTGCGGAGCTGAGCAATTCGTCCAATCCCTGATAAGCGAGCAAATGCGGTCCTTCAACCACCTGCTGAGCAGTCCCGAATCCCAGGTTCCGCCGGGCGCCCGCGACGTTCTGTTGGATCTTGCAGGCCAACTGGAAGGACGGCAATCATGAGCGTCGCCATGGACACTTCCTTTACCCAGTTCACACGGACCGCCGAACGCGCCGCGAACCAGGTCATCGCCGCCTACTCCACTTCCTTTGGCCTTGCCTGCAGGTTGCTGGGCTCCCGGCACCGCCAACATGTCCGCAATATTTATGCCCTGGTGCGGGTCGCCGATGAGCTGGTGGACGGGGTTACCGCGGAGGCGGGACTCAGTTACCAGGAGCAGAATGACGCGCTGGACCATTTCATCGATGAAACCCACCGCGCCATCAAGATCGGGTACAGCAGCGACCTCATCATCCACGCGTTCGCCCAAACAGCACGCGCGGCCGGGATTGACGCGACCCTTATCAACCCCTTCTTCGACTCCATGCGCACGGACCTCGGCGGCCACGCCGCCGCCCCTGCTGTGCCGCTGCGGTTCGACGCCGACGCCCACCAGGGTTACGTCCACGGTTCCGCTGAGGTTGTGGGGTTGATGTGCCTGCAGGTGTTCATGCGCGGGCAGGACATCGACGACGACGGCCGCTCAGCCCTGTGCCATGGCGCCAGCCAGTTGGGGGCTGCGTTCCAGAACATCAACTTCCTCCGCGACCTGGCCGACGACACCGAACGTCTTGGCCGCAGCTATCTGGGTACTGCCGAGCATCTCGAGGACCGTGACCGGATGGAATGGGTCCGGACCATCCGCGGCCAACTCTCCGACGCCAACGCGGCCATTCCCCTTTTGCCACGGGACGCCCGGGCCGCTGTCCGCAGCGCACTGGCCCTGTTTGCGGCCCTGACTGACAGGATCGAGCACACAACAGTGGACGAGCTGTACCGTTCACGGGTGCGTGTGCCGGACACCGTCAAAGCCGGGCTCGCTGCCCGTGCGATCGCCTCAACCTGGATGGAGCTTCGCCGATGACCCGCACGGTAGTTATCGGCGGCGGCATCGCTGGGCTTGCCACCGCCGCACTTCTCGCCCACGAGGGACACGAGGTCCAGCTCCTTGAGCAGCAAGATCACGTAGGTGGCCGGGCAGGCAGCCTGGAACGGGACGGATTCCGCTTCGACACCGGCCCCTCCTGGTACCTCATGCCCGGCGTGTTCGATCATTTCTTCAAGCTCCTGGGCACCAGCGCCGCCGAACAGCTCGACCTGCGGACGCTCAGCCCCGCGTACCGCGTCTTCAGCGAACCAGGCCACGACGGCGTAACGCCGGAACCGCTCACGGTCCCCTTGGGCAGCGAACAGGTTCTGGACACCTTCGAAAGGGTGGAGCCCGGAAGTGCCAAGGAGTTGTCGGCCTACCTTGACTCGGCGCGGCACACCACGGACATGGCCGAACGCTTTTTCCTGTACAACCCCTTCACCAAGCTCTCAGAGTTGCTGCACCCGGAGGTCGTCCGGAACCTTCCCCGGCTGGCGCAGCTCCTCCTGACGCCGTTGGACAAGTACGTTTCCCAACGGTTCCAGCACCCGGTGTTGCGGCAGGTGCTGGGCTATCCTGCCGTGTTCCTCGGCACCAGCCCTTCGGCCGCTCCCGCCATGTACCACTTGATGAGCGCCCTGGACCTTGGCGACGGAGTGCAATACCCCATGGGCGGGTTCCGGGAGCTGGTGGAGCGCCTCGAAGCCTTGGCCACCGAGGCCGGGGTCCGGATCCATACGGGTGCCGAAGCACTCAAGATCACTACGCGGGAAGCAACCCGGACCAAGAAGGTGGGCCGCTTCGACGGAGTGAAGCTCCCGGCCCCCTTTACCGGCAAGGACAGCCGGGAAGTGACCGGCGTGAAATGGCGCGACGCGTCAGGAGCCGAGCACTACAGCGTTGCCGACCAGGTTGTCTCCGGTGCCGATCTGCACCACACCGAAACCCAACTCCTTGGCGTCCGGGACCGAAGCTACGACAGCAAGTATTGGCAAAGCCGCACCAGCGGGCCGGGCGCCGTCCTGGTGATGCTGGGTGTCAAAGGCACGTTGCCGCAGATGCCGCACCACTCCTTGTTCTTCACCCGGGATTGGGAGGCAAACTTCGCCTCGATCTTCGGTGCGGACACCCGCATTCCGGATCCGGCGTCGATCTACGTCTGCAAACCCAGCGCCACCGATCCCGGAGTGGCCCCGCAAGGCCATGAGAACCTGTTTGTCCTGGTTCCCGTCCCCGCCGATCCCACGCTCGGGGCAGGGGGGCCGGACGGCACGGGCGATGCGCTGATAGAACGGGCCGCGGACGCAGCGATTGACCAGATCGCCCAGTGGGCCGGCGTCCCCGACCTCCGTGAACGTATCGTGGTACGCCAGACCATCGGTCCGGCCGACTTCGCCCGGGACTACAACTCCTGGCGCGGCGGCATGCTCGGACCGGCCCACACGCTTCGCCAGAGCGCCATGTTCCGGGCCCAGAATGCCTCCAAGCGGGTCCGCGGCCTCTACTACGCAGGGGCCACCACTGCTCCGGGCGTAGGTGTCCCCATGTGCCTCATCAGTGCCGAGCTGGTGCTGAAGCGGATCCGCGGAGACCATAGCCCGGGCCCTACCGCTGTGAGGCCAGTAGCTAGCAGGATTGGCTGATGGGTGTCCTCTATTTAGGCTCGTTACTGTTTGGCATCGGGTGCATGCTCCTGCTCGACCACCGTTTCCGGCTGTTCTTTTGGCGGGACGCCACAGCGGCGGCCGTAGTGACCGCCGTCGGGGTTTTGTTCCTGCTCGCCTGGGACCTGGCCGGCATCGGGCTGGGGATTTTCCTGCGCGGTGAAGGCACCATAGCCACTGGCCTGCTGATCGCTCCGGAGTTGCCCATAGAGGAGCCGGTGTTCCTCCTCTTCCTGGTGCTCTGCACGATGGTCCTGTACACAGGCGCCGGGCGCATTCTGGGACGGATCCCCGCCCGGCAGGGCGAGAGGGAGAAGGAGAACGCGTGACCTACTTAGTGCTCGCGCTCCTCTTCATCGCCGCCGCCGTCATCGCCGGAGCAGCGTTCGCACGGGCAGCCTTCGCACGGGCAGCGTTCGCCGGGAAGGGTGGCGGGCCCGGCGAGCGAGGACGGCATTGGAAAGCCGTGGGCCTCGCTTTCGCTGCGCTGGCCGTGCTGACGGCAGTATTCGACTCCGTCATGATCGGCCTGGAACTCTTCCACTACGATCCCGCGCACATTTTGGGGCTCAGGGTGGGCCTCGCCCCGATTGAGGACTTCGCCTACCCGTTGGCCGGCGTCGTGGCACTCCCCGGCTTGTGGGTGTGGCTGACGCGTCGTCGCAGCCGCGCCCCACAACCCAACCTCAAAGGCCTCGTCCCACAAGCGCTGCTCGCCTCCCGACCGGTCAGCTGGATCAACACCGCCTACCCTTTCGCAGCCGCCATGCTCCTGACAACCCGCGAGATCGACTGGGTCCTGATCGTGGGCACCTTCTACTTCCTGATCCCCTACAACCTGGCCATGTACGGCATCAACGACGTCTTCGACTACGAATCGGACCTCAAAAACCCGCGAAAAGGCGGGATAGAAGGCGCGCTCCTGCAGCCCCACCTGCACCGGCCCATGCTGTGGCTGGCGGCGATCACCAACGTGCCATTCCTGCTGATCCTGGCCTTCGCCGGAGGGCCTGCAGCGTGGATCAGCCTGGCGGTGAGCGCCTTCGCCGTCGTGGCCTATTCCGTGGCCGGACTCCGCTTCAAAGAACGCCCTGTCTTGGACTCACTGACCTCCAGCACGCACTTCGTCAGTCCCGCCGTCGTGGGTTTGGCGCTGGCCGGCGCAAACGTGACGCCCGGGCTGCTGATCCTGCTGGCCGCGTTCTTCCTATGGGGCATGGCCGCCCACGCGTTCGGCGCCGTCCAGGACATCGAGCCCGACCGGCAGGCAGGCATCGGCTCCATAGCAACAGTCATCGGTGCGCGCCGAACGGTGCGGCTCGCCGTCGTACTGTGGCTTGTTGCCGGGCTCGCTATGCTGGCCACGCCGTGGCCCGGCCCGCTGGCGGCGATCATCGCCGTCCCGTACATCATCAACTGCGCCCCGTACTGGAACGTCACGGATACGACGGCGGCACGCACCAACGTTGCGTGGCGCCGGTTCATCTGGCTCAACTACGGTTCAGGATTCCTGGTGACGCTCATCTTCATTCTGCAGTGGAGCCTCACCTCATGAGTGGGGCGGTTCCTCTTCATCGATGGCGTCCAGCGCTTCGCGCATGTGCTGCAAAAAGTTCACCACGATCTGCGACTCTTCCGGGCTCAATGCGCATGCCGCGTCGAGCATACGACGATGCATTCCGCCCAAGGTATGCCGGACTTCCTGGTCTGAACCGGTGGTTGCCTTCAAAATCAATGCCCGACGGTCGGTGGGGTGCGGCTCACGGCGGATATGGCCGGACTCCACCAGACGGTCGATCAGCGTGGTCATGGAAGCGGACGTTATGCCGAGTTTGTCGCCAAGGTCCTTGGGCTTCATCAACTTGCCTGCAGCCTCGGCTTCGAACAAATACCGGAGGGCCAGCAGGTCCTTCTCACCCATCCCCATGGACGAACGGGTCCGTCGCCGCATCGCTTGTTCGGAGGCACGGTAGTCCCGCAGCGCGTTCAGGACGTCAACGGCAATGGCCTTCTGCCCCGGGTCTTTCCCGTACCAGTAGCCGTGTGCGTGGCCTTCCGAGTCCATCCGATGTTCCTTTGATAAACGTAAAGCTTGTTTCACTAGCATTTTGATACTAAGTCACCCGACCCGCGAATGCAGGACTCCGCACATTTCCCAAGGAAAGAGGCTCGAAACATGGCATCTCGAAGCTCAGACCTGGCCCGGCAGACGACCGTTACCGCGAGCCTGGTGATATGCATTGTGGGGTCAATGATCGGCGTTGGAGTTTTTGGCGGGACCCCCATCGCGCAGGCCGCCGGCGGTGCCTTGGCCGCCGACTCCACTCTCCTCGCTCCAGCGACACCGGCCTTCTCCATCTGGTCCGTGGTGTACGCCGGGCTGGTTGCTTTCACCGTGTGGCAGTGGCTGCCCTCCCAACGTTCAACTGAGCGGCAGCGATCGCTTGGTTGGATCGTCGCCGCCTCCATGGTCCTGAACGCTGCGTGGATCCTGTCCGTTCAGGCCGGTTGGCTCCTGGTCAGCGTTCTGGTGATCCTGGCCCTTCTGGCCACCCTGGTACTGGCGTTCCTGCGCTACAGCCAAAGCCGTGCCGGCTCATGGGTTGAGTCTGTGGTGGTGGATGGAACGCTGGGGCTCTACCTGGGCTGGACCAGCGTGGCCGTCTGCGCCAACATCGCCGCGGCCCTCAAGGCCTCAGGCTTTGCGGGCTGGGGGCTGCGACCCGAGATCTGGTCCGTCACGGTGCTGGCCGTGGTGGCCGTCGTCGGAATCGCGTTGGCCATCAAGGGACGCGGACGCCTCGCCCTGGCGGCAGCCATCGCATGGGGCCTCGCTTGGATCACGGTCGGCCGCAGCTCCAACGCACCCGAGTCCTTCCCGACGGCGATTGCCGCAGCCGTTGCTGCTGCCCTGGTGCTCGGTGCTGCGATCACGGTGCGGGTCCGGCTGGTGACTATCCCGCGATGAGCTCCTTCACCGGGCCTTCGTGCAGGGCCAGGTAGATGTCATCCCGGACCTTGTTGGCCTGGGGGTCCGTCATGGTTCCGCTAGTGGACGCATCACCACACGAACCAAGGCGTTCGACTGGCCGGCCAGAATGCGGAGGCGCTGCCGGGCAGCCGGAGGAAGGGACTCGCCCGGCGTGAGGGCGAGCAGCTCCACGCTTTCCAAGTCCTCAGCGCGGTCGCCCAGTGCCATCCGCACCTTGTCGCCGAGCAATTCAGCATCCATATCTGCTGCAACCACAAGCGAGAGGTCCCGGCTGATGGGTGGCATCTGGGACACCGGCTTCCAAGGATCGAGGTTGGTCATCTGTTGCTGGATCCGGGCGTCCGAGGACCGCAGCAACCTGATGTCGGGGATTCCCTTGCGAAGCATCAATGCGCGATCCAGCCCCATCCCCAACGCCAAGCCCGACCACTTCCCGGGGTCCAGTCCGGCGTCCACCAGCAGGTGCGGAGCCACGAGCCCACACTCCGCGAGCTCCAGCCACTCGCCATCCATGAGGACATCGATCTGCAAGCCCTCCTGCGTATAGGGGTGTGCTGAAGGCACCGCCCGCCACTCAGCACCAGGCAATACGGCAGCCACCAGGACGCCGATCATTTCCTGCAAATGACCTGCGTCGAGCGATATCCGTGAGCTGATCCGCCACAAGTCCACCTGATGGGGCGTCCCCACGTGCGTCCGGTCGATGGAATCACGTCGGTAGACCAGGCCCGGGAGAGCCCACAGTTCGTCCATTGACTCCCCAGGGACCACGTTCCGCAACAGTGACGGGATGGAAGCCGAGGTGTGGCTGCGCAGCATGACTGTAGGACTGACGTAGCGGGAGTACTTTTGGTCGCGGGTGACGTCCATTTCGCTGAAACCCAGGCGGTCGTAGTTGTCAGCGACACTCACCAGAGGACTGTGCCGGACCGTCCGTTCGGGCACTCCCCACAGTGCATGGAGGGCGTCCATCACGTCGCGAAGGAGTGTTTGCATTGCGTGGGGACCGTGGTCCGGGTTGGACAGGTCACGGACTGTCAGAGCGTCGTGAAGCTCGTCGGGGCTGGGATAAGAGGGCATGGCTGGTCCTTAAGGGTTGGAATGAGTGGGTTTCCTCCCCCGACTCACTCCGTGCCAGGACCTAGGCGCGCGCCAAACAGCCCTCGCGACCGGAGGCCGGTCGGGGGCAGGTAAATCGACGCAGGGAGAGCATGGGCCGACTATACCCCTGGATACAGGAGACGCAAAGGCGCCGTACACCCGCGCGGGTGTACGGCGCCTTTGCGCTTTGGGTCGAGACTATTAATCACGACGGCGGTTTACTCGCGAATCGATTGACATGACATAACTCACATTCTGTAAGCTGAATTCCAAGTCACGCAGACGGCTTACCTTGCTCTACACAGGGAGGTCCCCATGGCCCCCAATCCGCTGAAGGCCGAGATCCTCATGGCCCACGGTGTCCCTCCTTCCGCGGCCAGCGTTGCTCGACGAAGAGCAGCCGCGAACCATGGCACGCATGGCGCGGCCAACAAACCCGACGCCCTGCTTGGAGCGATAGCCGTCCGGCAGCTGTTCCACCGCTGGCCTTTGGTGCCATCACGGGAATTGGAACGGATCCGCCACGTCCTCTTGCACTGCGATCAGCTGGGCTCCCCGGACACCCACCATCTGTCAGAGCCGGCCCAAGCGCTGCTGGAGCTGATCAACTGCGAGTTGGAACGGCGTCGTTTACTGGCAAAATCCGGGCAGGAAAGCGCCAGCAGCAACTGACTACGGGAGAGCCGCAACCACATCGATCTCCACCAGGAAGTCGCCCAGGAACGATCCCACGGTGGTTCGTGCGGGGTACGGGGCTACAACATATTTTTCGTAGATGCTGTTGAAGCCGTCGAAGTCACGCCCGGGGTGGTGCAGGTGGACGGTGGCTTTGACCACGTGAGAGAAATCCAGTCCGTGCGCGCCCAGGACTTCACCGAGGTTGGTCATGGCCTGGATGGTCTGTTCCTCAATGGTGATGCCAACCCGTTCATCGGTCACGGGATCGTGGGGCGTCTGGCCTGCGGTGAAGAGGAACCCGTTGGCCACGATGGCCTGGGAATAGGGACCGGCCGGGCTGGGGGCGAGGCTGGTGACGACTTGATGGCGGGACATGTAATGCCTTTCGTTGCGATGGAAATTGCTAAAGGACCTTGGAGAGGAAAGCTTTTGTGCGCTCCTGCTGCGGGTTGTCCAGGACGTCCTCCGGAGGGCCGCTTTCGACCACCACGCCGCCGTCCATGAACACCACCTGGTCAGCGACCTGCCGGGCAAAGCCGAGCTCGTGCGTCACCACCACCATGGTCATCCCCGCTTCTGCGAGGGATTTCATGACGTCCAGGACTTCACCCACCAATTCGGGGTCCAACGCCGACGTGGGCTCATCGAACAGCATCAGCTTGGGCTTCATGGCCAGCGCCCGTGCAATCGCGATGCGCTGCTGCTGCCCGCCCGAGAGCTCCTGGGGGTAGGAGTGTCCGCGGTTGCCCAGGCCCACCCGGTCCAGGAGTGCCTGCGCTTCCACCACCAACTCACGCCGGGGCCGGCCGAGCACATGCACGGGCGCCTCGATGATGTTCTCCAGCACTGTCATGTGCGGGAAAAGGTTGAAGCGTTGGAACACCATGCCTGCGTTGAGCCGCGAGCGTGCTGTTTGGCGTTCCTTCATTTCATAGAGCTTCCCGTTGCGTTCGGCATAGCCCACCAGGTGCTCGTCCACGTAAAGCCGGCCAGCGTCCACCTTCTCCAAGTGGTTGATGCAGCGCAGGAAGGTGGTTTTGCCGGAACCGGACGGGCCGATCAGGCAGGTCACGGAACCCTTCTCAACCCTGAGGTCGATGCCTTTGAGGATTTCGATAACGCCGAAGTTCTTCCGGACTCCCCGGGCTTCCACCATGGCAGTAGTCATCATGCTGTCCTTGTCTTGGGCTTGCGGATCCGTCGCGGCGCTGAGTCAAAACCGCGGCCGTACCGGCGTTCGAGTTTGTTTTGGAAGAAGCTCAGGACGGTGGTCATGAGCAGGTACCAGAGGCTGGCCACAATCAGCAGTGGAATGGTCTGGTAGTTGTTCGCATAGATGATCTGCGCCGAGTAGAGCAGATCCGAGATCGCGAGGACGCTCACCAGGGACGTGCCTTTCAGCATCGAAATGACCTGGTTGCCGGTGGGCGGCAAAACCACGCGCATCGCCTGGGGCAGGATCACCCGGTTCATGAGCTTGCCACCGCTCATTCCCAGGGCCCGGGCAGCGTCGTACTGGCCCTTGTCTACCGAACCGATGCCACCACGGATGATCTCGGCCATGTACGCGGCCTCGTTCAGCGACAAGCCCAGGAGCGCTGCACCCAACGGGGAGATCAACACATTCGCTGATCCCAGCACCACCGACGGCCCCCCAAAGGGCAGTCCGAACGCGATCACCGGGTAGAGCGCCGCAATGTTGTACCAAAAGATCAGCTGGACCAGGAGCGGCGTTCCCCGGAAGAACCAGATGTACGCGCGGCTGATGGTGCTGAGGATCGGGTTGTCTGAGAGCCTCATGATCGCCAGCAGTGTGCCCAGCGCGATGCCCACAGTCATGGAAACCACGGTCAAAACCAGCGTCAAACCCGCGCCGGCCAGGATCTGCGGTGCGAACAGGTAGGACACCACAACATCCCAGTGGTAGCGCTGGTTCACCGCCACGTCCCACGCGGCACTGAGTGCTACCAGGATGAGCACCACTGCAAGGACCAGCCGGACCGGGTGCTTCAGCGGTACCACGGGAATGGAATCACCGGACGCTGTGGCCGGCTCCCGGGTGCCGGGGACTGAGGGTTGCTTCTGCACAGCCGTCACCTCTCTACTCGAATGCATTACTGGGCGAAGTTGACGCGGGCATCGGTGATGGCGCTGGTCTCAAGACCGTACTTCGCGAGGACCTTGGTGTAGGACTCACTCTTGATCACAGCGTCCAGGGCAGCGGAGACCGACTTCACCAACCCGGACTGCTTGGGCACGCCCACACCAACCGGCGCGAACTCGTACGTCCGGGCCACCTCGATGCCGGGGTTTTGGGTAGCCGCGAAGTTCAGGATGGGCGAGTCAGCCAGCACGGTATCCAACCGACCACTTGTCAGCGCGGATATGGCTTGCCGGGTGTCCTGGAATTCACTCCTTTGGATGGTTTCCTTGCCGGCGGCTGTGCAGGCCTCGTCATAGGAAGGCACGTTCACCGTCAGCTGGTACGAACCCGTCAGGAGCCCCACCTTCTTGCCGCAGAGCGCGTTCTCGTCCTTGATGCCGCCGGGGTTTCCCTTGGGGACGGCAATGGCGTTGCCGATCTGCATGTAGTCCACGAAGTCCAGCACTTCCATGCGCTTTTGCGTGGGTGTCATTGAGGAGACGGTCATGTCGTAGCGGTTGGCTGCGAGGCCGGGAATGATGGAGTCGAAGTTGGCCACCTGGATGTCCACTTTGACACCCAATGCCTCACCGATGAGACGGGCCACGTCCGGGTTGGTTCCGGTCATTTCCTGCGTGCCTTCGCGGTAGAACTGCGTAGGAGGTTCGTTGGTGGGGATGGCCACGCGCAGCACCTTGGAAGCCTTGATGGATTCGGGCAGAAGGTCGACGGCGGCCTGGTTGACTGCCAGCGCGGGGACGCCGGTTCCCGCTGCGGCAGCGTCGCCGGACGGGTTCGACGCCGATGCGTTCCCAGTTGGGCTGCACGCCGTCACCGCCAACATCAGCGCAGCAGTGGCGACGACGGCCGATAAGACGGGTTTCGCGCGGAGGACCGCTGTTGGATTGTTCATGTCGGATTCCTCATTTCTGCAAGGCCAAAGGGGCCTCGGGGATACGGGTTGGTTGGTTGCGGACGAATGCTTCGTTGCGGTGCCGGATCAGGTCCCGGCCTTCCGCCCGCAGTTCTTCGATGGTTGAGACTCCGAGGAGCATCATGGTGCGGGTCATTTCGGCTGTGAACATTTTCAGCACGTGCTCCACGCCGGCTTGGCCGGCGGCAGCAAGGCCGTACAGGTAGGGGCGTCCGATGGAGCAGGCGTCCGCGCCGAGGGCCAGCGCCTTGACCACGTCGGAACCCCGGCGGATGCCGCCGTCGACGATGATTTCCATCCGACCGGCGGTCTTCGCAACGATCTCAGGCAAGACATCAAGGGGTGCCGCCATATGGTCCAGCTGCCGTCCGCCGTGGTTGCTGACCTGGAGCGCATCGATACCCATGGAAGCTGCCAGCGCGGCGTCGTTCACGTTCACCACGCCCTTCAGCACGATCGGACCGTTCCAGCGTTCCCGCAGGTCCCGGATGTCGTCCCAGTCGGTAGGTTCGTAGGAACCGGCCAGCAGCGTCCGCCACATATCGGGCGAGCTGGCCAGCGGACCATCGGGAATTTGGGCATCGAGGTTGGGGAAAGCGATCGCGTCGTTGGCCAGGAATCCCAGGGCCCATGCGGGGTGCAACATCCCCTCAACCACCGTCTTTGGCTTGATGGACGGTGGGGCGGTGAAGCCGTTGCGGTAATCGCGCTCGCGGTGCCCGATGGCCCTGCAGTCGACGTTGACCAGGAGGGCTTCGTAACCAGCCTTGGACACCCGGTCCAGAACAGCCTGCAGGAGCCCTTTGTCCGAGGTCGGTTCCAGGTTGAACCAGCGGCGAAGTCCCGGCGCCGCAGCGCTGACCGCTTCCATGGTGGTGGTGCTCAGGTGCGCCAGTCCGTAGGGGATACCGGCGGCGAGCGCTGCGCGGGCGACGGCGGACTCACCCTCGGGGTGGAACAGCCGGGTTCCGCCCGTCGGCGAGAGCGTCACCGGCATCGCCGACGGGCCGCCAAGGATGGTGGTTCTGAGGTCCAGGTTGTCCACTGATCCCCATTTGGGAAGGAATGACCAGTCATCGAAGGAGGACCGGTTCCGGCGCAGCGAGACCTCATCCTCACCGCCGCCTTCGATGTATTCGAAAATGCTCTTGGGGAGCCTTTTGGCTGCCAGCTTCCGCATGTCCTCAACGCTGTAGCACTTCCGGGAGAGCCGCTCAGCGGTGGATCGGGCTGGTCCCTGCACCGAGGCAAGCGCCCTGATGTCCTTGATTTTCATGGTGTGTCCTCTGTGTTCCTGACGGGCTCACCTGCCCGGCGTCACTCCCAATAGTGACGCAGATCTCCTTCGCTCCATATGTAAAATCCTCCACAAGATCGCTTATACGCCTGTGATAACGTCCAACCATGGATACCGTGGCGCAGTCAGGGATACAGCAATCGGCCGTCCGCCTTTCGGACTGCATCCAGTTGATGCAGGCCGACCTGGTGCACGCCAACCCCACTCCCGAGAACCTGGGCCACCTGGTATCGGACGTCCTCATGTACGACCCCCTGGATACCTGGTCCAGCGTGGACAACCGGATCATCCTCGCGGTCGGGTGCACATACGGTTCACCGGACTTCGACCAGCTCCTCCACCGGGCAGCGAACAGCAACGCCGCAGCGGTGATCGTCAAAGCCCATGGCGCCCAGATGGAACAACTGCGTTCCGCGGCGGTTCGGCATACCCTCTCGGTCCTCGTGGCCCCGGATGACGCGGACTGGACGCAACTGGTTGCCCTGGCACGGGCATCGGTTGTGGGCGCTGCCGCGGACTCGGTGTCAGGTGTGCGGCTGGGGGACCTTTACGCGTTTGCCAACGCCGCAGCGTCCATCACCAACGGCGCAGCCAGCATTGTGGACCCACTGGGCCGCATCCTTGGCTATTCCACCCTTCCGGGCCAGCCCATCGACGAACTCCGGCGCATCACAACCCTGACCCTGCAGGAAACGATCCAGCCGGCATTCGACCAGGACTTCAAGGCGGTTTACGCTGCGCCGGGCGCTGTGCTGGTCCCGGCGCCCGACGACGGAATGGCCCGCCTCGCCTTGGCCGTACGGGCAGGCGGAGAACTGCTCGGGTCCATCTGGATCATCGATCCCGGCGAAGAAAAGCGCGCCACGGCATTGAACGCGCTGGATCGGATGGCGCCCCTGGCAGGGCTGCACATGCTCCATGCCCGCTCGGCCTCAGACTTCGGGGAGCGACGAAATGCAGACCTCATCCGCACGCTCATGGATGACACTCCCCACGCCTCCTTCGCCGCCGCGCAGCTGGGCCTCGATACCGCCAACGGGCTGGCCGTGGCAGCCTTCTCGATTGTCCGCCCGGAGACGGGAAGCCTGGAGTCCGTCCGGGAAATCCACCGGCTTCTGCACTTGGTGACCACCGTGTGCAACGTCCAGTTCGGCTCCGGCCACAGCGCCCTGATCGGCTCAGTGGTCTACGCACTCCTGCCCGGCAATGGCCCGTCCCCGCGGGCCCTGCATGCCCGGATCATCCAGGAGATCGAGGCCTATTCGCACACCATCAGTTCGTTCCCGGTCATTGCGACAGTGGGTGGAATCGCAGCGACCATCGACGAGCTGCCGCGGTCCCGGTCCGAAGCCATGCGCACGCTGCACCATCTTTTGAACCTGCAGGCACGCCAGGGCAAGTCCCCGGGCAACAACAAAGTGCCGGGCGTTGCGCTCTTCGAGGACTTCCAGGTTCCGCTGAACCTGCTGAGGATTGGGGAGTTCATCGAGGACAACGGCCTTGCCGGAGCTGACGAGATTTCCCGGATCCAGGCCAGGGACGCCGAGCAGCAAACGGAATACCTGGAGACCCTCCGGGCTTACTTGGCCTTCAACGGCAACATTTCCACCATGGCCGCCCAACTGCATGTCCACAACAACACCGTCCGGTACCGCGTGGCCCGCCTGGCCGAGGACTTCAACCTTGACCTGGCGGACCCGCAGAAACGGCTGTGGTTGTGGCTGCGGGTAACCACCATGGAACTGGCCGCTAAGTAGCCCCGCCCAAACGCGCCCTAACGGATGATGGGAAGTCCCGCCGTCGGGAAGACGCTGGGGAAGATCGACGGCGGCGGCACGGGAACGCTGTCCAGCGGCGCCGTGACCGTTTCCGTCCCGACGGTGACGTCGTAGTCGCGCACCGTGATGCGCAACGGTTCGTCGCTGTAATCCGGCCCGGATTCGAGGGCCAACACGATGGAGCCCTGTGCGAGTTCCACGGACAGGAGTCGGCCTTGCACCTTGAGCTTGAAGGACAGGTTTTCCCATTCGCCAGGCAGGCGCGGGTCGAAGCGCAGCACGTCGCCTTGGTCGCGCATACCCGCGAAACCGCAGACCAGGGAGCTCCAAATACCGCCGGTGGAGGCGATGTGGACGCCGTCGATCGTGTTGCCGTGCGAGTTGTCCAGGTCGATAAACAGGGCGTCGGTGAAGTGTTGCAGCGCAACATCGCCGTAGCCGACTTCGGCCGCCATGATGCCCTGCACGCACGCGGAGAGGGTGGAGTCGCCGGTGGTGATGGGGTCGTAGAAGTCGAACGCCCGCTGCTTCTGTTCGGCTGTGAAGTCCTGCCATTGGAGGAACATGGCCAGCACCGTATCGGCTTGCTTGAGGACCTGGTGCCGGTAGATCACCAAGGGGTGGAAGTTCAGCAGCAAAGGGTATTTGGACTTGGGGGTGTTCCAGTCCCACGGTTCCAGCGTCATGAAGTCGTTGTCCTGACTGAAAACTTCAAGGTGGGGATCGTACGGGAGTGACATGCGCTCGGCTGCCTGCCGCCACACCATCCGCTCGGTATCGGCGATCCCCTCGTGCTCCAGCGCTGCGGCAGCCCGCAGGTTGAAGCGCGCCATGACGTTGGTGTACAGGTTGTCGTTGACCACGGCTGTGTACTCGTCGGGGCCCGTCACGCCGTGGATGTGGAACATGCCGTCCTTGCCGAAGAAGCCCAGCGACGCCCACATCCGGGCTGTTTCAATGAGCAGGTCCGCCCCCAGTTCTGCCCGGAACGAGTCATCCCCGCTGGCCCACTGGTAGCGGTTTGCGGCGAAAGCGATGGCGGCAGCAATGTGGAACTGGGCCGTCCCTGCGGCGTAGTAGGCGCTGGCTTCCAGGCCGTTGATGGTCCGCCACGGGAACAGTGCTCCGTCAACGCTGAGCTCCTTTGCCCGGACACGGGCATCCGGCAGCATGGCGTGGCGGGATTCCAGCACTTTTCGGGCACCGCACGGGTTGGTGTACGTCAGGTACGGCAGGAGGTAGATCTCCTGGTCCCAGAAATAGTGGCCCTCATAACCGGATCCGCTGACGCCCTTGGCGGGGATGCCGGCCACCCCGGCGCGGGCAGTGGCTTGCGCCAGCTGGAAGAGTCCCCACCGGACGGCCTGCTGCATCTCGGGCTGGCCGCCGATCGAGATATCCGCCGTGGTCCAGTACTGCTCGTAGTGGGCTTTGCTCTGGGCAAGGATTTCGGAGAACGACACAAGGTTGGCTTCGGCATCGGCGGCCAGGCTCTCGCCACGGTCCTCGGCGTCGCTGGAACCGGCCACCAGGTAACTGACCGCCTTCTCCACACGGAAAGCCTCGCCGGCGTGAATCGCCAAAACGTAACGGACGGACGATTCGTCTTCCGCCACCAGCGTTTCAAACGGCTGGCCTTCGGCGGAGATCCAGTGATCCACGGCCATGGCAACGCGCTGGCGCGATTCGGAAGTCTCCCATGCCATGCGGAGCGATCCGTCGGCACCTTGGAGGTGCAGCGGCAGGAGTACGCGCCCGGCGTGGCGGCCGGATCGGCGCGGGTCGTGGACCGAGTGGTCCTCCACAGGCTGGTCCTGGCGGTTGACGACGCCGGAGATAATGTCCGCGGAAACGTCGCGGTCAGCCGAAACGGACAGCTCCAGGCCAAGGCATCCGCGGTTGTCGAACCCCACTGCGCGGCGCTCAACCGTGGTGACAGTCGCGCCGGACCGGCAGGCATACGTGGTGCTTTCCTCGTAGACGCCGGTGGAAAAGTCCACGGAGCGGTAGTAGTCCAACACTGTGGACTCGGCCAGGCTCAGCGCCTCGCCGTCGATGGAAACAGTGAAGTTGTTGGCGTCCGGCACGTAGACGATCCGTTGGCCGGTACGCGCAAAACCGTAGGCATTCTCGGCGTGCTTGATGTCCCAGATCTCGTGGAAACCGTTGATGAACGTACCAGGGAGCTCACTGTCGCCCGCGGTCGAATGTGAGCCGCGGATGCCCAGGTGGCCGTTGCCGAGCGCGAACAGTGTCTCCAGGGTCCCCTCGTCGCCGGGGACGTGGATGTTTTCCACGAGCTTCCAGGGCTCGCAGGGGAAGCGCAGCCGATCGGAGCTGATGAGTGCCATGGGCTAAAGAGGTCCTTCGAAAAAGTAGGGTCAGAGAAGATCGTTGAGGTCGTCGACCACCAGCGTGGCCCCGGCGTCCAGCAGGGTTTGGCGGCCCGCTCCGCGGTCCACGCCGATCACGGCGTAAAAGTCGGCCCCCGCGCCGGCCTGCACGCCGGAAACGGCGTCCTCCACCACGATGCATTCCTCAACCGGCACGCCCAGCAGGCCTGCCGCGTAAACGTAGGTTGCCGGGTCCGGCTTACCGGGAAGTCCGACGCCGGCAGCCACCTGGCCGTCCACCACCACCTCGAAGTGGTGGTCGAGGCCGGCGGCCTTGAGCACGGCGGGTGCGTTGCGGGATGAAGACACGACGGCGACCTTCAGTCCCAGCTCCACCGCGGCGTTGATGAACTTGACTGATCCCGGGTAGGGCTCGACGCCACGGGAGTTCACGATCTCGTTGAAGATGGCGTTCTTCCTGTTGCCCAGGCCCTGCACGGTTTGGTTGTCCGGGTGGTCGTGGACAGGACCTTCAGGCAGGGTGATGCCGCGCGAGGCCAGGAAATCCCGGACTCCATCGAATCGCGGCTTGCCATCGATGTGATCGAAGTAATCGCTTTCCTGGTAGCCCTGGGAATGGCCCGTCCGAGCGAGGTAGTCGTCGAACAGTTCCTGCCACGCATGCTCGTGCACCACGGCAGTTGGCGTCAGCACGCCGTCGAGGTCGAACAGCAGCGCCGAGGCGCCGCTCCAGGCATTACGAAGATCAGTCATGTGCGTCATTCCGTTTCAGCGCTTGTAGCGCGTGGTTTTGCGTTCGATGAGCTGGGTATGGGGCCAGTTCCGGCCACGTACTGGGAGACAGACGGGCCCGTCGTCGCGGAGCGTAGCCAACGCCCCGGAGCCGCTTGGTCGTTACGGGCGAACACTGCCGTGGGCGGGGCGCCGCAGGTGTTGGGTTGCCTGCCAGGCCACGTGTTCGCCATCGATACCTCCATTGTCCCACGGAACATTTCGCAAGCCCACGTCGGCCAACAGCCCAAAGTGTAAGCGCTTACAATTTTGTCATTCAAGAGAGTACAGCCGAACTCGAAATTGTGACGCGACTCTCACCGGCGTCTTGATTTTGGACCTTGGATGGTTTCTAATCCGGCGAACTACCGCAACACGTAGTACTTAAGGAACGCGCTGACATCCACCAGTTCCTGCGGCTCAATCCGGTGCCCCATCCCCGGATAGGTCCGCGCTGTCAGCGCGACGTTCGCCTCCAGCCAATCCTCGGTGTGCGCGATCGCGTCCTCGTTGATGACCGGATCGGCTTTGTCCCTGCCCCAAAAGAACGGGGGCGGACTGTCGAAGGACTCGCTGAGGGCAAGGAGGTCGTTGTCCAGCACGAATCCGGACAGGCCCACCGTGGCCGTAAACTCCTGGGGACGCAACCGCAGGAGCGTGCTGGCCATCGCCATGCCCTGGGAGTAGCCCAGCAGGCTGACGCTGCTGTGGTTCCCTTTGACGGAGTTGATCCAGTCGAACACCCGGTTGGTGGAGGCAATGACATCCGCAAAGTCGTTGGTGAGGAAGTAGTCCAGCAGGAACCAACCGTAGTCGTCGCCAATGACTTTAGGCCCGCGCAGCGCAGCGCAGCTGAAGTCGGCAGGCAAATGCGGGAACAGCTTCTCCATGCGCTGCTCGCTTGTCCCATAACCGTGCAACATCACCAGCAACGGGGTGCCTGCTCGCTCGTTTTCAGGCTTCGACCAAACCACTGATTCCATGGAACTGAGACTAGTAGACTTGCCGCATGACTCCGCAGGAACTGGCCAACCTGGCCCATCTGCGGCGAGCGCGCGACTTCATTGACCGTGAGTACGCCCGCCCGCTGGACGTTCCCACCATGGCCGCCGGCGCGCTCATGTCCCCGGCGCACTTCTCCCGGCAATTCAAGGCTGCGTACGGTGAATCGCCCTACAACTACCTCATGACCAGGCGGATCGAGCGGGCCATGGCATTGCTTCGGTCAGGAACCAGCGTCACGGATGCCTGCATGGAGGTTGGCTGTACATCGTTGGGTTCGTTCAGCTCACGCTTCACCGAGATCGTGGGCATAACTCCCAGCGAGTACCGCTCCCGCGAACACCACGCCGTGAAAGCCATGCCCACGTGCATCGCCAAGCAACACACCCGCCCCGACCGCAAGGGTGGCAACAACCTGAGCAGGATCGAAGAAGCGCCCGCCACGTAGCTGAAATAGCGTGGGCGTTATGAACATTTCACTGAAGTACGCACACGTCACTGTCAACGATGTCGATGAATCCCTGGCCTTCTACCGTGATGGCCTGGGCTTGCAGGTCCGTAACGATGTCGGCTCGGACGGCCAACGCTGGGTCACGCTCGGCAGCGATGCCCAGCCGGATCTTGAACTGGTCCTGTCCCCACCGCATGCCGGCCGCTCCCAGGCAGACGGCGACGCCATCCAGGAACTCCTCACCAAGGGCGTCATGCCCATGCTCGTGTTCAGCACCGACGACCTCGACGAAACTTTCGAAAAGCTCCGCGCCACCGGTGCCGAGGTCCTGCAGGAGCCGATCGTCCAGCCATGGGGTCCGCGCGACTGCGCTTTCCGCGACCCTTCGGGCAACATGATCCGCATCAACCAGGGCTAAGGCCCCTGGAGTACGACGGCGGGAGGCTACCTTGGGCACCCACGGTGACCATTCGCCGTCGTACTTCTCCTGCTGTGTACCGCGTCCTGTCAGCGGCCAAGCAGGTACTTGGCGTCCGACAAATCGCCGTCCTGATGAGTGGAGGCGATGGCCGCGGAAACGACGTCGGACAAGCGGTGCCGACGACGGTAGGCCTCGCGCTGCAACCGTTCGCCCGTTCCCCGGCGAAGGATGTTTGCCACCCCCGCGCGTGCAGCGGTCAGGTCCCCGGCCTCCACCAGGGCCCGGCGGACGTGCCGTAGGAGGGCAGCCACGACGTCGGCCACGGGATAGGGCGTCTGTTCCAGCGGGTGCAGCAACTGCTGGTCAACGCCGAAGCGGCTGGCTTTCCAGTTGGCCATTCGCAGGACCGGGGTGGAAACGCCCGACGGCGGGACCCCCTCGCGCCACTCGCCCACCGAGGTCTCCACCAGGGCCCGCGCGATCAGCGCAATGGTCAACGCATCCTCGGCGTAAAGGCAAACATCGGCAACCCGGAACTCAACGGTGGGATGCCCCCTGGAAAGACGCGCATCAAAATAGATCATGCCCTCATCAAGGGGTACACCCGTGGCGAGGAGGCTTGAGGCCATGGCATGGTAGCCCTCGGCGGATCCGAAGACATCCATGGGACCAGCCGTAGGCCAACGGTTCCAGATCTGGGTTCGATAGCTGGCGAACCCGGTGTCGGCGCCCATCCAGAACGGCGAGTTGGCGCTCAGCGCCAGAAGCACGGGAAGCCAGTGCCGCGTCCGGTCCAGGACGGCTACGCCCTCCTCCGGCGACTCGATGGAAACATGGACATGGAAACCGCAGGTCAGCTGTTCGCGCGAAATGAGGCCGAACTCATTGCCCATGGCCGCGTACCGCTGGTTGCCGCCGGTGGGCGTCGCATGGAAGACCGGCGGCGTTGCCAGTGCTGCCACCCTGGCCCCGACAGCCCTCGCGGCCTTATCCGCGAGGGCTCGCCCCGCGCGGATTTCGGCCCGGAGTTCGTACGCTGTCCGGCAAGGGAGCGAATTGACTTCAATCTGTTCCTGCTTGAACTCCGACTTCAAGGATGGTGCGTCGTCGCCGGCCTCCTCAGCCGGAGTGCCTGCCACATCCAGGATCCCGGCGGCCAAAGCCAAAGGCGTCCCATCCGAAGGGTCGGCAATCAGCAACTCTTCCTCGACACCAAAGGTGCGCATGGCCACCCCTCCCCACGACGAGTTATTCAGGAACGGCGGTCAGCCGACGTGCCGCGGAACCTCCATTTGGAATCCGCAACGGCAGTGGAGCACCTGGGTCTGCAGGTACACCTCAAGAAGGTTGGGGGTCCCGGGACCGTCCGTGGTCCGGGGTGCCTCAATCACGCGCTCCGTGGGGCGTCCCAACGTCATGGGCTCGCCACAGTGGGTGCAGCTGAACCAGAGCCCAGCAGCGGACGTTGACAGGAACTCCCTTTGGATCTCCGGCACCAGCGCGTCCAGGCGGACGGTGTGGGCGTAGAAGGTATCGCACTCGCTGCATGTGTAGCTGACGTCCACCAACTGGGACTGGTTGGGGGCAGACTCTACGACCGTTTCGACGAAAACGTACGAATCCGTGTCGCAGACAGTGCACCATGGGCGTGCGTCGGTATCAGCGACTGCGGGCACCGGCCCCGAGAGGGGTTTCGGGGCGGGAATCGGGGATCCAAGCGTCATTGCCATTCTCCTTTTGCTCCTTCAAGGAGCCTGCATGCATGCACGCGGAGGGCCGGCCGATAGAGGCCACGGCTTCAGTGCAGTTCTTGGACCATCCTTGATGGCGATCGGCATGAGGCTCCAAGGGCTATCTGCTTAACCCATGTATGAATGTAGTTCACCAGTGGCGGGGGTCACAAGGGATGGGAAGCCCAAGGACCGGCTGCCAGCCTGCGCTTAGGGCTCGAAGTGGGCCACGGGCGCATGGTTCGCCACGGACTTTACCAAGGACTCCGCGACGTCCCGGAGCTTCTGGTTCCGGGTGCTGGATGCCTTCTTGAGGATTTGGAATGCCTCGTCCTGCGAGCAGCGGTTCTGGCCCATGATGACGCCACAGGCGAGGTCGATCACTGTACGTGAGTGCATTGCTTCCTGGAGGTCCTCGGCATGCTGCTGCTTGGCGCCGATCCGTACGGCAAGCCTGAGCGACCGTTCGGCCTGGCTTGCGTAGAGCTCGCAACTGCGGATGGTGGCGTCATCGTAGACGTGTGCCTGCGGGGCGAAGAAGTTCAGTGCCGCGGTAGCGCCCTCGTCCAGTTCGAGCGGCACGCAAAGGGCTGAACGGTGGCCGCGCTCAGCGATGACCGTGCAGTACTCGGACCACCGCTCTTCGGTGGATGTGTCGGGAACGTGCACCGTCTTGTGGCTTCGCATGGCTTCCAGGCAGGGGCCGTCGCCATAGGCCTGCTGGACTTCGTCAATCAGGCGCGCCTCGTGGGTACTGCCGGCCACGGTGGCGGTGCGTCGACGACGGCTCAAGGTGATGCCGCAGAGGACATCGACTCCCACAGCTTGGGAGACCGCGGACGCCGAGAACGCCGCGAGTTCATTGAGGAATCCACCCACGTCCTCGCTGTCGATCACGAGGTCCTGCAATTGCTCGGGGACCGAAACTTCGTCGGGCGCCGGGTCGGCTTCCAGCCGCGCCAGATCTACGTTCATTTCGTCCATGCCTTAGTTTAGGGTCGGGGTGGTACTGCACCGCCACCCCTTAATGAATGACAACAAAATCCTTGCATATGCGGTGCACCTATGTGCACAATTCTGCTACGTCCCCATCGAGGGATGAAGGCTTTCCAGCTCATGCAGACGGGCGTCCCGCATTTTTTGATGCAAAGGTACAGACCCATGCCGGCCCAGCCAGCGTCCCGAGTCCCGGACGAAGCCCACCAACCTCCTGATGAACCACTGTGGTGCAAGCGCTGCAACACGGACAGGAATCTCCTGGTCAATTCCATCCAGTCCCACTACCCACCGGCCCCCAATACGGTCGATGTCGCGTACGAATGCTGCAGTTGCAGATATTCCTACACGCAGACTGCCTCAGTCCAGAAAGTGGCTGCGGTGCTCAACCGCCCGGGCATCACCCAGGGTGTGCTGCAGTTCGGCGGCCAGTATCTCCACTGCGGTGAACCAATGAAGACCAAGAGCTGCGAATTGCGCAGGATACAGACTCCCCTGGTGTTGAAGCCCAAGGGACAGCTACGGATGTACGAGGTGTTGATCAACACCCGGATTCTCGGATGTCACTGCGGCTTCCGCATGGAGATTCCGGACTGAACCCGACCATTTGGCTTCGGCCCCACAACACAGCCCCGGAGCGACATAGCCCTCTGGCGACCGGAAGGAACACCATGCACGCAGAACCACCCAGAAGAGAGTCCGCAGTGACCGGCGGGAAGAGCGGCCAAAGCAAGAAGCGGAAGCTTCCTGATCCGCCCGATCCGGACAACCTGCCCATCGATTATCCGGGCTCCGGGTGGGATTCGGGCAGCTACCCCAGCCATGTGCCTCCAGCGCTTCGGCCCCGGCATGCGGCCCACCACAAGAGCGTGTGACCATGGATCCGCAGGGCACTCCGCATCCTGATCCCAGCCGCAGTCCCGGTACGGATCCCAGTCGCGAACCGCGTCCGACCCCCGAGCCCGTCCCCCTTCCCGAGCCCGGGCCACCGCCGGTTCCGGAACCCACGCCGGGGCCGGCCGCACCACCGACGCCTGCACCGGGAGGCGAGCCCCGACCCTAAGCGGTCCGTTGGCACCTCCACCCCATGGACCGGATCCTGGCAAATCCCCCAGTCAGGATCCTAAGTAGGGCATGCCGCACTACAGGGAGTGCGGCATGCCCTTTGGCGTGTCCAGGCGCGCCCGGCGCACCTACACGCCCATCTTTGTTTATGTTGGTTTTCTCTTGACGTACCCACATAAACAAAGATAGAGTCAAGCAATTCCACATCGTTGTGACAGCAGTCACGGACGTGGCTGAACTGAATTCTTGGCTTTACCGCAATGGAGGGTAAGTGTTCGCAGAAGAGCGCCAACAACTGATCTCCGCCCTCGTCGTCGAGCGCGGACGGGTGAGCGTCACTGACCTCGCCGACCGTTTCAGCATCACCACTGAGACCATTCGCCGCGACCTCGCAGCCCTCGAAGTTTCCGGAAACCTGCGGCGGGTGCATGGCGGCGCGGTTCCTTCGGACCGGCTGAGCACCAGGGAAGAGAGCATCCTTGAGCGTGCAGTTCAGCGCCAGTCCCAAAAACTACGCATCGCCAAC
Organism: Arthrobacter sp. fls2-241-R2A-172; assembly: GCF_030208885.1. Classification (NCBI taxonomy): domain Bacteria; kingdom Bacillati; phylum Actinomycetota; class Actinomycetes; order Micrococcales; family Micrococcaceae; genus Arthrobacter; species Arthrobacter sp. fls2-241-R2A-172. The sequence continues at coordinate 35,233 of NZ_JARVTB010000001.1, read as the reverse complement.
GCAGCACTCGCACTGATTCCGGAACTCACCAGCGGCAGCATCCTCCTCGACGCCGGATCAACCACGGAAACCCTCGCGGACCTGCTGGCCCAGCGGACGCCGGCTGCCCACGGAAGCGACGAACTCGTCGTCATCACGCATGCCATCCCCATCGCCGGCAAGCTCTCTTCCACTCCCGGAATTGCACTCCAGATCCTGGGCGGCCGTGTCCGCGGCCTGACCCAGGCGGCGGTCGGGCAATCCACCGTTGAGGCCGCGTACCGGCTCCGTCCGGACATCGCTTTTGTCGGGACCAACGGGATCCACGCCGACTTCGGCCTGAGCACACCCGACCCCGAGGAAGCAGCGGTCAAGGCCGCCTTCGTCAAGTCTGCCCGGCGAGTTGTTGCCCTGGCCGATTCTTCCAAACTGGACGCTGAAACGCTGGTCCAGTTCGCCACGTTGAAGGATGTTGACACGTTGATAACAGACAACGAACCGTCCGCGGAACTCGCGGCCGCCCTGGCCGATGCCGGCGTCGACGTGGTGATCGCATGATCGTCACACTGACAGCAAACCCCAGCCTGGACAGGACGGTGGAACTCCCCGGCGCACTGGCCCGCGGGGAAGTCCAGCGCGCCGTGGCCGTCCACCAGGAATCCGGCGGCAAGGGCGTCAATGTCTCCCGGGCCCTTGTAGCATCCGGCCTCGAAACGTTGGCCGTCCTTCCGGGCGCCGACTCGGACCCCGTCCTTTCCGGACTGCACGACGGCGGCGTGCCGTTTGCGGCGCTCCCCATCGGCCAGGCGCTGCGCAGCAATGTCACGCTCACCGAACCGGATGGCATCACCACCAAGATCAACGAACCCGGCCCGGAGCTGAGCGGTGAACAGCAGGAAGCCCTGATCGGGCTGCTGCTGGACCGTTCCCGTGGCGCCAGCTGGGTGGTTCTCGCGGGCTCGCTCCCACCAGGAGTTCCCGCGGACTTCTACGCCACAATCGCGCGTCGGCTCCGGTCGAACGCAGATGGGACGGTAGCCCCAGGCATCGCCATCGACTCCTCCGGGGCGCCGCTTGCGGCAGCCCTGGTGGGTGATGCCGCAGGAAAGCCGGACCTCCTCAAGCCGAACGCGGAAGAGCTCGCCGAGCTTGCAGCCGCTGCAGGTTTCACCAACGTCTACACAGCTGAGCAACTGGAAGCAGACCCGGCCAAAGCCGCCCAAGCTGCTGCCGCCGTCGTCGCCAGCGGTGTAGGCACCGTTCTCGCAACACTCGGGTCCAAGGGCGCAGTCCTGGTGACCACGGACGGAGCATGGTTCGCCACGCATCCGCCCATCAAGGCCGTCAGCACAGTGGGCGCAGGGGATTCATCCTTGGCCGGCTACCTGTTGGCCGCAACCCAGGGTGGTTCCGCTCAGGACTGCCTTCGTCAAGCCGTGGCACATGGTGCCGCTGCTGCTTCGCTGCCGGGCTCCACTGTCCCGGCAGTCCACCAGACAACCCCCGACGCCGTAACCATCACGGCCCTCCAGAAGGACTAACAGTGACCCAGCTGATCACACCCCAATTGGTCACCCTTGACCAGAACCTGGGCGACTCCCCCGCCGACGTCATCCGCGTCCTGGCCGGCAAAGTCGCCGCGGCCGGCCGTGCTTCCGAGGTTGAAGGGCTCTTCACGGATGCCTTTGCCCGCGAGCAGAAGACCGCCACCGGCGTCCCCGGCGGGATCGCCATCCCGCACTGCCGTTCAGCCGCGGTTACGGAGCCTGCCCTGGCCATGGCGCGCCTGTCCCACAAGGTGGACTTCGGCGCCAAGGACGGTCCGGCGGACCTGATCTTCTTCATCGCGGCACCGGACGGGGCCGACCAGGAACACCTGAAGCTGCTCTCCAAGTTGGCCCGCTCACTCATCAAGAAGGACTTCACGGCAGCGCTGCGTGCGGCTTCGTCCGAACAGGAAATCGTGGACCTGGTGGACGGCGCCATTGGTGACGCTCCAAAGACGAGCGAAGCCGGGGATGGGGGTCGCGGAGTGGTTGGGCATCGCGAAGCGGGCACGACCCCCATCGCCGGCGAAGCCTCGAACGCGCCGGCAGCCAAGCGCATCGTTGCAGTCACCGCTTGCCCCACGGGCATCGCGCACACCTACATGGCGGCCGACTCACTCGTGGCTGCAGCCAAGGAAATGGGCGTGGACCTCCAGGTCGAGACCCAGGGTTCCTCCGGCGCCAAGCCGCTGGACCCGGCCGTGATCGCTGCAGCTGACGCGGTCATCTTCGCCGTCGATGTCGATGTTCGCGGCAAGGAGCGCTTTGCCGGTAAGCCCGTCATCAATGCTCCAGTCAAGCGGGGCATCGACGAACCCACCAAGATGGTCCAGGAAGCCCTGGCTGCTGCGGAAGACCCGCATGCACGCCGGGTTCCGCACTTCGGTGCCGAAGAGCAGGCTGAGCGTGCCGAGGAGGAGAAGGGCGAGCACATCGGCCAGAAGCTGAAGCGCGCACTCCTCACCGGTGTCAGTTACATGATCCCGTTTGTTGCCGGTGGTGGCCTGCTGATTGCCCTCGGGTTCCTCATGGGCGGCTACCTCATCACCAGCTTCGCGGACAAGATCGTTGTCGAAAACAGCATCTTCAACCTGCCCACCGAATTCCCGGACAATGCCTGGGGGCCGCTGGGTGCCTACATCGGAGCGGTGCTGTTCAAGATCGGCGCCCTGTCCCTCGGGTTCCTGGTTCCCGCGCTGGCCGGCTATATCGCCTACGCCATCGCTGACCGCCCTGGCATCGCCCCCGGTTTCGTGGCCGGCGCCGTGTCCGGGTTCATGGGCGCAGGCTTCCTTGGCGGTATCGTCGGCGGTCTCCTGGCGGGCTATGTTGCCTACCAAATCGGCAAGTTGGATGTCCCGCGTTGGCTTCGCGGCCTGATGCCAGTGGTCATCATCCCGCTGATCGCGTCCTTGGTGGCGTCCGGCTTGATGTTCCTGATCCTGGGCGCTCCCATCGTTGCCCTCACCAACGCCCTGAACACCGGACTCTCCAGCCTGACCGGCGCCGGCGCAGTCGTCCTGGGCATCATCCTGGGCCTCATGATGTGCTTCGACCTGGGCGGTCCCGTCAACAAGGTTGCTTACGCCTTCGCCGTTGCGGGCCTCGGTGCCGCGAGTGTTACCAACCAGGCTCCTTGGCAGATCATGGCCGCAGTCATGGCTGCAGGCATGGTTCCCCCGCTGGCAATGGCCCTGGCCACCGTTTTGGACAAGAAGCTCTTCTCCCTGGCCGAGCGTGAAAACGGCAAGGCCGCGTGGCTCTTGGGCGCTTCCTTCATCTCCGAAGGTGCCATTCCCTTCGCAGCCGCAGATCCCCTGCGGGTCATCCCGGCCAGCATGGTGGGCGGTGCTGTAACCGGCGCCCTGTCCATGGCCTTTGGAGTCACGTCCAAGGCTCCCCACGGCGGCCTCTTCGTCTTCTTCGCGATCGACAACTTCGTGTTGTTCTTCCTCTCGATCGCAGTCGGCGTAGTCATCACGGCACTGTTGGTCATTGCCCTCAAGCGTTGGGCCGTTCGGAAGCCGGTTGAAGCAGAGCCAGTCCCCGCTACGGCCACCGCCAGCGTCTAGACTTCCCACAAAGCCACCCACACCTAAAGGAGCACCAATGCCTGAACGTACAGCCACCATCGCAAGCCGCGTCGGCCTCCACGCCCGCCCTGCAGCCATCTTCGCGGAGGCCGCCGGCGACCTTGACCTCGATGTCACCATTGCCCGCCAGGGCGATCCGGCTGACGACGCCATGGATGCGGCCAGCATCCTGTCCCTGATGAGCCTGGGTGCCGCCCACGGCGACGTGGTGGTCCTGCGCGCCGAGGGCGAGGGCGCTGACGCGGCCCTGGACAGCCTGGTCAAGATCCTCGAAACGGACCACGACGCGTAGCAGGGACGCGCAAGCTCCCCAATACTGAAGAAGAGCCTGGTGCCACCCCGGAAGAGGGCGGCACCAGGCTCTTTTCGCGTCCCGCTATGGCTTGGCGAGCGTGTCGAGGTGACGCGCCAGCATGCTGAGCATGGGACTTTCCGCCGGCAACTCCCCGCTCCATAGTCCGTTCATCGCAATTCCGTCCAGCAGCGCGCGCAGCCGCTGTGCTTCATACTCCGGGTCGCGTTCCCGGTGGAGCTGCCCTGCTTCCGCCAGGATCTGCAGGGCAGCATGGCATGCGCGATCAACGGCCTCGCTAAGCCGGACCGCCGCAGGTCGCAGTCCGCTGTCAGTGAGGGAAAGGACGCCAAGCTGTACTTGCGCCACCAATTCCAGGCGTCGCTCGTTGTCAAGGGGGAGCAATTGCATCAGCAAACCATCAACAAGGGCCCGCCCGGTGAGCTCAAGCGCGGCCACCCTGGCCGTGACCCGGTCCTCGATGAGTTGCAGGCAATACTCCCGAAGGGCATGCTGCGTGGCAAAGGCCCTCCGCAGCGAGGCAGCGGCGATGCCGGCTTCCGCCGCGACCCCGCGCACGGACAGGCCGGCCAGTCCATCACGCTCCAGGACTCGAAGGGAAGCTTCCGCAATCGCGGCGGTACGTGCCTCAGTGTCTATTCTCCGCGGCATGGTCTCAGCGCGAGGCAGTAGCGGCCGGCAATGCCCTGGCGGGCTTCTTGGGCCAGATCGTGTAGCTCACAGCCCAGAGGAAGTCGATGGCGAAGATGATGCCCAGGATGCGAAAGAACTCCGAGAGGGCGGCGGTTCGTTCTGCATCGTTCACCAGGAGGATGACCGCCCCCAACGTCGCAGCGGCGATGGTCATCGCCAACGCGGTGAGGAGTACGTCGCGCCAGCACTTGACCGTGTAGGCGGTCCCGCTGAGGCGTTCCGGAGCGGGTCCGCCGGCGAACCGGTGCTGGAAGTGCGCGTCGGCCCACGCCACCATGCGTTTGCCGTAGGCGATGGAGACGCCAATGTAGATTGCCGCCAGCCCGTGGTGCCAGGAGGCCGTTGCCCCGCCCAACAGATCGACGGCCACCAGAGCCAGCAGGACGGCATCGATCAAAGGAGCCATGAGCAAGAGGGCTCCGCCCAGGCGGCGGCGCTGCAGTACATACCGCGCTGTAAGGCCGGCGAGAATCGCCAACCAGAAAGCCACTTCGCAGACCACGATTGCAACCAGAATCATTCACCGCTCCTCAACGCCGCACTCCAAAGAGCCGCGGCCCTAGGGTTTTATTAGTACGAGTGTACTAATAAAACGCGACGACGAAACGGGAGCCGCCCGCCGCGGTTGCGCTAGCTCTGTTTTTCGATCAGGAATGCAGCAATGGAAGGTTCCGTGGCTTTGACTTCCTGCAGTTCCCCGGACAAGTAGGCCTCCACGATCCGAGGGTCAACATACGATGTACGCGCCACTGTTGGAGTGTTGCCCAGGAGGGCCGCCGCATCCTTCATGGCTTTTACCAGCGCCTGGGGGCGCGTCATGGTGCCATCGGAACTCAACAGGCTGAGGGCGGCAGCCGCGGTACCCTTCCAAGTCCGGAAATCCTTGGACGTGTAAGCCGCCCCGGCAATGGTGCGAAGGTACTCGTTGATCATGGAGGCATCCAGGGAGACCCAGGAACCATCCACCTTGTAGGCCAGCAGGCGTTCCTTGCCCGGTCGTCGGGACAGAGGCTCCAGGAACGCAGCCAGGGCGGGGTCATTAATGGAGGTGTCCCACAGCTGCCCACTCTTGCCGGGGAACTTCAGCGCCACAACATCGCCCTTGACCCGGGCATGCCGGCAGCGGAGAGTAGTGAGCCCATAGGAGCCGTTCTGGCGCATGTAACTTTCGGAGCCTACGCGCAAAGCACCGAGGTCCATCAACCGCACCGCTGCTGCGATGGTTTGCTGCTTGGGTGAGGAGGTGTCCTTGAGGTGAAGCGTGACGGCCCGGCGGACTGCGGGGAACACTGAGCCTAACTCCGCTGCGCGCTGGAACTTCTCGGTGTCCTTACGTTCACGCCAGCGCGGGTGGTACATGTACTGGCTGCGGCCGGCCGCGTCCACGCCGGTGGCTTGGATGTGTCCGTTGTCGTAAGAACAAATCCACACCTCAGTCCAGGCGGGCGGGATCGCCAGCGCGTTGATGCGCTGGCGATCCTCCTTACTGACCAGGCTCCCATCGGGGTAGCGGTAGCTGAAACCCTTGCCCACCTTGCGGCGGACAATACCGGGCTTGGAAAGGTCGCTTCGCTTAAGCCGTGGCATGCCGGGCTCCTTTGTCCGCGATCAGCCTGGTCCGGGCGCTTGCTAGGCCTCGTCCGGGTCCGTGACGGATGCGCCCGCGTTCATGATTTCGGCGTTGATCATCCACACGAGCTGCTCGAGCCTGGAGATGAATGCGTGCAGGAGGTCCGCCGTCGTGGGATCTTCCTCATCCACTTCATCATGGACGTCGCGCATGGTCTGGACTGCGCGCTCCACGCGGTCGGTCACCAGCTTGACGGCGTTCTTGGTGTTGACCAGGCCGGCGGGGAATTCCTCAAGCCGCGTGCCCTTGGCGACGGTGGCGCTGCGGCCATCGGGGAGTGCGTGAAGGGCCCTCATCCGCTCCGCGGTGTCGTCGGCGAATTCGCGCGTTGCCACCACCAGCTCATCCAGCTGGAGGTGAAGGTCCCGGAAGTTGGGCCCCACAATGTTCCAGTGGGCCTGCTTGCCCTGGAGCTGCAGCTCGATAAGGTCTGTCAGGACGATCTGAAGGTTGTCTGCAAGCTGCTGTGACGCTTTCATGTGTTCCTCTCGTGGACGTTCATCCGAGCCAATACGTGCCACCTGTTTATCGCGGCACTGCCCAATCATCAAGTGACGACTTCAACAAGCCTTTCATAAGGTTGCTTAGTAGTACAATGAGGAGTGTTGCTGTTCACAACTGGCGAACTTCATCCTACGGTGAGGACCTGTTGGGGATAGCGGAAAGGCACTTGAGGGCGGCGGAACGCCCCTAAGTACCGGCATAACTAAATCGAAGTAAACCGGAATGCATAGTTGGGAATCCGTTGATTCCCCCAGAAAGGAATGTGCTGACCATGAATACGCTTCTGATCATTGCTGGTGTAGTGGCAATTGTCCTTCTCCTTGTGGGCGGCTTCTCCCAGGCCCTTAGCTGGCTGCTGTGGGTGGGAATCGTCCTCCTCGTAGTGGCGGCCATTGGCTGGCTCCTGAGCTTCATGTCAGGGCGCAGGGGTCATACGGTCTGAAGCCAGGTTCCCCGCTGAGGACTGCCCCGCTGCGCGGAACTGCGCGTCGGAGCAGTCCTCGGTCGCTTCCATTGGCCAGCAAGAGTTGCGAGGTGCATCAATGACGGAGCCGGATCACATTCCGCGGGTAGGACGTAACGAGTCCACCGAAGAGCGGATGGACCGGAACTGGATGGAATTGATCCAGGAGCTGCGCGTGCTCCAAACGGGAGTCCAGATCCTGGGGGGCTTCCTGCTGACACTCCCTTTCCAGGCCCGGTTCAGTGAACTGGACGACTGGCAGCAGAACCTTTACCTCTTCAACGTCATGACCGCAGCTTTGACGACTGTGCTCATCGTCGTCCCGGTGAGCGTGCACCGCCGGCTGTTCCGGCGGGGGCTCAAAGCCACCCTTGTCTCCAGCGCTGACGTCATCACCAAATTTGCCCTGGCAGGAGTTGCCCTTCTGATTACCGGCTCCGCCTCCCTGGTCTTCGACGTGACAGCCGGCAGGACTGCGGGGTTGGTGGCCGGCGGCGGCATCATCCTGGTCCTGCTGGTTTTTGTGGTGGGCATGCCGCTGTGGCTGCAACAACAGGCCGGGACAACCAACGGCACTTCAAAGGAGGGCTGAGCCTCCGTGTACCTCAGCGAACGCGGCAAGTCCGTTGCCGAACCCCACTACAAGACAGGCGCCTAACCAGGGAAAGGAAACGAACCATGCCGGAAAAGAAGAATCCCAGCATCAAAGATCCCGAACTGTATAAAGAACTTCGCGAGGATGGCGCATCCAAGGAAAAGGCCGCCCGCATCTCAAACGCCGCTGCTGCGCAGGGGCGCAAGGCCGTGGGCCGTAAAGGTGGAAAGTCGGGCGACTATGACGATTGGACCGTGGACAAATTGAAAGCCCGCGCCAAGGAACTGGGCATCAAAGGCTATTCCGGAAAAAAGAAGGCTGAACTCATCTCCATGTTGCGGAACCACTAGTTCAGAGGCGCAAACAAAAAGCGGTGGCCACCTGGCGGGGCAGCCTCCGCTTTTGTGCGGAACGACGACGCCGGGTCACGCCTTTTTCTTGGCCCGCGCCTTAGGCTTGCTGGCAGTCTTGGTCGCGGCAGCGTCGTCGTCGGACGCCTTTTCCTTGCCGCGTTTCTTGTCGAGGCTGCGCTTGAGCGCTTCCATGAGGTCGATGACGTCGCCACCTTCGCCTTCGCCTTCCACGACGCCAAAGGTGGCCTCCGTGTCCAGGGCTTCGCCCTTCTCCAGCTTGGCCTCGATCAGCGTCTTCAGCTGTGCCTGGTAGTCGTCGGTGTATTCGTCGGGATCGAAGTCGTGGGCCATGGAGTCCACCAGGGCTGAGGACATTTCGAGTTCCTTGTCCGAAATCTTGACGTCGGTCTCCAAGGACGGGAACTTAGCTTCCCGGACCTCGTCCCCCCACAACAACGCCTGCAGCAGGAGCACGTCCCCGCGCACCCGGAGCGCCCCCAGTCGGGTTTTTTGGCGCAGGGCGTACTGGACTATGGCAATCCTGTCCGTGTCTTCCAGGGTCTGTCGCAGCAGCATGTAGGCCTTGGGTGACTTGGAGTCAGGTTCAAGGAAATAGCTGCGCTCGTACATGATGGGGTCCAGTTGCTCGGCAGGGATGAACTCCACTACCTCGATTTCCCGGCTGCTCTCTTCCGGGAGGGACTTCAACTCGGCCGCCGTCAGGACTACAGTCTGGCCTTCCTCTTCGTAGGCCTTATCAATGTCCTCATACGCCACCACTTCACCGCAGACTTCACATTTTCGCTGGTACCTGATGCGGCCGCCGTCCTTATTGTGGACCTGGTGAAGGCTTATATCGTGATCCTCCGTGGCACTGTAGAGCTTCACTGGTACGTTGACCAGACCGAACGCGATAGATCCCTTCCATATGGCCCTCATGAACCCAGTCAACAGCACAAGCACGCAGAGGAGAAGAGGTGGCAGGCAAGCAGAAGGAGCGTGTCGTGGTGGAGGGCCACGAGCTCACCCTCACCAACCTGGGCAAAATCATCTACCCCGAAACCGGCACCACCAAGGCCGAGGTGCTGGAGTACTACGCTGCCGTGGCGCCGTTCCTCATCCCCGCGGCGGCCAACAGGCCCGTCACCCGCAAACGCTGGGTCAACGGAGTGGGCACTGCCGAGCATCCGGGCCAGGTTTTCTTCCAGAAGAACCTGGAGGACTCCGCGCCCAAATGGATACCGCGCGCCACCATCCACCATTCGGACCACACCAACGACTACCCCATGGTGAACAACCTGGCCACGCTCACATGGATGGCCCAGATCGCCTCGCTGGAGATCCACGTTCCACAGTGGCAGGTTGACGCCGCAGGCAACCCGCTCCGCCCCGACCGTTTTGTGCTGGACCTCGATCCCGGCCCGGGCGCGGGGCTGCCTGAATGCGTCGAGGTGGCCAGACTGGCCCGCTCCATCCTCCAGGACATGGGCATGGACCCCGTTCCCGTCACCAGTGGAAGCAAGGGCATCCACCTTTACACAGGTTTGGACGGGACCCTCAAGTCGGAGCAGGTTGCGGCCTTCGCCCATGAACTTGCCCGCGCTTTGGAGTCCGACCACCCGGGGCTGGTGGTCAGCGACATGAAGAAGTCCCTGCGCGCAGGCAAGGTCCTGGTGGATTGGAGCCAGAACAGCGGCAACAAGACCACCATCGTGCCGTACTCCCTGCGCGGCAAAGCCCACCCCACGGTTGCCGCGCCCCGCACCTGGCGGGAACTGGATTCCCCGACGCTCGACCATCTGGACTACACCGCCGTGATGGAACGGGTCCGGACCGGCAAGGACCATTTCGCCCCCATCTCGGACCGGCACCTGCCGCCGCACGGCGACGACACCGACGACGGCGAGGCTGCTTCGGGCGGTTCGCGCGGCAGGGTGGTGACGGTGGAGAACCGTCTCGCCAAATATGTTGGGATGCGCGATCCGGAGAAAACCCCGGAGCCGTTTCCGTCGTCGTCGGCCGCTGCCGCGAAGGCGCCCAGCGCGACATCCTCCGAACAGCCAAAACCGGGCGACCCTCCGCCGCCCGGCGGCATCTTCGTCATCCAGGAGCATCACGCCAGGCGCTACCACCTGGACCTGCGTTTGGAGCACAACGGTGTCCTGGCGTCCTGGGCATTGCCCCGAGGTGTTCCGGAAACACCCGAGCGGAACAATCTGGCCGTCCATACCGAAGACCACCCCATGGAGTACGCAACGTTCGCCGGGATCATTCCGAAGGGCGAGTACGGGGCGGGAACCATGACCATTTGGGACCGCGGCGAGTACACCTGCGAGAAATGGCGCGACGGCAAGGAAGTCATTGCCACCCTGACCGGACAACCGGGCGGTGGACTGGGCGGCACCAAGCGTTTCGCGTTAATCAATACGGGCGACCGTTGGCTGATCCACCTGATGAAGGAGCAGCCGGGAGCGCGCCGAACTCCGCCGGTGAAGGACCCGAAGGCCGCCGCTCCCCCGGCCAAGCAGCCCCTCCGCGATTACGCCCCCATGCTGGCCACGTCAGGGACCACTGCGGACCTGAGCGGGGATGACTGGCTGTACGAGCTCAAATGGGACGGCATCCGTGCCGTCATCACCGGAACCGAGGGCAACATCCGGCTCATGAGCCGCAACGGCAACGACCTCACAGCCACCTATCCGGAGCTCACCGACCGCTCCTGCTGGCCGGAAGGCGACTTTGTTGCCGACGGGGAAATCGTGGCACTCGGCAAGGGCTCAAGGCCTGACTTCGGGCGGCTGCAACTCCGGATGAACCTGGTCAAGGCTGCCGACATTGAACGCGCCCGGGCCTCGGTTCCGGTGCAGCTCATGCTTTTCGACCTGATGTACGACGACGGCACGGACCTCATCGGACTGCCTTACGTTGAGCGCCGCGAAAGGCTGTCGGCGTTCGCCGGACGCCTGAAGGCAGGATGTCCGCTGCATCTGTCGGCCGTACTGGACCACGATGTCGAAGACCTCATGTCCAGCGCCGCCGAGTTGGGCCTCGAAGGGGTCATGGCCAAGAAGGCGGACAGCCGGTACGCCGTGGGACGCCGCAGCAGGGCCTGGCTCAAGCTCAAACTGGAGCAAAGCCAGGAAGTCGTGGTGGGCGGTTGGCGGCCAGGGGCCGGCGCGCGGAGCGGAACCTTCGGGGCGCTGCTCTTGGGCATCCCCGACGGGGACCAGCTGCACTATGTGGGCAGGGTGGGGACCGGGTTCAAGGATTGGCAACTGCGGGACATTATCGGGCAACTGGAATCACGGGCCACCAGCGAATCCCCGTTCGCGGACATCCCTCGTGAGGACGCGGCCGGCGCCCACTGGGTGCGCCCGGACCTGGTGGCTGAGGTAACTTTCGGCAACTGGACCGGCCCTGGCCGGCTGCGCCATCCGGTGTGGCGTGGTTGGCGCCCGGATAAGTCCCCCTCGGACGTGAGCCAGCCCAACTGAATGGCAGTTGGGCTGGCTTCGCGTCGGAGCAGTGCGGCTAGGAGGAGTGTGGCATCTGCGGACGGCTGGTCCGGTGGATCGCAGACACTGCGGCCCCCTGGCCCATGCGCCCGTGGGCTTGGTCGCGGTCCTTCGGGTGACGGCGCTTGCCGTAACCGTCCGGCCACTGCTGGCTTTGATCCGCGCCCAGCGCCAACGCTATGGCAGCAGGTTCGGGCATCGGGGCCATGTCCATGGACTCCACCAAGTGGCTCGCAACCTCAGGATTGATGTTTTCTGCTGAATGCTTCGCAGTCATGGTTCTTCCCTTTCAGTGTGCCTGTCCGATGGATTTACCAGCGGACCTTCTTCTCGGTCTTGGCTTGCTTACCGCTGGCGGACGTGGGCTTGTGGCCTTTGCCAGTGCTCTGCCATCCTGCTGGCGCTCCGCCACCGGACTTGCTGGCGAGCATCGCCCGCTGGGCGTCCGTGAGCTTGGATTTGATACCGCCCGATGCGGCTTGGTTCTTGTTGTCTGAAGGGTTGGCGGTCATATGGACTCCTAAAGTGTGTGAGTCCTGAAGAGACACGTATCCCGTGTGTTGCGGTTCAAGAAAAGGGCGTCGACAACGGGAACGGCATGGAGGCAAGCCTCAACAGGCGTGGATTTTTGTCTTCTGAAACGCAGCAGGTGCACCATGGCGGGCACTGCCGGTCTACTCAAAAATCAGTGTTCCCATGCGTCATACCCTAACCAAGTTCCGCCACATTTGTGAACCCCTCAGCTAGCATGGCTCCCGTGACCAGCATCGCTTCGATCGTCACCACCTTGCGGGCTGCGGGCTGCGTCTTCGCCGAAGACGAAGCCCAGCTCCTGATCCGCGCGGCCAGTACCCCGGACGAGCTGGCCCGAATGATTGATCACAGGGTCCGTGGACTCCCGCTCGAACACATCGTGGGGTGGGTCGATTTCTGCGGGCAGCGGATGGCTGTGGGACCCGGCGTATTCGTTCCGCGGCGTCGTACGGAGTTCCTGGTCCGGCAGGCAGCGGCCATCGTCCGGCCGTCAACCGAGGGGCGCCGCGCCGTCGTCGTCGACCTCTGCTGTGGCTCCGGCGCGATAGGCGCAGCTTTATCTGAACTGATGGGTGGGCTCGAGCTGCACGCTGCCGACATCGATCCGGCCGCGGTCCAGTGTGCCCGGCGCAATGTGGAACCCCGCGGCGGCCACGTCCACCAAGGTGACCTCTACCAGGCACTCCCCCGCAGGCTCCGGGGCCGAGTCAATGTGCTCCTGGCCAACGCACCCTACGTGCCCACCGGGTCCATCGGGATGATGCCGCCGGAGGCCCGGCTGCACGAGCCGATGGTGGCGCTCGACGGCGGAGCTGACGGTTTGGCGGTGCAGCGTCGGGTGGCGTCCGGGGCACTTGAGTGGCTGGCACCGGGTGGTGCCCTGCTGATCGAGACCTCCACGGCACAGGCATCCGAAACGGCCGCGATCATGGTGGGTGCGGGGCTCGCGGCCACAGTGGTTTCGGATGAGTCGCTCGGGGCAACCGTGGTGCTGGGTTCACTTCACCTGGGGCCTTCGGACATTGGACAACAATGAACAAGAAACTCATCCCACTCGCCGTTGCCGGCTTTCTGCTCGCGGGATGTTCATCAGCCGCGACCCAAGCCGGATCCGCGCCCAGCGCGCCTGTAACAAAGACGGAGGCCAGCCAGCCGGCAGTAGCCACTGAGGCTGTCCCGACCGCATCTGGCGAGGTCGACAAGACTGCAGACTTTAAGACGGCAAACGCCTCTGCGGCTTGGGCAGGTAGCATCACCGCCGTGACCGAGACGGAACCAGGCAGGCTCAGCATCGACACCACACTCATTGACCCACGCGGAGCAGCGGACAGTGATGCAGCGAAGACTGCCATAGCAATTTGCGAGTCCGCAGTTCAGCTCTACCAGCCCAGCTATGTAGCAGTGAAAGAAAAGGATGGAACCCACTTCGTCCTCTTCGGGCACCCCTCCGTATCCAGAGGTGCCTGTGCCGAAGTCTGAATGATCAGATGATCGGCCACCGTGTAGGAGGGGCGGCTGCAGCTGTCGATGACGCCCGCTCGATCGGCGGTCGCTTTCACCCCCATTTCTGAGAGGGTGGCTAGCGCCATTCCGCCACGCAATGAGCACCACGATGACCAAGCAATCCGTCAGTTTTTGACTCCGTTTCCGCCCCTTTTGGTGGGCTTGGCTAAACAATTTGGTAACAACGTGCTTTGTGGGCAAAACCGGGCCGAAATCCGCGTGTTTGCGGGGCAAGAGCGGGCAATGAGATGCAACACAACTAGGCAATTTGCACCCCCAGACGGTCCAAAAATCGGATCTCAACTCGGGTTTTGGGCCAAAACCGCGTAAAATTGAAGGCCTGCCCAGAGCGGGGCAGCAGAAGTCGCAAGCAAATGACCTCCCTAGGAGAAGCCCAAATGCCCACAGACCAAAGCAACACCGTCTCTCCGGATGGCGCAAGGAACGCCACCGGACAGCAGGTACCGGCAGGCCGCAACCCGGCCGCCGCAAACGCAGCAAACGCAATGAACGCAGTAAAGAACGCGGCGAAGAAAACAAAGCTTCGCCCGAAGCGCCGGCTCAAGGAGTCCGACGTCAACGTGGTGGACAAGCCCATGCTGAGGAAAGCTCTCGGCGGCACCATCGTCGGAAACACTATGGAATGGTACGACGTTGGCGTTTTCGGCTACCTCATCACCACCATGGGACCTGTGTTCCTCCCTGAAGCGGACAAGTCCGTCCAGACACTCTTCCTGCTGGGCACCTTCGCCGCAACCTTCATCGCGCGCCCCCTCGGCGGCGTCGTGTTCGGTTGGCTCGGCGACAAGGTGGGCCGCCAGAAGGTACTTGCAGCAACACTGATGATCATGGCGGCAAGTACGTTCGCCGTCGGCCTCCTTCCCGGCTACGCGCAGATCGGCATCTGGGCCGCCGCGTTGCTGGTGATCCTGAAGCTCATCCAGGGCTTCTCCACCGGTGGCGAGTACGCCGGTGCCACTACCTTCGTCAGCGAGTACGCCCCTGACAAGCGACGCGGCTACTTTGCCAGCTTCCTGGACATGGGCAGCTACATCGGCTTCGCCCTCGGCGCCGCCCTGGTTTCAGTCCTGCAGCTCACGCTGGGACAGGCAGCCATGGAGGACTGGGGTTGGAGGATTCCGTTCCTGATCGCTGGCCCGCTGGGCCTGATTGCCGTGTACTTCCGTAGCAAGATCGAGGAATCCCCGCAGTTCCAGGCAACCCTGGACGCCCAGGAAGCCTCCGCCAAGGATGCAGCCTCGCAGGATGCTGCCGTCGCCAAGGGACCCATCGGCATCGTCAAGGCCTACTGGCGCCAGATCGTGCTGGCCATGATCCTCGCAGCCGCAGCCAACACCGTTGGCTACGCACTGACCTCCTACATGCCCACGTACCTCACGGATTCCAAGGGCTACGACCCCGTCCACGGCACCCTGCTGACCATTCCGGTCCTGATGATCATGGCCGTGTGCATCCCGCTGACCGGTAAGCTCTCGGACCGCATCGGTCGCCGTCCCGTCCTGTGGATCGGCGCTGGCAGCACCATCGTCTTCTCGGTTCCGGCCTTCATGCTGATCGGCATCGGTGAGATCTGGTCCACGCTGGCCGGCCTGGCACTGATCGCTTTCCCAGTGACGTTCTACATCGCCAACCTGGCCTCGGCCCTCCCCGCGTTGTTCCCGACGTCCAGCCGTTATGGCGGCATGGGTATCGCCTACAACTTCTCGGTAGCGATCTTCGGCGGAACCACGCCGTTCATCGTGCAGGGCCTGATCGAGGGCACCGGCGATGACATGATGCCGGCGTACTACCTGATGGCCACGTCCATCGTCGGTGCGATTGCCATCTTCTTCCTGCGTGAATCCGCCCAGCGGCCGCTGCCGGGTTCCATGCCCAGCGTGGACACCCAGGCTGAAGCGCGCGAGCTCGTCGCAACGCAGGACACCAACCCGCTCATCAACCTGGACGAGATGCCGTTCGACGGCCAGCCCATTGATGACGCAGTGTTCGGCAAAGGCAACAAGGACCTGACCCCCGCTTAGGAACTCTTTGCCTGCAACTTCTGCAACGCGACACGGATAGTTCGCGGCCAAGCGCCGCCCAACGTAGCCACCAACCCCAAGGCGCTCTCCTTGAGGTTGGTGGCTACGGTCGTTAAGGCACCACCTGCACGTTGCTCACCCGCTGTTTCGTTGTTGGCCAACGACGGAACTGCGGGCCTGCAACGGGCCCTTAGGACGACAGCAACCTCCGCACCGCTTCCCCGATGATCCGCGCACCTTCCGGGAACGCGCCGGGGTTGGGGCCGGCGTAGTTGAGCCTGATGTGCGGCCCTTCCGGCTCTGCTGGGAACCACTCGGTCCCTGCTGCGATGAGCACCCCCGCCGCTTCGCAATCCTTGGTGAGCTGCTCGACGTCGAACCCGTCCGGCATCCGCAGCCACAGGTTCAAGCCGCCTTTGGGCAGGTTGCTGAGGTGGGCTTCTGGGACGTGTTCCGCGAGGCTGGAGACCAGGAGGTCGCGGCGTGACTGCAGCTGATGGCTGAGTCCGCGAAGGTGGGTTTGCCACCCGGGCTGCGTGACGACGTCGAGCGCTGCCGCCTGCAGCAATCCGCTGACGTACATCGACTCGGCGGCCTGTGCGCCCATGATCCGTTCCCGGGCGGGTCCGCGTGCAATAATCGCCGCTACCCGAACGGCCGGCGACACGCTTTTGGTCAACGAGCGGATGTAGACCACGTGGCCGGAATCGTCCTTGGCAGCTACCGGCGCGGAAGGCGCCGTGATCCCGAAATCGTGGGCCCAGTCATCCTCCACAAGGAAAGCGCCATGGTGCTGCACGATCCGCAGCACCTCTTCCCCACGCTTTGCCGACCACTGCGCTCCCGTGGGATTGGCGAAGTTTGGCTGCGCGTAGAAGAGCCGGGCCCCGGATTCCTCGAAGGCCCTGTCCAGCTCGTCGGGATCGGGACCTTCGGGGCCGCTCGGTACGGGGATGATGTTCACGCCGGCCTGACCCGCGGCCAGCAACGCGCCCCAGTAGCTGGGCGATTCCACCAGCAGTGGTTGGCCGTGGCCCACAAGTCCGCGAAAAATGGAGCTGAGTCCGCTTTGGCTCCCGGGAAGAACGACGACGTCGCTCGGCTGGGGCGGCGTGACGCCAACCGGCGTGGAGGCGCCCAGTTCCTGCGCGAACCATGATTGCAGCTCAGGGATGCCCTGCGCCGGCGGCCTTGAGAGGGCGGCTTCTCCCCTGGCAGCCCGCGTGAGGGCGGCGCGGACCAGCCGCTCCGGGAGAAGCTCGCGGTCGGGATATCCAGAATGAAAAGCGATGGCATTGTTGGAAGCGCTGCGCATGGCAGCCGAGTTCAGGGGCCGCGGGGCCTGGGCCGACCTGAGGGCAGCCGTCTGCCAGCCGTAGTCCGATGGCCTCGCCGTGCGGTACGCCCGGACGAATGTTCCCACGCCCGGACGACTCTCGATCAAGCCTTGGGAAGTCAGCGTTCTCAAGGCCTTCTGGACCGTGACCGGACTGGCTTGGTATTCGGCCACGAGGTGGCGGGTTGATGGCAGCTTCGATCCCGGAGCGGCTTCCGAAATCCACTCTTTCAGTCCCACAGCGATGCGGGAACTGCTATCGTTATTCATGAGTCAACATAGTAGCGCTACTACTCTTTCGCGGCCAGTGATATCCCCCAAGACCTCAACCGGCATCTGGTGGGGCCTCCTGGGAGTCGTCGCTTTCTCCTTTACCGTCCCCTTCACCCGCGTGGCCGTTGAGGGACTTTCGCCCCTGTTCATTGGTGCCGGCCGGGCCGTAGTGGCAGCCCTTCTGGCGGCACTGGCCTTGGCCGTGACCCGGCAGCGCTTTCCCCGGGGCCGGCAATGGTTCAGGTTGGCCGTAGTAGCCGGAGGCATCGTTGCGGGGTTCCCGTTGCTCACCACCTTCGCCCTTACCAGCACGTCCGCCAGCCACGGAGCGGTGGTCATTGCACTCCTTCCGGCAGCCACCGCCACGGTAGCGGTCACTCGGGGACGGGAGCGGCCCCGCCTCCTGTTCTGGGTCCTCACCGCAGTAGGCGTGATCGCGGCCCTCGCTTTCGCACTGGTCCAGTCCGGCGGTTTCGGTTCACTGCACTGGGCCGACCTGCTGCTTCTTGGCGCAGTGCTGGCCGCGGCTGTGGGCTACGCGGAGGGCGGCTTGTTGGCCCGCGAACTCGGAGCCTGGCAGACCATCTCCTGGGCTTTGGTTGTGGCATCGCCCGTGATGATCCTGCTGACGGCCCTGTCCGTGGGATCAGGACTGCCCTCAGCCACGCCCGTTCAATGGCTGGGCTTCGCATACCTTGGCGTTGTGAGCATGTTCCTCGGCTTCTTCGCCTGGTACCGGGGGCTCGCGATCGGCCCCATGGCCCAGGTCAGCCAAATCCAACTGGTCCAGCCTGTCATGAGCATCGCATGGGCTGCACTGTTACTGGGCGAATCCCTGAACTGGACCACCGTGGTGGGCGGCCTTGCGGTGATTCTCTGCGCAGGTGCTGCAGTCCGCGTCAGGCTCAACCCGCCGTCGGCTTCCTAAGACCCGCCACCCCGAAAGGACACCTCGCATGTACACCCCCGCGCATTTCGCCGCATCACCTGAAGCACTTGACTCGTTGCTCACGCAGACCAGCGCCGCCAACCTGGTCACCATGTCCCCGGAGGGACTGCAGGCAACCCTCCTGCCTTTTGTGTACGACCCCTCAGTCGGGGAGCATGGTGCGCTGCAAGCCCATATGGCCAGGAACAATCCGCAGTGGTCCTTGCCTGTCACCGGTGAGGCTTTGATGATCGTGCAGGGCGCCGACGCCTACATCTCGCCGTCCTGGTACGCCTCCAAGGCCGAACACGGCCGGGTGGTACCCACCTGGAACTACTCCACTGCGCATGTTTACGGCCAGTTGATCATCCATGACGACGCCGACTGGCTGGCAATGCATGTCCGTCGCCTGTCCGACCGGAACGAGGCCGGCATGCCCAAACCCTGGACAGTGGACGAAGCACCCGAGCGGTTCATTGCCGGGCAACTGCGGGCGATCGTCGGCGTCGAACTTGTCATCAGCCGGGTGGAGGCTAAAACGAAACTCAGCCAAGACCGTTCGGCCGACGACGTGGATGGCGTCGTCGCCGGGCTTCGGGCCCGTGGAGATTCTGCGAGCGCCGCCGATGTGGAAAGGGCCCGGACCTCGTAGACTCGGCGCATGCGTGAGGTTGCAGCTGGGTCCATGGGGGCCGTTCACCATCTCGAAATCTGGGTGCCGTTCCTGGACCGTGCACGGGCAGAGTGGGGGTGGCTGCTGGGCGAGCTCGGTTATGAGCCGTTCCAGGAGTGGCCCACTGGTTGCAGCTGGAAACTTGGTGGGACCTACGTCGTGGTGGAGTGCTCCGATGCCATCACCGGCACCGCTCACCGCCGCACCGATCCGGGGGTGAACCACGTCGCCTTCCACGCTGGCACGCGGAAAAACGTGGACCGCATCCGCGAGCTCGGAGCGGACGCGGGTTGGTACGAAATGTTCGAATCCAAGTACCCGCACGCAGGCGGCCCGGACCACTACGCCGCTTACCTGATCAACACCGACAGCTACGAGGTTGAGCTGGTGGCCGCCGACTAGGTGTACTGCCGGCTAGGTGGGCGGGACCACCGGGCGCCACATGGCAACCCGCGGCCAGCGGGTCAGGCCTAACTCCGCCTCGTGTTCCATAAGGCGGGTGAGCTCCGGACCCCAGCTACCGGTGTCGAGCATTTCAAAACCGAGCCGCCGGTAATACGGAGCGTTCCAGGGCACATCCCGAAACGTACTGAGGGTCTGCCGATGCATTCCGTGGCCCCTGGCCCAGACGCGGGCGGCGTGGAGGAGCTCGCGGCCAATGCCCTGGTGGGCTTGGTCGGGGTGGACGCTGACCTGTTCAACGTGGCCCTCGCCGTCCACGACATCAGCCAGGAGATACGCCACCGGGTAATCGAGCCCGTCAACGTACACCCACGCCCGCCCGGCAGCGGCGTAGGCGCCCAATACCTCCACGGGAAACGGCTCATCATCAGCTATCGGGTCCATGCCAAGCTGCCGGAAAACTTCCCCCGCGGCGCGCTCAATATCCTGCATCATTAGCAGGTCATCGGCGTGGGCGAGCCGGATCATTGCCGTGCGTCCAGCGCGGGCGGTGCCTGTGCCACCAGGAATTCGTTGCGCTTTTCAATGAGGTTCTGCATGTACCGGGCGAGGACCAGTTTTTCCGCCAAGCGGCCCAACGGGCCGAAAGGCGCAGCGAATTCGATCGTGTCCACCATCAGTGTTCCGCTGCCGTCCGGGCGGAACTGGTGGGTGTGGCGGAGGTACTTGAAGGGGCCCTTCACCTGTTCGTCAGAGAACGACGCCGGGGCCTCCATCCGCACAATACGGCTGGTCATGCGGAACCGGACTCCGAGGTGCCATGCCTGCCACGTGACGGTCTGGCCTTCCGAGATCAGACCCGTCGTGACGCCTGCAACGGCCTTCTCGCGGCTCTTGGTCATCGACTCCACGTGGGCGTCGATGTTCCGCGAAAGATCGAACAGCTCCTGCGGCGGCATGGTGGATCGGGTGCGGCAAACGAAAGCAACAGGCATACGTTGATCTTCCCAGACCTTTCCGCCTCAGAGCGCGCCAGCTCACCACGTGTTGTGACCGCGCTTATAGCGGTACGCTTGCCCGCCCTGATAATTTCGAAAGCAAACCGTGGAAGATTGGTGGTGTTCCCCTGTGCCCGCATTTTTGACGCACGCCCGTGAACTCCACCGCCTTGGCCCGGCCAACAACGATCGCCTCTCAGCCGTTCGCGTTGCGCTCAGCGTTGCCGTGCCTGCGCTGGTCCTGGTCCTCATCGGACGTCCCGACCTCATGATGTACGCAGTCTTCGGTGCGCTGACCGGAATGTACGGCCGCAACGAAACCCACCAGCTACGGCTCAAGCACCAAGCACAGGCTGCGCTGATCCTGGTGGGCGGGCTGAGCATCGGCGTCGTCCTGTCCGTGAACCACATCCACTCGTGGTGGTTGGTGCTCGTGGCTACCCTCTTCGCAGGGTTCGGCTCGTTGTATGCCGATGCCGTGCGGCTGAAGCCAATTGGTCCGTTCTTTGGCATCCTCGCCTTGGGCGCCTGCGCTTCGGTGCCAACCAGCGTCCCGTTCACGACGGCGATACTCATCGGAGCCGCGTCCGCCGCCTTCTCCCTGGTGGTCGGCTTTGCCGGCTGGTTCCGGCACCGGGCCTGGGTGGCCGGCGCTACGCGCGACGTTCCAATGCTCAGTGGGCCCCTGCGCCAAGCGGCACTCGTGCACGCCACCCGCTACATGCTGGCGGTTGGCGCGGCTGGGGCCATCGGTGTGGTGAGCGTGAGTGGCCACCCCCACTGGGCCATGGCTGCGGCGGCGGTGCCGCTCGCCGGGGCCGATCTCCCCAGCCGCGTCCACCGGGGCATCCACCGCATCGTGGGGACGTTCCTCGGTTTGGTGGTGGTCGCCGTCGTACTTTTCCCCAGTCCGCTGTCGCCCCTGCAGTACTTTCCCGGCCACGCCACCCTGGTCCTGGCGGCGGTGGTGGTCCTGTGCCAGTTCCCCACGGAGCTGTTCATGGCCCGGCATTATGGCTGGGCGATGGTGTTCTTCACCCCGGTGATCCTGCTGATCGCCCAACTCGCGTCGCCCATGGATCCGGGCGTCCTGGTGATGGAGCGTGCCATCGAAACGTTCGTCGGGGCCGTGGTGGGCATCGCCGTCGCCGTCCTTGTGCGGGCGCCCCAGGCCAAGCCCGCCGCGCAGGGGACATAAGACATACTGGTTCCATGCAGGCGACAACGGTGTTGGTCGAAGGCGAAAGTGACCGGCTCGCGGTCGAGTCGCTCGCTCGTCGCTGCGGTCATGACCTGGCCTCAGAGCGGGTCACGGTGGTTCCCATGGGAGGCGCCACCAGCATCGTCCACTTCCTGGACCGTTACGGTCCGCGTGGGGCTAACCACCGGCTCTTGGGCCTGTGTGATGAACGTGAATCGTGGGGCATCGCCCGCGCGCTGGAAAAGGCCGGGATCGGATCCGGGCCACTGGACGAGCTCGGGTTCCATGTTTGCCGGGCCGATCTGGAGGATGAACTCATTCGCAGCCTCGGCGTCGACGCCGTGCTGGACGTCATTGACGCCCAGGGCGAGCTTGCGTCGTTCCGGCTCCTCCAACGCCAACCATCGCAGCGCGGGCAACCGGAGCCTGCACAGTTGCGCCGGTTCTTCGGCGGCCGGAGCGGCAACAAGATCCGATACGCGCCGTTACTGGTGGACGCTTTACCTGCGGGGCAAGCGCCCGAACCGCTCGCGCAGCTCGTTGAAGCCTTCACGCGTGAAAGTTAGGGCTCCAGCGGCTTCCGCGGTGGGCCGGACGTCAGCCTTGCCGGCAAGATGCGCGCGAAGAAGCTGACCACTTTGTAGCGTTTGGTGGGGATGGAAACGCCTTTGCCCTTTGCGTTGTCTTCCAGCCCCACACGGACCACGCGTTCAGCGGTCAGCCACAAGAACCGTGGAGCCACGGATTTGTCCATGCCCATGCGGTCGTGGAATTCGGTATGAGTAAAACCCGGACACACGGCAGTGACCTGGACTCCGGACTTCGCATAGCTGAGGTTGGCCCAGCGACTGAAAGTCACCTGCCATGCCTTGGCGGCCGAGTACGTGCCCCGGTTAGCGAACGCGGCAACGCTGGCAACGTTGATGATCCTGCCCCTTCCGCGTGGCAACATCACCTCCAAGGCAGCGTGGCACAACTCCATGGGCGTCTGGACATGCAGTCTCAGATGCCGGCGTTCTTCCTCCAAATCGTTGCGCTCGAACGACTTCAGGAGCCCCAGTCCGGCGTTGTTCACCAGCACGTCCACGGGCCTTTCGGCATCCCTGAGACGATCCGCTACTGCCGAAACGCCGACGTCGGTTGTCAGGTCTGCGGGCAGGACCTCCGCCGAGATACTGAAGTCGCGTTCGAGCTCCGCGGCTTTGTCCTTCAGGCGCTGCTCGTCACGGGCCACCAGCACCAGGTGGTGCCCCGATTCGGCGAGTTGGCGGGCGAATTCAGCACCGATCCCCGCCGTCGCACCGGTGACCAGGGCGGTGAGTTCATTGGCTCGAGTCGTCATGGGCCAAGACTAGCCGCCACCACGCCGAGGGGTTAGCTCCCACCCCCTTTACCCACGCCGAGGGGTTAGCTCCCACCCCCTTGCCCACGCCGAGGGGTTAGCTCCCACCCCCTTGCCCACGCCGAGAGTGCCGAGACCTAACCCCTCGCAGGGTGTCAGGCGAACTTCGCCAAGGGGTTGGCCAGGCGCCCCGCCATCTGCAGCCCGCCCGATGGATCCGAGATGTCCAGCATTTGCTGGTTGTTCCGCAGTTGGAGCCGGTTGAGGCAGGAGAGTTCGAAGTCCGGAGCGAACAAATCATGCATGGCGAACTGGTCCGCGAGCTCCGGGTGACGCTCCTGGTATTCCTTCACAACAGTTGCGGCAGTGCCCCAGAACCCGTCCTCCCCCAGCGTCCCGTCCTCCACAAGGATTGCTCCCAGGAAGCGGAAGATGCAGTCGAAAACATCGGTGAATATGGCAAGGACCATTTCCTCAGCCGGGATTTCGGCCTTGATGCGCGAAACCTCTTCCGGCAGTTCCAGCCGGTCCCCCATCACCACGATTTCCTCGGCAATGTCCTTCATGATCGCCCGGACCGGCACACCGTCCTCAAGGATCAGGATGACGTTTTCGCCGTGCGGCATGAACGCGAGTTCGTACTGGTAGAGGCAGTGAAGCAACGGCACAAGATACGCCTCGAAGTAGCGGCGCAGCCACTCGGTGGGAGCCAGTCCAGATCGCGCAATGAGGGCGGAAACCATGGACTGGCCAGTGCCATCAACATGCAGCAGCGACGCCATGGTGGCCAGCTGGTGTCCGTCCTTGAGCAACGGCAGCGGACTTTCCCTCCACAGGGCCGAGAGCATCTTTCGGTAGGGCGAACCCTTGGCCGACGCTGCCTCGTAGTAGTGGTTGTGATAGCCGATGGCCGCTGTTTCACGGATCATGGCCAGGCCCCGGTTCTGGAGCTCCTGGTCATTGCCGATCAATTCCTGCAACCAATCGTTGATGGCCGGCGTTGCCTTCATGTACTGCGGCGAGAGCCCACGCATGAAGCCCATGTTCAGCACGGACATGGCCGTTTTGACGTAGGCCTTCTCTGGGTGGTCGGTATTGAAGAACGTCCGGATGGACTGCTGTGCCTGGTAGGAATCCTCACCGGTGCCAAGGTTCACGATGTGGCGCTGGGCGATTTCTGCCGCGAACGTCACGGTGAGCTTGTTGTCCCACTGCCATGGGTGGACGGGCATGAGGAGGTAGTCCTCCGGATCCAGCCCTGACGCGGAAAGCTCCGCGTTGAACCAAGCCACCGTGGCCGGCCCGAGTTCAGCTTCGAAGTGCGTGCGGTAATCCAGCCCGGCGCTCGAGGTAAATACTGCCTTGCTGCGATGCACGGCGATCCACTGCAGCTTCACAGTGGCGCCGGTTTCCGGCGCGAACGCATGGTAGTCCGCGATCCCGAATCCCAGCCGGCCATTGTTGGCCACGAAGCAGGGGTGACCCTCAGTCATGCTGTGCTCGATGGCTTGGAAGTCAACGGCACGATCCGCGCCTCCGGTGACGCCTGCCGCCAATTGCGCGGAGGAGAACGGCTTGCCTTGCTTGTACGCGTGGCTGGCCAGCGTGCTGCTGATTTCCTCAAGGTACACGGGCAGCATCTCCTGGCGGATGGCCAGTGCTTCGTGGAATTCGGCAATGAAATCCAAGGCGTCCACCGGAACCTCCTGGCCATCCCGCAACCGAACGATGGAGTCCGCGGCAACAGACCAGTGCTCCAACTGCAGGACGCGCGCCCGGAAGCGGTACTCGACGGTGTCGTCGTCGCTCACCACCTTGTACAGGCCGACGCCGGCGCCGTCCTCCCGGATGAACTCCGGGACCAGGATCCGTTCGTGTGAAAACTCGGCAATCGCCTTGCGTACCACGTGCCGGTTGGCAATGGCCCAACGCTCGGGCGTCAGGTGGGACACCGAGGCAGCGGCCGCGGTGGTCACGTTATCGGCAGTGGTGGTCACAGGGATTCTCCTCTGGTTGGCGCGGCAGTCGCGGCCAGGATCGGGGTCAGGGTTGCGAGGAAATCCTCGCGGGTGCAGAAGCTCAGGAGCCCCATTTTGTGGTCTTCGGCAGGATCGACGGCGGGCAGCGTCACCACGCCGTACGGCCGGAAACCGACTTTTTCGTTAAGCACGTGGATCTTGTGGTTCCGGGCGTCAGGCTCGACGACGACCCGCTGGGTTGCAGGGTCATCGAACAGTTCCGTCATGACGGACTGCATAACGGCGGTGGTGTAGCCCGGCAGCGGTTCCCGGCTGGGTGGGGACACGAGCAGGTGCATTCCGACGTCGCCGGCTTGGACTTCGTAGGCGTCCGCCAAAGGCGACGATTCCGGGCGGTACCGTTCCATCAGGAAGGCGGGGGCGCCGTCGTCGAGCCCTAAGAACGCCTGGTGGTGGTCCGATCCGGCTATTCGCGAGTACTCCTCCACAACGTCCCGTTCGGTGGCCGACACCATGCCCCAAAAGCGGGCGTACTCCTGGCTGACCCAGCTGTGGAGGACAGGTGCATCGGCCACGGGATCCACGGGCCGAAATGTGAAACTCATACGGTTGCTCCAGTTGTTTCCGGCAGGCTGGCCACCACGGGAGCCGGTGCGCCAAATTGCTGGAATGCGATGCTGCGCTCGATTGGGTAGACCTCGCGACCCGTGATTTCGCGCAGAATGCAGGAGTTGCGGTAGGCGGCCATGCCCAGGTCCGGGGTGACGAAACCGTGCGTGTGGAGCTCGGCGTTCTGGACGAAGATTTCGCCGGGTTCGACGCCGGTTCCGTAGTTGCGCTCGACGTCGAAACGGCCTTTGGAGTCGCGGCGGATTCGATCCTGGATCCCTGCCAGGAAGGCGGGTTCCTTGTAGCTGTAGCCGGTGGCGAGCACTACGGCTTCAGACTCCAGGGGGTAGTCCCGCCCGTGTTCTTCATGGTGAAGCTGGAGTGTGTGGGTGCCGGTGGAGCCGTCCCACTCGGCTGCAGTCAACGACGAGTGCGTGTGCAGCTGGGTGTCCACCATGCCGGAGAGACTCTTGGTGTAGAGGAGATCGTAGATGTCGTCAATCAGGTCCGAGTTGATGCCCTTGTACAGGTTCTTCTGGTTCTTGATCAGGTGGTCGCGCTGCTCGCCGGGGAGCGAATGGAAGTAGTCCACGTACTCCGGCGAGGTCATCTCCAGCGTGAGTTTGGTGTATTCGAGCGGGAAGAAGCGGCCGGAACGGGTTACCCAGTTGAGCTGGTAGCCGTAGACATCAATTTCCTGAAGGAGTTCGTAGTACAGCTCGGCCGCACTCTGGCCGCTGCCCACGATCGTGATGCTGCGCTTGGACTGCAACTCACTCTTCCTCGACAGGTAGTCGGCGTTGTGGAGGACCAGTCCCCCGGCGTCCACTATTCCTGCACAGGCGTCCGGTACATAGGGCGATGTGCCTGTGCCAAGGACCAGTTTCCGGGCGCGAAGCATCTCAACGCCCTGGGGACCCTGAACGGAAAGGTGGTACACGCCGTCGTCGTAGGTCACATCCAGCACATCTGTGCTAAAACGGACAGACTCCAGCTGACCCGCCACCCACTGGCAGTACTGGTTGTACTCCGCGCGCAGGGGGTAGAAGTTCTCACGGATATAGAAGCGGTACAAGCGTCCGGTCTGCTTCAGGAAATTCAGGAAAGAGAAAGGCGACGTCGGATCGGCGAGGGTCACGAGGTCCGCCATGAAGGGAACCTGCAGGTGTGCCGGCTCCAGCATCATGCCCGGGTGCCAGTCGAAGGAATCGCGGCGGTCCAGGAACACGCAATCGAGATCCGCCACCGGCTCGCTAAGTGCCGCCAGGCCCAGGTTGAAGGGCCCGACGCCGATACCTGCGACGTCGTAAATCCTGCCGTTGTTTGGGGTGCTCATGCGGCGGCCTCCGTGGTGTTTGCGAGGAGGCTGGCGCCCGTCCTGCGAATGAGTTCGATGATTTCCTGGATGTCCTGCAGGGAGGCCTCAGCGTTGAGGAGGGTGAACTTGAGGTAGTGGCGGCCAGCCACCTTGGTGCCCGCCACCACAGCGTCACCCGAGGCGAAAATCGCTGCGCGGATCGCGGGATTGATCGCATCGGCTGCGTCTTCATTGATGACGAGACCGTCAACCACCGGGCGGTAACGGAAGACCAGAGTGCTTAACTGCGGTGGGGCAGCGAGCTCGAACTCGTCATCGTCGGCCAGCAACGTACCCACCCGGGCGGTGAGGTCGATCGCTTCATCGAAAAGCGCTCCGATTGCGTCGGCACCCATGATCCGCAAGGTCAGCCAGAGCTTGAGGGCGTCGAAGCGTCGCGTGGTCTGGATGCTCTTGTCCACTTGGTTGGGGATCTCGGCCTTGGCGGCGCTCTCAGGATTGAGGTAGTCCGCGTAGTAGGTGACGTGTCCCAGCATGGAGCCATTGCGGACCAGCACCGCGCTTGAGCTGACCGGCTGGAAGAACGTCTTGTGGAAGTCCACCGTGACGGAGTCGGCCAGGTGGATCCCGTCCAGGAGGTGCCGGTGGCGACCCGAAACAATGAGCCCTCCCCCATAGGCGGCGTCAACGTGCAGCCACGAACCGTAAGCCCGCACCAATGCGGCGAGCTCGGTAAGCGGATCAACCGAACCGAAGTCCGTGGTCCCGGCGGTGGCCACAACCGCCATCGGCACCAGCCCGGCGTCGTGTGCTTCAGCCAAAGCAGCCGCGAGGGCGGTGGAGTCCATGCGGTGGTCTTCGGCAGTGGGTATGGCAACAACGGCGTCGAAGCCGAGCCCCAGCATGGACGCGGACTTCTGAATGCTGAAGTGGCTGTCGGCAGAGGTGAAGATCCGGAGGCGGTCAAGCAAGTGCGGCAGACGGGCCTCGGAGTTACCGACACGCAGCGTGGCCACCGCGTGGTTGCGCGCCATCAGCAGCGCCTGGAAGTTGGACTGGCTGCCTCCCGAGGTGAACACGCCATCGGCGTCGGCGGTGAAGCCGATGCGCTCAGCGGTCCAGTCGATCAGGCGGCGCTCGATCATGGTGGCACCCGCACTCTGGTCCCAGGTGTCCATGGAGGAGTTCACTGCCGAGAGAACAGCCTCACCAACCAGCGCCGGGATGACGACCGGGCAGTTGAGGTGGGCCGCATAGCGGGCGTCGTGGAAGTAGATGGCGTCCTTGAGGTACAGCTCGTCGAGTTCCTCAAGGGCCGCTGCCGTATCAGGCAGTGGGCGTTCGAGGTCGACGGCGCCAACCTTCGCTTTCAGCTCAGCATGCCCGACGCCGGTGAACGGCTTGGCGGTCCGCTGCACTTTGGTGGAGACAGCGTTGACTCCTTGCAGAACCTGCGCGACGTAACTGGGCGAATTTCTTGCGTTGAACAGCTGGTTGGTGGCGGCGAGGGCCAGTTCCACTTTGGAGCCAAAATCCTGCTCCTGAGCGATCCGCTCTTCGACACTTGGTGACGTCACGTCAGCTTCCTTCCATTGCTTTGGGGCGCTTGTTAGCAAGGTAAGCCTTACTTAGGTATGCCTTTCCGTCAAACTTTTGTGACCTATTTCGCTTGGAAGGCTGTTTCTAGAGGTTTTTTGCGGTTTTTTGCCGTGCGGGTACGTCATTGACTTTGTTTGGCACCACCCGAAGTGCACAATGTTGGCCGATTTTGTTGACGTGGAAGCGCGGAGGGATCACCACCCTGAGTGCGATCAGACGGGGTAGAGTGCAGAGAACATCAACGGCCACGGGCTGGGGGATCCATGAAGGACCACATTCACGAGCGCATCGGCTTCCGCGAGATTTACGAGCACGGCAACGCCGTCACGGCGATCAGTCCACACGCACCTGAGCCTGTTGACCCGGAGAGGTCCCGCCCATCCATCAATCCATTCGTCGTTGCGCTGTGGGTTTTGAATGTAGGCCTGGCGTGGTTCGGAGCGTGGGCGTTGACCACGGCCACCTCAGCGATCATCAGCCCGACACCCAGCCAGGAGCCCGAGTCCGCCCAACTGAACTTCCTGATGCTTTCCAACGCGCCGTATGCGCTTCTGGCTGCGGTCCTGCTCACTGCCGCCCTCCTGTTCTGGCACGCGGCGCAGTGGCAAAAGAAACGGCCGACCAGGTAACAAGTACCTGATCGGCCGCCCCCCAATAAATGGGGCCAACTACACCACTGTGGCGCCCAAAACACACTTGATCGCGGCGGCAGGCTTGGTCACTTCGCTGCTGGTAACCCAGTCGAGGGCCTTGCCTGGCTGCGCGTCCTTGAAGGTCTGCTCGCCGCGGGCCAGAACCGCCGAGGTGGACGGATCCACCCAGCTAACGGTGATCTTCACCGCGCCCTTGGTTCCCTCGGGAGGTGTGACGGTCCCTTTGGCTGTCACCTTTCCCGGCGCGGTATCGCAGGACGTCATCGTGGTGGCCTCGATAATCCCGACGCCCGGGTTGGCAGGTTTCGCCTCACCTGTGGTGGCGGCTTGGGTTGTGGTTGACGACGGCGATGTGCCCGCTTCGTTGCTCGGGGACGACGAGCAACCAGCGAGTGCGGCCGCCGAAACCAGCAAACCCGCAATGCATGCGACTGTCTTCTTCATGGTCTGGCTTCCTGGTTCTTCTGGGTTTTATTCGTTCATGAAATGCGCGGCAACCGGGGTTGGGGCCCCGATTGCCGCGCACTTTTTGTCCTATGCCTCGGAACGCCTGCGGCGTCCAACAAGGAACAGGAACAGCCCCGCGCCAACAACCAGCAGGCTGATGGGCAACACGGTGAGGACAACTCCCGTGCTGGCCAGCGAACCTCCGGGTTGGCTCGGAACCACCGGCGGGAAGGTCACAACAACACTTGCAGGTGGTGTGGTGACAGGGGGTCCCACCGGGGGCCTACCCGATGCGGTTGCCGTGTTGGCAACTTCACCGGCGTTGATGTCGGCCTGGGTGATCGCGTACGTCGCCGTAGCCGTCACCGTTTCCCCGGGAAGCAGTGTTCCTGCCACCCCTGGCCAGGCGTAGGTCAAGGCTGAGAGGCCCACCATGGGATCGTTGACAGCGACACCCGTCAACGGCACATTCCCGGTGTTCTTGATCGTGAACTTGTAGATGATCACGTCTCCAACGTGGGTGGGGTCCCCCACCCCTGAAGCGTCGGCCGTCTTGGAGAACTCCAAGCCCGAGTTTGGCGTTAGCGGTGTGTCCGTCTCTCCCGGAGGAGGAGTAACGGGCGTTCCCGTCGGAGGCGTACCGGTGGTGGTGGCGCTGTTCGCAACATGACCAGCGTTGATGTCGGCCTGGGTAATTGCATACGTCGCCGTAGCCGTCACCGTTTGTCCGGGCAGCAACTCGCCCGGAGTACCTGGCCAGGTGTACGTCAGAGCCGAGAGACCAGCCAACGGATCCGTGATGGATACCTTGGTGAGCTTCACGTTGCCGGTGTTCTTGGCCGTGAAGTTGTAGGTGATCCGATCCCCAACCTTTGACGGCGACTGAACCGCCGAAGCGTCTGCCGTCTTCGTGAAGGTCATCGCCGGAGCCGGGGTCAACGGGGTGTCCGTCTCGCCCGGAGGAGGCGTCACAGGGGGTCCGACCGGCGGAGTACCGGTGGTCGTGGCGCTGTTCGCGACATGCCCAGCGTCGATATCAGCCTGGGTGATGGCATACGTTGCCGTAGCCGTCACGGTCTCTCCTTGAAGCAGTGTTCCTGCAACGCCGGGCCAGGTGTAGGTCAGTGCCGAGAGGCCAGCCAGCGGATCCGTGATGGATACGTTGGTCAGGGTCACGTTGCCGGTGTTCTTCGCCGTGAAGTTGTAGGTGATCTTGTCGCCTGCAACAGTCGGGTTCTGAACAGCCGAGCTGTCCGCCGACTTGGTGAACTCCATGGCCGGAGCCGGGGTCAACGGGGTGTCCGTTGTTCCCGGAGGAGGCGTTACCGGCGGACCGGTGGGCGGAGTACCTGTTGTGGTGGCAGCGTTTGCCACGTGGCCGGCGTCGATATCAGCCAGCGTGATGCTGTACGTCGCCGTCGCCGTCACCGACTGGCCCGGAAGCAACTCGCCAGGAGTGCCCGGCCAGGTGTACGCCAGGGCAGACAACCCCGACATCGGATCCGTGATGGAGACGTTCTTCAGCGTGACGTTGCCCGTATTCTTCGCCGTGAAGTTGTAGGTGATCTTGTCGCCTGCAACGGACGGGTCATGAACAGCCGAGGCATCAGCAGTCTTGCTGAACTCCATGGCCGGAGCCGGGGTCAACGGGGTATCCGTCGTTCCCGGAGGAGGCGTCACCGGCGGCCCAACAGGCGGAGTGCCTGTGGTGGTCGCAGCGTTCGCCACGTGACCGGCGTCGATATCAGCCTGGGTGATGGCATACGTTGCCGTAGCCGTCACGGTCTCTCCGGGAAGCAGTGTTCCTGCAACGCCGGGCCAGGTGTAGGTCAGTGCCGAGAGGCCAGCCATCGGATCAATGATGGCGACGTCCTTCAGCGTGACGTTGCCGGTGTTCTTGGCCGTGAAGGTGTAGGTGATCTTGTCGCCTGCAACGGACGGGTTCTGAACAGCCGAGGCATCAGCAGTCTTGCTGAACTCCATGGCCGGAGCCGGGGTCAACGGGGTATCCGTCGTTCCCGGAGGAGGCGTCACCGGCGGACCGGTGGGCGGAGTACCTGTAGTGGTCGCCGCGTTCGCCACGTGACCGGCGTCGATATCAGCCTGCGTGATCGCGTACGTTGCCGTAGCCGTCACGGTCTCTCCGGGAAGCAGTGTTCCTGCAACGCCGGGCCAGGTGTAGGTCAGTGCCGAGAGGCCAGCCAGCGGATCCGTGATGGATACGTTGGTCAGGGTCACGTTGCCGGTGTTCTTCGCCGTGAAGTTGTAGGTGATCTTGTCGCCTGCAACAGTCGGGTTCTGAACAGCCGAGGCATCAGCAGTCTTGCTGAACTCCATGGCCGGCTTCGGGGTCAACGGGGTGTCCGTGGTTCCCGGAGGAGGCGTCACCGGCGGACCGGTGGGCGGAGTGCCTATGGTGGTCGCCGCATTGGCGACGTGACCGGCGTCGATATCAGCCTGCGTGATCGCGTACGTTGCCGTGGCCGTCACCGTCTGGCCTGGCTGCAACTCGCCCGGAGTACCCGGCCAGGTGTACGTCAGGGCCGAGAGACCAGCCAGCGGATCCGTGATGGAAACGTTGGTGAGCTTCACATTGCCGGAGTTCTTGGCCGTGAACGTGTAGGTGATTTTGTCGCCTGCAACAGACGGGTCCTGAACGGCTGAGGCATCAGCCGTCTTGGTGAACTGCATCGCCGGAGCCGGGGTCAACGGGGTGTCCGTGGTTCCCGGAGGAGGCGTGACAGGCGGACCAACCGGCGGAGTGCCTGTAGTGGTCGCAGCGTTAACCACGTGGCCTGCGTTGATGTCAGCTTGGGTAATCGCGTAGGTTGCCGTAGCCGTCACCGTTTGGCCTGGCTGCAACTCGCCCG
Source organism: Arthrobacter sp. fls2-241-R2A-172 (assembly GCF_030208885.1). Classification (NCBI taxonomy): domain Bacteria; kingdom Bacillati; phylum Actinomycetota; class Actinomycetes; order Micrococcales; family Micrococcaceae; genus Arthrobacter; species Arthrobacter sp. fls2-241-R2A-172. The sequence goes on along the minus strand of NZ_JARVTB010000001.1, from coordinate 2,841 downwards.
GAGTACCCGGCCAGATGTACGTCAGGGCCGAGAGACCAGCCAGCGGATCCGTGATGGAAACGTTGGTGAGCTTCACATTGCCCGTGTTCTTGGCCGTGAAGTTGTAGGTGATGGTGTCGCCCACAACCGCAGGGTTCTGAACGGCGGAAGCATCCGAGCTCTTGGTGAACTGCATCGCCGGAGCCGGGGTCAACGGGGTATCCGTGGTTCCCGGAGGAGGCGTTACGGGCGGTCCAACCGGCGGAGTACCAGTGGTCGTAGCGCTGTTGGCAACATGGCCAGCATCAATGTCGGCCTGCGTGATGGCATACGTTGCCGTAGCCGTCACGGTCTGACCGGGCAGGAGTGTTCCTGCCGCTCCAGGCCAGGTGTACGTCAGAGCCGAGAGACCAGCCAGCGGGTCGGTGACCGACACGTTAGTCAGCGTGACGTTTCCCGTGTTCTTGGCCGTGAAGGTATAGACGATGCGATCGCCTACAACCGACGGGTTCTGAATACCGGAAGCGTCTGCTGTCTTGGTGAATGCCATGGCCGGAGCCGGGGTCAACGGGGTATCCGTGGTTCCCGGAGGAGGCGTGACAGGCGTCCCCGTGGGAGGCGTACCGGTGGTCGTGGCGCTGTTCGCAACATGTCCGGCGTCGATATCAGCCTGCGTAATCGCGTACGTCGCCGTAGCCGTCACCGTCTGACCGGGCAGCAACTCGCCCGGGGTACCGGGCCAGGTGTAGGTCAGTGCCGAGAGGCCAGCCAGCGGATCCGTGATGGAGACGTTGGTGAGCTTCACGTTGCCGGAGTTCTTCGAAGTGAAGGTGTACGTAATCACGTCACCAACCTTTGAAGGATCCTGAACAGCCGAAGCATCAGCCGTCTTGCTGAACTCCATGGCCGGAGCCGGGGTCAACGGAGTATCCGTGGTTCCCGGAGGAGGCGTCACTGCGGGCCCCGTGGGCGGGGTTCCTGTGGTGGTCGCCGCGTTGGCAACGTGGCCTGCGTCGATATCAGCTTGGGTGATGGAATACGTTGCCGTAGCCGTCACCGTCTGACCGGGCAGCAACTCGCCCGGGGTACCCGGCCAGGTGTAGGTCAATGCCGAGAGGCCCGGAAGCGGGTCGTTGATGACCACACCGGTGAGCTTCACATTGCCGGAGTTCTTCGAGGTGAAGGTGTACGTAATGACGTCACCAACCTTGGAAGGATCCTGGACAGCCGAGGCATCAGCGGTCTTACTGAACTCCATGGCCGGAGCCGGGGTCAACGGAGTATCCGTGCCAGCCGGAGGAGGCGTCACTGCGGGCCCAGTTGGCGGGGTTCCCGTGGTGGTTGCGGTGTTGGCAACGTGGCCTGCATTGACGTCAGCCTGAGTGATCGCGTACGTTGCCGTAGCGCTGACCGTCTGGCCCGGAAGCAACTCGCCGGGCGTGCCCGGCCAGCTGTAGGTCAATGCCGAAAGGCCCGGAAGCGGGTCATTGATGACCACACCGGTGAGCTTCACATTGCCCGTGTTCTTCGAGGTGAACGTGTAGGTGATCTGGTCACCCACAACAGACGGATCCTGGATGGCTGAAGCGTCAGCAGTCTTGCTGAACTCCATGACCGGAGCCGGGGTCAACGGAGTATCCGTGGTTCCCGGAGGAGGCGTGACAGGCGGACCAACCGGCGGAGTGCCTGTGGTGGTCGCGCCATTGGCGACGTGACCGGCGTCGATATCAGCCTGTGTCACTGCGTACGTTGCCGTAGCCGTCACAGTCTCGCCGGGCAGCAGCTCCCCTGGAGTTCCGGGCCAGCTGTACGTCAGTGCAGACAGGCCAGCCAGTGGATCATCAATCACCACACCGGTGAGCTTGACGTTGCCTATGTTCCTGGACGTAAACGTGTAGGTGATCTGGTCACCCACAACCGACGGCGACTGGATAGCCGAAGCATCAGCGGACTTGGTGAACTTCATCGCCGGAGCCGGAATCAACGGGGTATCCGTCGTTCCCGGAGGAGGCGTTACCGGAGGGCCAGTGGGCGGCGTTCCGGTTGTCGTAGCACTGTTGGCCACGTGACCTGCGTCGATATCAGCCTGTGTAACCGCGTATGTTGCCGTAGCCGTCACCGTCTGGCCGGGAAGCAGTTCGCCCGCAGCACCCGGCCAGGTGTAGGTCAATGCCGAGAGGCCCGGAAGCGGGTCGTTGATGACCACACCGGTGAGCTTCACATTGCCCGTGTTTTTCGAGGTGAAGGTGTACGTAATGACGTCACCAACCTGCGAAGGATCCTGGATTGCCGAAGCGTCGGCGGACTTGGTGAACGTCAAGGCAGGGCCAGGAGTCAACGGAGTGTCCGTGCCGGCCGGAGGCGGGGTTACCGCAGGACCGGTGGGCGGAGTACCAGTGGTAGTCGCCGTGTTGGCGACGTGACCGGCGTCGATATCAGCCTGCGTGATGGCGTACGTTGCCGTAGCCGTCACCGATTGGCCCGGAAGCAGTTCGCCCGCAGCACCCGGCCAGGTGCAGGTCAATGCCGACAGACCCGCCAAGGGATCGTTGATGACCACACCGGTGAGCTTCACGTTACCCGTGTTCTTCGACGTGAAGGTGTAAGTGATCTTGTCACCAACAACCGACGGCGACTGGATGGCCGAGGCATCAGCAGACTTGGTCAACTCCATGGCCGGACCGGCCGTCAACGGAGTGTCCGTACCAGCCGGGGGCGGGGTTACCGCGGGACCGGTGGGCGGAGTACCAGTGGTCGTAGCAACGTTCGCTACGTGACCGGCGTCGATATCAGCTTGCGTGATGGCATACGTTGCCGTAGCCGTCACCGATTGGCCCGGAAGCAGTTCGCCCGCAGCACCCG